>NZ_JACHGW010000003.1:0-600000 GCF_014202505.1 Armatimonas rosea | reverse complement strand
GCCGGAGGCGATGCTGGGAGCCTTGGCCGCCGCCAACGCCGACACCTGGGCCACGGAGCTGGGCTCCCTCTTTGGGGGCAAGCCACGGCGCATCACCACCCTTGCCCCCGCAGAGCCAGGCGAGTCGGGGGCGGTCTCGGTGCTAGGGACCCTGGCCGCTCTAGCAGGCGCAGCGCTTATCGGTGGGCTCCCGTGTTTATGGGGACGGGGGGGGCTCTTTCTCACGGTCACCCTGGCCGGTTTTCTGGGCGCGCTGGTGGACTCGGTGCTCGGCGCGACCCTCCAGGCGCAGTGGTGGGATGAACAGAAAAAGCGCTGGAGTGAAATTCCACAGGGAAAACCGACACGCGGGGTGAACTGGATGCGTAACGATGCCGTAAATATACTAGCCACCCTCGTTGGAGCGGTCACAGCCTATGTCCTGGGCCACGTTCTGATACACTAAGGAAAATCACCCATGAGAGCTTTTGCCACTGTCGCCTGTTTTCTAATCACCACCTCCCTCGCACACGCCACGACCGAGGAGAAGAAAGAGTACAAGTGGGAGTTCCCCGCCCAGGGGATTGTCGGGCTTGCGCTCAAAGGGGTCGTGGGGACCATCAAGATCGACACGGATCGGAAAAACGAGATCCAGATCCGCGCGACCCGAACCATCCGGGCCAAGGACAAGCCCACCGCCCAGCTCAAGCTCAAGGAGACCGTCCCTACCTGCCTCAACGAGGGCGGGACGCTGGTGCTCGACGATGTGATCCCCGAGGACCTGCGGCGTGAGCGGTTCACGGAAGACGCCCCCGAGGTCGAGCTCGATATCGAGATCCATATCCCCGCGGGGCTCCGCCTCTCTAGTAGCCTGCTCGTGGGGACGACCGAGATCGCGGGGGAGCTGACGGCACTGACGATCAAGAGTGGCACGGGGCTGGTCAAGCTCGATAACCTCAAGGTGGTCAAGGGCGGAACCATGATCGGGATGGATACCGGCGACCTTGAGGTCAGTGGCTCCTTCAACGACCTTCAGGCAACCCTGCGTGTTGGCTCGGTGCGCGCGACGCTGGAGACCGCAGCGGCCAACCGTGTGGCGCTCCAGACCCAGGTAGGCGGCATCCTTGCCCAGCTCAAGTCCATTCCGAAGCAGAGCCTCAGCGCCTCGGCGGGGGTGGGCAGCGTTCAAGTGCGAATCCCTGGCAATGTCAAGGGCGATGCGACCGTCAGCACCCAGTCCGGGAAGTTCCGCTCGGACTTCAACCTCACCCGCCGCCCCCGCTCGGTCGGCGACACGGGCGGGCTTCTCACCGGCACACTGGGACGCGGGGGCACGGTGCAGATCAAAGTCACCTCCGGTGTCGGCGATACGCTCTTAGAGAAGGGCTAGACACTGAGAAGCTCTCTTCTGAATCCTGACTCCCCACAAGCAGTTCCCCGCTGGCGTAAAATAGCTCTGGCGCTGTGCCTCTTTCTGGTGACCGGGTCGTTTGGGTTCTTACAACCGTTTACCTCGCCCTACTACGCCGCCTCGGGGTTGGATAAGGCGCAGATCGGGCTCCTGGCGGGCCTTGGCACGGTGATCGCCGTTCTGATTCAGCCCCTCTTAGGCCGCCTCTCAGACCGCCTCGATGCCCGACGCCCCCTGATGGTCGCCACGGCGCTTCTGGCAGGGGTCGCCTATCTCCTCTTCCGCCTCGCCGATGGCTTCTGGCCCTTTCTGCTCCTGACGGCACTCGGGACCAATGGGCTCCAGTACCTCAACACGGTCGGGGGGGTGCTCGTGGGGCGGCTGGCAACCACGGAGGGCGGGGGGGCGGCCTATGCCAAGTACCGTGTCTGGGGGAGTGTCGGCTACATCTGTGTCTGTGTCGTCACCGGCTTCCTGCTCTCCCCGTCGCCAGGCATGTCCCGCACCGACCTTGCCCCGGTCTTCACCTACGGCCCCCTGCTTTTCTTCCTCATCGCCGCCATCTCCCTCATCGTCCCCGACACAAAACTAGCTCCATCAAGTTCCGTCCCCCTTCGCAGCGAGGAACGAGCGATTGCCGGAGGGGGTCGCCGTCTAAGCGGCGGGGGGAGGGGGCTTAAGCACTTCTTTTTTGCTTACTTTCTCTACCAGTTCGCACTCTACGGGGCATCGTCGTATCTCTCGCTCTTTATGAAATCCCTGGGGGCTGCGCCGCGCCAGATCTCGCTGATGTTTGCCGCGGGGGTCGTGTGCGAGGTGCTGGTGATGAGCCAGGTGGGAAAATGGACCGACCGCAATGGACGAAAGCCCGCGCTGGTCTTGGCGTTCTGCCTCATGCCCGTGCGCCTACTGCTCTACACCCTCGCCACCAGCCCCGCGACTGTCATGGCCATCCAGGCGCTCCATGGGCTGAACTACGGGATCGTGGGAACCCTCGCAGTGGTCTATGTCAATGACTGTGTCACCGACTCCCAGCGTGGGACGACCCAGGCGATGATGACCGCCACCTCGGGGATCGCGCTCTCGGTCTCCCCCGCGCTCTGTGGCTGGCTCGCTGAGCGCTACGGCTTCAGCGCGATGTTTGTCGCCATGAGCGCTGTCGGCGTGCTCGGTGCCCTCTATCTCATTACCCGCGTCCCCGAGAGCAACCCACCCGCGCCAAAAACCGGCTAAAATAGCCCCATGAAGAGTCTGGCACTCCTGCCTCTGGTCTGTATCGCCCTTGCGCCGGGTAAGGCAGCGCAGCCCCCGCAAAAAGCCCCCATCGCGTTCCGCCAGGTGCAGCCGCTCCTCGCGAAGAACTGCTACGCCTGCCACGGGTTTGATGAGAGCGCCCGCAAGGCCAACCTGCGCCTGGACCTGCCCAATCGTGCGGTGGTCGGCGGCGATATTCTCGCCAGCCCGCTCGCCCAGCGCCTCCGGCGCACCGACTCTCTCCAGATGCCCCCCGCCGGGAGCGGGCACACGCTCACGGCCGCGGAGAAAACCCTTCTGATGCGCTGGATCGGCGAGGGCGGCAAGTACGAGCAGCACTGGTCGTTTGTGAAACCGGCATCGGCATCCCTCCCCCCGTCCCCCTCCCTTCGCTCTGTTTCCCGCTTCGCGGGGACGAAGTCGGGTCTCAGGGGAAGGGAGGGGGCCGGGGGGAGGGATGTCAAACCGGGGAGGGATGCAAGGGATGCCCAATCGTCCCCCATCGACCTCTTCATTCGCGCTCGCCTTGCTAAAGAGAACCTCACGCCCGCGCCGCCCGCGGACCGGCGGACACTGATCCGGCGGGTGAGCCTGGACCTGACCGGCCTGCCGCCCACGCCCGAGCGGGTCGAGGCCTTTGTCAAGGACACGCACCCCGATGCCTATGCCAAGCTCGTCGAGGAGCTACTGGCGTCCCCAAGCTACGGCGAGCACTGGGCGCGGCTCTGGCTGGACCTGGCACGCTACGCCGACACGAAGGGCTACGAGAAAGACCTGCCCCGGACCATGTGGCGCTGGCGGGACTGGGTGATCGATGCCTTCAACGCCGACATGCCCTTCGACCAGTTCACGATCGAGCAGCTCGCCGGCGACCTGATCCCCAACGCCACGGACTCCCAGATTCTGGCGACCGCGTTTCACCGCAACACGCCCACCAACGACGAAGGCGGCACCGACGACGAAGAGTTCCGGCAGATCGCGGTAAAAGACCGGGTGGACACGACCGGGCAGGTCTGGATGGGGCTTACTCTCGGCTGCGCCAAGTGCCACACCCACAAGTACGATCCGATCAGCCAGAAGGACTACTACCGGTTCTACGCGATCTTCAACCAGACCGAGGACGCCGACCGCTACGACGACGCCCCAACCAAGGCGATCGCGACCGAGGCGACCACCAAGCGCCTGGCCGCCCTCAAGGCCCAGCTCGCCGCGATCCATGCCGACGCCGCGAAGCCGTCGCCGGAGCGCACTACCTGGGAGGCGGCGCTGGCCAAGCAGAACCTCTGGAGCCCCCTCGCCCTTAAAACGGCCTCGGCGAGCAGCGGGGCCAGGCTGGCAACGCGCGCCGACGGGGCCTTTCTGGTCTCCGGGGCACGGGCGGAAAAAGAGGCCTACACGCTGAGCCTGAGCCTGCCCGCGGGGACGGTCACCGGGCTTCGGCTAGAGGTGCTCAAAGACCCCACACTCCCCAATGGTGGGCCGGGCCGCAACCGGGACGACCAGAACGCGGTGGTCTCCGAGCTGACCGTGCGCTACCAGGACAAGCCGCTCCTCTTGAAGAATGCCCGCGCGGACTTTGAGCAAGGGGGCTGGCCGGTCGCCAATGCCATCGACGGCAAGGAGGATACGGGCTGGGCCTGGTCTCCTAAGAACGCCGAGCCGCACGTGGCGGTCTTTGAGCTAGCAGAGCCTCTGGTCGCGGCGGGCGGGACGCTGGAGGTGCGCCTCACCCAGAACTATCCGAATCTCGCCGTGGGCTGCTTCCGGCTCTCGGTGAGCGGCGCGGACCGGGCGCTTCTCTCCCCCAGCCTCTCGCTCACCGCTGCGGAGCGCGACGAGGCCTATCTCAAGCAGACCAACCCGCAGCGCTTCGCGGAGCTGGAGAGCCTGCAAAACGAGCAAGCCCGCCTGGAGCGCTCGATCCCCGCCACGCCGATCTACCGCGAGCTCCCCCCCGGAAGGCAGCGGGTCACGCGTCTCCACACGCGCGGCAACTTCCTCGACCCTGGTGAGGTCGTCACCCCAGCACTCCTCCCCTCACTGGCTCCCCCGCTTGCGGGGGCGGGGGGGGCACCCACACGCCTCCATGCCGCCCGCTGGCTGGTCTCCCCCGAGAACCCGCTCACGGCCCGCGTGCAGGTCAACCGCTACTGGGCCAGGCTCTTTGGCGTGGGACTGGTGGAGACCGAAGAGGACTTTGGGACCCAAGGCGCACCACCATCGCACCCTGAGCTCCTGGACTGGCTCGCCCTGCACTTCCAGAGAGACTGTCACTGGTCGGTGAAGAAGCTCCTTAAGACCCTGGTCCTGAGCCAGACCTACCAGCAGGCCTCGACCACGACCAAGGAGACACTCGCCAAGGACCCACGCAACCGGCTTCTCTCCCGCGGCCCACGCTTCCGCCTCCCCGCCGAGGTAATCCGCGACCAGGCCCTCGCGGCGGCGGGGCTCCTCAGTAACAAGCTCGGTGGCCCAAGTGTCTTCCCTCCCCAGCCGGCGGGGCTCTGGAAAGTGACCTACTCGGGGATGAAGTGGGAGACGAGCCCGGGTGAGGACCGCTGGCGACGTGGCCTCTACACGTTCCTGCGCCGCACCAGCCCCCACCCGATGCTCACGACCTTCGACGGCGGCAGTGGTGAGGTCTGCCTGGTGCGGCGGATTCGGACCAACACCCCGCTCCAAGCCCTCATCACCCTCAACGATCCGGTGTTTGTCGAAGCCGCCGGAGCACTGGGAAGGCGCATGGCAAAGCAGGGGCTGGGTGTGGGCTTTGCGCGCCTCCTCGCGCGCAAGCCCACAGCTCAGGAAGAAAGACGCCTCCGCGCCCTCTTCACCGAGACCCTCTCAGAGTTCCGCAAGCACCCCAGTGATGCCCTCGCGCTCCTGCGCGATGCCATTATCACGGTACAGCCCGGCGAGGACCCGGGAGTGCTTGCAGCCTGGACGGTGGTGGGCAACGTGCTCCTTAACTTGGATGAAGCACTGACAAACTAATCGCCCCGCTCTAACCGGGGCGATCACTAACTAGGGCGAGACTAGAACGCGCCCTGGACGATCTGGCCGACGGCGCGGAGCTGATAGACCCCGCCCGAGCTGTCTTTGAAGTCCACGACCACATCGACCTGGGAGCCAATCGCCCACTCGGGGCCGTCGCGGACAATCGCACCAAAGGAGGTCTCGTCGCTGCGGAGCTCTAGGGTAGTCGAGGTCCAGACATCGGTGCCATTGGTGACCGTGACACGCTGCGCCTGAAGTCCCCCTGGAACCGCGGCGTTGTCCTCCGACTTGACCGTGACAGAGACGATCAAGGGGCGTGTGGGTGCAGGCTCGCCTGCCAGAGTGACAACGGGCATCATGTTCCGCCAGAGGGCGGTCTGGCCCTTGAGGGTCTTGCTCGCCACCCCAACACTCACGGGGACAGCACGGAGCTGCTCCACGGTCGGGAGGTTGATCTGCGGAGTCACGGTCCCAGAGGAGCAGCCCGCCAGAAGCGCCAGTGCGCTCACAAAAATTAGGTTTCGTCGCATAGTTTCTTTGATCCTTACCTCACACTATACCTTCAAGGAGCGGTTGCGGGATAGGCCCCGCTCTGAACCAGCTCCGCCAGCGGGTGATCGTCGATGGTCAGCGGTAGCTCGATCCGCCCCCGCCGCCGCGCCGACTCGTAGCAGGCGTAGATAATCTCCGTGGTCGCCAGGGCATTGCTCACGTCGCAGAGGGGTTTGGTGCCACTCTCCAGCGCGTTGACCAAGTCCACCACATTGTCGTGATTCGCAAAGTTGCCGTGCAGGCCGCCCTCGGTCTCCGGCCCGGTCCACTCTTCGAGCACGCTCCCCTTGCGCAGGCGCAGGTGGGGCGCGGTGTTGTGGATCTCCAGGGTGCCCTCGGTGCCAATCGCCTTGATCGCACACCCGACTGCCTTCTCCGCAGTCTCTCCGGTGCAGAGCAGGCCATGGACCCCGTTCTCATAGCCGACCAGGCACATGCCGTCGGTGTCGTGGATCACGCCGTAGACCTGGTGCGGCTTGCGGTAGTCCACCTGCCCCATCACCCAGACTGGCGTGGACTCGCCATTGAGCATCTGGAACATATTGAGCCAGTGTGTCCCCCAGTCCAGCATATTGGAGCAGCTCCCTTCCAGCCGGGTCAGCTCCCCAATCGCTCGCTCGGCGAGAAGGCGCTTTGCGGTCTGAAACGTGGGCAGGTGGCGGCGCTGATGGTTGAAGGTCAGCTGCACCCCACGCTCCGCACAGACCGCTGCCATGCGCCGTGCCTCCCCAAAGGTCCCCGCCATCGGTTTCTCGCAGTGGATCGCCCTCACCCCGGCGTCCGCGGCAGCGATCACCATCTCGGCGTGGAGGTGCGGCCAGGTCGCAATCGAGACAATATCGGGCCTCTCCGCCGCGAGCATCGCGTGGTAGTCGGTGTACTGGCGTGCCTTTCCCTCGCAGAGCTCCACATTGAAGGCAGCCATGTTGGCCTCTTTGAGGTCGGCGAGGGCGACAATCTCACACTTGCCGGACTTGACATAGCCAGGAGCATGGGCACGGCTCATCCCAAACCCCGTCGATCCCTCGGTTTTCCACGGCAGGCCGGTGCCGATAATGGCGACTTTGAACATAGGGGAATTATAGCAAACGTCGGCTAAAATAGCCCTATCATGCAAACGAGCCTGACCGAGAACGGTCTCTACTTCGAGTACACCAAGGCCGCCGATCCGATTGGGTCGGGGACGATCTCCAAGATTCCCTACGCGGACTTTCCGAGCTCCCTCCACGAGAGCGGCCCGACACAGCTTATTCCCCTGGATGTGAGCGATGCGCTACGGTGCGACGGCCCCGCGACCAGCCCGGCGCTCTGTGCCAACTTTGTCCATATCCTGCCCGGCGAGAGCCTGACGCTCCGCTTCAACGCGACCTCGCAGCTCTACTATGTCATGCGTGGCAAGGGCAGCACCCGCTTCGATGACCTTGAGATCCCCTGGAAGACCGGCGACTTTGTGGTGCTCCCGACAGGCAAGGAGACCCACCACAGCGCCGAGCAAGACGCCGCGCTCTACCTGGTCCACGACGAGCCCCTCCTGCGCTATCTGGGCGCGATCGCCGACACCCCGCGCTTCGCCCCGACCCTCTTCACCGCCGAGGACTCGCTCGCCGCGCTGGCACAGGCCAAGAGCGAGGGCGATGCCATCAACCGCAGCCGCATCAGCGTGCTACTTGCCAACAAGGCCATGGACCAGACCCTCACCATCACCCACACGCTCTGGGCGATGCTGGGCGTGCTTCCCGTCAACGCCATCCAGCTCCCGCACCGCCACGAGTCGGTCGCCCTGGACCTGATCTTGGACTGCGACCCGGGCTGCTACACCCTGGTCGGCACCAAGATCAACGAGAAAGGCGAGATCCTCGACCCCGTAAAAGTAGACTGGAAGCCGTTCTCGTCGTTTATCACCCCGCCCGGCTACTGGCACGCCCACTACAACGAGTCCGGCCGCGAGGCGCACCTGCTGCCCATGCAGGACGCGGGGCTACAGACCTATCTGCGTACCCTCGGGATTAAGTTTGTCCTCCCCGGTGGACGAATGCCCTCGCTCTAGGAGGATCAAAGATGCATGGAATCGACGCGGCAATTCACACACGCAAGGGCATCTTGCCCGTGGGCTCGGACGACTACGAGAACCCCGACGCGTTTGCGCTCTTTTTAGAGTTTTTGGCAACGGAGCAGGCCGAGGGCGCTGTTGTACTGAGAACCATTGATCCTTATGGATGGACCATCTTTACCCCCTACCAGATGGATCGTCTGATCTTGGAAGTCGACCAGCTTCAGGGAGTGATCTCAGGTGAGCTCTTGAAAGTGGCAAGCGACCTCAAGGAAGCCTTTCTCCAGTGCAAGGAAAACCCGGACGTGAGCTACCTTCGCTTTGAAGGGGACTGAGGCACCGCGGGGGGAATGTAATAAAAGGGGGCAGAAACACGATAAAATGCGGAATGGCTGCACCAATCTTTGCCCTTGTCACCCTGGCCGCCCTGGCCTCTGCACCCGCACCCCTGCGCTGCGTGATCTTTGGGGGGGGCCCCTCGCCGCAGTACAACCAGGTCGCCATTGAGAGCAATGTGCGCTATGTCCATAGCCTCCTGCCTACCCGCGTCGACGAGACCATTCTCTTTGCCGATGGCCAGGCCGACACCCCGATCGTGCAGTTTCTCGCCACCAAGACCGAGGCGCAGAAGGCCCTGCGGACGCTCTTTGGGGATGGGCCACGCCCTGCCAAGGGGGCACCGTTTCTGCAGTACCGCAACAGCGATGTTCCCCGCCGCGATGGCCCCACGACCCCAGACACGGTCTCGGGGCTCTTTGACAAGCTCGCGGCGGAGAAGGACAAGAACCCGCTCCTGCTCTACTTCACGGGCCATGGCTCCCCAGGCCAGGGAGTGCGCACGGTCGACAATGACCCACGCGACAACAACCACTACGATCTCTGGGGTAACGCCCACCTGACCACCAAGGACCTCGCGGGCTACCTCGGAAAGCTCCCGGCCAACCGCCCGGTCACGATGGTGATGGTGCAGTGCTTCTCCGGTGCCTTTGGCAACCTGCTCTTCACCGACGGTAACCCGAAGGGCGAGCTGGTGGACCGACCGTTCTGTGGCTTCTTTGCGACCGTCAAGGAGCGCGAGGCGGCAGGCTGTACCCCCGAGGTCGAGGAGGAGGAGTACCACGACTTCACCAGCTACTTCTTCGCCGCGCTCACGGGCAAGGACCGCCTGGGCCGCAAGTCCGTGCAGCCCGACTACAACAAAGACGGTAAGGTGGGGATGGACGAGGCCTTTGCCTGGACCCAGATCAACGAGGAGTCGATCGATGTCCCGGTCGCCACAAGCGATGTCTTCCTGCGCCGCTTTGTCCCGTGGACGGAGGACAAGGAGCTGACCGAGGTCTCGTGGGCCGAGATCCTCAAGTCCGCAACACCGGCGCAGCGTGCGGCGCTGGAGGGCCTCAGCGAGAAGCTGGGCGAGAGCGCCCAGGGCGACGACCGGGTTAAGGTCGCCTACGAGCACTTCCAGAAGCTCCTGGACCGCGACCTTCGTCCCAGCAGTTCCACCGGAATCCGCCTCAGCCCCGAGACGCAGAAGCGCTACGCCACCGCCCGCCAGGACCTCTTCCAGCGGTTTCCGTCGCTGGCCACGCGCCGCGCCTCCCCCGAGGAGTGGAAAGAGGCCGTGGAGAAAGCGCTAACCTACCTGGAGGAGAACCCCACCCAGCTCACCGAGCTCTCCCTGGTCCGTCGCCAGGTGGATGCCGCGAGTAAGGCCAGCTACGCCCAGGATATCGAGGACGCCCGCTGGTTCCGGTTTATCCGCATCAGTAAGTCCGTGGTCCTGGAGCAGCGCCTGCGCAAGTCGGGGGACAAGGCCCGTATCAAGCAGCTCGATGAGCTTCGCAAGCGGGAGTCCCAGAACCCTCTCCGGTAGTCTTTCGTGCGTGGAGAGCACATGACGACAGCCACACAACTTGGCAAGACACGCTTCGAGCTGATTGAGGGCGATATCGCGGAGCAGACGACGGAGGCGGTCGTGACGGCGGCACACTGGGACCTAGGCGGAGGCCAAGGCACCGATGGGGCGATTCACTTTAAAGCCGGCCCAGAGCTCCTGGCGCTCTGCCGGACGATCGGGGCCTGCCCGATTGGCGGGGCGGTCTTGACACCGGGTTTTCGGCTCAAGGCACCTTGGGTGGTCCATGCGGTCGGCCCCGTCTACGAGACCGGCGATGAGATCGAGTGCGACCTGCTCGGTAGCGCCTATCGTGAGAGCCTTCGCCTCGCCGCCGACAGTGGCCTGACAACGCTCTCGTTTCCCTCGATCGGTACGGGTGCCTTCAACTGGCCTCTCCGCGCCGCCGCTCCCCTCGCCCTCGCCGCCATCCGCGACTTTCTTCTTCACGAGGAACACACCTTCACCCTCGTGCGTCTCGTGCTCTACCCCGACGAGCAGCCACAGGCGCTCGGGATCTATGCCGATGCGCTGGAGCGGCTAGCATGATGCAACAGCAAAAATCAAGCACAGAGAGGCGGCACAGACGCTCTCTCGGTGAGCGGGTCGCGGCCTCGCTGACCCTGGTGTGGGGGGTCTTGACCGCGCTGTTCTTTCTCCTATTGGGCCACGAGCGCACGACTTTTGGCAACCTCACGCACGCGCTCTGGGTGACCCAGGCACTCTGCTGCGGCTTTGGCGGGCTACTCGCCTTGCTTCGTCACCGGCCCCTGGCACGGCTGGGTCTCTTCTTGGCCACGCTCTGCCTTCTTATCCTGATGGGGCTAGGGCTCTGGCAGGCCCGACTCCCAGAGGTCCGCAGCCTGAACCTCCTGCTCGCGGCGTTTCTTCTGGTGGTTGCCACGGGATATTTTTTCCTGGGACGCTGGCTCGGCATGCAGGAAGAGACCGACGAGTAAGCGAAACGTAGGGCATGCTCACCGAGACCCAGCGCACGACCCTTGCCGCCTTCGCCGACCTCGTGATCCCCCCGGACGACGCGCCGGGTGGCACCGATGCTGGAGCGGTGGCCTTTGTGGAAGACCTGCTCACCCACGAACTCGCCCCCCGCGCCGCTGAGTACGCCGCGTTTCTAGACACCCTCGCCGCGGGCAATCTCACGCTCTCCCCCGAGCTAGAGTCAACCCCGATCTTCAGGCTCGCCGCCGAGACCATCCACGAAGCCTACTGGACCAGCGCGGCAGGCCAGCAGGCCGTGGGCTTCACTGTCGGGGGTTGAAATCCCCCGCCTCACGTTTTTGGGAGCGTCCCGTGGACGCAGGGAGCGCTTCGCTTAGGCGCGTCCTCGGGACGCTCTCTCCCGTGTGCCGGGCAATTCATCGCCCACACAGTGGTTGACAGCCTCTTAAAATCGCGGTATGCTGTTCAGGTTGTCTGGCGCAGGTGAGGCCGTCGCCAGGCACGACAAGATTTGCACCGCAAGCGCGGAGGAGGTTGGAGTCGGCAAGACGAAGCAATAACTCGCTTTTCATCGAACCCCTTCCCCTGCCCTGCGTGTGACGATTGCGTCGAATTCGCGGGGTTTTTGTTTGCCCCGCAGAAAGCATTCCTCTGTCCGCTTCCCAGCGGCAGTGAATTGAACTCAGGAGCTTAAAGGCCGTTTATGCCAACAATTAGTCAGCTAGTCCGCAAGGGGCGCAAGCCTGTTGTGAAAAAGAGCAAGTCGCCCGCGATGCAGGGAAACCCCCAGAAGCGCGGCGTCTGTGTCGTGGTCCGTACCCAGACCCCCAAGAAGCCTAACTCGGCGCTGCGTAAGATCGCCCGTGTGCGCCTTACCAATGGAATCGAAGTTACCGCCTACGTGCCGGGAATCGGCCACAACCTGCAGGAGCACTCCGTCGTCATGATCCGTGGCGGTCGTGTCAAGGACCTGCCGGGTGTGCGCTACCACATCCTGCGTGGCACCCTGGATACCCAGGGCACCAAGGACCGCAAGTCCAGCCGCAGCAAGTACGGCACCAAGCGTCCCAAGCCCGGTCAGGCTGCAGCACCCGCGAAAGGAAAGAAATAATCTATGCCACGCAAAGGTCCTGCACCCCGCCGCGTTATCGCGCCGGATCCTATCTACAATCAGATCATGGTCTCCCGCTTCATCAACCGACTCATGCTGGATGGCAAGAAGTCGGTCGCTGAGAAGATCTTCTACTCGGCCCTGGAGAAGGTTGAGGCCCGCGCCGGTCGTCCTGGTATCGAGGTCTTCAATGAGGCCCTTCGCAATGTCATGCCCGTGGTCGAGGTCAAGCCCCGCCGCGTCGGTGGCGCGACCTACCAGGTTCCTGTCGAGGTCAAGTCGCCCCGTAAAGAGGCGGTTGGCATTCGCTGGATGATCACCTTTGCTCGCCGCCGCAATGGCCGCAGCATGGTGGACAAGCTCTCTGCCGAGATCCTCGACGCTGCCAACAAGCAGGGCGGCGCGGTTCGTCGGCGTGAAGAAGGCTTTAAGATGGCTGAGGCCAACAAGGCATTCTCCCACTATCGGTTCTAGGTGGCTTAACAAAGCCCTCGCCGCCTGGACCGAAAAGGCCAGGCGGCGTTTCGCTGTCTGGCGTTCTGTAGTCAAGTAGGGCAGTTCGTCGGAAGGAAACAGGAAAAATGGCCAGAGAATACTCTCTCGAAAACACGCGAAATATCGGTATTGCAGCACACATCGATGCGGGCAAGACCACGACCACAGAGCGCGTCCTGCTCTACACCGGCGTCAACTACAAGATCGGTGAAGTGCACGACGGCACCGCTACCATGGACTGGATGGAGCAAGAGCGCGAGCGCGGTATCACGATTACCTCCGCGGCGACCACTTGTTTCTGGGGTCTGGATGGCTACGACGAAGCCGAGGACAAGAAGAAGTTCGATGATGGGGCGCGTAAGAACACGCACCGTATCAACATCATCGACACCCCTGGCCACGTCGACTTCACGGTCGAGGTTGAGCGCTCGATGCGCGTCCTAGATGGCGCGGTCGCGGTGTTCTGCGCCGTGGGTGGTGTGCAGCCCCAGTCCGAGACCGTCTGGCGCCAGGCCAACAAGTACAAGGTGCCTCGCGTTGCCTTCGTCAACAAGATGGACCGCGCCGGTGCTGACTTCCTCACGGTTGTCAAGCAGGTCAAGGATCGCCTCGGTGCCAAGCCCGTGCCCCTTCAGCTCCCCATCGGCGCTGAGGCGGACTTCAAGGGCATTGTCGATCTGATCACCATGAAGGCCTACAACTACTCCGACGACTTCGGCAAGAAGCCGCTGGAAGTGCCGATCCCGGCCGACATGCGCGACCAGGTCGATGAGTACCGCGCTCTTCTGGTGGAAGAGGCCGCGACCATCGACGAGGCCCTGATGGAGAAGTACCTGGAGGGCGAGGAGCTCACCATCGACGAGATCCGTGCAGCGATCCGCAAGGGGACACTGTCCATGGAGATCACCCCGATGATCTGTGGCTCCGCGTTCAAGAACAAGGGCGTCCAGTCCATGCTCGATGCGGTCATCTACTACCTGCCGTCTCCGGTGGATGTCGAGGCCGTTCCGGGGATCAATCCGGACACTCTGGCCGAGGACGAGCGCAAGCCGGGCGACAATGAGCCCTTCTCCGCGCTGGCCTTCAAGCTCATGAACGACCCGCACGTCGGGAACCTGACCTTCTTCCGTGTGTACTCGGGCACCCTCACCAAGGGTAGCTACATCTACAACGCGACCAAGGGCAAGAAAGAGCGCGTCAGCCGCATCCTTCAGATGCACGCCAACAAGCGTGAGGAGATCGATGTGGTGTACTCGGGCGATATCGCCGCAGCCGTGGGTCTCTCGGACACCACGACCGGAGATACGCTGGCCGATGAGAAGAAGCCGATCATCCTGGAGTCCATGAGCTTCCCCGAGCCCGTCATTGAGATGAGCATCGAGCCGAAGACCAAGGCCGACCAGGACAAGATGGGTGTCGCCCTCCAGCGGCTCTCCGCCGAGGACCCGACCTTCCGCACGTTCACCGACCAGGAGACCGGCCAGACCATCATCCGTGGTATGGGCGAGCTTCACCTGGAGATCCTGGTGGACCGCATGAAGCGCGAGTTCAAGGTCGAGGCCAACCAGGGGACGCCCCAGGTTGCCTACCGTGAGACCATCAAGGGTAGCACGACCGAGCGCGGTCTGTTCAAGAAGCAGACCGGTGGTAAGGGTAAGTTCGGCGACTGTACGCTGATCGTTGAGGCCAACGAGCAGGGTAAGGGCTTCGAGTTTATCAACAAGGTGGTCGGTGGTGCGATCCCGCGCGAGTTCATCCCCGCGGTCCAGAAGGGCTGTGAGGCGGCTCTGGTGCACGGCGTCCTGGCAGGCTACCCGGTGGTGGATGTCAAGGCGACCGTCATCGACGGTTCCTACCACGACGTCGACTCGGACGAGATCTCGTTCCGTGAGGCGGGCCGTATGGCGATGCGTGGCGGAATGCGCAAGGCACAGCCTGTCATTCTGGAGCCCATCATGTCGGTGGAGGCCGTGACCCCGGATCAGTTCCTCGGGGACGTGATCGGTGACCTCAACCGCCGCCGTGGCATGATCGAGTCGCAAGAGACCCTGATGGGTGGCATCCGCGCCGTCAAGGCGAAAGTGCCGCTCTCGGAGATGTTTGGCTACATCAGCGACCTTCGCTCGATGACCCAGGGCCGCGCCTCCTCGACGATGGAGCCTTCGCACTACGAAGAGGTTCCGCGCAACGTCGCGGAGGAGATCATGGCCAAGTCTGGTCGTAAGGGCAAGGGCGACGAGGAGTAGTCCGAGTCTCTCACCCAGCGCCTCCCCTGCAAACCTGCGGGGGAGGTTTTTCTTTTTTCTGCCGATAATCCCGGCATGAGAGCTATGAACCCGCTATCCGCAACCGGAGTGCTGATTGCCTTTGTCGAGCGCGACGCCGCGCTCTATGCCCGTGTGCGCTTTGCGACCCACCGCGGCCAAGCCATTGAGTTTACGTCCCCCACCCCGACCCCCGCCGAGAGCCGCTTTGTCGGGGACTACGTAGGAGTCAGCTACCGCCCCGACCAGCCCGAGGGTGCCTGGATCGCGTAGGCCCCCCACCCCCCACAGGTGGGGGAGACACAAGGAAAATACCTCTCAGTTCCCCCACGCGTGGGGGTCAGGAGGCTAGTACGTATTGACCCGCGCCACCAGATCGCCCTCGTCGTTGGTCTGGACATAGCGGCTTACCGTTCCATCGCCTTTCTTGATCGCCCGCCCGTTGTCATCGTCGCCATCGGGGCCGCAGGACCAGAGTGTGAACGTATCGCCCGCCTCACGCCGGTAGCCAAAGGGCTGCCCAAAGCGCATCGCATAGGGATCGTCGGGAAGGGCTTTGAGATAGTCCGCGCTAACAAGCTCCGCAAGAGTTGACGGATACTCGCCTTTTTCTAACCGATACGCACGCAGGGCAAGGTAGACCCGTGCCAGTGCCGTCTCCGCGCGGGTCGCGGTGTCTTTTTGGCCGGCTTGCTGGAAGACGGGTAGGATCAGCTGGTTGATCGGGTCGGTGGGCATGCGCGGACCGGGACGCTTGGGATCGTAGGGGAGCTTGCTCTGCGCGGCCAGCTCGGTCATGTAGCGCCCACTCTCGGCAAAGATGACCTTTTTGGTCTGCCAGACAAACTGCCCGGTCATCCATACCTGTGTGCCAAGCAGTTTCGCCCGGTCCAGTGCGCTGGGCTTCTCTGGCTCCTCCCCCATCATGGCCCCGGTCACAGTTTGCGCCTCGTCGATTTGGGAAAAGTACGACGAGGTGTACTGCCAGGCGTTAGAATTTTTGAAGTTCACGTAGGTATTAGCCTGGTTGAAGTCGCGCTCATTGAGGAGCACATTCTCAAAGGAATAGCGGGTCGGCTCCAGCGCTTCGAGCCGCGCGACAGCAGCCCGGGCGGTCTTTGCATCGAGCGCATCCACCCGCTCCCAGAGCACTTTTCGCCCGATTGCCTCGCAGGCGACGCCAACCAGGTTCCCGATGAGCTGGCTTCGGTGCGAGACGAGAGCCCCCAGCGTGATCGCATCCAAAGCGCACCGGCTCGCTTCGTCGTTTTGCCCCAAGTCCGCGTAGGTTCGGCTGGCAAACATCAGAAGCCGGGCTAGCTCCCGAAACTCTGCGAAGTGAGGGAAGTTATCGGCAAGTGCCTGGATATCGCCCGGTTTCCGGGGAGTAGCGAACTCTTGGGTCAGCGCTTCGCGTAGCTTGGCGATGGCGGGCTGGTTCTTCTCCAGCAAGGCCTTTCTATCGTCCAGCGGCCCCAGGGGATAGATATATTTTTGCGCTTTCTTGTCGTAGTGCGCTTCGGGATTGATGGCTGCCTTTCCGAGCTTGCTGACTTCGAGCTTCTTTGCCTCGGTGAGCGTGTCGTAGGCGTTGGGTGTCGGGACTTTCCACTCGGGGAGGGTGTACTCCGGCGCGGCATTGCCCCGAATCCAGAGAGTCCCACCCAGCCCGACCAAGAGCGCGAGGCTCGTGCCACAGCCCAGCGCGAGTGCTTTTTTTACCTTGTTCATAGGAATTAGAACGCTCCCCCCGCAGCTACGGTTACGGGTTGCAGGAAAAACGCCCAAAAATCGCGAACGTTAGCCCATGAGCACACTTGCCGATGCCACGCTTCGCAGCGTCCCCGTGATCGATCCCCAGACCAGCCTCGATGAGGCCATTGCCCTCCTGGAAGCCGACCCACTTCAGACTGTCGTTCTCGTGGGCGATGAGATGTACATGGGCATTCTCAATGCCGCCATGCTGGAGTCTTCGCTGATTCCTGCCGGGGCTGACCGCGCCACTCTGCAAGTCGGGCCGTACGTGCGCCCCACCCGCCCTCTCTCACCAGAGACGACCACGCAAGAGGCTCTGGCAGCTCTGGAGCGCAAGGGTGCCCCTGCGCTTCCCGTGGTGGCTGGCAATGTCTACAAGGGGGTTATCACCCGCGCGGAGCTGGGTTAGCCGGGGATTGGAAATCCCCGGCAGAAGGGGGGGAGCGTCCCGAGGACGCGCGGAACACCATGGATTCTGCGCCCACGGGGCGCTCCTCCCTTTGTGCCGGGGATTTCCAATCCCCGGCCCCCGGCCCCTAAAACAAGCTCATCTGCTGCTGGCCGGGCGGTGTGGGAAGCGAGAGCCCGAGGCGGCGGCGCAGCTCGATCAGGGTTGCGGGGGCGTGGCCTTCGTAGTAGTTACGGACATGGACAAAGACCGGGCCGGCGGCGGCTCGTAGCTGCTCCGCCCAGTGGTCTAGCTCCGTGTCGCGGGGGAGCGCCCGCTGGTCGAAGCGCTCGACACTATTTTCTTCCCCGAGAAGGCGCAGGTAGGTCAGGGGCGCTCCTGGCACGGCGACACGATCCGTGGTGGCCAGCTGCATCCCCCGCTCCGCAAGCTGCGCGGCGATCTCGGTCTGTAGCCAGCCACTCTCGCGCAGCTCGACCGTGATCGGGAGCGTGTGCTCGGCTAGGGTATCGGCGAAGGTGAGGAGATTGCGTGCCTCGCCGGGGCCAAAGTCGGGAGGAAGCTGGAGGACAAGGCGGCCCAGTTTTGCGCCCAGCCCCGCCTGCATCAGCCGGCCAAAGTCTCGTGCCTCTTTCCCCGCGGCGGGTCCGACCAAGCGGCGCTCGTGGGTGATGAGCTTGGGAACCTTTGCCGAGAAGAAGAAGCCAGCGGGGGTGAGCCGGTCCCACTGCGCCAGCGCGGTCTCACGAGGCGGGGCATAGAACGTGGTATCGAGCTCGATGGCGTCAAAGACCGTCGCGTACTCGGCGAGCAGGCGGGCGTCCGGGGTTCCCAGGGCATAGAACGGACCGCGCCAGTCCGGGTAGGACCAGCCCATCGTCCCCATAAAGATCGGTGGCATGTGTCTTGGCTATCGCTCCTAGTGCTTTAGTAGGGTCAGGGCCCCGATCACCAGCAAGAAACCGGCAAAGGTCAGCTGAAGCACCTTGGGGTTTGCCCGCCGGGCAAGGCTCTGCCCTACCTGCATGGCGATCAGGGTGACCGCGAGAAAGGCTCCGGCGAGCCCCCAGGCGATGTGGACATGGCCCACATAGCCCACCAGTGCCGCCGCGGCATTGCCCGCGATAATCCACACTGAGGTCGCTGAGGCTTGCTTGAGGGAGAGCTTCCCCATCACGGTGAGAGCGGGGACGATCATAAACCCGCCTCCGACTCCAACCAGCCCGGTCATCAGCCCGACAAGCCCCCCGAGGAGCGGCCCCAGCCAGAGCGGGAGCGCACGCCGCGACGGGGCAGCCTTGGGGGACATCGCACGTAGGTACATTGCCTCGGCGGCGGCGAGGACAATCGCGCCAAACAGCAACTTGAGGGCGAGCTCGGGGACAAGCTTCGAGGCCTTGGCACCACACCACGCCCCCACGAGCCCACTGAGTAGAAACGGAAGCGCGACTTTGAAGTCCGGCCGGGGCTCATCGGGGTTCTTGCGGCAGCGCACCAGGGTAAGAAGTCCCCCGATCAGGGCCGCCGTGCCCACGACCAGGAGGCTGGTTGCGCTCGCCTCGCGCTGGGGCAGGTGAGCGGCATACGTGAAAGCGGGGAGGGCAAGAATTGCCCCCCCCGCTCCCAGAGTTCCCAGAGCCAGCCCGGTTGCCATGGCAAAGACAACCAGCGCTAGCCCGGATTCAAGAGAGATCATGTCCTCTCTTTATACAGCACATTGGTGGTTGCGAATACACCCCAGCAAAAAGAGTACCGAGCGGTCCTTGAGCTCGTAGAACACGAAGTTACCCTCGCGGCGGTTGGAGAGAATTCCCTGGTCTTTCAGGATACGGAGCTGCTGGCTCACCACGGCCTGCTCCGCATCGCAGACCGCGACAATCTGGGAGACATTGCTGGCTCCTTGGTGGTCGAGGTAGTCGAGGATCCGCAAGCGGAGCGGGTGGGCGATAGTTCGGATCACGGGTGCGGCGGCTTCGAGCACGCTCTGGTCGATTAGCTTGTCATTAGACGTTATACCGATTCAGCAGGTTGTTCATATCATGATATTTGTTGATAGTAATTGCACTTCCTAGCCTGACTGAGAGGGGTGAATAAATGCAATTAGTTGTGAACGTCGTCAGGAATCCCTTTCGGACTTGAATCGGTATAACCTCTATTCATTGAGTGTTACCTTGTTTCCCAAATACCAATATTCAACTGATGTTTATACTTAATTCGCACGGTATTAAAATATCATTATCTCTCTACTCCATCACATTTAATGCGTGCTCTATATCGTTGCTTGATGTATAGCCATGGGGCGAAAATCGTACCCAGCCACAGCGAACGGCTGCCCAGATGCGCTGGGCATCGAGCTGAGCAAGGAGGGCCTCATTGGCCAAGCTCGGGTGGCGGAAGGCGACAATGCCACTCTGATGATCGGTGGGACAGACCTCCATCCCACGCGCACGCAGTCCACTCCGAAGTGCCTCCGCATTTGCATGGACACGCTCCCCAATCACCTCCATTCCCACAGACTCCAGCAGTGCGACAGTCGCCTCCAGTGCCGCGGTTGCCAGGATCGCGGGGCTCCCCTCCTCGAACCGATCCGCACGTGGCCGGGTATCGTCAAAGCGCAGCCGGTCCCAGGTAAAGGGGTTGTTGACCCAGTTCCACCCGACATTGGTGGGTAAGAGCTCCCCGAGGCGCGACGGCTTGATATAGAGCGGTCCAATCCCCGCGGGGGCGAGCAGCCACTTGTGACAGCCCCCCGCCGCGATATCGGCGCCACAAGCACTCAGGTCGCACGTGAGCGCTCCGAGGCCCTGGATGACATCCACGACAAACCAGATATTGCGCTGCTGACAAAACTCTCCCAGCCGCTCCAGGTCCATGCGCTGCCCGGTCCCCCACTGCACCCAGCTCACGGCCAGGGCGCGGGTGCTGGAGTCGCAGGCCGCCATGAGCGCATCCTCGGAGAGCAGACCATCCGGGCAGGGGACGATCCGGGTCTCGACCCCGCGGACTGCCTGGGCTTGCCAGGGGTAGACCACCGATGGGTACTCACACTCCCCCACCACGACATTCTCGCCGGGCAAGAACGGGATCGCCTGCGCGGCGATCGTGAGGCCATGGCTGGTGTTGCGCGTGAGAGCGACTCCCTCCACCGAGACATTCATCAGCCGGGCGAGTGCCTCCCGTAGCCGGCTCTGGCGCGCCAAGTGGGCACGAAAGGCCATCATGCCATCGCCATCGGCCAGCTCCGTGAGCGCTTGTGCCACGGCCGCGGATGCCACCAAAGGTATCGGGCCCATTCCGGCGTGGTTGAGATGCACTCCCTTTTGCACACTCGGGAACTGTGCACGAAACTCGTCTAGGGTCATCTCTCGCTCTCCTCGCCATCGTCGCTGAACCGAAAGCGCTGCTCTTTCCACGGGTCGCCGAGCATGTGGTAGCCGCCTTTCTCCCAGTAGCCCGGAGAGTCGCTCTCTCGAAACTCAATCGCGCTCACCCACTTGGCGGACTTCCAGGCATAGAGCTTGGGGACAACCAGCCGGAGCGGCCCGCCGTGCTCATTGCTCAGCGGCTCGCCGTCGTGGCTCCACGCCACCAGGCAGTCGTCGTGGAGGAAGTACTCCAGCGGCAGGTTCGTGCACCAGGTCGCCGAGCCGCCCCGGAAGAAGGTCACCTCATCGCGCCCATAGACCATGACAAACTTCGCGCTCGGCTTGAGCTGAAGCTGCTCGACCAGAGTCCGCGTGCTCACCCCCTCCCAGAGGTTTCCCAGGCGCGACCAGCGCGTGACACAGTGCATGTCCGCCGCGACCCGTGCCCGTGGGAGCGCCTGGAGCTCCGCCCAGGTAAAGAGCCGTGGCACCTCGACCTCGCCGTAGAGCTCTAGAGTGACCTCGTCGGGCGCGAGCGGCTTGGGATGGATGCCCGTGTCCAGAACCGGCCACTTCTTTGTCCGGCTCTGGTTCGGGGGAATCCGGTTGGAGCGGTAGAGATCGGGAGAGACCTGCACCCCGGCGGGGGCATCGTCCGGGCCGGGTGGGGTCTCTCCCTGAAGCTTAGAATCGGGGGTGGCTGACATGCCTCCTATGATACCGAAACTCCAGGCTCCTCTGCCGCCACCCCGGGCTGGTACTCCTCATAGACATAGATCGGGGTGTGGAGCGGCCCCAGGTGCTTCTCGATCAGTGCCTTGACATCCTTCCAGGCCAGCTTCCCGACCCCGGTCGCAAGGCGCGGCAGAGCCACACTGGCGAGTTTTTCCTCATGGATGAGCTTCGCCAGCTCGCGAAGCGCATGGTTGACATCTTCTAAGTGTGCCTTCCCCGGATGCGCGTGGGTGTCCTCGGGGGCGGGCTCCTGGGTAAAGAGGTTCACAATCCGCACTCCCCCCACCCCGCTCCAGACCCAGAGAGTCCCGGGCTTGGGGTGAAAGGCGCGGTAGTAGTGCCGCAGGTCGCTGTACATCGCCGGCCACTGCTCACGGAGCGCCAGTGCGAGCCCGGACTTGCAGTCATCGTTGGGCGCGACTCCATGGGCCAGAGCCGCTGCCTTTGTCTTAAGAATGTCTCCTGTTACGTAGTAGATCATCATGTCCTCCACGCTTAGTTTAGGCGAGCGCGCGACCAGGCAAATCCACGTTTCGGCGGATTCGCTTGCCAACGAAATGCCAGCGCTTCCTTGCTAGACTGTAGGGTGCTGACGGCCCATTTTTCTCGCCTGGCGGGTTGCCAGGCTTTTTTTTGGGTCGGGGCCGGTGTGGTAGCATAGCACCGTGTCCGCCGATCTCCCCTCTCGTCCCAATCTTCCCGCTCTGGGAGCCGCTGCAAAGGCCGCGTCCCGCCAGCTCGCCCTCCTTACCACGGATCAGAAAAACGCGCTCCTGCTCGCCCTCGCCGAGGCCGTGGAGCGCCATAGCCCCGAGATCTTACAGGCCAACGCCGCCGACCTCACCGAGGCGCGGGAGCGGGGCACCACCGCTGCGCTCCTCGACCGGCTCTCTCTGGCAGACGGCCGTCTTGCGGCGGTCGTGGGGGACGTCCGTGCGGTCGCCACCCTCCCCGATCCGGTGGGCGAGGTCTTTAACCAGAAGCTGCTTCCGAGTGGCCTCTCGCTCTACCAAAAGCGTGTCCCCCTGGGTGTCCTCGGCGTGATCTACGAGGCGCGGCCCAATGTGACGGTCGATATCGCCAGCCTGGCGCTCAAGACCGGCAATGCGGCGATCCTGCGGGGCGGCTCGGAGACCCTGCGTACCAACACGGCGCTCGTCGTGGCGATGGCCGAGGCCCTGCCGGAGAACGCCGTGCAGCTGATCGCGAGCCCGGATCGTGCGCTGGTGAGCGAGCTCTTACAAATGCACCAATACGTGGACATGATCATCCCCCGCGGCGGGGCCAGCCTCCACGACTTCTGCCGACAAAACAGCACGATCCCGGTAATTATCGGCGGAATCGGGGTCTGTCACCTCTTCGTAGACGAGAGCGCCGACCTGGAAAAGGCAATTCCCGTGATTGTCAACGCCAAGTGCCGCCGCCCGAGTGTCTGCAACTCTCTGGACACGCTGCTGGTCCACGAAGCCCTCGCAGAGACGTTTCTGCCTAAAGCTAAGGCCGCGCTGGCCGAGCGGGGCGTGCGCTTTGTCGAGGACGAGTTCGACACGGAGTGGATGAGCCTGACTCTGGGGATTAAAGTGGTCGCCGGCCTCGACGACGCCATCGTGCATATCCAGGCGCACTCGTCGCAGCACACCGATGGGATTCTCACCCAGAGCGACACCAACGCCGCCCGCTTTATCGCGGAGATCGACTCCGCCGCGGTGTTTGTCAACTGCTCCACGGGCTTCAACGACGGCGGGCAGTTTGGCCTTGGAGCAGAGGTCGCCATCTCCACCCAGAAGCTCCACGCCCGCGGCCCGATGGGGCTGGAGGCGCTCACGACCTACAAATGGGTCGGCTCGGGGGATTACTTAGTGCGGGGATAGCCTGCCCACGAAGCAGGTACGAGCGGCGCTTCGCGCCCAGTAAGACCCATGGATGGGCGTCCTATTCCGGCAGCCCAATGCTCCAGTCTTCGAGGCGTAGGCCAGGCACTTTGGAGAAATCTTTTGCATTGCGTGTCAGCAGGGTTGCATCGTGTGCCAGAGCCGTTGCCGCGATTTTCAGATCCATCGTTCCAATCCGAATACGCTGTACCCAGAGTGCCTGAAACTGCTCTACCACGGCTGTATCGAATGAGATCAGCGGAATCTGATTGTAGAAACGCAGGTTCTCCTCTAGTCGTGTGTAGTAGATCGCTTGCTGATTGACGGCACTGATTCGGTTAAGCTGCGCCAACCACCCACGCATCTGCTCCTCGTAGCTGACGATACTTGCGGAGACCTCCCCCTCTGGGGCTAACAAAACGCGCTGCCGGATACGCTCGCCTTCCTCGCCGCTACGTGCAAGGAGCGTAATATGATCGGTGTCAAGAAGGTACATGGGGGGAGGTATCGTCCTTCATGTAGTCAGGAATCTGCGCCTTGCGGTACTCCTCGCCGGCTTTCACCGCTTCCTCAAAAAGTGGGTCCTCCTTGAACGCACCAAAGATGGCATTCACCCAGCGATTATTGCCCTTTTCTGAGTTTGCCGGTTTCTGTGTTCGTCGGAGCTCCTTCACCTCTTGCTCCAAGAGCGTCACGCGCTCCTCTAATGTCTGTGGCATCTTCCTCAAACCTCCTGTTCTTTCTGTTATATCGCCGCGTGGTATCGGACGGGTAAACGGGCGGTGTTTCGCATTCGGCCTGAACTCTTCAATGTCATAGCCGCCATTGTACCCCTCCCCCCGTCTCTCTTCCCAGCCACCCCGTGGGTACCCGACGAGCGACAGGGGAAGGAGGGAGGCGAGGCACGAGTCGAGGAGATGGTAGGCAGGATATCTGATACGATAGAGCCGTTATGTCCTTGACTGCTATCTCCCCCCTCGACGGGCGCTACGCCGCCCAGACCCAGCCCCTCGCCGACTTTGCCTCTGAGTTTGCCCTGATCAAGTACCGCGTGACGGTAGAGATTCGCTGGCTGATGCAGCTCTCCCAGGAGCCCGAGATCGCCGAGGTGCGCGCCTTTACGCCCGCCGAAGTGGCGCTTCTGGAGGGGGTGATCGCGGGGTTTAGCCTCGACGATGCCACGCTGGTGAAGGATATCGAGCGCACCACCAACCACGATGTCAAGGCGGTGGAGTACTTCCTGAAGGAGCGCCTGGGGGAGACAAGCCTGTCCGATGTGCTGGAGTGGGTGCACTTTGCCTGCACATCGGAGGATATCAACAACCTCTCTCATGCGCTGATGCTGAAAAACGCGCTGGAGCAGGTGCTTCTGCCCCGCATCCATGAGCTGATCGAGGCGGTTGCGGAGATGGCGCGGCCCTATGTCGCGACTCCCCTGCTCTCGCGCACCCACGGCCAGCCCGCCTCGCCCAGCACGCTGGGCAAGGAGCTCGCGGTCTTTGTCCACCGCTGGCGTCGGCAGGTGCGTTTCTTGAAGCAGCAGGAGTACCTGGGCAAGCTCAACGGGGCGGTGGGCTGCTTCAATGCCCATGTCAGCGCCTTCCCGGAGATCAACTGGCCCGTGCTGGCGCAGCGCTTTGTGGAGAGCCTGGGGCTGACCTACAACCCCCTGACCACCCAGATCGAGTCCCACGACTACATGGCAGAGCTCTTTCATAGCCTCAGCCGCTTCAACACGATCTTGCTAGACTTCGACCGGGACATCTGGACCTATATCTCGCTGGGAGTCTTCCGGCAGCGCGCGGTCAAGGGCGAGGTGGGCTCGTCGACCATGCCCCATAAAGTGAACCCGATCGACTTTGAGAACTCCGAGGCCAATGTGGGGATCGCCAATGCCCTCTTTGAGCACCTAGCGGGCAAGCTCGCGGTCTCCCGGCTCCAGCGCGACCTCTCGGACTCGTCGGCGATCCGTAGCATGGGTGTGGGGCTGGCGCACACCTTGATTGCGGTCACGGCGGCGCTTCGTGGCCTGCGCAAGCTCTCCGTGGACGAGGCGCGGCTGGCGGCGGACCTGGATGCCAACTGGGAGGTGCTCGCCGAGCCGATCCAGACCGTGATGCGCAAGGCGGGCCTCCCCAACCCCTACGAGCGCCTGAAAGAGCTCACCCGTGGGGCACGGATCACCCCGGAGGGGCTGAAAGAGTTTGTGGCGGGGCTGGAGCTCCCGGAGGAAGATAAGGCGCGGCTGGCGGCGCTCACCCCGGGCGGCTACATCGGGGTTGCGGAGCAGCTCGCACGCGAGGTGCTCGGCTAGGGTTTAGTTCTCGACGGGGCGCGTGGTGATTCCCACGTGTCCCAGTGCCCGTGAGAGAAGGGGGAGGAGATGGGCTTTCTCTGCGGCATCGAGCCGCGCGAGGAGCTGCCGGGCCGCCCGATCGTCGGTGCGCTCGGCAAGCAGGGCACGTAAGAGCCCGGATTCCTGTGGGGAAAGTAGCAAACAAACCAGTCGGGATTGATTTTCCACCATCGTCGTTCTCCTTTAAAAAAAATGAGGTAGCAGGCTTATAGGAAACTGGTGGATGCCTGCCACCCCGTGATCTCACGCTCTCCTCAGTGAAGACGTCGCTAATAGTCGCCGAACAGACACCAGTATCCCATGACCAGCGTTACCAGAAGCGTTACCAAAGACGCAGGATTTTCGTTACCGTTGCCGAACTCTGCAAGAGCATGGCTTTAACACTTCGGCTTTTCAAGGGTTTTCAGCTCTTGTCAGAGGGGGCTCCGTTGCCCCCCGGGGAGCGCCGTCAAGCGGGCGAGTACCTGCTAGCGCTCCTCGTACTCCGTGGGAGCCAGGCCCGTCTCTCGCTGGCAGCTACCCTCTGGCCCGAGGCGACCGAAGAGCGGGCGCTGTTCTATCTCCGCCGTACCTTGGTCGAGCTGCGCAAGCGGCTCGGCGATCATGCGTCCACCCTCACCGAGCCCGAAGATGTCCTCCATACCCTCAAGCTAGAGCTCCCCCCCGGTGCCTGCGATCTCTGGGAGTTTGAGCGCGCCATCCAGCGCGGCGATGACCTCGCCGCGGTAAATCTCTACCAGGGCCCCCTCCTCGATGGCTGGAGCGAGGACTGGGTACTCCAGGCACGGAGCCTGAAGCAGCAGCAGTTTATCAGCGCCCTGGAGCGCCTCGCGATGCAGGCCAAGACCCCCGAGGAGGCGATTGCACAGCTCCAGCGTCTGGTCGAGCTTGATCCCGGCCGTGAGTCTGCCTGGCGGCCTCTCATGACGGCCCTAGCGGACCGGGGCGACCCTGCGGGTGTCGTGGAGGCCTACCGAAAGCTCCGCCTCTGGCTACAGCGCGAGTACCGGCTGGAGCCGTCCCCGGAGACCCTGGCACACTACCAGCAGATTCGCAGCGCCACGCGCCAGAAAAAAGACGCTGTGGTGCCTGCACCTGCCCATACCCCGGTTCGCCAAAGCCGCCTTCCCCTGCCTCCCACCCCGCTGATTGGGCGCGAACAGGCCCTCCAGGAGATCGCAAAGCGCCTCAACGAGACCCGCTTACTGACCCTCGTGGGCATGGGGGGGGTTGGCAAGACCCGGCTAGCGGTCGCCGTGCTAGAGTCTCTCCAAGCAGCGGGCACCTACCCGGAGGGGGTCGCCTGGATCGATCTTGCCGCCCTAAGCGATCCCAAGCTGATTGCTCCTCGTATCGCAGCAACCCTGGACATCCCGGAGACAGTCGATCTGGTGGAGGCGCTACGGACCCGCTCGGTGCTCTTGGCCCTCGATAACTGTGAGCATCTCCTCAACCACATGGCAGCACTCTGTGAGACACTCCTTGCGCAGTGCCCCTACCTGCACCTCCTCGCTACCAGCCGCGAGCCGCTTGGACTAGCCCAGGAGTCGCTCTGGCGGGTTCCCGTGCTTACGGAGGAAGAGGCGCTCCAGCTCTTTACCGTGCGCGCTCAGAAGGTCCTCCAGAGCTGGGAGCTTACCCCCGAAAATCGCCCCCTAGTGCGCCAGCTCTGCCAGAAGCTCGACGATCTCCCGTTTGCGATTGAGCTGGCCGCAGCCCGGATCGACACGCTCTCTCTGGAGGAGCTCGGGCAGCGCCTAGATGCCCGCTTCGATCTTCTCACCGGTGGGAGCCGGAGCACGCTTCGTCCCCAGCTCACCCTCCGCGCCGCGATGGACTGGAGCTGGAACCTGCTCACCCCCGATGAGCGCGATGCGCTTCGTCAGCTCGCCACCTTCGTCAGCCCCTTCTCCTTTGCCGCCAGCGAGGCCGCCTGCCCCCGGAGCCTGCCCCTTCTCTCGTCGCTTGTTGCCAAGTCCCTGGTGATCTTCAGCCCAGAGACAGGCCGCTACCGGCTCCTGGAGACGGTCCGTGAGTACGCCATCGAGCAGGGCCTGGGCGAGCCTGGCCGCGCCGCGCGTCAGGGCTACCTGCGCTATGTCCTGGCCGAGACACGAAAAGCCGCCACCTTTCGCTCCGGCGTGAAGCGCCGCCAGGCACACGACAGCCTGGAAGAGGCGCACGACAATATCCGTCTCACCCTCGCCGATACGCAGGAGAGCTCGCCCGAGCTTGCCCTTGAGCTTGCCGGCAACCTCTGGCCCTTCTGGACGGAGCGTGGCTACCGCACCGAGGGGCTGCGTACCCTGCGCCAGCTCCTCCAGAGCGCCGAGCGCTTTGCGCCCACCACCCGCCTCCAAGCCCACCTAGGGATGGGAGTCCTTGCCTACGAGACCGGTGATTTCTCTCTTGCCCAAGCCGAGCTCCAGACCGCGCTCTCTCTTGCGGAGCAGTGCGCCTCGCCACTGGCACAAGGGGATGCTCTGCGCGTGCTGGGTCTGGTCCACTGGAACCAGGGGAGCCCCGAGGCCGCCAAACAGCACTACCAGCGCGCGCTGGAGATCTTCTGCCAGGCGGGAGACCAGGCAGGGGAGGCCGCAGTCCAGGCGAGCCTAGGTCACTTAGCCTGGAACCTGGGGCACCTGGACCAGGCGATGTACCACAACCAGGAGAGCCGCTATCTGTTCCAGCAGCTTGAGGACGAGGCGGGAGTCGCGGAGACCAGTGCCAACCTGGGGCTGATCGCACGGAGCCAGGAGGACTATCCCCGCGCCCGGCAGTACATGGAGGAGGCGCTCGACACCCGCACCCGCCTCAATCTCCGGGGGGGGATCGGGGCGATGATCCACCACTTGGGAGTCCTCTCGTTTCTGGAGCACAGCTACGAAGACGCCGCGGAGCAGCTCGCACGGAGCGCCCAGCACTGGCGTGAGATGGGCGACCCTGGCTGGGCGGCGCTCTCGCTCTACTACCTGGGGCTGGTCCAGCGCGAGCTCAACCGGCTCCCCGCTGCGGTGCGCTCGTTCTCGGAGGCGCTCCTGATCCGTCGGCGCCAGGGGGCGAAGCGCCCCATCGCGGCTCTCCAGCACGGCCTCGGACTGATCTGGCTCCAGCAAGGCCGCCTCAACGAGGCCCAGCTCGCCCTCAAAGAGAGCGCTCAGGTTCGGATGGAGATCGGACTGGAGGCCTTCAGCGGAGAGTCGGTGGATGCGCTTGCTTGTCTTGTCGCCCGGCGCGGGGAGCTACGGCTCGCGGTTCAGCTCCTCGCCTGCGCGTCCCGTCTGCGTGAGAAGCATGGCGAGGTCGAGCCAGAGCACCCCCACCGCGACGAGGCCACGGCACGCAGCCGTGCGGGCCTCACTCCAGAGCAGTGGCAGGAGGCCTGGGACAGAGGAAGCGTCGTCCCCCCGGCGATGCAGCTTGCCGCGCTCTAGCCGCGGCGCTGCTTCTCCAGCCGCTCCCAGCGCTTGACCTGCTCGATAATGGTGTAGATCGGCCCACGGAACAGCGCGGTGTAGAAGCCAAACTGCCCCTCTTTGTAGCCCTTCCACTGGAAGTAGTAGAGGATAAACATCCGAGTGCAGCGGTAGAGCAGCTTGCCGGGGCTCATGGGCTCCAGCTCGGAGTCGGACATCCGCTCGACATCCTTGGACGTGTAGTAGTTGAACTTGCGGACCACTTCCTCGGCGGTCATGTTGGTGAAGTGGTCGTAGTGGCCTGCCAGGCGCTGGGTCGGCTCCTGGGACTCGATATCCTCGTGCTCCGCCTTGCACGGGTAGGCGGCTGTCCCTTTGCGGAACATGTGCTTGCGCCAGCACGCCTCCTCGCGGTAGACCCCCTGGTAGCTCGGGAAGCCAAAGAAGCGGTGGACCCCTCTAAAGAGCAGGGTCTTGACACTCGGATCGGGCTTTTCGAGGAACGCCTGGATCGCCTTCTGGAGCTCCTCCCCCAGGACCTCGTCGCTATCGAGTCGGATCACCCAGTCGGTGGTCGCCTGCTCCATGCCGTAGTTGACATTGGCGAAGATATAGTCCTTGCGGCCAAAGTAGCGCACATTGGGATAGGCCTCCACCAGCTCCTTGGTCCCATCGTCGCTAAACATATCGACAATAATGATCTCATCCGCCCAGCGAATGCTCTCCAGCGTGGGCCGGATAATGGCCGCCACATTGTAGGTGGGAATCACCACCGCAACCGTCTCTCGCGACATAAAGCTCCTCAAGCGCCTAAGGGTTCAGGGCACCCTTCAAGGCAAAAACCGCATTGGCCAGGCCATTTTTAAAGCTGGCCGCCGAGAGCCGCCGCCGAAGCCGCGACTGTCCCATCATCCCCAGGTTCCAGGCTGTCACAAACACAAAGAGTAGCTGCAGCCAGAGCGTGACAAGAACCCCATGGTGCTTTCGGAAGTAGCGCATGCAGGTCGCGCTGAGCTCCCGCAGCATCGGCATGGGGCGGACCTCACCTTCAGCACCGTCCACGCCCGTGCTCGAGCCACCGTAGTGGGTGAGCCGCGCCTCGGGGAGGTAGACAATCTTAAAGCCCGCCTTATGACAGCTCCGGCACCAGTCGGTGTCCTCGTAGTAGACAATCGGGGCGAGCTTCTCATCCAGCCCCCCCACTTTTTCGTAGGCGGCGCGGGTGATCACCTGGCACGCCCCGAGCACCCAGTCCACCTCAGCGGCGCTCTCCCCTTGCTGTGCGGGGTGGATCATCTGCCGCTTGAGCCGCACCAGCCCGCCAGGAAGGGTCAGCCAGGAGATCAGCACGCTCTTCACGCTGGGAAAGTAGTAGGCGCTGTCTTGAATGGTGCCATCGCGGTTGAGCAGGCGCGGCCCCAGCATCCCGACCTCGGGGTGGGCATCGAGGTAGGCAACCAGCTTCCCCAGCGCCTGGTCGTGGACCACGGTATCGTCGTTGAGGGTGCAGAGGTAGCGGCCAGTCGCGAGCTTTAGCCCCTGGTTGTGGTTGGCCGAGTACCCCAGAGAGCGCGCGTTGAAGAGCCACTGCACCTGGGGAAACTCCGCCCGTAGCTCGGGGACAAGGCGCTGGTTGGTCGCGTTGTCGATCACGATCACCTCCAGCGTCAGCCCGTCGGCCTCGCGGAAGACCGAGCGCAGGCACTCCTGGAGGTAGTCCGGGTTGCTGTGGTTGATGACCGTGACACTCAGGTCGGGGATCGGCATGGGCTGGGGAGTGGACATGGGCTAGGATCGCTTCCGCTGGATCAGGGCGAGCAGCGGTCCCAGCTCGCTACGCAGCATCCGAAACGGTGTCAGGGCCTCGCGGAGCGCGGAGAGTAGCACCCAGGCCAGGGTCGCGACCAGGGCCTTCTGCCAGAGAACGCCGTGCCCGAGAGCCTCACCCAGCCCCAGCGCACCCCCCAGGGTCACCCAGGAGATCAGGAGCGGTCCAAAGAGATCGTGCAGCAGGGTCGCGCTCTGCGGGTTGTGGCGGCGCACCAGCACCCCGGAGACCCAGAGCTCAAACGCACCGGTCGCCAGCCCGATAGGGCCGTAGCCCGCCAGCCCGAAGCGTGAGATCGCCCAGTAGCCGGTCACCCAGCGCAAGACCGCCATCCCGACCGTCACCCACATCCGCTCGCTCGCCTTCCCCAGCGCGTTCTGCACCGAGCAGACCGTCCCCAGGAGCATGCTCACCACCGCCTGAACACACAGCCACTGGACAATCGGCACGGCGGGTGCCCACTTGGGGTGGAGCAAGAACGGAATCAAGAACGGGCAGAGGGTCACGAACGGGGAGATCGCCAGGTCAAAGATCGCGGTCAGGCGGCGCACGGCGCTCTGGAGAGCATCGGCGAGGGCGGCGCTATCGGCCTGCAGGCGGCTGTAGGCGGGGTAGGCCACCCGCACCAGCATGTTGTTGATGGTCATCGGGATCGACGCGATATTCCCCGACCAGGTCACCAACCCCAGAGCGCCCTCGGTGAGGAGCTGCTTGAGCACGGGCACCATCCAGAAGTCGCCCAGGGTGGGAATGAGGGCATTGAGCTGGTACGGGAGCCCAAACTTGGCCAGCTCCTTGACAATCCCCCAGCGGAAGGTCCCCCGCGGGCGCCACGGGGAGGCGATCCAGATGGCGATCAAGCCCGTAATCCCACGCGACCAGTAGCCCGCCACCAGCGCCCAGACCCCGTACTTCATCAGGGTCATGGTAATGGTGACGAGCACTTGGACAACGCTCTCCAGCATCTCACAGCGGGCGATGGCATCGAACTTGAGCTTGCGCTCCAGCACGAGCATCGGGATAAGGCGCAATGTCTGCAGGAAGACCCCAAAGCACAGAAACAGCAGCACCAGGGTCGCGGTGTGGTTCATGTGCAGGCTCGTACGGATCAGTGGCAAGAAGGCTAGGACGCCGCCCACAAAGAGCCCTGCCAGGAGCTGCTGGCTCAGAAAGACCGTGATGAGCTCGTCGTCGGTGGGCTCGGTCCCCTTGCGCACAAGCGCCCCCGCGAGCCCCACATCCGAGAGAAAGCCCCCGATCCCAGTCAGCTTGGAGCCAGGCCCAAAGTTATCGAAGTCCAGGTTGGTCAGAAAGACTGAGGTCGCCTTGGTGGAGAAGAAGCGCAGACAGACCTGACCGAACCCCAGGAGGGTCATGATCTTGGCGCCCTTTACCGCCTTCTGGGTAACCTGGGCGACATGGTCGCTACTGTCTTGGGGAGGCGTGGGATCGGAGGGTGTTTCCATGGTGCTTGCCTAGTTTGCTGTGGGGCTCTGCTGGATACGGATCGTGGCGGTTGTCCAGGGGAGCCAGCGCTGGTAGGTAATCGGCGTGTCGGCGGTGTCGATCAGGCCGGGAATGGGGGTGGTGACCACGAAGTAGCGGCCCTCCACCGACGGGGTAAAGCGCCACCACCAGGGCACTTTCTGGCTGGTGGGCCAGACGCCCCGCATCTGCTCGTCGGTGAGGTCTCTGTAGGCATCGACGGGATTATGGATGCGGGCATCGTTGATAAAGCCCTTCTGCTCGGTCTCGGTCCAGCAGTCAAACTCAAAGTTGGCGCGGATCTGGGTGGCGGGCACGCCGCGCTTCTCCAGCGCCTGCACCGCGGTCGCCTCGGCACGCAGAAACGCCAGGTAGTCGTGGGAGACCGCGACACTATAGAGGCCAAAGAGCGCCAGCGCGGCCCACGCGGCCTTGGGCAGGGCACGCCCCGCGAGGCTCCGTAGCGCGAGGATGGTGACCAGCGGGAAGACGGGAATCAGGTAGCGGTCCCAAGACATCCCAATCCCCGCACGGGAGAGCGCGACGAGCAGATAGGGGACGCTGTAGAGGGCCAGGATCACCACCCCGTGGTCGGTCTTCTCGGTCTGGGCGGCAAGGACGCGCTGGAGGGTCTTTATGAGCGTGGCTCGCTCGGCGATTGCCCACTCGACCACGCAGAGCGAGCTCAGGAGCGCGACCAGCGAGAGCACCAGGCGCGGGAGGGTGGAAAGCACGAGCTCTGGGTCCCCCAGCGCGGTATCGGCGGGCCGTAGGACTCCAAACTCGGAGCAGATATTGTAGCTCCAGGGAAAGAGCCACTTTCCGAGGAAGCACGCCCCTGCACTCGCCAGTGCCAGCACCCCAACGATGAGGCGCCCCTTCCCCGCTCCCCCACCCAGGCGCGGGAGGACCACAGCACTCACGACCGGGAATAAGAACAGTGTCACCCCCATCAAGAGCCCCAAGATGGTCAGCAAGCTAGGAACCGGGTTGTGGACAATGCCCTTTATCCCCGGCACAACCGACTCCCCGAGGGCATAGGGCTGCTTGGTATACCAGAGCGTCAGCGCCACCGTCCCCACAAGAGCCACCGCCGCGCCCCCCAGCGCCAGAGCGCGCAGCTCACGCCGCCGCCACGCGATATAGCCCAGCGCAACCAGCGGCACCAGCCAGAAGAGCTGACGAATCGCGCCCGCTAAGAGCCCGGTAAGCACCACAAGAGCGATCCAGAGCCCCGCTTTCTCGCGTGTCCCCTCTTGTAGGTTCTGCAGGAAGACAATGGAGAGCAGAAAAAGAAAAAGACCGAAGATATCGGTCATGAAAGACGCCGCGAGAGGGAGAACAATCGGTGAGAGAAGGGTCGCCAGCGAGCCCAGAGTAGAGAGATTGTCGTCAATACCAGCGCGTCGGTGTAGACGATAGAGCAAAACCCCACAGCCAATAAAAACAGGAAGTGTACTTAAGCGTAAAACCGTGAAGGAAAAGCCAAAAAGTTTAATCCAGAGCGCTCCCCAGAGTACCTGAGGCCCCACCATTGCCGCTGCCCAGCCGTTATAGACAAACGTCCCAGAACGCGCAAACTCATAGGCCATTCGCCCATAGCACCAGTCGTCGTTCCAGCTAATCTCAGCAATCGGATTGATCAGAAGCACCGCAAGAGCGGCAACAATTGCGACAATCCATGCCCCTCGATTGACCATTACTTTTCCACCGGCTCATTCTACCATGCCGGTTTTTCCCTACTCGACCGTGCCACGGTTGTTCTCCCGGACACGATCAAACAGGTGGTAGCCGGGGTCGAGCAGGACCGAGGTCGGGCGAAACGGGGTCTCCAGCGTGACTGTCTGGCGCGGCTGGGAGAGCGCGATAAACTGCGTCTCACTGGCCGAGCCCCCATCGAGTGCGACAGCGATACTGTCGTGGAGGGGAGCGGGTTTCTCGTTGCCCTGCCCATCGGCGCGGACTTTCTGTGCGGTCACCGTGAGCTGGGTCTTCCAGCGGCGGGTTCCGGGCACGGGCTGGCACTGCGCCGAGACCACCGCGACATCACACAAAACAATCTGGCGGAAGAGCTCATCGATGCGCTGCCGGTCCCCGGGAAGGTTCTCCTCCAAGTTGAGCACGAGGTTCTCTGCCGTGGGATACGGTGCCCCACGAAACGCCAGGACCCGCACGTAGTTGCGCAGAAACCGCTCTAGGTGCTTTCCGGCCAGCCAGTGCAGCGCATGAAACGCCAGAGCGCCCTTGGGGTAGCTGATATAGGCCTGCCCTTGTGCCGTCACCAGCGCCTGCTCTTCGTCGGTGTCCTTCCCACGCCCCTTGAGGTACTGGTCCGACGAGCGCTCCAAAACCTCTTGCGCCGAGAACCCTGCCTCCTCCGCGACCCGGATAGCCGTGTACTCCGCGAGCGACTCCGCGAGGAGCTCCGCGCCGGGGAGCTCTGCGCCGGTCACCTGGTGCCCCCACCACTGGTGCGCCACCTCGTGCGCCGTCACAAAGAAGGGAATGTCCAGCGCATCGGGCTCTACCTGGTGGATAAACCCTCCCTCTTCGGAGAACGGGACCGTCCCCGCAAAGGCCTGGGCCGCAATCGCCTCCCCACGCGCCGGGAACTCGACAATGCGGAGCTGGGCAAAGGGGTAGGGGCCGTAGCTCTTGCTACAAAAGGCCAGGGTGTCCTGCGCGCCCCGGAGCATGCGCTCGACATTCCAGGGGTGGTGAGGATCGTAGTAGACCGTGATGGGGATATTCTTCCAGGTGACTGTCCGCTCCAGGTAGCGCCCCGAGACCACGGCCCAGAAGTAGCGAATGGGGCGCTCCGTGACATAGCGAAAACAGCGCCGCCCGCCCTCGCTCCACTCGCGCTGGAGCTTTCCCGGAGCGAGGGCGCGCTGGTTAGGAGCAGTACGAACGGTGGTCGTGAGGTCCACGAGGTCGGCATCGGAGGCGATATAGCTCCGCTGGATGGCAAGCGCGTCGGGGAGCCGGGGACGGGCCTTCAGGCTCTGCTTCTTGCGGTCGGCGGCACGGCTTAGCTCCGCATCGCGCTGGTAGCCCATCCGGGGGGCGAGGTTCTTGAGAAAGGTCCCATTCTCCGCGATATCGATGCGTGCGCCCGTTGCGGCAAACCCCGGCTTGTCCCAGAGCAGAGAGAATGCCAGTGTCAGCTCCTGGCCCGGAGCGAGCGGGGCCGCCAAGCGCCAGATTTGTACTCCCAGCCGGGTGTTGTTCTCAAGACGCTGGGCAGTAGGCCCCAGAGCGAGCTTCTCGACGGCCAGCGTGCTGTCGTAGCCGATAAAGAGCTCCGTGAGGGGCTTCTGGGTGGTGTTTTTAAGCGTGTACTGTCCCGCTAGCCGAAAGGCGCGGCGCTCCGGCCAGAGGGTGATATCCAGGTCGGCGGCCGTGATACGGGGCTGGGGCGCCTCGCGCCAGCGCGGCCCGTAGAGCCGCTCGTAGTCGGCGCGCTCGCGGTTTTCTAAGGCCGCGTTCGTGAAGCGATGGACTCCATGGAAGTTGTAGAGCAGCACCGCCGTGCTCGCGGCCACCAGTGCGCCAAACGGGACGATCACCCGCCGCCCGAGCCGTAGGGTGAGCGTCAGGAGTAGAGCTGAGACCAAGAGCCAGTGCCCGCCCAGCCCAAGGAGCTGTGGGGCAAAGGCCGAGAACCCATCGAGGTCGGAGTAGTGCCACTCCCCTACCGAGCCGAAATCCAGAAGCGGGTGCTCAAGCTCTAGCAGCTCCGCGAGACTGGGAATAAAGGTCGCCACCAGAAACAAGACATGCCCAAGGAACTTATTGGGCGCGATTGAGTGGAGACAGAGCGCGATACTCAGCAGGCAGACCAGCGTGACCCCGTGGGCACCGAGGACACCTAGTAGGTACGCACGAGGCTCGGGGACAATGCCGTGGGCAACCTGCAGGAGCATCGCCAGCCCGCAGAAGAAGACCCCCATCAGCAAGATCGCCCCCAGCAATGCGACAAACCGGGCGAGGGTTACCGTGGCCCGAGAGAGCGGGAGCGCGTCGATCAGGGGGGCCACCCGAAGCAGGCGATCCTGCCAGCAGAGCTCCCCGACATAGATCACGCCGACGATCACATAGAGAACGGAGAAGAGATCGCCCACCTCGGTGAGCATGCGGACGGTCGTGGGGCGCAGGGCTGTCCCTAGCAGGCTATCTTCTTTGTTAACCGACGTAAAAAACACAATCAGCCCTAGGACGAAGAAGACCCAGAAGGGCCAGCTCGTGACGAGCTGCTGGGTGGTGAAGCGTACCAGGTGGACAAAGCTTCGGAGCGCCGACGGCCTCGGCACGACACGGGGAATCGGCGTTGTAGGAGGTGGTGTCGGGCGCTCTCTTCGCATCGAGCCGCGCTGCCGTCGCGCGGGCCCCTGTGCCCGGAAGCGGAAGAGCGCACTGCCCAGAAGCAAGACAGCCAGCCCTAGCCCCGCCCAGAGACAGCGATTGAGCAGAAGCGAGCCGTCAAGAGCGGGGAGCTGCGTGTTTTTCTGTGCGGGCGACCAGTACTGCGTCTCCAGAGAGAGCATGGTCAAGCCGTAGGGATCGAGAATCGCTGCCGCCGCTCGGTTCTTGATCCCGAGCGCCAGCATCGCCCCAATGCCGTAGCAGACAAAGAGGCTCACCCCGATAGCATAGACTGCAAAGAGACTTCGGGTAAGTGCCCCACAGACAAAGAAGAGTGCGCTGGTCAGCAAGAGATTGGGGAGGAGGACCACACCGTAGCAAAAGAGATAGGGTGCGAGCCGAAACGGCCCCACGTGGCTGGTGTCTCCCGGAAGGTGGGTCCCAAGCCAGAGCCCCAGCGGCAGGGCGAGAAAGAGTGCCGCCACGACCACAAAGCTCCCCAGAAAGCGCCCGAAGTAGTACTGCAGAGGCTTCAAGCGCGATGTGAAAAACAGCTCGTGGACACGGAGCTCGTAGTCGCGGAGGATGCCGGTCCCCGCGATGGCCGCGACAATGGGGCCGACCAGCAGGCAGAAGATCCCAGAGATCGTCACCAGCGAGACCGGGGCGTTGACCAGACCGCGCCCCAGCTCACTGTCGTTGCGCTGGCTGGCGAGATAGCCCGCGGCAGCGATCAGGATAAAGAGAAACTGTCCCCAAGTGGACGCCTGTCGAGACCGGAGTAGGAGCTCCTGCTTGAGGACCGTTAGCATGCGCCTACGCCATCAGCGCACGGTGGCGCTTCTGGGACTCGTAGAGGTCCCGCCAGATGGCGTACTTCGCATCGTGGAAGGCGCGGGTCGCGGGGTTGGGCAAGATCGTCTCCCCCGCTCGTCCCATGGCCGTCATGGCTTCGGTGACCGTAGCGTAGTCCCCCGACGCGTGCGCGGCGAGGATCGCGGAGCCTAGCAGGACCGACTCGGGCTCTTTCCCCAGCGTGATGGGCAGGCCACAGGCATCGGCGTGCTGCTGGAGCCAGAGGGGGTTCTTGGTTCCCCCGCCTGTCGCGACAATCTGGGAGATCGTGAAGCCCTGGGCATTGGCCGCCTCGATAATCGCGCGGGTGCCGTAGGCCAGCGCTTGAACGGTCGCGACATAGAGTCGTGTGTCCTGCGCCAGCGACCGATCCAGCGAGAGCCCCTCGACCACGCCCCGCGCGTGTGGGTCCGCAAACGGGGAACGGTTGCCAAGGTGGAAGTCCAGGACGTGGAGGTTGCGCGTGAGATAGGCCACATCGGTGAGCCCCTCCGCGACAGCGAGCTCTTGGGCCTCGGTGTTGAGCAGCGCATAGACCGTCGTGCTCGCCGCCTCCGCCCGGTAGGCCAGGTCGCGGTACTCGCTGGAGTCCTCGATCACGAAGTCGATCAGCGCGCCGGCCGCGCTCTGCCCGCCCTCGGTGAGCCAGTAGCCGGGCACCATCGCGCCAAAGTACGGCCCCCAGACTCCGGGGACGAAGATCGGCTCCTTCGAGGCCGCCATGTGGCAGTTGCTCGTCCCGCCGATCAGCGCGATAGAGTTCTCTAAGTCCGCCGCGCCGAGCAGCCCCAGCCCCCCCGCGTGGGCATCGATAATCCCCACCGCCACAAAGCAGCTTGTCGTCAGGCCAAAGTGCGCCGCCGCCTCCGCCGTCAGTGGCCCAATGCGCTCCCCGAGTGGCCGGATGGGGTTGCCCGTGATCCGGGGATCGTCGAGGCCGAGGCTTGCCAGAAACTCGTTGTCCCAGCGCCCTTCGTGGCCGAGGTAGGTCCACTTGCAGACATTGGTGCAGAGCGAGCGCACATCCTGCCCCGATGCCTTGTAGGTCAGAAAGTCGGCTAAATCCAAGAACTTGGTCGCCTTCTCCCAGGTCTCCGGCAGGTGCGTCTTGAGCCACTGGAGCTTGGGCGGCTCCATCTCCGGCGAGATCGCGCCCCCAACATACTTCAGGACATCGTGGCTCCCGGCGTTGATGGTATCGGTCTCCGCAATCGCGCGGTGGTCCATCCAGACAATGACATTCTGCTCCGCGCTGCCACTGGGGCTCACGGTCAGCGGCGTGTCCCCCGCGCCCAGCACGACCAGCGAGCAGGTAGCGTCAAAGCCGATCCCCACCACGCTCTCCGGCGCCACTTTCGCCTGCGCCATGGCCCCGCGCACCGCGATCCCCACCGCGCTCCAGATATCGCCCGAGCTCTGCTCGACAAACTCCGGCTGGGGCCGCCATAGCTTGATCGGATGGGTCGCCATCCCCTTGCGTGCGCCGTCGGCCACCGCAAAAACCCCCGCCCGCGCCGAGCCGGTTCCCACATCTACTCCGATGACAAATCGTTCCATGAAGCGATTTTACCCGGATTTTGTGATACCCTGACCCCGCTCCCGCCCTCTGGGGAAGTCCGGTGTGATTCCGGCACTGTCGCGCAACGGTAATCGAGCCTTGGCTCCGAGTCCGATCGCCAGCGGGGGCGACAAATCCCTCGGCCTGCGCGCAACAGGCTAGAAAGAAACGTTTGTGAAATTCCCTCTTCGCCGGTCAGCGGCCTTTACGCTGATCGAGCTTCTTGTCGTCATCGCGATTATCGCGATTCTCGCGTCGATCCTCTTCCCCGTCTTCGCCCAAGCGCGTAGCAAGGCCCGGCAGACCGCCTGCCTCTCCAACACCAAGCAGCTTGGGCTCGCGGCGCTGATGTACGCCCAAGACTACGACTCCACGCTCCCCCTCTTCTCCTACGGCGACTCCCAGACCTACTGGGTTGGGGCGCGCGGCGGGTTCTCCGGACCGCTGGACAAAACGCGCGGGCTGATCTTCCCCTACCTCAAGAGCGGCGCGCTCCAGCGCTGCTCGGAGTACGCGGGGCCAGCCAATCTCGGTGGCACGGGCTACGGCTACAGCTCCGTGCTGGCCGGAGAGCAGTGGGTCAATGTCGGTGGCAGCTGGGTGATGCAGCCCCAGCCTGCCACGGAGGCGGCGATCTCGCGCCCCGCGGAGTGCCTGCTCTTTGCGGACTCGGGCAACCGCACCGATAGCGCGGCAGTAGCACCAGATGGCATGAAAACAAGCGCCGCAGTCACCGAGACCATCACGATCCAGCCGCCGAGCGCTTGGTGCTATATGGGGTACGGGTGCACGTCGTCGCTGGACTTTCGCCACCACGGCTTCGGCAATATTGTCTTCTGCGACGGCCACGCCAAGGCGGTCGCCCGCGCCGCGTTTGCCGCCAAGCTCCCCGTGAGCGAGCAGCAACCGGGGATTGTCTACCGCGGGGATTACTGGATGGCAAAGTAGCGCTTACTGTGCGGCTGGTTGCGAAGCCCAGTCTTCAAAGACCAGCCGCGCTTCATGCTCCGCAATACGACTAAAATCCCCGGTATTTCGCGTGACGACCGTGATCCCAGTCACGACTGCCGAAGCGGCAATTCGGCAGTCATTGGGTCCCATTCGTTGCAGACTCTTTGGCCATGATTGGTAGAGACTCTCTGCAGCATCGGAGTAACACAGGATTTGGAAGAGCTGAATACGGGCAAGCACCAGCTCAAGAAGGGCATAGCGCTGTACCAGAGAAGCCTTGCCCCGCGATGCATTCCCCTCCGCCTCCGAGATCGAGGCCATCGCGCCCCTGAGAATCTCGCGCACCACAACGGTACTTAAAAAGATGGACTCCGTATTGGCCATGATTCGCTGAGCCATAGCGGAGTTGGGCACGAGAAGCTCACGAAACGCATTCGTGTCCAGGAGATACTCAGGCAATGCTTAGGGCTCCACACCGTCGCGATCTTGCTGGCGAAGTGTCTCCAGCCAGCGATCTAGGTCTTCCAGTGCCGCAGTGTGATCTTGTGCCCCAATCGGCTGAGGGAGCAGGGAGCGTACCACCGCCCGGTACCGGACAGGATCGAGGAGCCGTAGTAGCTCCGCACTACTAACGATCGAGCGCTCCAGCCCCTCAATGACCGAAAGTTGTGGTGGTTCCAGTGTTGCAGCCATGGCTGAATTATATCAAACCAGATGCCGGGTTCGCGGTATCATAATCCCATGCTCAAACGTGGCGTGTTCAAGACCTTGTTTCAGTCGGTGGATGCCCTGGTCACAGGGAAGGGGCGCATCGACGATGACCTTTTCGATGAGTTCGAGGAGGCGCTCCTCGCGGCGGACCTGTCGTTTCGCACCACGGAGCAGGTCTTGGAGCGGCTCAAGGGGATGGTGCGCGACAAGCGCATGTCCACGGCGCAGGAGGTCCAAGACGGTCTCAAGATCGCGCTGACCGAGGCGCTGGGCGATGCCGGCGACACCAAGCTCAAGGTCGCCGAGAGCGGGCCGACTCTCTATCTCATGGTGGGGGTCAACGGGGTCGGCAAGACCACGAGCCTCGGGAAGCTGGCCTACCGGGCCTCGAAGAAAGAGGGCAAGAAGGTGATTCTCGCGGCGGGCGACACGTTTCGCGCCGCCGCCGCCGAGCAGCTGGGAATCTGGGCGGAGCGCGCCGGGGCCGAGCTGATCCGCCAGAAAGAGAACGCCGATCCCGCTGCCGTGGTGCATGATGCGATTATCGCGGCCAAGACGCGCGGCGCGGACTTGATCCTGGTCGATACGGCGGGGCGCCTGCACACCAAGCTGAACCTCATGGAGGAGCTCCGCAAGATCGGGCGTATCTGTGAGAAGGAGCTGGGGCGCAAGCCCGACGAGGTGCTCCTGGCGCTCGATGCGACCACGGGTCAGAACGCCGTGCCGCAGGCCAAGCAGTTCACCGAGGCCGTGGGGGTCACCGGGATCGTGCTGGCGAAGCTCGATGGGACGGCGCGTGGGGGGATTGTGATCACGCTCCGACAGGAGCTAGGCGTTCCCGTAAAGATGGTAGGGGTCGGTGAGGGACCAGAGGACATGCTGCCCTTCAACCCCGAGGTATTTGTCGAGGCACTGCTGGGATAGGTCTCCCCCTAACCCCCGCCCGGCGGGGGGACAATAAGGAAATACCGCATTCCCCCCCCCGCTCGGCGGGGGATGGGGGGGAATTTTTCATGGTATCCTGAGACCTATGTCTGCTAAACAGTACGACGCCGCACCGGCGTTCACCATCGACCTCTCGAAGAAATACACGGCGACCATTGAGACCAGCGCCGGGACGATGACGGCGGAGTTCTACCCCGAGATAGCCCCTCAGACCGTCAATAACTTTGTCTTTCTGGCCCGCGAGGGCTTCTATGAGGGCGTGATCTTCCACCGCGTCATCAAGGGCTTCATGATCCAGGGCGGCGACCCCACCGGCACCGGCATGGGCGGTCCCGGCTACAAGGTGCGCGCGGAGTTCAACGACCTCCCCCACACCCGCGGGGTCTTCTCCATGGCCCGCTCCCAGCACCCCGACTCGGCAGGAAGCCAGTTCTTCATCTGCCACGGCGATCCCCGCTTCCTTGACAAGCAGTACACCGGCTTTGGCAAGCTCACCGCAGGCGATGATGTCCTGGAAGCCATTGCCACCGCGGCTACCGGACAACAAGACCGACCCATTGCGCCAGTGACGATCCGCACGATTACGATCACGGAAGCGTAGACCACCTTGGCAAAAGTGCTAGTGAGTGACCCGGTCGCGGCGGAGGGGGTTGCTATCCTCCGCCGCGCTGGGCTGGAAGTCGATGTGCGCACCGGGCTCTCCGGTGCCGAGCTCAAAGAGATCATCGGGGAGTACGAGGGGCTAGCTGTCCGCTCGGAGACCAAGGTCACGGCGGAGATTCTGGAGGCGGCCCACAAGCTCAAGATCATCGGGCGCGCCGGGGTCGGGGTGGACAATATCGATGTCCCCAAGGCCACGGAAAAGGGCATCCTCGTGGTCAACTCCCCCGAGGGCAACACCATCGCTGCCGCGGAGCTGACGGTCGCGCTGTTCTTCGCCCTCTCGCGCAGTGTCCCCCAAGCCCACCAGAGCATGAAGGCGGGCGAGTGGAAGCGCAGCAAGTTCGTGGGTGTCGAGCTCTATGGCAAGACCGCAGGCGTGATCGGGCTGGGCAAGATCGGGCGCGAGGTCGCCAAGCGGCTCAAGGCCATGGAGATGCCCATCCTCGCCTACGACCCGTTTCTGGGCAAGGAGCAGGCCGAGGCACTGGGTGTCCAGCTCGTCGATCTCGACACGCTCTACCGCAACGCGGACTTTATCACGGTGCATGTCCCCAAGACCAAGGAGACCACGGGCCTCATCTCCGATGCCCAGCTCGCGGTGATGAAGGACGGTGTCCGGCTGATCAATGTCGCCCGGGGCGGCATCTACGACGAAGCCGCGCTCTTGCGGGGGCTGGAGTCGGGGAAGATCGGCGGGGCGGCACTCGATGTCTGGGAGAGCGAGCCGGTCGCGCCCGATAGCCCGCTGGCACTGCACCCCAAAGTGGTCGCAACCCCGCACCTGGGCGCCTCGACCGAGGAGGCACAGGTGGGCGTGGCGGTGGATATCGCCGAGCAGATTGTCGCCGTGCTTCAGGGCGGCAGCGCCCGCGCCGCGGTGAACATGCCGTCGCTTCCAGCGGAGATCCTGCACCGTACCGCGCCCTACCTCACGCTTGCGGAGAAGATGGGCAGCCTCAAGGCGCAGCTCGCACGAGGCTCCGTCACGGCGGTGGAGATTCGCTACGAGGGCGAGTTCGACACGGCGCAGACCGTCCACCTGACGCGCGCGGTGCTCAAGGGCCTCTTGGTCCCCGCCCTGGGCGAGTCGGTGAACTATGTCAATGCCCCGGCGCTGGCGGCCTCGCGTGGCGTCAAGGTCACCGAGTCCCGCGGCCCCCGCAGCGACGACTACGAGCGGCAGATTACCGTGCTCGCCACCGACGACCGCGGAACGCACGCCGTGACAGGAACGGTCTTTGGCAAGAACGACCCCCATATTGTCTTCCTGGACACCTACCCCGTGGACTTTCGACCGTCGGGCCACCACATCATGGTGCGCAACCACGACCGGCCCGGCATGATCGGCAAGATCGGGACCATCCTGGGGGAGGGCGGGGTCAATATCGCGGGGATGTACGTCGGCCGCGACGAAAAAGACGGCACCGCGGTGATGGCCCTCTCGGTCGATACCGCCGCCTCCCCGGAGGTCACGGAGACGATCCGTAGCCTCGATGGCATCCTCTCCGTCCGCCACGTCGTTCTGTAGCCCTAGCCACCACAGCCGAAGAATCCCCGCTCCTTGATGCAAGTCGCCACGGCAGCGGGGACATCGGCCTCCCAGCTACTGTCCCCCTCCTCGATCTTGCGCAGGACATCGCGGGAGAAGATGTGCAAGAACTCCCGGTTGTAGAAATCCAGGCTCTGGATAAAGCCATTCTCCACCAAGTGCTCGTAGAGGCTCTGAAGGTGGGGTGCCACTTTTAGCTTGGCGACATTGATGAGCTGCCGACTCGCCTTGTCCATCAGCGGGTAGACATAGAGCCGCAGGTCGTTCTTGAACAGCCGCCCAAACGACTCCAAGATCCCCCCGCCCAAGTCCTCGTAGTAGCGCTCCTCAAACAGGTCCTTGAGGCTGGGAATCCCCATCGTGATCCCAATCGGGAGCTTGGTGTAGCGCTGCAAGTAGGCCGCCAAGCGGTAGTACTCAAAGTAGTCCGAGACCAAGACCGTGGCTCCCGTGGCGGCGAGCAAGTCCGCACGGGCCAGAAAGTCGGCGTAGTCGATCTCGCCACTCGCCAAGAGATTTTTCATCGTGATCTCAAACAGCACGACTGTCTCCTGATCACCCCCCGGACTGTCGGCGAACTGCTGCTTAGCGCACTGGATCATGTCCAAGTTGACATGCGTCACGGGCCGAAACGAGCCGCGCTCCACCAGGATGCGCTTCTTGCGGAGCACCTCCGACGGCTGCAAGACCTCGCCGTCGGCGGAGAACAGCGCGGCGTTGGAGAGCTCGAGCTGCACCAGCTTCAGGGCCATGAGGCGGTGGTCGATCTCCTCGAACGCGGGCCCACTGAACTTGATCATGTCCACCTCGATCCGCTCTGCGGTGAGGCTGTCCAGCAGGTCACTGAGGATCACATCGGGGTTGTCGTAGTGCAGCAAGGCCCCATGAATCAGGTTCACCCCGACAATCCCGAGCGCCTCCTGCTGGCTGATGTTGTCGGTATCGAGCATGCGGACATGGATCACCACCTGGCTGGCCTCGAGCTCGTTGAGGCGCTGGAACTTGATCCCCATCCAGCCGTGGCACTCGTTGGTGCCGTGGAAGTTGCGCGCCGCGACCGTGTCGGCAAAGACAAAGAAGTCGGTCTCGGGGCCACGGAGCGGGCTGAGGCGCTCCCGCAGTAGAGAGAACTCATAGTCCAGCATGGTCTGGAGCCGCTCGCGGGAGACATAGCGCGGCGACGGTCCGTAGATGGCATCGCTGACGGTCATGTCGTAGGCGGAGATGGACTTGGCGATGGTCCCCGCCGCGCCGCCTGCCTGGAAGAACCAGCGCACCACCTCCTGCCCCGCCCCAATCTCCGCAAAGGTGCCGTAGAGGCGGGGGTTTAGGTTGACCTCCAGCGCCTTCTGCTGGGTCTCGGCCCCCCGCCGCGCGGTGTTTTGTTCCATGCCTCATCCTCTCCTAAAAACAAATACCCCCGACGAATTCCATCATCGGAGGCTGTGCGAGGCTATTCTACCCGATACGCGGCCCCTCATGAACGAGGGGCGCTCGCTTCGCTCCTGGCGCACGCGCCACAAAGTCGCTCCGCGACATCACGGCCGCAGGCCAGAAGCGAAGCGGGCCCGCCTCGTCCATGAGGCCGCCCCCTTATTTCTTCTTCATCTCGGTCGGGAGGAGCTTCTTGAGGCGGCTCATCTCATCTCTCAGGAGCGCCGCGTGCTCGAAGTCCAGGTTCTTGGCGGCCTGCTTCATCTCTTTCTCCATATCGGTGAGGGCGAGGAGAAGGTCCTTCAGCGGGAGGGACTCGGGGGCGACCTCTTTGGTGACCTTGTAGTAGCTCTTGGCCTCCGCGACCTGCTTGGCGGCCAGCACGTCCTGGACCGCTTTCTTGATCGTGGTGGGAGTGATCCCGTGCTTGGTGTTGTGCGCCACCTGGATCGCACGGCGGCGGTTGGTCTCGTCGATGGCGCGCTGCATCGAGCCCGTGATGGTATCGGCGTACATCAGCACCAAGCCCTCGGAGTTTCGGGCGGCGCGGCCGATGGTCTGGATCAGCGATGTCTCCGAGCGCAGGAAGCCCTCTTTATCGGCATCGAGGATCGCAACCAGCGAGACCTCGGGCAGGTCGAGGCCCTCACGGAGCAGGTTGATACCAACCACCACATCATAGACCCCAAGGCGCAGGTCTCGGAGAATCTCGGAGCGCTCCAGGGTGTGGACATCGGAGTGGAGGTACTGGACCTTGATCCCCAGCTCGACCAGGTACTCGGTCAGGTCCTCGGCCATTTTTTTGGTGAGGGTGGTGACAAGAATGCGCTCGTGCTTCTCGATCCGGTCGCGAATCTCCCCGATCAGGTCGTCGATCTGGTCCTTCGTGGGGCGAATCGTGATCTGGGGGTCGATCAGGCCCGTAGGACGGATGATCTGCTCCGCGATCCGCTCGGAGTGCTGGCGCTCGTAGGGGCCGGGGGTCGCGGAGACAAAGATCAGCTGGCCGGCGGCCTTCTCAAACTCCTGGAAGCGCAGCGGGCGGTTGTCCGCCGCCGAGGGCAGCCGAAACCCGTACTCAATCAGGGTCTCCTTGCGCTTTCTATCGCCGGCATACATCGCATTGAGCTGGGGAATGGTCTGGTGGCTCTCGTCGAGGACAATGAGGAAATCGTCGGGGAAGTAGTCCAGCAGCGTGTTGGGCGGCGAGCCCGGATCGCGGTCATCGAACCAGCGCGAGTAGTTCTCAATCCCCGAGCAGAAGCCCATCTCGCGGACCATCTCCATGTCAAAGTTCGTGCGCTGGCGGATGCGCTGGGCCTCGATCAGCTTGCCCTCGGCCTCGAACTTCTTGACCTGCGCCTCCATCTCGCCCTCGATCTTGCGGACAATCTCCTCGACTTTCTCCGGGTCGCTCACCCAGTGGGTCGCCGGAAAGATCGAGAGCTCGTCGCGCTCGCTCATGGTCTCGCCGGTGATAGGATCAATGGCGGTGATGCGCCGTACCGTGTCCCAGTCGAACTCGATCCGGTAGATGACTTCCTCGTTGGCGGGCTGGATATCGAGCGTGTCGCCCTTCACCCGAAAGGTCCCGAGAGTGAGGGCGATATCGTTGCGGGAGAACTGCATGCTCACCAAGCGCCGCATCACTTCGTCGCGGTCGCAGTCCTGCCCCACCTCGAACCAGACCACCGTGTTCTTGTACTCTTTGGGCGAGCCCAGGCCGTAGATACAGGAGACCGATGCCACGATAATCGTGTCGCGTCGCGAGAGAATCGCCTGGGTGGCGGAGTGGCGCAGGCGGTTGATCTCCTCGTTGACCGCGCTATCTTTCTCGATAAACGTGTCGGTCTGGGGGATGTAGGCCTCGGGTTGGTAGTAGTCGAAGTAGCTGACAAAGTACTCGACCGCGTTGCTCGGGAAGAACTCCTTGAGCTCGGTGCAGAGCTGCGCGACCAGGGTCTTGTTGTGTGCCATCACCAGGGTCGGCCGCTGGACCTCGGCGATCACGCGCGCGATGGCGTGGGTCTTTCCGGTTCCGGTCGCCCCGAGCAGTGTCTGGCGCTTCTCGCCCTTGCGGAGCCCCTCGACAAGCTGGGCGACCGCCTTGGGCTGATCTCCCGCCGCCGGTGGCCCCACGAACTCAAACCGCCCACTTCCCTTTGCCATGCGCCCCGCCTCCCCAAACAAACAATGGTTCGCTATTGTATCACTTGGGTAGGCGTCTTGACGGCATCGACAATCATGAACTTATCGTTGGTGGCGACAATTTTCGCCCGGCCAAAGATGCGCTTGAGCTTGAGGTGGTAGCCCAGGTGGGAGTTCCCGATCACCCGGAGCGTCCCCCCTACTTTTAGCGCGCGGCGGGCATCGACAAACATCTGCCAGGCGATCCCATCGTGGACCGTGGTCTCCTGGTGGAACGGCGGGTTGCAGAGCACGAGGTCCAGCGAGTCGCGCTCCTGGTCCTCGTAGCAGTTGGCCCAGACAAATGCCGCCGTGCCCTCAGGGAAGAACTTTCGGTAGTTGGTCTCGGCGCTCTGGAGAGCCATGCGGGACTCATCGGAGAACGTGAGTGCGGCATCGGGGTAGCGCTGCTGGGCAACAATCCCCAGGATGCCGTTGCCACAGCCCAGGTCGAGGACCTTGGCAAACGGCCCCTCGGGGAGGTGTTGGAGCAGGAACTTGGTGCCGGGATCGAGCTTCTCGCGGCTGAAGAGATTGGAGTGGTTGGTGAAGGGATGGGCAAGGCCCGGAATGTCGAGCGAGAGCGGGAACGGCGAGGCGACGGCCTCTTTCTCAAACTCCGCGAAGACCAAGCGCGCCTTCTTCTCCGCCAGGCTGGTCGATGTCTCGCCGATGTACTTCTGGAGCAAGGGAAACACCCCGACCGAGAGGTGCTTGACCATGCTGGCGCAGATCAGGAGCGAGCCGGGCCGCAGGTGCGCCGTGAGCCGACAGAGAATGTCCTCAAAGTACGAGAGGTTCTTGGGGAAGCGCAGGAGCACAAAATCGTAGACCCCGGTGAGCTCGTCGAGGGTCGAGACGGTCGAGCGGGCCCCTTGGCTATTGAGCTGGATCGCGCGGTGGCTGAGAAACGAGTCCGTGTAGCTGGTGAGCTCCTCGGCCTCCAGCGAGCAGGTGAGGGCACCGAAGTGGTCGTGGACGATCAAGACGCGCTTACCGGCGAGCTCCAGGGCAGCGACATGCTTGAGGAGCAGCTCATCGGCGGCGTCCCAGGCTTGGAGGGGGTCGTTCTTGACCAGGGGGTAGCGCCGGAGGGTTGGTTGTATCACGGACGGTAGTGTACCACCCACTGGGAATACACCTCTTTAACCAGGTAAATCTACCCGAATTCTCCTGCGGCTCTGCAGACCCTACCATGATTCTCCGAATATTTAATCAACGTTCTTTATTTTTAGGAAACTCATGGCAGTCAAGGTCATCATCAAGCCGGGCGGTATCGCCCTTATCAGCCTCGGGGTTCTCGCCCTCAGTGCACAAGCCGTCCTCCAGAGCCGCAGTCGCAGCAACACCGCCGCCGCTGCCAGCAGCACCGTGGCGGCAGCTCCTAAGAGCGCTTCACCCGCCCCCAGCCTCGCCGAGGATCAGTTCTGGTCGTCGTCGAAGACCCCAGGCGAGGTCCCTCTCGTGGTCGAGCAGGATACGAGTGCACCATCGGGGACAGGGCGGGTTGCCCACCTGAAGATCACTGCCGCGCACGGGGAGAGCTGGGACCTGCAGACCGGTGTGGGGATTCCAGTCGCTCAGAAAGTCGGCGATAAGAAGACCCTCCACTTCTGGGGCAAGACCAGCGGCTCAGAGTCTCGGCTGACGGTTGCGGTTGAGTTCAACACGGAGCCGTTTGAGAAGTTTGTCTCCGAGGACATCAGCCTGACCTCAGAGTGGAAAGAGTACACGGTTCCCGTGACCTTTACCAAGGAAGTGCCGCTTGGGAAGGGAAATATCACCTTCCAGGCGGGCAAGGCCACCGCCGATGTCTTGATCAGCGGTGTCCGTTTCGACTAGCACCCCGTGTCAAACCCGCTCGGGAGCCTTGATTCCCAGCAGTGCCAGCCCGTTCTTGAGCCCTTGCGCCGTCGCCGCAACCAGCTCCAGGCGGGCTGTTCGCATCTCGGGCGCGACATCGTCGCGTAGGACGGGGCAGTTTTCCCAGAAGGTGGAGAACGCCTTTGCCAGCTGGAAGGTCCAGTCGGCGACACTGGCGGGCAGGTACTTCTCGCCTGCCTCGCGCACCGCGTGCGGCATGCGCGCCAGCTGCTTGAGGAGCGCTTGCTCTGCGGGATGCACCAACAAGCCCCCCCCGCCCCCATCGGATGGAGGTGCAAGAGGGCTAGCCTTGCGCAGGATGCTTCGGCAGCGGGCGTGGGCGTACTGGAGGTACATCGCCGTGTTTCCCTCGCTCTGGAGCATCTTGTCCCAGTCGAAGGTGATGTTGCGGTCCGGCCCCTGGAAGAGATCGGCGTAGACCACCGCCCCGATTCCCAGGGTCTCCGCGATCTCGGGGATCTCTTCCTCGGTCAGCTCCGAGCGCCCCGCAGCGACATTGGCGCGCATCGCGGCTTCTGCCCGCTCCACGGCCTCATCGAGGACATCGTTGAGGAAGACGACGTTGCCCTCACGCATGGAGAAGCGCCCACCGTTGGGCGGCGAGACCTTCCCGAAGCTGATATGAATGCTCACATCCGCGATTTTTTCGTAGCCCATGCGCCGGACGATCTCAAAGACCTGCTGGAAGTGGAGCTTCTGCTCAGCACCGACCACGTAGATATTGCGCGCCGGGGCGTAGTTCTCCAAGCGGTAGAGACACGTCGCCGCATCACGGGTCTGGTAGAGTGTCCCGCCGTCGGACTTCTGGAGCAGGCAGCTCGGGAGCTTGTCGTCGAACTCCACCACCAGCGCGCCGCCCGCATCCCGCCGCGCGACTCCCTTCTCCACCGCCTCGGCCATCACCGCAGGCATCCTCGACTCAAAGTAGCTCTCGCCATGCTGGGTCGTGAAGCTCACCCCGAGCCGGTCGTAGGTGCGGCTAAACTCGGCCATGGTGATGTCGATTAGCTTCTGCCAGGTCTCCCGTGCCCAGACATCGCCATCTTCCAGCTTCTTAAACCACGCCCGTGCCAGGTCCTTGAGGCTCTCGTCCTCTTTGGCCTCGCTGTTGTACTTGGCGTAGAGCACGACCAAGCTCTGCACCGGGTCGGGATCGTCCCAGGGGGTGAGCTTCCAGAGGTCGATAGCGGCCAGGAGCATCCCAAACTGCGTCCCCCAGTCGCCTAAATGGTTGTCGGCGATCACGTCGTAGCCGAGTGCCTCGAAGATCAGGCGCAAGCTGTGGCCGATCACGGTGGAGCGCAGGTGACCGACATGCATCTTTCGGGCGATATTGGGCGAGCTGTACTCGACAATCACCTTCTCGCCTGCCCCGACCGAGCTATCCTTACCAAACGCATCCCCGCGCTCGGTCACCTCCGCCAGCACGGCGGCAGCGAGCGCTTCGGGACGGACGGTGAAGTTGACAAATCCCCCGGCGGCCTCCACTTTCGCGAGCAGGCCGGCTTCCGGCAAACGCACGGCGGCGGCGAGCTTCTGGGAGAAGGCGGGCGGGGCCTCGCCCGCAGCCTTGGCGGCGGCAAAGATCGGGCAGGCAAGGTCAGCGAGGTCTCGGTTCTTGGGCTCGGCGAGCGCGAGCTGCTCCGGCGCGATCAGGCCCGTGGCGACAAGTGCCGCGCTCGCCTGCTCCCGGAGCTGGTCAAATACGTAGTGCATGGGGATTAGTATATCGCGAGGCTCCTCCGCCCTAGCCGCGCCGCTGTCGACGCGCCGCCCCACCCGCAAGAGCGGCAAGGCAGATCGAGAACCCGCCTGCACTCCAAAAGCGCCATGCCAGTAGATCTGGGCGATCCTGTGTCGAGATACCTCCTGGCCCGATGGCCCACACGCGCTCGCCTAGCGGCTCCTGGGTACGCGCCATCCAGGTGTCTTGGGAGAGCGTTTGGAGTTTCCTCCCCGCGACCGCCGGGTTGTAGCGCAGGGGCGGCTGGAAGCTCTTGCAGAGCGCTTGGCCGTCGTGGAGGTTGGGCAGGACTCCTGCGTGCTGGTCGGAAGCGTGCTCCAAGTCACTGTAGCAAAAGTTCAGAGCCGCCCCCGCATTTTTGGGATGGTCGTCGCTCTCCATCGCAAGCACCCAATAGGCTTGCAAGAGCGCCAATAGTCCACAAAAGATCGCGACAGCACGGTACGGCACGGCTACTCGCCCAGCACGAGCGAGAGGAAGCCGTCGGCTTCGGCGAGGAGGGCGCGGGCTTGGTCGGCATCGACGCCTTTGCGGGCCATGATGATTCCCAGCTTGGCGGAGCCCCCGGACTGGGTGAGGAGCGTGGCGGCGGTCTCCAGGTCGGTCTGCCCAAGATCGGCGATGAGGCGCTGGGCGCGGGCGACCAGCTTGAGATTGGTGGCCTGGACATCGACCATGCGGTTGCCCAGGGTCTTGCCGATCTTGACCATCGCGCCGGTGGAGAGCATGTTGCAGATCAGCTTCTGCGCTGTCCCGGACTTGAGCCGGGTCGAGCCCTGGAGCACCTCGGCGCCTACCACCGCCTGGATCGGGATATCGGCCTCGTCACAGAGCGGCGCGGGGGTGGCGCAGGCGACTCCCACGGTGACCGCGCCACGCTCCTTGGCCCGGGCGATCGCGCCGCGGACATAGGGCGCGCCCCCGGAGGCGCTCATGCCCACCACCACATCGTGCTCTCCCACGAGGACCTCGTCCATCGCCGCCGCCCCCGCCTCGCGGTCGTCCTCCGCGCCCTCGATTGCCTTGGTGAGCGCCCGCTCGCCGCCGGCGATAATGCCAAAGACCTGCTCGACCGAGACCCCAAAGGTGGGGAGGCACTCGCTGGCATCGAGCACGCCCAGCCGCCCCGAGGTCCCCGCCCCGACATAGATCAGCCGTCCGCCGCGCCGCAGCCCCGCCGCGACCGCGTCCACGGCCCGGGCGATCTCAGGGATGCAGCCACGGACAATCCCCGCGACTTTCTCGTCCTCGTCGTTGATCCGGCGCAGCATCTCGTCGGTGGGCAGACGGTCCATGCCGTCGGTGTGGGGGTTGACCAGCTCGGTACTGGGGAGGGTGTTCATGATAAAATCTTACCCTATGCCTACGTATGGTTATCGCTGCACCGCGTGCGGCCATGAGTTTGAGCGGGTTCAAAAAATCACCGACCCGCGCCTGACAGAGTGTGAAGAGTGCAACGGCCCGGTCAAGAAGATCATCTACCCGGTCGGGATTGCGTTTAAGGGCGACGGTTTCTACATCAACGACTCGAAGAAAGAGTCGGGCAAGGCCAAGCCTGCGGAGAGCAAGCCCGCCGAGGCAAAGACGGAGACAGCGGCCACCGAGACCAAGACCGAGTCCAAGTCAGAGACCAAGGTGGAGTCGACCCCAGCGGCAAAGCCCTCCGTACCCTAACGGCACCCCCCACGACACCAGTAAAGCTAACAGTATTCCTGGAAGACGTATATTCCGATACTGAATATGATGTCTTCCGAGGATTCTGCCACACTCTCCCCGCACTTCCAACAGCTTGTCGGGGCGTTGATCACGCTGCTAAGCCGCCAGCCCGGCGTCCTGGGGACCATCCTGACCCTGGAGTCGTCGCAGGAGCGCTGGAGCTACTTGGAGTGGCAGGGCGCAGGGCGCTTCTCCCCGCAAGCGATCCGCTACCAGACCCTCTTTGGGGAGAGCAACCTCCAGCACTGCCCCGAGGGCATTGTCGAGTCCCTGACCGTGGAGCAGAGCCAGCGCTTTGGTGGCCTAGTCGGGGGTGTCGCGATCATTCCCCTGCTGGACATGCAGGGCTACGCTGTGGGCGAGCTGATGGTGCTCCTGCAGCGCCCCGATGGCTTTACCCCCACGCTCCGGCAGGCGATGCTCCAGCTGACCCTCCAGATCCATGCCCTCACGCAGCTCCGCCAGCAGGCCATGGCGCGCCAGCTGGAGAGTGCCGCCGCCGGCAATGCCATCGCCCAGTTCGACCCGCTCACGCTCCTGCCCAACCGTGCCCATTTCTCTAAGAAAGTGGAAGAGGAGATTCAAGAGCGCGAGCAGAGCAGCCTACGCCGCCAGGGAAAAGAGAGCCCCCTGCTTGCTCTGCTCTTTGTGGACCTGGACCGGTTTAAGCGCATCAACGACACCCTCGGCCACGCCATTGGTGACCAGCTCCTGAAGGAAGTGGCCTCGCGCTTTGCGACCTGTATGGAGCCCGGCGATGTGCTGGCGCGGCTGGGCGGCGATGAGTTCACCGCGCTCCTGCCCCAGCCCCGCAACCAGAAGCACGCCCAGATGACCGCGCAGATGCTCATCAACTCTCTGCGTCGCCCTATCCTGATCGGCAAGGAAGAGCTCAGTGTCGGGGCGAGTATCGGGATCTCTTTCTACCCCCAAGACGGCCGCGATGCCTCGACCCTGCTCCAGCATGCCGATATCGCCATGTACCAGGCCAAGAAACACAGCGGCCTCGCGCTCTATGCACCGTCGATGAGCGCGGGGGGCTACAAGCGCCTGATCGAGGAAGGCGAGCTACGACACGCCATTGAGGAAGGCCTCCTGACTGTCAGCTACCAGCCACAGGTAGACCCCAACACGGGCGAGTGGCGCACGCTGGAGGCCCTCGCCCGCTGGCGTCACCCCAAGCGCGGGATGGTTCCCCCCGCCCACTTTGTCCCCCTCGCGGAGCAGACCGACCTGATCGGTGCGCTGGGCGAGTTTATCCTACGCCGTGCCTGCGCCGACATGGCCGCCTGGCGCGCCTGCTACGGGATCGACCTGGCTATCAGTGTCAACTTCTCCGCGCGCCAGTTCTCCGGCACCGACATGGTCAGCCAGATCACGCGCATCCTTGGGGAGACCAACCTCCCCTGCCACGCGCTGGAGATGGAGATGACCGAGTCCACCCTCGCCAGCAGCCTCGACAACCTCCCCACCGCGATGCGCCGCCTCCGGGAGCTGGGGGTGCGGATCGCCGTGGACGACTTCGGCACCGGGTACTCGTCGCTGGCCTACCTGCGGCGCTTCCCTGTGGATGCCATCAAGGTCGACCAGAGCTTTGTCTCGGGGGCGGGCAAGAACACCACGGACAACGCTCTGGTGCGTGCGGCGGTCGAGATGGCCCATGCCCTCAACCTCCAGGCAATCGCCGAGGGGGTGGAGACCGAGAGCCAGAACACCTTCCTCCAGGAGATCGGCTGTGATCTCTTGCAGGGCTACTTCTTTAGCCAGCCGCTCACCGCCGAGCAGGTCGAGCTACACCTTAGCCAGCGCCGGCAGCAGCAAGCCGCTTAGCGCGTCGCTACCCAAACAAAAAAACGCCCTCCCTGCGGCTTGCGCAGGGAGGGCGTCTTGGTTACTTACCTTGCTCCACAGACTTTCCGCTGAGGCGCGGAACCCCTTTGGTCGAGCCATCGCCCGCTCCCAGGTTTCGTGCGATCAGAAAAATCACGGAAGCGACAACGAGAACGATGAGGGCCAGTCCTCCTGGTTTGATCTTCATAGAACGTATCCTTTCTTTGTGTTAGACAGTAAGACTAGGCAGCCTTGCTGAAGTGCTCCTGCTCCGCTGCGACCAGAGTAAGGTCCTCACCCGTGTAGGCAGTCTCGCCGTGCACGGTCTCGTCGAGCCCGATGCCCTCTTCCTGCGGCTCCACACGGAGTCCCTTGAAGAGCACCTTGGCCAGCATGCCAATCGCGAGGCTACCAACACCCGCCAGGATGACGGCGGCGGCGGTTGCCATGAACTGGTTGAGGAGCAGGGTCGCGCCGCCACCGAGGAACAGGCCATTGTTGACTGCGGGGTTGATCGCCTTGCTCGCAAAGAGGCCAACACTGAGCATTCCCCAGATACCGCCCATGCCGTGCACGGCCACCACATCGAGGGAGTCGTCGTAGCGGATCTTCTCCTTGAGCTGCACCCCGAGGTAGCCCACCACAGAGGCAACGGCCCCAATCACGATTGAGGAGAGCGGGGAGACATAGCCCGACGCAGGAGTAATGGCGACCAGGCCGATCACCGCACCGGCAGCGAAGCCAAACGCGGTCGGCTTGCCCCCACGGATGACGTCGATCAGCATCCAGACCGCCGCAGCCACGGCAGCGGAGACATGGGTGACGATCAGGGCGTTGGTGGCGACATTTCCAGCACCACCCGCAGAGCCTGCGTTGAAGCCAAACCAGCCAAACCAGAGCAGCGCCGTTCCCAGGAGGATAAAGGGAACGTTGTGGGGGCGGGTCTCCTCACCGCGGATAAACTTGCGGCGGCCCACCAGAGTCGCAAGGATCAGCGCGGAGACACCGGCCAGGGTGTGCACCACCGTGCCACCGGCGTAGTCCACGGCCCCCATCTTAAAGAACAGACCGCCCTCGCCCCACATCATGTGTGCCATGGGCGAGTAGACCAAGAGGCTCCATGCGGCGATAAAGAACAGATAGGCGCTAAACTTCATGCGGTCCACGATCGCGCCGGAGATCAGGGCGGGAGTGATGATGGCAAACATCATCTGGAAGATCATGAAGAGGGGGTGGGGGATTGTCAGTGCGGCCCCATTGAGAGTCAGCTGCTGTGCCGCATCGGTGTTGGCTTGGAAGACATAGCTCAGTCCCCCAATCACAGGACTTCCCGGCGCAAAGCTCAGGCTATAGCCCACGAGCAACCAGAGCACGGTGACTACGGAGATCGCCACAAACGACTGCATCAGTACATTGATCGTGTTCTTGCGGCGTACCATCCCCGCGTAAAAGAAAGCCAAACCTGGGGTCATCACCATGACGAGCGCGGTCGCCACGAGCATCCAGGCGGTATCACCACTGTCGGGTGTAAACGCGGCCTTAGGTGTCTGGGCATGCGCGATCGCACTTCCTCCCAGGAGCAGGCCTCCTGTCATGAGGAGTTGTTTTCTTTTTAGCATACGAGATTCATCCTAAACCTTGAGATTTTTTCGGTTCGCCTTAGTTTTCGGAAGAATCGGGTTTACACTTTAGTCCATTAAACAAAACATTAATTACCCATAAATAGATTCGCTATAAACTGATAGTAATACGGGTTCTTGTCAAAAAGCCTAGTTTTAAATTTTGCCCTTCCTAAAATAATCTCAACACTCTTGTTTAGGAACGTCAAAAAAAATGGTACTAGCATCGCCCGTCTTTCTCGCTCTCCTGTCGCTCACTGGAATCCGTCAAGTCTCGCTCTTTGACACCGACACCGCCCGTCACCTTCCGCTCGACTCTAGTGCTCGCCCGGAGGCCCTCCCCGAGGGGGCCAACCTGAACCCACGCCTCGCACGGCTCCATGCCATCGCCCTGCGTGACCAGGTCGGGGATATCGTGATCTCCCAGGAGCACTACACCTTTGTGCTACGGCCCCTGCCCGGTAAGAACCATGCGGGGCTCTTTCTCCAGGTGATCCTCGATCCCAAGCGTGCGGATCTGGCGCGTGTTCGTCAGTCACTGGCGGCTCTGGGACAGTTCATGGCACCGGTGGTGGCAGCATGACCATCCAGGCGGTGCTCGACATCCTTACCCCCCTGCCGGGTGTACGCGGTGCCTCGGTCCTCGATCTAGCTACCGGAGTCTGCATGGGCTCGGGGGGCCACGAGGCAATGGAGGCAGATCGTCTGGCATCGGACTACGCCCGCTCGCTCAACACGATCCGTGTCCATCTGGAGCCCCAGGCCAACGAGGACTTGGTCCAGGAGATGCGCCTCCAGCTCCCGGAGTTCGAGGTCTGTATCACCCCTCTCTCCCATGACCCCGAGAGCGGCCTCTATCTATGCCTCCTGCTCCAGGAAACCGACGATACCAAAGCGTCTCTGGGGATCCAGCTCGAGCTGATCCGCAGTGAGTTTCAAGCGGGCGAGGGCCTCTTAGGTGAGGACGAAGCCGAGGCACTCTACAACTACCGAGTCTCTGCATAATCTCATGACGAGCCTATTTTTGTGAGGCAGTTCTGCCGATAACTTAAGCAGAGCAAGATGTCCACATTCATAGAACTTCCTCTCGAGCTGATTCAGGCAGCCGAGGACCAGCCCCGAAAGACCTTCTACCAGGACTCGCTGGAGGAGCTCTCCAACTCCATCCGCGAGCGGGGTGTCCTAGAGCCCATTGTCGTTCGTCCCAAGACTCTCTCCACGGGCGAGATTCGCTATGAGATTGTCATGGGCGAGCGCCGCTTCCGAGCGAGCCACCTGGCGGGGAAGACCCATATCCCCGCGATTGTTCGCTCGCTCACCGACGATGAAGCGGCGGCGGATGCGCTCCTGGAGAACTTCCAGCGTGAGGACCTCAACCCTATCGAGCGTGCTCGGGCCATCGCTGCCCTGCTCGAGCAGATGCCCATGGAGAAAGTGGGGAAGGTTCTCGGGGTCTCCGATACCACCCTGCGCCGAGCTCTCGATCTGCTCCAGCTCCCCGAGCTCATGCAGGCCGAGCTCGCCGAGCGCAAGGGCGAGGGAACCAACACCGGCGCCTTTGCCGAGAGCCATGCCCGCGCTCTGCTCCCTCTCAATGGGATGCCCAAGATCCAGGCGCGCTTGATGGAGAAGATCAAACAAGAGCGCCTCAGTGTCGCCCAAGTCGAGCAGACCGTCGCCGCGATCCAGCAGTACCCCCAGAAGAGCGAGGTCTTTCTACGTGTGGGAAGTGGGGTCAGCGAGCAGATGATCCGCTCCCTCAAGGCCACCGATGAGCGCCGCAAGCCCTACCGCCCTCAGACCGCACACGAGCAGCTAAAGGTCCTGGATAAACAAGTCACGGGCGTCATCGATACGATCGACCCTCGGATTGTCGAGTTTCTGGGCATGGAGGACATGAACCGCCTCCTGGCCCTCCTTACCCGCGCCGCGGGCCACCTCAGCTCCCTCGCCGAGCAGGTCCGCGGAGCCCTAGAGAGCGCCGACTACGGCTTCCGTGAGCTCTATATCCACTGTCCCCTCTGTGGGCGGATCGAGCTGGTGGGGGCGCTACGGTGCTCGACCTGCTTTACGGTCCTGCGACGCTGTGCGGACTGTGGGCACTTCGATCCCCAGCAAAGCTGGTGCCGTGAGTACGGAACGACGATCGCCAAGGACGAAGCCGAGGCCCCGACGGAGGAGGCAGTCTCCTACCGCTGCTCGGACTTCCAGCCCCGCTATGTCCCGCAAGGCATGGAGCTCCCCGTCCTCAAGGCCGCTTAGAATTTTTATTTCCTACAGAGAGAAACCTAGCATGAACCTAGCAAAGAAACTGCGCGAGCTGGTCAACAACAACCTCGTTGATACCAACACGGCAAACACGACACAGGAAGAGGAAGACTACCTGGAGCTTCCGGGAGTTGCCTCGAAACGGACAGTGGCCGAGGCGAGTGCCGCCACTCCGCAGGCTGTCGTCGCTCCCCCCGCCCCGGCTGCCCCAGTTGCGGTTGAGCCCGCTGCTCCTGTCGTCGAGCCCGTAGCCGAGGCGGGGGTTCCGGTGGTGAGCCTCGGCGATAGCCTCTCCCCGGAGTCCGTCTACCAGATGCTCTCGTCGCTACCCGACAACCTGCCCATGCGGGTCAAGCGGGCCGCGATCCGAAACGCCATCCAGAACCAGGGCAAGGACCAGGGTGCCGATGTCGAGACCATCCTGGGAGAAGCAACCTGGAAGAAGATGCAGATGACCCAGCAGCTCAAACAGTTCGACGAGCAGCACCACTCGGCGACCCAGGCACTCAACGCGGAGATCGAGAACCTGCTCAAGCGCCGCGATAGCATCAACGCCGAGTTTGACAAGCTCCGCGACGAGGTCGTGGGCCAGATGGACCAGATGGTCCGGGTGATTCAGTTCCTCGGGACAGACCTCGCGGGTAGCCCCGGCACCCCTACGTTCGCCACGGGCCACACCGCCGAGCTCCCCCCGCACCTTCGCGAAGAGACTGCCGGGCGGCTCCTGGGAATCAGCGAGTCATAGGCCCTCCCCGATATTTCCCTCCAGATGCCCTGCTGGTATGCATGTTGCAAACCCGCAGGGCATCATGGCTTTCTCCACCCCCTCTTCGCTTACCCTCCCCCAGCTAGGCCAGCTCCTAGGCTCACTCCCCGACAACCTCCCCGCGGCGCTCCGCACCAGCACCCTGAGTCAGATCCTTCAGAAGCACTACGCCCTCGACCCCGCGCTACAGAGCGACTTGCTGGGCCAAGCCGTCTGGCAGCGTGTCCAGCTCCAGCAGCAGCTAGAGCGACTCCAAGCCCAGCACCAGCAGCAGCTGGAGGAGCTCCATGCCCAGCTCGCCCGGTGTGAAGCCCAGGTAGAGAAGCAGGAGAGGCAGTATCAGGCACAGCGCGCCGCCCTCCGTGAGCAGGCCACTCCCCTAGATCATGTCCTCCGCTTGCTCAGCGATACCCTCGCCGACTCCGAGAGCGACGAGCCGGAGGCCCCGGTGCGCCGCACAAACCCACGGATTCTGAGTGCGCGGCGGTAGGCTAGTAGAAAAATCGGAGCCGTGCGTTGAGGGGTGCAGCGGTGCTCGTCACCCGAACGGGTATCCAGTCGAGGTCCAGCCGCTGCTGCGCCGTGAGCTGCAGAGCGGCCCCCAGTGCCAGTCCGCCACGGGTGCTACGCGCCACCGTCCCTTGCTCCAGGTCGGTGCGGATCAGAACGAGGGTTCGGTTGGTGGGGAGCCAGTCCGCCTCCAAGAATCCCGCAGACAGGTAGCCGCCGCCCGTTCCGTAGAGTGCGCCCCCTAGGAGGACCCACCTCGGCCCGGACGCCGCCGGCCCATCCAGGGCGTGGCTGAATGTCGCGCCGATCCGCTGGGCGGTCCCTCCCCCTGGTAGCTGCGAGCTCCCTCCAAAGACCTCGGCGTAGCGTAGCGCCTTGGGATCGTAGCGGCGGGTGAGGGAGATTCCCCGTGTCGGGGTGGCGGTCCCACTGCCGCGCAGATCGGTGGAGAAGACCGACGCCGTATTGGCGTGTGCGTCGGTGTGATCGAGCCGGAAGCCATTTCCCAGCCCCCCTGCCGCGACCTTCCCCAAGCTTGTGAGCATCCGCGGAAGATTCGCCGTGGGAAACCGATCGCCCGCCCCCACCCCGCCACCGTTCTCCCAGGCATAGACCCGGCCCGCGGTCAGGCGAAATGCTCCCTGGTTGACCATCGCTTGGGCCATGTTGAAGGCATTCTTCTCGCCGGGGGTGGGCTGGACCAGAAAGGCAAGCTGCGACGAGACCGCGCCCCCGACATGGATCTTGACACCGCGGCGCTGGATGGCGATGCTATCATCTGTCCCAAGTGTCATTCCAGGCGCCCAGGTCGGTCCGATCAGCTGCTCGGGGACCACACGGGGCTTTTCATCGGGATCGAAGCGGTAGCCGAGCTGTCGAAAGCGAATCCCGGCCTCGTTCAGGCGGGGAAATCCGGCGTGGCAGCCTGAGCAAGGGAGCTGGTACTGGCGCGCCCACTGCACCACCGCGTGCGCTGTCCCTGTAGAGCTAAGCGAGCCCAACCAGCAGAACAAAACGATCAGCCAGATCTTAACACGCCCCATTGTCAACGACCTTTCCTTCGGTAGCGTGCTCATGCACCTACAAAGGATTTATCGCCGTGTCTGGGGGAAAAGTTGGGGGGTGTTAGCCGCGGATTAAGCGCACCGCCAGGGTCTCTAGGAAGATCCCCCCGTTGGGAGCCGCCACGGTGACGGTCCGGTGGGTGGGGTCGGGGAGGAAGCAGGTCGAGAGCACGACATCCCCCTCGCCGGCAAAGACCTCGATACTGGTCCGATCACAGAGAACCCGTAGCCTCAGGCGCTGCGACTCGCCCAGCGGAAGCCGCGCCGTCCGGCCCTGGCAGGTGAGCATCTGGCTGGCCGCATCGTAGCGCACCTCGCTCCCACGGACGGAGAGCTGCAAGAGCGCATCGGGCTGGACGATCAGCTCGGCCTCGATATCAAAGGCCTCCCCTTCCCAGAGCCCAATCAGGCCACAGCCCGGCACGAGGGCGGTCTGGTTCAGCTCCCAGGTCTCGCGCCAGAGCCCCGCGATCTCCGCGACCGGCTGGCGGCAGAGACGCTTCTGCCCTCCGACCTCTTTCAGAGTCACCTCGGTGGGGAAGGTCAGCTGCTGGTTGAAGGGCATCTTGGGGAAGCTCCCCCCACGCATCCAGGCGATCAGCACCCGGCGTCCCTCGGGGGCGTGGCTGTAGGTCTGGGCGGCGTAGAAGTGCATTCCCTGGTCCAGCTTCTGCCGCTCGCCCTCGGGGTGGAAGGTCTTGCCATCGAACTGCCCGAGCACGTAGCCCCCATCGGCCCCGAAGAGCACCCAGGTACCGTCGAGCTCGAAGCACTCCGGGCACTCGTAGAAGCCCTCGATCCGGCTGGAGAAACTCCAGTCCGTGAGGTTGTGGGACTGGTAGAACTCGATCCCATCGACCTCGCCACGACGGACATAGAGCGCCATGCACCAGTGCTTGCTCGCCTCGTGCCAGAAGACACGCGGGTCCCGGTTCTCGCCCTCGACATTGGGCAAGACCGGGTTCCAGGTGTGCTGTGTGAAGGTCTTTCCGCCGTCGGTAGAGCTGGCGAGGCGCTGGTCAAACGGCTTTCCCGCAAACGTGTAGAAGAGCAGCAGTGCCCCCTTGCCCAGCCCCGCCACCCCCGCCTCGTCACAGACCGCCGAGCCGGAGAAGATCGTCCCACCGTCGTAGGGCTCCAGCGCGTGGGGAAGGTGCTCCCAGCGCACCAGATCGCGGCTCCGGGCATGTCCCCAGGTCATGTTCCCCCACTCGGTTCCCTGTGGGTTGTGCTGGTAGAACAGGTGCCAGTAGCCCGCGTAGAAGACCAGCCCATTGGGGTCGTTGAGCCAGCCGCGCGGGGCGGTGAAGTGCAGTAAAGGTCGAAGCGGCTCTGTCATAGTATATAGTATCAGCGTACTTTGTTTTTTTAGAGAGTGGCCGGATAAAGTTTTTTCCTCTATGACACCATGCCACCTGCGCCGTGCTCTCTAGAGCTTGTGGGTTCCCGGCCCGAGCACCCGGGGGGTAGTGCTGCCGGGCAGCGTGACCTCGGCGGTGACATTGCCCGGCAGGGTCACCTCAAACGCCAGCCGTCCCCCTCGCGTGTCGAAGGCGAGCTTGAGCGGGCCACGGACCGTGGGAACCGTGAGCTTTGCCCAGGCAAGCCCCCCAGGGAGCGGCCGAAGGGCAATTTTTCCGTAGCCAGGCTCCAGAGGATGAAGCCCAAAGAAGCCACGGGGGATGAGGTTGGCGGGGGCGGCTCCCCAGGCGTGGCTGTAGGTAAGGTTCGGCTTGTACTTGGCGTCCCAAGCCTCCGCGGTCATGGTCGCCCCCATCTCCAGCATGTGCCTCCACGAGCGATCCCCCGGGGCGAGCATGAGCTTGAGCGCGGTCTCCGCATCGCCGGCGGCAAAGAGCGCTTCAAGGAGATACTGCGCGGCATAGACACTACAGGCCATCCCCTTGGACTTGAGGAGCGCCCGTACGGAGGGCTTATTCGTGTCGGGGACGAGCCCAAAGGCGAGGGGGAAGAGGTTGGCATGGAGCGATGCGTGCGTGCTCCCCTCGCCATCGACAAAGACACCACGGCCGCTGTCAAAGAAGGTGGCGAGATAGGCAGCTCGTACCCGTGCCGCCTCCGCGCTGTAGGTGTCGGGCCGCCCCGTCACAGCGGCCAAGCGCCCCATCCCCACCAGCGCCTTGTAGTAGAACGCATTGGCGACACTATTGACCATGGGAGCAGCCATCTGCCGGTTGTCGGTGGCGATCGCGCCGCCTCCGAAGCCATCGCGCTCCGCGGGCGGCCAGTCCACGATCGCACCCGCGACCAGCAGGCCATCGGGGCGGGCTTTCTCCCGTAGGAGCTTCTTCTCCAGGCGGTCCCAGAGGCGGTTCGCCACCGACGCATCCCCGGTGAAGTCGTAGTCGGCCTCGGCCATGAAGATCAGGTGGTGCGCCCACTCGGTCGGCCAGGTCGGGTGGTGCAGGAGGTACTCCAGCGTGTGCCGGTAGAGCGGCCAGTCCCGCTCGACATGGCAGTGCCCCAGCTGCGCGATATAGGCATCGGCCTCGTAGGGGGTCCGCTCCCGCTCGCCGTCGATGGAGACCCCCAGGAAGCTACTCGCCTTGAACGTGTGCTGGCAGAGCTTCCAGACCTCGGTGAGGGTCGGGTCGGAGCACGAGAAGCTGGCTGCGGTATCGTCGAAGACCTGGTGCAGCGCGTGCAGCGTGACGTTCTCTTTCTTCAGCTCCCCGGGCCAGCCCTCCAGCTCCAGCGAGCGAAACGGCAGGACCTCGTCGTGGCCGGGTGGAATCAGCACCGCCCCCCGGCGAACTCCCGCGGGAAAAGGGGCCGCAGGGGTCGCAATCGCGTTCTCTCCGGGCTTGAGCGCGACCTCGGCCTTGCGGTAGCAGACACTGCCGGGCGGCTTGCGGTCGATCGTGTTCTTGGCGGCGAGCCGCTCGCCAAAGTGCACCAGCGCACGTCCCTCGACTGTTGACTTCAGGCTCAGTGTCCCAAACCAGGCACGGCCAAAGTCCACAAAGTAGCTGCCATCGGGGCGCTTGACGATGCTCTCGGGGGCGAGGTCGGTGGTCGTCAGCGGGTTGCGGTTGACCCAGGAGTCGTTCTTGGGGCTAGGGACGGGCCACTCGCCGAGCTTGCCAGTAGCGAAGCTCTGGGGCTTGCTCCACGCGCTCGCCCGGGCACGGTCTGCGGCGGTCCAGACACGGACACGCCACACGTAGCGCTTCCCCGACTCCAGCGGCGGCCCGGCGTAGCGCACGGCAATGGAGTGCGAGCTAGGAACCTTGCCCGTGTCCCAGAGCGGCGTCGCGCCGCCCTCGGCGGTCACTTGCAGCTGGTAGGCGGCTTGGAGTCCGGTCTCCAGGCACCAGGAAAACGGCGGGTGCGGGTCGGAGAGTGTCGTACGCTCCGGGTAGGCGAGGTAGGCCACGGTCAGGCCAAAGGGTGCAGAAGGCATGGCGTATTATACCTATTGCAAAAGTTACCGGAACCACGCGAGCCCAGACAACATGAGTGCCCAGACAACGAGTGTCCGGGCTTGAAAGGGCGACGGCTCCCTGCGGAGCCACTAGATCCGGTATTCGGTTGGCTGCGAAGGCAGCCGTCGTCCTCCTAAGCCCAGAGACTCGTTCTCAGGGGCTCATCTCTAGGCCTCATTTAGAACGCGTTCGCAAGAGCGACAAGGACGCAAGTGCCGCCGCCGCCGCGATCCCCATCAGGGGGCCGTAGCCGATATGGGCGACCGCAAGCCCCCCCAGCCACGGGGCGATCATGCGGGGCACGGCGCGGACAATGTTGTAGAGCGCCGAGTAGGTCGGGATCTTGGTGGCATCCCCTGCCAGCTCCATCATGAGGTTGTTCGCCGCGACATCCACGCCCGCCGTCGCCAGGGCCCAGAGCACGAAGACCGTGGCAAACGCGCCCCCCGACGGAGCGAGCAGGGCGAAGAGAAAGCCGCCCGCCCCGGCAATGCCCGCAAAGACAACCATCGGGTGGTTCCCCCAGCGGTCCGCGAGCCAGCCGATCAGTAGCGCGGCGACCGACCCGGCGAAGATGCTCACGGCGGTGTAGAGCGCAAGGTCCGCGTGCTCCTCCCCAAAGCGCCGGGTGGCATAGAGCGCGAGAAACGGGGACGCGACCTGCGTGAGCGCGAAGACCACCTGCGAGTAGCTCAGCCGCCGGAACCGCGCATCGCCCTGCCAGGTGGCACGCAGGTGCGCGAGATCGACGTTCTTGGCCCGCTCCGAGCCTTCGGCGGGGATACTATCGGGCTCACGCAAAAAGAGAAACGGAAGGATCGTGATCGTCAGAATGGCAAAGCCCAGCCCAAAGCCGATACCGTAGCCGCCGGGGAAGCCGCTGCCCAGAACCACGTGCCGGAGCACCCACTCGGTACCGAGGGTACAGACCCCCGCGATCCCTCCGGCGAACCCGTAGAGCCGCCCGCGCCAGTGCACGGGGATGGTCTTGCCAATCGCGGTCCAGTAGGCGGGGATATTGAAGCCCATCGAGAGCGAGTGCCCACAGAAGCCCAGAAAGGTCGCGATCACGAGCCAGTCCGGGTGGGTCTTCCCCCAGAGCGGAGAGAGGAAGGCAAGGGGCAGCAAGAAGAGCCGCTCGATAAACGCAACCCAGAACAGCCAGAGGCGCACGGTCTTGCGGCGCTGGAGCGTGCCGACAATCAGCAGGCCCGGCGCGAGGACGAGCAGCGATGAGAGCCCGTTGAGCGCGCCCAGCACGGCCGGCGACGCGCCGCAGTGCGCCAGGAACACAGGCAGGATGGTCTGGGTGGAGAAGAAGGCGATCCCCAGCGGAAACCCCACGGCATCGGCGAGGCAGATGGCAAAGTTGATTTGTTTATCGCGGCGGGTCATGGGCGTCTTGGGGCGCACTGCGGAGGATTCCCGGCACGGTGCCCCGAATAGTAGCACGAATTGGAGGCTGAAACAATGGCATTTTTAGGAAAAGCGGCAGTCCTGACCGAGGCGGGCAAGGATGTCGAGCTGATTGATATCTCGGTGGCGGCACCGGCACCCGACGACGCCGTGATCGAGGTGGTGGCGAGCGGTGTCTGTCACACGGACCTGACCATCAAGATGCAGCAGGGCGCGGGAATGAAGTTCCCGATCATCTTAGGACACGAGGGCGCGGGGATTGTGAAGGCGGTGGGGAGCAATGTCACCCACCTGAAGCCCGGTGATCCGGTCGTGATCGCCTACCGTGCGCCCTGTGGCAACTGCCCGGCGTGCCGTCGCGGCGACCCCCGTCACTGCTACATGGCCCTGCGCCCGACCACGCCCATCACGCGCACATCGGATGGGGCTGCGTGCTCGCAGGTCCTGCGCTGTGGGACGTTCTCGACCACGACGGTTGTCAATGCGAAGGCTGCGATCAAGATGCCCGAGGCCATGCCCCTCGATAAGGCCTGTCTGCTTGCCTGCGGCGTGATTACCGGGGTCGGGGCGACCATGAACACGACCACGGTCTGGCCCGGCGCGAGTGTCGCGGTGGTGGGCTGTGGCGGTGTCGGGCTCTCGGTGATCCAGGGCGCGAAGATTCAGGGTGCGAAGACCATTATCGGCGTCGATGTGAACCCCACCAAGCTAGAGTGGGCCAAGAACTTTGGCGCGACCCACGTGGTCAATGCCCGCGACGGTGACCCCGTCGCCGCGGTGCGCAATCTCGTGACCGACGACTGGCCTGGCTACGAGGGCGGCGTGGACTTTGCCTTCGAGGCGACCGGTCTGATGCCCTGTATCGAGCAAGCGGTGCGCATGGTGAACTACAACGGGACGGCAGTCAACATTGGCTTCCCCGGTAAAGACGCTGAAGTGACCCTGAACGTGGGCAATATCGACACGGGGGTCTACTGGAACAAGGTGAACCTGCGTGTGTGCCACTGCGGCGACGCTCTCCCGAGCCACGACTTCCCGCTCCTGGCCCAGCTCTACCTGGAGGGTCGCCTGAACCTGGATGCGATGGTCACGGGCTATGTCAAGCTCGACGAGGTGGAGCATGCGTTCCACACGATGGAGACGGGCAACGTGATTCGGAGCGTGATTCGGCTCTGAACCCATCCCCTGGCCCCTTCCCTACCGCAGGGAAGGGGTTGGGGATGGGTTCGGATACAATACCCCCGATGCGCCATCTCATCATCGGAACCGCCGGGCACGTAGACCACGGCAAGACAACCCTCATCCGTGCCCTCACCGGCACCAACACCGACCGGCTCGCGGAGGAGCAGGCGCGGGGCATGACCATCGACCTGGGCTTTGCCTTCCTCTCCCTCCCCGGCGAGCTTGAGGCCGGCATTGTCGATGTCCCCGGCCACGAGCGCTTTGTCAAGAACATGCTCGCCGGCGCGGGCGGGGTCGATGTGGCTCTGCTCGTGATCGCCGCCGACGAAGGCCCGATGCCGCAGACCCGCGAGCACCTGGATATTCTTACCGTCCTCGGAGTGACCGTCGCCGTGGTCGCCCTGACCAAGACCGACCTCGCCGACCCCGATATCCAAGAGCTCGCCGAGCTAGAGACCCGCGAGTTGCTCGCCAAGACGCCGCTCAAAGACGCCGTGATTGTCCCCGTGAGCGCCCAGACGGGCGCGGGGCTCGACGCGCTCAAGCAAGCGCTGGCAGAGGCGGCAGCTAAGGCCCCCCAGCGCGATGCAAGTGCGCCCGTGCGCCTACCCGTGGACCGGGTCTTCTCCCTGCCCGGAGTCGGCACCGTGGTCACGGGCACCCTGGTCTCGGGGACGCTCCACGCCGGCGATGCTGTGGCGCTGGAGCCGCAGGGGCAGGTGAGCAAGGCGCGCACCCTCCAGAGCCATAGCCAGAAGATCGAGACCGCCGAGCCGGGGATGCGGGTCGCGGTAAACCTGCCGGGGATCGAGGTCGGGGAGCTGGAGCGCGGGGCCGTGCTCTGTGCACCTGGGAGCCTCGCCGCGTCCACGCTCCTTGATGCCCGCCTCTCGGTCTTGCCGTCGGCCACCAAGCCCCTGCGCCACCGGGAGCGCGTTCGTCTACACCTGGGCACGGGGGAGATTCTGGCGCGGCTCGTGCTGCTCGAAGGGGTGGAGCTCTTGCCCGGAAGCGACGATATTCCCGTCCAGCTTCTCTGTGAGAGCCCGGCGGCACCGGCGCGTGGGGAGCGCTTTGTGGTGCGCACCTACTCCCCGGCGCGCGCGGTCGGCGGTGGGACCATAGTCGATCCGACGCCCAGCCGCAAGTACCGGCGCGGCGATGCGGCGGCCCTCGCGCTCTTTGAGGCACGCGGCACGGGTGCGCCCGACGAGGCGGTCTATGCCCAGCTCAGCTCCAAGCACGCCGAGTTCACCGCCAAGGAGCTCAGCGCCGCTGTCGGCTTCCCCGCCGACGACGCCCTCGAAGCGCTCGCCGATGCGGGCCGGGCGATCGTGATCGGGGGGACGCACTACCTCAGCGACGAAGCCGGGCGGCGCTTGCGCGAGACGGCCAAGAAGACGCTAGAGCAGTTCCACCGCCAGAACCCCTACAAGCGCGCCATGCCCCGCGAGAACCTCCGCATCCCGCTCAGCAAGGCCGCCACCGTGAAAGATTTCCAGGCGCTGGTCGCCTACCTCAGCAACGAAGGCGTCCTCCTCACGGTCGGTACCAAGGGGGTTCACCTCCCCGAGCACGAGGTGGTCCTCCCCGAGAACTGGAAGCAGCCCGCGGCGCACATCCTCTCGGTCTTTCAGGCCGCCCAGTACGCCCCCCCCTTCCCCGGCGACTTCGCCGCCACCTACCCGCGCGATGTCCATGTCCCGACCATCCTTGCGATCCTCTGTGAGCGCGACGAGCTGGTCAAGATCGCCGACAACCTCTACCTCAGTGCGGAGGCAATCGCGGAGGCCAAGCAAGCCATCCGCAAGCTCGCCAGCACGCCCGAGGGCATCACGGTCGGGGGCCTGCGCGATGCCATTGGCAGCTCCCGAAAGATCGTCCTCCCGCTGCTCGAATACCTCGACGGCGTCCGCTTCACCCACCGTGTCGGCGACACCCGCACCCTCGCGGAGCCGTAGCCATGATCCGCTCCTGCTTGTGGATTATCGGGGTGCTTGTCGCTCTTGGGCTCCTCGGTGCCTTTTTGTTTGCAAAGGCCATGGAGCTGAGCGTCACCTACATCGTCTGGCAGACCAAGACATCGCCCGATGGCAAGTTCAAGGCGGTCGCCCACTACGCCGATGGGGGAGCCACATCGAGGTTCTTCACGGACGTTAGCATTGTCCCTGCGGGCTTTGACACGCCCGAAAAAACAGAGCGTGCGCTCGACTATCCTAACACTGTCTTCTACAGCGAGCTCCCCGGTGACAAGATTACGCTTGTCTGGACGCAACCACGGACGCTTCTGATCCGTTATCCTAAGGGAAAGCCGATCCCCCACTTTACGCCGTCGGTTCAGGTAGACGGCCAGACGTTCCAGATCGAGAAGAAAGAAGCTGCCGATGAAACGCCGTGAGCTCCTCCTTGGAACCCTTGGGTTCGCTTTGCCCCTTGCCAGCGACGCGGAAGCCCAGACGCAGCCACCAAGACCCAGCCCCGAGGAACTTGCCCAGAGGAAGGCCGATGTTGCCCTGCTGAACCGCCCGCTCCGCACGGCTCTTCAGACCCTCCCCGAGGCGCAGCTCCCCCAGAACGGGCTCTGGCTGATTGTCAACGATGATGCGCCGCCCGCCCAAATCACGCGTCTCCAGCAAGAGCAGTGGCGCTCCCAAAACGTGGACTACGCGAAGCTCCGGGCGGCGATGGACCTCACTAGCTTAGAGGGCATCACCAAGAGCTACGGGCGCGTGCGGCGGCGCTTTGGGAGAATTATCGCGCTGGTTCCCGAGACCATGACCGTGCTTCATGCCGACCCGAAGCTTGGGGACAGCGTGCCCCTCGGCGAGCTGGTGAGCGAAGACCCTCTCGGTGCCCTCATGGCGACTCTCAGCGACTCACAGTTCGATGCCCTGCTCGCCAAGGGCCTGACGTTTGGCCAGCTCACGCCCGACCAGGCGAGCCTGCTTACCAAAGCCCTCCCGAACCCCCTGCGTGCCGCGCCAAGCGATATCAAACCCGGTGTCTTGGACTATCGGATCTTTCAGCAAGGCTTTCCCGCCGACCAGCGCAAAGCGCTCCAGGAGCGTGCAGAAACACAGACCCTGCTCTACCAGTCCAAGCTAAAAACCTTCAGCGAGCGCGAGATTCGTAGCGGCCTACGTCTGCGCCTCTACCAGAGTCCTTCGTTCTCGTTTGATGTTCCAGGCAAGGACGGCTATGGTTTCGGACTTAATCTTGAGAGTGGCGAGTGGCAGGGCGAGAAGTGGGCGCTGCAGAACGGTGGGCAGAAGGACTACGGAAAACAGCAAGAGGGTCTGCAAAGTATCGAGCGGTACTTGAAGTCTGAGAGTCCCAACCAGCTCAAGCCCTCGGAGCTTTCGTGGGAGCTGCCTGCCCTCATGCGAGCCATCTCTCTGGGAAGCGTCAAGACGGTTGGGGACATCGTGAAGCAAGCCGCCGCGATCTCGCGACTGGAGCTCTTCTGTGACCCGCGCTTTGCCGCCCAGAGCGTGCTCCTGCTGGGCGAGGCGAGCCTGGAAGTGCCGCTCAGTGAGCTTCTCAAGGCACTGACCCTCTCGCTCTGCGGCACCTGGCGACGGCTTGGACCGGGCTTTATGCTCACCCACCACACGCAAGGCAGGGCGCAGATTCATGCGGTTCAGTCGCAGATCGTCAAGCGCTGGCGGGAGCGTGCCAAGGGTATTGGTAAGTCCAACGCAACACGCCTTCTGAAGCGGGACTGGCTCAAGACCGTCGGTGCGCCACCCGGCGATCCTCATGCACTTCCAGACGAGCTTCGGGGGCGCACTCGGGTTCCGCTCTCGGAGCTCCCTAAGGCACTGCAAGCCAAGGTGCGCGCTGCACTAGAGCGCGATTCCCAGCCCCCCCAGGATCCAGAAAGCGACAGTGACCATTATATTTCGGTGGGGAAAGTGCTCTCCGCGCTCAATGATGCCACACCAATGAGCATTGATCCACGCTTTCAGCTCACCATTGAGCTCCCAGAAACCGGCCCGATGGCACTAGGGCAAACACGCTATCCCGATTCTGCTCGCGAGCTCAACAGCGCTCCGAACGCACCGATTCCTGCCGTGGAGCCGATTCCAATCCCTGAGAGCCTACGGGGTGTTTTAGCCGCTGCCGCAACCCCTGAGGCCGCGAAAGCCCTGGTAGAGCGCGTGGCGGCGCTGGGCTTCAATACGCTCTTTTTAGCAGCAGACGCGCACGGAGCCCCCTACTTTCAACGTGGCGAGCACACCGCGCCTCTCGCGGCGGCACTTGCGGCAGGCAAAGCGAGAGGCGTCGCGGTGTGGGCGACCGTGGATGTGTTTTGCTGGCGACGCGATAGGCTCAGCCCCGCTCCAAAGCCCCTCCCCGAGGACATTCGTGAGGACCGAGGGCTCTTTGGTGAGACCAATAGCGAGGGCGTTGCCGCGGAGTTAAGCCGTCGGGCTTCGGATATCCCTGAGGTTCGCGAGTTCTTCAAACGGCGCTTTGGCAGCGATGCATATGTCAGCCCGTTTGATCCTGGGGTGGGAAAAGCACTCACAGCGCTCACCACAGAGCTTGCCAAGCTGCCGGGGCTGGCGGGGATTCTCTTTCAGCGGGCAGGAGTCCCTGGCTATCTGGACATGGACTACTACCCGGGGATAGACGACCTAGAGTTTGGCTTCCTCCCCGAGGTGCGGCTCGCACGGGCTCGCGCAGGAAAGCCCGACCCGATTGACGAGGTGCTGATCGGTCATAGCGGCATCTATTACTCCGTCGGGCAGAATACGACGTCTTTGCCTCTCACCGTTTTTGGGTTTGACACGCCCCACGCGAGCGAGGAAAAAGACTGGCAAGCCTTCCGCGTTAAGACTGCCAAAGCCGTTCTCAGCGACATCTTCCAAGCGGCCCGTCGCGCCGCGCCCGAGCTGCCTTTGCTCATGCGAGAGCGCAAGTTTGGCTTTAATATTGAGCCCTGGACAGACGCCACCAAGCCCCACGAGATGCTCAATACCGACTCAAGCGCCGATGAGCTGGGCCAGAAAGCGTCTGAGAAAACGGTGGTCGTGGCGACAGTCAGTCCGGGGGCACGTAAAGACTGGAGACAGCTCCGCGACGAAATTCAGAGCTACCGCACACAGTTTGGACGTGGTAAATCACGAAGCCTGATCCTAGATCTGCTTAGCGAAGACCCCAGCGGCGATAGCCTGGAAGTGCTCAACAAGATTTCTCCCTACCTAACAACAAAGAGACCTTAATCCTATGATAAAACGCCGTGAGCTCCTCCTTGGAACCCTTGGGCTCTCCCTCTCCGCCCACGCACAGGAGGCGCCCCCCCTTCCCGTTCCCCGAAACCTCACGCCGGAGCAACAGCGGCAGCTAGAGCAGTACCAGCGCCTGAACCGCTCGCTGGAGCAGAGCATCACCAGCCTCCCCGAGTCCCAGCTCCCCCGAAACGGGCTCTGGCTGATCGTCAACAGCGGTGCCGTCCCCGCCTCGGTGGCCCGCTTCAACCGGGGTGATAGCCCGAACACAACACCCCAAGCGCTCCTGAGCAGCCTCGACACCAGCACCCTGGAGGGAGTCACCCGGGCCTTTGGGCGACGGCGCGTGCGCTTCGGACGCCTTGTCGCGCTGGTCCCCGAGACCATGACGGTTCTCCACACCAATCCCAAGCTCGGGGAGAGTGTCCCCCTGGGCGAGCTGATCTCCACCGATCCCCTCACCGCCCTCCTCGCCACCCTCTCCGATCCCCAGTTCGACCAGCTGGTCAGCCGTGGCCTCGGCTTCCGTGACCTGAGCCCCGACCAGGCAAGCCTCCTTAAAAAAGCCCTCCCGAAGCCCTTCAAGGTCGCCCCCGCCAACGTGTCGCCTGGCACCATCGATTTTCAAGAGTTTCAGGCAGCCACCACCCCGGAGCAGCGCAATGCGCTGCAGGAGCGATCAAAGGCCGTGCGGGAGGCCTATGAAAAGCAGACAAAGACCCTCTCCGAGCGCGAGCTTCTGAGTGGGCTACGGCTCCGTGTGTTCCAGAGCCGCCACTACACCTTTGGGGTGCCGGGTCAGCAGGGCTTCGGCGTGGCGATTACCCCGGCCAGCGAGAAGCCGCAGGAGGGCTGGAAGCTGGAGGGCGATGGCATGGAGTTCGCGCTCCCCAACGAGATCAGCCCTCTGACCGCCTACCTGAAGTCCGAGCGCCCCAATCAGCTCAAGCCCTCCGAGCTTCCTCTGAGCGCTCCGGCCCTGAAGCGCTCGATCCGGTTAGACGCCCCAAAGACGGTCGGTGCGCTGGTCGTGCAGCTGGCGCAGGCAACCGGTCTGGAGCTCTACTGCGCGCCACGGCTCGCCGTACAAAGGCTGACCCTGCTGGGGGAGACCGACCTGAGTGTCCCTGCCCAAGAGCTCGCGCAAGCCCTGGCGCTCTCGGTGTGCGGCACCTGGCGACGGGTGGGCAGGGGCTATGTCCTGACCTATGATGTCACCGGGTTCGCGACGCTCCGCGCACAGCAGGCCCAGATCGTCAAGCGCTGGGAGGCCCGTGCCAAGGCCGCCAGCAAGTCCAACACCAAGCGCCTGAAAAAACGGAGCTGGACCACCGCGCTCCCCTTTGTCCCCGGCGACCCTAGTGCCCTCCCGCAAGAGTTTCTCGGGAAGAGCAAGCTACCCTTCTCCGAGCTTCCGGCACCGCTCCGTCAGGCGATCCGCGCCGACCTGGAGCGCAGCGCCACACCGCGCGAGCCCCTTCCGGGCCTCCCCCCGGACCCGAACGAGCAGAACCAGCACCTGCCCTACAGCAAGGTTCTCTCCAGCCTGAAAGACGACAGCTCGGTGGGGCTGGACACCAACCTGCAGTTTGGGGTGGAGCTGGAGGGGCTCGGGGTGATGCGGTTAGGCCAGTGGCGCTGGCTCGACGATGACAGTGAGCCGCCAGCGACCGTGGAGGCACCTGTGCCTCCGGTGCAGCCGATCCCGATCCCCGAGGCGTTCCGTGGCATCCTGGCCACCACCGATCGTGTCAGCGAGGCGGTCGCGCTGGTGCAGAAGACAAAGGCCATGGGCTTCAATGCGCTCTTGCTGGCCGCCACGCCGCAGGGGGCACCCTACTTCACGTCCGGCGATCCCACCAAGGTGCTGGTTGCGGCGATTGCGGAGGGAAAGAAGCAAGGAGTCGCGGTCTGGGCGGCGGTGGACGTACTCTGCTGGCGACGGGACCGGCTCCAGCCCAAGCCCGCGCCGCTTCCGCCAGGGATTGTCGAGGACCGTGGGCTCTTTGGCGAGACCAATAGTGAGGGCGTGCTGGCCGGGCTTGCCCAGCGCACCGAGGAGCCTGCCTGGTTCCACGAGTACATCAAGCGCCGGATGGGCAACGATGGTTTCGTCACCCCCTTTGTCCGTGAGGTAAGGAACCATCTGAAGACGCTGGTGACGGCGCTGGCCCGTACTCCCGGGCTCGCCGGGATGGCGTTTCAGCGCAGCGGCTCTCCGGGCTACCTGGACATGGACTACTACTCGGGTATCGACTACCTGGAGCTTGGGTACCTGCTGGAGCCACGCCTACAGCGCCTCCGTGCCAGTCTCGGCGATCCGCTTGATGAGCCAAGCAACCGGAGCACGGAGATGTACTTTTCTGTAGGTAACCGCTACGAGAACCTCAAGCTCGATGTCCCCGAGTTCACGCCAGCGCCACAGGGGATTCCGGTCGGTGTCCCCGCCGCCGCGACAGCCCCCCAGAACACCTGGCAAAAGGCGCGCGCCCAAGCCGTCCGAGAGCTCATGATCGAGCTGTTTCAGAGCGCCCAGCGCGCCGCCCCGGACCTCCCGCTCCTGATGCGAGAGCGCAAGTTCGACCTAACCTTCGAGCCCTGGACAGAGGCGGGACGCCTCCACGAGATGCAGTCCACCGATGCCTCGGCGGATGCGATGGGCCAGAAAGCCTCGGAGAAAACGGTCCTCGTCGCCGCTGTCAGCCCCGGTGCCCTGCGCGACTGGCGCAAGCTCCGGTCAGAGATCGAGAGCGAGCGCCGGCAGAACGGACGCGGTAAGTCCAAGAGCCTGGTCCTAGATCTCCTGACGGAGAATCCCAGTGTAGACTGCCCGACTGCCCTTGAGACCATCGCTCCCTACGTGAAGACGGCGATATAATTGCCTTGCGCACGGCAAGCTTTGTCCTCATGGGCCTGAAATACGACCCGAAATTTGTGGAGAAACTAATGGGAAAAAATGTACTGGAGCTATCCTCGACCTATCAGGCCCTCATGAAAGAGGGACTTGAAAAAGGCATCGAACTTGGCCGCGAACAAGGCCGCGAGCTGGGGCTAGAGCAAGGTTTAGAGCAAGGCAAAGAACAGGCACTGCGTGCGTCGCTCCTTCGTATCGGCGAGAAACGCCTTAGGAAGCCGACCGAGACAGTCCTTGCAACCCTAGAAAATGTCCGTGAGCCAGCCCTGCTTGAACAACTCTTAGATAAGGTACTTGAGGCGGAGTCCTGGGACGAGCTCCTCGCCGCGTGAGTCTCTGGCGCATCTTTGCAGACACCGGTGGGACCTTCACCGACTGCCTGGCGCTCTCCCCGGAGGGCACGTGGCACCGTGCCAAGGTGCTCTCCAGTGGGGTGCTACGCACCGATGCTACGGGCAATGCCCCGTGGCGCACAGGGCTCCCTAATCGTTTCCTTGACGGTGTCGCCGTCCAGCGCGACAGTGAGATTCTCACGTACTCGCCCGGCATGGAAGCCCCTCTGGTTGCGGCGCACCTGGTGACCCGCACGCCGTTTTCGCAGCCGCTACCCGATCTGGAGCTACGCCTCGGTACCACACGGGGCACCAATGCCCTGCTCACACGCACCGGGACGCCTCCCGTGTTCTTTGTCACGGCGGGGTTTGAGGACCTGCTCCGAATAGGAAACCAAGCCCGCCCCGAGCTCTTTGCGCTCGATATTGTCAAGCCGGAGCCGCTCTACGCCGAGTCCGTCGGGGTCGCGGAGCGTCTGCGTGCCGATGGCTCGGTTCTGCGCCCACTCGATGAAGCCGTACTCCGTGCGGACGCGCAACGCCTTGTTACAGCGGGTCACCGAACCGCGGCGGTGGCGCTTCTGCACGCCTGGCGCAACCCGGCCCACGAGCAGCGGGTAGCGGAGATATTGTACGGATGCGGCTTCACCCATGTCTCGCTCTCGTCGGAGCTGGCGGCGCTCCAGAAGCTCCTGCCTCGTGCGGAGACAGCCGTCGTCAATGCCTACCTGACCCCCGTCCTAGAGAGCTACCTCACCGGTGTCCAGCGGGGGCTCAGCACAGGAAGTACTCTCACCGTGATGACCAGCGCGGGGGGACTTGTCCCGGTAAACCAGTTTCGCCCCAAGGATAGCCTCCTCTCCGGGCCTGCGGGGGGCGTGGTTGGGGCGTGTGAGGCGGGGCTCCGGGCGGGATTCACTCGGCTGATCGCCTTCGATATGGGCGGCACCAGCACCGATGTCGCACGGATCGAGGCTCCCGAGCTTCCCTATGTCTTCGAGCACAAGGTCGGAGATGCGCTGCTCCTAGCCCCCGCCGTGGCGGTCGAGTCCGTGGCGGCGGGCGGCGGCTCGATCTGCGGGTGCGATCGCCACGGACGCCTCTTTGTTGGGCCAGCATCGGCGGGGGCGCAGCCCGGCCCCGCATGCTACGGTGCGGGCGGCCCTCTGACGATCACCGATATCAATCTCCTTTTGGGCCATATTCCTGAGCGAGAGTTCTCCCTCCCGCTGAGCCGCACCGCCGCCGAGCAGGCACTCCACGCGGTCGCCGAGCTCTCGGGCCAGCCTGCGGAGGCGCTCCTCCACGCTTTTTATGAGCTCGCCAACGAGGCCATGGCCGATGCCATTCGCCAGATCAGTGTCCGCAAGGGCTACGATCCCACGGAGCACGCTCTGGTCGCCTTTGGCGGGGCGGGCGGCCAGCACGCCTGTGCCATCGCGGAGAAGCTCGGGATGCGCACGGTGATCGTCCCCCCCGACCAGAGCCTCCTCTCCGCCTTTGGGATCGCCCACGCCCGCCGCGAGCGCTTCGCGGAGCGTCAAGTACTCCAGCTCTTGGACCAGACAGATCTCCCCGCCCTTCTCACCGGGCTAGAGTCAGAGGCGCTCACCGCACTCGGCGAGCCCGGTGAGGTCACACGCCGGATCGCACGCCTGCGCCTCGTGGGGCAGGAGACACCGCTCGAAGTCCCTGTCATCCCTGCGCTTGCCGACGAGTTCCAGCGGCACTTTACGCAGCTCTATGGCTACGCGCCGGACCCGAGCCGTGCGATCGAGCTGGAGAGCCTACGGGTGGTTGTGGCAGCCGCCCGGACAGAACCCACCCAGCCTGAACCCACCCGGCCTCGTTCCTCGGCCACCCTCCCTCTGCGAAGGCGGGTTGAGGGGGGGCTGATCGTGGAGGCGTTTAGTGTCACGGTCGTGCGAGAGGGCTGGACAGAGACAACGTCGGAGAGCGGTGCGCTGGTTCTACAGCATTCTTCTCCCCCGCTAGGCGGGGGGAGGGAGGAAGATGAGGTGGGGGCCCTGGAGCTCTTCACTCGGCGCTTCGAGTCGGTCGCCACCGAGATGGGCGAGGCGCTCCGTCGCACGGCGCTCTCGGTGAATGTGAAAGAGCGGCTAGACTACTCCTGCGCCCTGCTCGGCCCCGACGGCGACTTGGTGGCGACTGCGGCACATATCCCCGTCCATCTGGGTGCGCTGGGGGTCTGTGTGCGCGAGCTGATCCGCGCCAAGGCATTTGTTGGTGAGCAGCCGATCCTTGTCAACCACCCTGCGTTCGGTGGCTCTCACCTCCCCGACATCACGGTTGTCACCCCGGTCTATGATTGTGGGGTTCTGCTTGGCTATGTCGCCAGCCGCGCACACCATGCGGAGCTGGGCGGGACGCGCCCCGGCTCGATGCCGCCCGGTGCAAGGACGCTGGCCGAGGAAGGCGTGGTAATCCCCCCGACGCCTTGGGATAGAGAGAAGCTCACGACGCTCCTCACCAAAGCTCCCTACCCCACCCGCGCCCTCGCCGACAACCTCGCCGACCTGGAAGCGCAGCTCGCCGCCAACCACCAAGGCGCACAAGCCCTGCGTGCGCTCGCCGAGCAACACGGCCCCGAAAAACTCTTCGCCCTGCAAACCGCCCTCGCCGATCGGTGCGAGCAGATCGCATGCCAAGCCCTCGTGCGTCCGGCAGGACGACCGGCGCGAAGCGCCTCTAGCGAGTGGTTTTCAACCACTCAGTTAGACGACGGCCACACGATCCAAGTCGCGCTCCGAGACAGCGATAACGGGCTTGTCATAGACTTTACGGGCACCTCACCGACCCACCCGGCGAACTTCAATGCGCCGCCCGCGGTGACAGTGGCGTGTGTCCTGTTTGTGCTCCGCTTGCTGATCGGCGAGGACGTGCCGCTGAACGAGGGGCTCTTGCGAGCCGTGGAGATTGTCTTGCCGCCCGACACGCTGCTCAACCCGACGTTTCATGCCGACCCGATGCTCTGCCCTGCGGTGGTGGCAGGCAATACAGAGGTCAGTCAGCGGGTGGTGGCGGCGCTTCTCCAGGCCTTCGGGCTCTCGGCGGGGTCGCAGGCGACCATGAACAACACGCTCTTTGGCAACGCCCGCTTTGGCTACTACGAGACGGTCTGTGGCGGGGCGGGCGCGACCGCAGCCGCGCCGGGGGCAGCGGCGGTGCACACCCACATGACCAACACGCGCATCACCGACCCGGAGATTATCGAGGCACGCTACCCCGTGCGGCTGGAGCGCTTTGCAATTCGGAGCGGCTCCGGCGGCGCAGGCCAGCACTCCGGCGGCGAGGGAATCGTGCGGGAGTATGTCTTTCTAGAGCCTGTCGCGGTCTCGCTCCTGACCCAGAGCCGCACGACGGGCGGGTTTGGCGCAGACGGCGGAAGCGACGGTGCCCCCGGCCGGCAGTGGATCGCCCGTGGGGACGGAAGTATCGAGGCGCTTCCCGGAGTCGCGGCGGCGGAGTGCGCGGCGGGAGACAGACTAATTCTGGAGACTCCGGGAGGGGGTGGCTATGGCAAGCCGTAGACAAGCGGATCGGCGGCGGCTGGGGGCCGGGCTCTGGCACGGAGGGCGCATGCTCAGCGGTGCTGGCGCGCTTGGGGTACTGGCGGGAAGTGTCGCGCCTTGGGTGCAGCTCTCGCTCTTTGGGATTCCTCTCGCCGCCCCGGGCGTGCTCTTTGCGGGGGCCTGGTCCGCAGCCGCCGGGCTGATCGGTCTGAGCGTGCTGCGACGTGCACCGTTTGTGGTAGCCGTGGCAGGCTTGGTGGCGCTGGGCGTGGGCATGAGCCAAGGCAAGCCCGCGGTCCAAGCCGTCTCCCGACAGATCCTCTCGCTTCGCATGCGGCTGATGCCCGTCAATGCGCGCTTGGAGCAGGTTCGCCTCTCCCCCATCGAGCCCTTTGGGGAGGTCAGCCACGCCGAGCCCGGTCCCGGACCCGCTTGGGTCGCCCTCGGAGGAGCTGTGCTCTTGCTGGGCGGTGTTGCGGCCGGTCTCGGGGAGCGCTGGCGACGGAGCTGTCCGCAGTGCCGCTTGGTCTGGTCCGACGAGCGCCTCCCCACGCTCCTCCACTGCCCCGGCTGTGGCCTGCGCCGCACCAGCGCGCGCCAGTGCCAGAACTGCTGGCATGTCGCGGAAAAATCCGACAAGCACTGCGCCCACTGCGGCGAGGCACTGTAAAAACCATGGTCCACGACATCACGATTCCCCTGAACCCGGCGCTCGCGGTCTGGCCGGGCGACACCGAGTTTTCCTTCACCAGCACGGACTGGGGGACGATCTCCGTGGGCGCTCTGACCCTGAGCTGCCACACGGGAACCCACGCCGATGCGCCACGCCACTTCCTGCCCGAGGGGATCGGGATCGCCGAGATCTCCCCTGAGGTCTATATCGGCGAGTGTGTCGTGCTGGACGCGACGGGCTTAGACGAGCTCACCCCCGAGGTCTTTGGCACGGCCCCCCTCCCACCCCGCGTCTTGCTCAAGACCCTCGCCTGGACCGACCACACGCGCTTCCCCGACGAGGTCCCGGTGCTGACCGAGGCAAGTGTCGCGCTCCTAGCGAGCAAAGGCGTGCGCCTGATCGGGCTGGACGTCCCCAGCGTGGACCGCCTCCAGAGCAAGGACCTCCCGATCCACCACGCTCTCGCAGCGGCGGGGATCCATATCCTGGAGTCGCTCGACCTGCGCCAGATCGCGCCGGGACGCTACCAGCTCATCGCGCTCCCCCTGCGCGTCGACGGTGCCGACGGCTCCCCCGTGCGTGCAGTGCTCGTTGAGCACTAGTTCCCGCCCGTTGGAGGGGCGGGACTCAACTGCTCCTCGATCAGGCTGACAAACTCCGGGTACCCAAAGTGCTTCGCCCAGCCCAGTGCCGTTGCCTTAAACTGGAGGTCTTGAATACTCAGGTCGGGGCGGGCGGCTAGGATCAGGCGAGCAAGCTCTCGGTCCTTGCGTAGTACGGCTTCATGAAGCGGGGTCCAGCCCCCTGATCCCAGTAAGCGATTGGCGAGCGCGGGGCGCGCCGCGAGCGCCGCAGGAACCTGGTCGCGCCAGCCCAGATCGCAGAGGGGGATAATATCGGGCAAGGCTCCCTGGGCCAGGAGCCAGCGCGCCGACTCGGGCTGCTTCAGGCGTGCGGCGGCTTCCAGCAGGGTCATCTTACACGGGAGTGTCGAGTCGAGATCAGGAGGCAGCGGCAAGGCTTGGAGTGCCTCAATATCCCCGCGCCCGATCGCCTCGGTAAAGGCGACAGTCTCCGGTGCCAGCGGCGGAAGCTCCAGGGCGGGTCGAAACATCCACCAGGTCTGGCCGTGGCCCAGTGAGACAAAGCCGAGCCGGTTGTAGATGTGGGTCGCGGCATTGAGCAAGACATAGCGGCAGCCCAGGCTTCGTGCGTGCTGACACGCCGCCCAAGAGACCGCCCGCCCGACTCCCTGCCTGCGTGCCTCCGGGAGCACCCCGACATTGTAGATCCCCGCCACATGGAGGGGGCCGCCAGAGACATGGAGCAGGCTATGCCCCACCACCTTGCCCTCCAGCCGCGCACCAAAGTGGTACGTCTTGCGTGGCTCTTGCTGGGCGAGTGCGCGGAGCCGTGGGGCATCGCGGGGCTCGTAGTAAGGAATGCCTGTCACCTCCCACGGGCTGCCTTCGTCCAAGGCGAGCTCTAGGCTCTCAGGAGTGGGGAAGCTCTCCGGCGTGGCGGTCTCCAGGTCCAGCGCCATCCAGTGCGGCTCCCAGCCCCACGAGAAGCCCCGTGCGACCAGAAGTGCGGCAAGATCGTCGGGCTGTGTGGGCACCAGAGACCAGCACGACACTTGCCGCACGTCCTTGCTCCGGGCAAACGCGAGCGCGGCATCCAGCGCCGCTCCCAGCCCCTCGCTCGCCCACTGGGGAAAGGCGATCGTCACCTCCCTCAAGGCATCGGGCGACGACGACGGCGAGTAGATCACGGTCAGGCCATCACGCTGCTGGACCTCGCCACCTGCCACCCGTGCATTCTCGGTGAACCAGGAAAGATGGTTCTCCGCCGCCGCTTGAATCAGCAGCTCACTGCCTTCCACACCCATAATACGCAACTTCCTTTCCGCCAAGTATATCGACTCATTGGTACAATGCACGCTATGAAACGATGCGCCGTCGCTGCCCTTGCCCTGCTCGCCCTCGCCCCCCCTGTCCGAGCGCAGACCCCACCACCGCCGGTGAGCGCGGTGATCAAGCTCTACCAAGTCAAGTACGCGACCCCCAAGGAGCTCTCGGAGCTGCTGACCAAGCTCCTCCCCGAGGTGCAGACGTTGCTCGGGCCGCAGCCCAAGTACGTGCGCGACACGCTCCAGGGAGAAGACCTGGGCTCGTCCCCCACCGCCCCCGTCCGTGTCACCGCGGCGGTTCCCGATATCAAGGATGTCAGCGACCAGTTTGTCCGCTTTCTGGTACTCAAGGGGACACCCGATAAGGTCAGCGAGGCGCTCGGGCTCCTCGAGCAGCTCGACCTACCCGCACCGCAAGTGCTGATCGAGGCGCAGATTCTCGATATCAACGAGGGGGTCTCCAGTACGCTGGGGGTCAGCTACGAGCTCGCACCGGGTGGTAAGACGGTCAAGGGTACTCTGGACAAGCCCAAGGGCAGTGGCCGCTTCGATGAGATTGTCTTCGGCCGCCTCTCCCGCGACCCCATCACCTTCAATGCCACGATCGACGCCGCGATCCAGAAAAACCAAGCCCGGCTCCTCGCCAACCCCAAGCTCATGGTGCTCTACAACCAGCGGGCACGGATCTTTATTGGCGATGAAGTGACGTTTCTGCAAGGGACACAGGTCACCCAAAATGGGGTCGCGCTCCAGACAGGGAAAGTCAATGTCGGTGTCGAGCTCAATGTGACGGCCATCGGAAACCCCGATGGCACGATCCAGCTCAAAGTAAACCCGGAGGTTGGCAGCCTCACGCTGCTCGAAACCCAGACCAGTGGCATCTCCCTCCCGCGCATCTCCCGCCGCACGGTCCAGACCTCCGTGCGCCTCAAAGACGGTGAGACGCTCGTGATCGGTGGGCTTATCGGCGAGAACGACCTCAACGCCATCCGCAAGATCCCCCTCCTCGGTGACCTCCCGCTTCTCGGCCAGCTCTTCCGCCGTGATGCCCGCGACAAGTCCCGTTCCGAGCTGGTGATTATCTTGAAAGCGACGATCCAAAAGCCATGACGCACGCCCTTAACGCACTCCGCCAGCAACATGCCCCACCGTTCAATGGCCTGACACTTCACTGCAAAGAGAGGCTGACTCCAGAGGCACTCCAGAAAGCCCTAACCTGCGTCGTTACCTATCTCGCTGAACAGTTCCCAAACATACCTTTGGAGTTTTTCCATTGCTGGGTGGAGCACGATAGCTTCCTCAATGATGCAACTCCAACGTCGTGGGAGACTCTCCAATCCGAAATTGCCAGCACAGACGTGCTTACTCAGCTCTTTGATAACGCGGATACCTGGGTTAGACATGCCTTTGTCGCCGAGGGGAATGCCTGGCTCCTTCGCTTCCATATTGACGACGACCCAAACGTGAGCCCTCGTTTGGGAGACTTTGATCTCACGATTGCTATCGAGCATGCCATTAATCTGCATGGTATGCTCCAGAAGCTTCCGCTTGGAGAGTTTGAGGTCACTTTTCCTGGTGCCTATTTTGATCTCAAAGAATATGGCCCCAGTTTATTAGAGGTGAGTGGTGCCTTTCCCGTTGGGAGAGTCACGCTCAATCGCCCTGAGGTACACAATGCCTTCAACGAACGACTGATCCATGAGCTCACCACCACGATCCGACGCCTTGGAAGTACCTCATGGATTGAGGCGATTGTTTTGACCGGCAATGGTAAGAGCTTCTGCGCCGGAGCCGATCTGGAGTGGATGGGCAAGATGGTAGGCTACTCGCACGACGAAAACCTCGCTGATGCCAAGACACTCCAGACGCTCTTTGAGACGATTGCCCAGTGCCCCAAAGTCGTGATAGCTGCCGTCAATGGTGCGGCGATGGGCGGCGGCGCGGGGCTCGTGGCGGCGTGTGACTACGCGATTGCTAGCGACAAAGCCACGTTTGCGTTCTCCGAGGTGAAGCTGGGGATCATTCCTGCTGTGATCAGCCCGTTTGTCGTCGAAAAGATCGGACTCGGAGCGGCGCGAGCGTACTTCACCACCGGGCGGCGCTTTGATGCCGCCACCGCGCTCCGGCTCGGGCTGGTGCAGGAAGTGGTGCCGGGTGAGGACCTTGCCGCCGCGGTAAACAGTGTCCTCACCGATGCCTGTAGCGCGGGACCAAAGGCAATTGCAGCCTCCAAGCAGCTCCTGCACGGGCTGGCCGAAGGCACAGCTGACACCGCTGAAGCGATAGCAAGTATCCGCGTCTCCCCCGAGGGACAAGAGGGAATTCGTGCGTTCTTGGAGAAGAGGAAGCCTGTATGGAAACGAGACAGCTAGGATTCGGTGGGCCACAGCTCACCACGGTGGGATTTGGTGCGTGGGCCGCAGGGGGCCCGTATGTGTTTGGCTGGGGGCCCCAGGACGACAACGACTCGGTGGCGGCGATGCTCAAGTACCTGGAGCTCGGCGGCAACTGGATCGACACGGCGGCGGTCTACGGCTTCGGACACTCCGAGACTGTTGTGGGACGGGCCGTGCGTGAGTTTGGCCAGCCGGTCTTTGTCGCCACCAAGTGCGGCCGGGTCCGGGGTGCCACCGCTGCCGACCGACCGCAGTCCGACCTGCGCCCCGAGTCGATTCGCCAGCAGCTCGATGCCTCCCTCCAGCGGCTGCAGCTCGACTGCGTGGATCTCTTCCAGGTGCACTGGCCCGACAACGACACGGGAACGGCGCTCGAAGACTCCTGGGGGATGATGGCGACACTCCAGGACGAAGGCAAGTGCCGCTTTATCGGGGTGAGCAACTTCGACGTGCCCCTGCTGGAAAAATGCCACGCCATCCGCCGCGTCCAGAGCCTCCAGCCGCCCTACTCGCTGCTCCGGCGCGAGATCGAGGCGGAGATTCTCCCTTGGTGCCTGGAGAACGGGGTCGGGGTGGTGGCCTACTCCCCCATGCAAGCGGGCCTGCTCTCTGGGAGCTTTGACATCAACCGGGTCGCCGAGGACGACTGGCGTCGCAAGAACCCGTTCTTCCAGGAGCCCGAGCTGACCAAAAACCTCGCGATTGTCGAGCGCCTGCGCCCGATTGCCGAGGCACACGGAAAGACGGTCGGGAACCTCGCCGCGGCCTGGGTGCTCTCTCACCCCGCTCTCACCTGCGCCATTATCGGAGCGCGTAGCCCCCAGCAAGTCGCGCAGAACATGGCCAGCGCCGACTGGCCCCTCACCGATGAAGAAAAAATGAACGTTTTAGCCGCCCTCGGGCACTAAACGGGCATGAAACAACTCATTCCCTGCCGCCGGTTGGAAACCGGCGTCTGCAATGGCGCTGCGCGCCGCAAAGCCCGTGCCGGGCTCCATATTCTCCAGCCCGCACCCAGAGGGTACCCGGGCTTCGCAGCCGAAGGCTACTGCAGACGCCGATTTCAATCGGCGGCAATAATCGGTCTCGCGCTCGTGGCAGGCTGCGCGGGTCAGCCGCACGCCAGCGCCCCCGAAAGCTCGGTATCTACGCAGGTGGCGCAAGCTCCCGCTTCGGCCATGGCTCCGATGGGGGGTGAGGCAAGTATTGCCAAGGCCGACGCGGAGCCCGTCGCCAAGGCCCCGGCGATGCCGCGCAAGATTATCTTCACCGGCGAGGTCACCCTAATCTGCGAGGACCTGGACAAGGCGGCGGCGGGACTGGAAGCCCGTGCAAAAGAGTTCGGCGGCTACATCAGCAACGCCAGCCAGACCGGTGCACGGGGCGAGACGCGCGAGGGCTCGTGGACCGTGCGTATCGCGGCGGAGAAGTTCGACGCCTTCTTAAAGGCCCTCCCGGCTCTCGGGGAGCTTCAGAGCAGCTCGCGCAAGGCCGATGATGTCAGCGAGGAGTTCTACGATGTCGCGGCGCGGCTCAAGAACAAGAAGATTGAAGAAGACCGCCTGATCGAGCTGCTCCAGAAGGCCACCGGAAAGCTCACTGAGGTGCTCACGGTGGAGAAAGAGCTCAGCCGGGTGCGCGATGAGATCGAGCGCATCGAGGGTCGCCTGCGCTTTCTCACCAACCAGACCGACCTCTCCACCATCACGATCACGCTCCGCGAGGTCAAGAACTTCGTCCCCGAAGGCCCTCCCACCCTCGCCACCCAGGTCTCACGGAGCTTCAGCGGCTCGGTCGAGAGCCTGAAAAACTTCCTTGTCGGGATTGTCTTGGTTGGGGTCGCGCTCGTCCCCTGGGTTCTTCCTCTCGGGCTTACCTGCTGGCTCGTGTTTCAGCTCATCGTGAAGAAACGGCGGTAGAATAGCCCCTATGAGTAGGTGGCGACTAGACGGACAGCGGGCGCTGGTGACCGGGGGAACCCGCGGGATTGGAGCGGCAGTGGTGGCGGAGCTACGCGCGCTGGGCGCGAGCGTGCTCACCGTGGCGCGCTCCGGGGCGGATATCAACGTCGATCTCGCCGAGGACGGGGCTGCAGGGCAGATCGTCGCGGCGGTGCAGGAGAGCCTGGGCGGGCTAGAGATCTTGGTCAATAATGTCGGGACCAGTGTCCGCAAGCCGACCCTCGCCCTTACCGACGATGAGTACGCACGGGTTCTAACCACGAACCTGGACTCCGTCTTCCGGCTCTGCCGCGCCGCCCAGCCCCTGCTCGCACAAGGGGGCGGGACGATCGTCAATATCGGCTCGGTGGCAAGCGCGGTCTCGATCGGAACGGGAGCCCCATACGCCCTGAGCAAGGCCGCGCTGGACCAGCTGACACGCTATCTGGCGGTCGAGTGGGCGGGCAGTGGGATTCGCGTGAATGCGGTCAACCCGTTCTACACCCGCACCCCGCTTGCCCAGCCCGTCCTCGATGACCCCGAGCGGCTGGCGCGGGTGCTGGCCAGTACGCCGCTGGGCCGGATCGCGGAGCCAGAGGATATCGCCGCCGCCGTGGCCTTTCTCTGCCTGCCTGCCGCGCGGCACATCACGGGCCAGTGTCTTGCGGTCGACGGAGGTTTTCTGGCACGCGGAGCCTATCTGGCCTAGTTTCTGCAAAGAGGGGGAGCATATGACCAAGCTGCCTCCCCTCCCTGTGGTGTTGCCCTTCGTCGCCCTCTGCCTGGTGCCCTCGCTGCTCCACGCGATGCCAGCACGCTCACACCAAGCCCCAGCACGGAGCATCTGGCAGCTCAAGACACAGGCGCAGGTCACGGTCGTCCCTCTTGCGGGCACCAGTGCGCTCCGCCTCGCGCCTCCGTCGGGAGGTAGCACCGCCTATACCGTGGAGTCCCCCGCGGAGCTGCGGCTCAAGCTCACCGGGGGCAACGCTCGCACGGGGAGTTCCCTCCTCAGCACCGCCCTCTCTGTCCCGCCTAAGAAGCCTGGCCCGAGCGCCTGCCTCCGCCTTCGGCTCCGCGCCACGCAGCCACACGCGGTCCCCGTCACCCTCCAGTCCGCGGGGAAGGTTTTCTGGAGCACGGAGGTCCTCGCCACCCCCACCAGCCAAGAGGTCTGCCTGCCTGTCTCCCTTGCCTCCGTGAAGACCGATCAGGTGATCGTCGCCCTGCAGCTAGGCGCGCATCACGGGGAGCTCACGGTCGGTGAGGTGCATCTCGAGCCCGCTCCCAACGGAGGCGAGTAGCCAAACACCATGCCGTCGCGCCGCCATCTCCCCGCCGTGGACGCCCTCCGGGGGCTAGCCTGCCTCTGGGTAGTCTTGCACCATGCCTTTGGGGACCAACCGGGAGTCCCGACCGCGCTTGCCCGCTTCTGTGAGATCGGCTGGCTCGGGGTCTCGCTCTTTCTGGTTCTCTCGGGGTTCTGCCTCTACTACCCGCTGGTTCAGGAGCGGGAGGAACAGTCGGTGGTGGTGCACCTGAAGCAGTTTTTCCTGCGCCGTGCCCGCCGCATCCTGCCCCCCTACTACCTCTCGCTCGCGGTTGCCCTTGCGCTGGGGCTACGCTTCCTGCACCAGCAAGGCCGCCCCGTCTCCGAGCTCTTGGGCAGCTGGTACGATCTCCCGCTGCACCTGGTCTTGCTCCACAACCTCACCCGCCAGACCTTTGCCTCGCTGAGCTCCGTGTGCTGGTCCTTGGCGCTGGAGTGGCAGCTCTACTTGATCTTTCCCGTCCTCGTGGCGCTGGTGGCCCGGCGTGGGATTCGCACGGTTCTGATCGCGACTCTGGTGATTGTCCTGCTGTGGCAGGGGCTTGCTGCCCGTGAGCTGGGGGTCTCGCGCACGTGGCAGCCCGGTCTCGCGGTGGTCTACCACGCACTCCCCGGACGTGTCTTTGAGTTTGCGTGTGGGATGCTAGCCGCGCTGCGGGTCGCGCGTCCGGTGCGGGGGCAGAGAGCCATCGCGCTTGTGGTGGGCAGCGCGTGCCTGCTCCCCGCCCTGGTGCTGGTGCTGGGCTTCTACCGCCTGGGGCCGCTCTGTGACCCGCTCTGGGGGATTGTCTTTGCCTGCTGCCTGATACTTGTCGGGGAGTGGCGCGTGCAGAGTCTCCTGGGCCGTGTCCTTGTCTTCTTGGGGGAGCGCTCCTACAGCATCTACCTGCTGCACCTACTTATCATGCTCGCGCTCCCCCTGCCCAGCGCCGTCGCCAGCAGCCCCCTGCTCACCGGCCTTGTCCGTACCGCCTCCGCGCTTCTCGCAGGGCTTGCGTTTTTCACGGTTGCGGAGCGGCCGTTCCTGCGCCGACGTTAGTTACAAGTATCGTCCTGGATGGTCCACATACACGGCGTGGTCGAGCCCCACTTCTTGTAGCCCGAGTGGCCGTCGCCGTAGAGAATCACAAAGCCCCCCGAGTGCCGTGGTGCGACTTTTGAGGGCGGGCTGTCGTTGAACATGTCGGTGCGAATGTCCTGCTGGAGGCCGCGCATCGACGCGCCGTAGGCAAGGGGGTTTGCGGCCGCGTTGCCCCCGGCCATGCCATCGACAATATGGATCGTGTTGGCAGGCTCGGCGACCTCGGCCATCGAGCGGGTGAATGTGGTGCCCGTACCCACCCAGCCGGACTTGAGGTTGCTGACATAGTCCACAAAGCCCGGGTAGGTCTTGCCGTTGTTGCAGACACGCCCCGCGATCAAGGCGTCCCAGGGGTTGCCATTGGTCGTGGGAATCAGGTTGCGGCTGTACGAGAGGCGCGGCACGAGGCAGACCACCGGATCGCTGCCGTCGCCACCGTTGCCCGCGGTCGTGGTGCCCTTGGTAACCCCCATATAGAGCCGCGCCGCTGTGTTGTTGATGTACTTCGAGTCGGGCGCCTGCGGCGTCTCCGAGGCGCTGGGACAGACAAAGACCTGTGCGTTCTTGATGTAGGGCTGGATAATGGTCGGCCAGGAGACCAAGTTCACCCCCGAGACCCCGTTCTGCGACGGCACAATAGACTCGTCGTAGTCCTGCGCGTACATCAGCACCGCGGTCCCGATCTGCTTCATGTTGGAGAGGCAGGCAGCCTGACGCGCCTTCTCGCGTGCTTGGGCAAAGACCGGAAAAAGAATAGCGGCAAGAATCGCAATAATAGCAATCACCACAAGAAGCTCGATGAGCGTGAAGAGACGACGGTTTTTCATACCGCTTCAGCCTATCCCTAAAACGGCATGGGATTGTTAACAGACGGTGAGCTTTTAAGACGATAGGCACGGCATCCCTGAGGCCACGTCCAAGAAATCAACAAGCCCGCCCGGCAGTGCCGGACGGGCTTGTCTCTTTTAGGATCAGAGAGCTCTACTGGACGTTAATGGTCGTCCCTGGCTGGTAGACAGGAGCATTACCGTGGCCGTAGTAGCGAATTCCCCAGAGGTAGTTGATCGGGTTGATGGTCTGCTCAAACTTGTGGAACTTGGAGTGCCCATCGGCGAAGGTGTAGTTTGCACCATCGCTGTGACGTCGGGGGGCAATGTAGGCGGTAAAGTGGGAGATCGTCCCTGCCTGACAGGTCACAAAGGAGCTATTTGCCTCAGCAGGAGTGAGTGCCATGAGGGGGGTGCCCGACGGCTCCGTCTCTTGCGTGAACGCCGCGCCTGCAGCAGTCTTCACCGTGTGGGTGTTGCGGTGGGTCTTAAAGGCCACACCAGATGCCGCAGAGGAGCCATTGATACAGGGAACCGAGTCGGTCATCTCCGCAACCATGATCGTGGAGGCGGGAGCGTCCATAGCGGCAATCCCTACCACGTTACCGGGGTCAGCAGTGCGACGCTTGCGGGAGAGGACAGCACCATTGGCAATATAGGACAGGCGAGGAGCCTGGTTGTCCTGGATAGAAGGAACCTGGCTGGTCTGTCCGCTTGGCACGCCAAATCCCAGGTTGTTACCGATAAAGTTGGTGGGGGCAAGCCCACGGTTCTTATCGGACGGGCAGACAAAGATCCCAAGGTTCTTCACATAAGGCTGAACAACACCACTCCAGTGCGTGTAGCCACCCGCAGAGCTACTGTCATTGTTGTAGTAGTAGGCAGCAGGGAAAGTCTCGTCATAGTCCTGGGTGTACATCATCACCCCAAGACCCATTTGCTTCTGATTCGACAGACAAGAGGTCTGACGAGCCTTCTCACGGGCCTGAGCGAAGACAGGAAAGAGGATAGCGGCAAGGATCGCAATGATGGCGATAACAACAAGCAGCTCAATAAGCGTAAACGCGCGCTTCTGCATTAAGATTACTCCTGATTTTTCTTTAGAACGCGGACTATCACAAGAGCCCAGCGATCAAACCGGTCAATAATATCACTGCTCACTATCAACGTCCATTAAGACAATTTAAACTTTATATTAATACTAGTTAATACAAAAAACACAAAATATTGCACCTACATTAAGAAACAGTCGTACTTGATTTAAAAATTCCAGGGCACAACCACAATCGTGTGCGACACCAATATTCTCCGAGTCGATGATATTAAGAATGAGGAAAGCCCTCGTGGTTTTGCCCCTCTACCGCACTGCCAATCAGCGATAGAATAGAGTCCATGACCCTCCCCGATTTTCGCCGTCGGAAAGCCCTCCACGAGCCGATCACTGTCGTCACGTGCTACGACTATGCCTTCGCCCACCTGGTCGCCCGGACCGAGCTGGACTGCATTCTCGTGGGGGACTCCGTGGCGATGGTGGTCCACGGGCACCCTAGCACGCTGGCCGCCGACCTGCCGATGATGCAGCTCCATACCGAGTCCGTGGCACGCGGCGCGGGCACAAAATTTATTGTCGCCGACATGCCGTTTCTCGAGCACCGCAAGGGCCAGCGCGAGGCGGTCAGCGCCGCCCAGCTTCTTCTTAGGGCAGGAGCCCACGCGGTCAAGATCGAGGGAGCCGCTGGCAATCTCACCTGTATCCAGAACCTGGTCGAGGGCGGTGTCCCCGTGATGGGCCATGTCGGACTCACCCCGCAGTTTATCCATGCCTTTGGGGGCTTTAAAGTACAGGGCCGCGAGGACGACGCCGCGGAGCGTATCCTCGCCGATGCCAAGGCGCTAGAGACGGCAGGGGTCTTTGCTCTCGTGATCGAAGGGGTTCCCGCGCCACTGGGCAAGCGCATCACGGAGGCACTCACCATCCCAACCATTGGGATCGGGGCCGGGCCCGCTACCGACGGCCAGGTGCTCGTCCTCCACGACCTGCTCGGCTTTACGGAGAAGCCTCCCAAGCTCGCCCGCGCCTTTGGCCAGGTGGGCGCGGAGGCGCTCGCGGCGCTCCGGGCCTACGACAGTGCGGTCAAGTCCGCCGCTTTCCCAACCGAGAAAGAGAGCTACCGTTGAGCATCTACCTCCTCTCGGGGCCGCCGGGAGCGGGCAAGTCCACGGTCGCCACTGCCCTGGCGCAGCGCTCTGCGTTCGGCATTCACATCCCCATGGACGACCTCCGCGAGTGGGTGGTCGCCGGGGCCGCCCATCCCGAGAACTGGACCGACGAGACCACGCGGCAGTTTGGCCTCGCCCGGACGGTCGCGGCGCACGCGGCCACGCTCTACGCCGACGCGGGGTTTACGGTCGCGGTCGCCGATGTCTTCGGCCCCGACGATGTGACGGCGCACTTCACCGATCCCCGCTGCCGGCGCGTCCTGCTCCTGCCCAGCCTGGAGATGGCCCTGGAGCGCAACGCCACCCGCACCAACAAGAGCTTCGACACGGCCGGTATCGAGGACCTGCTCCGGCATGCCTATGCCTGGCTTCTCCAGCAGGACTGGAGTGGCTGGACCGTGATCGACAGCACCCACCTGACGCTCGACGAGACTGTCGCGGCGATCCTGGAGAAGACCTCATGACCATCTTCCACACCCCCACCGAGTGGCGCGCCCTGCGGCCGTCGGGGACGCTTGGCTTTGTCCCGACCATGGGCGCCCTCCACGACGGCCACCTGGCACTGGTGAAGACCGCCCTCGCCCAGTGCGAGCACGCGGCGGTGAGCATCTATGTCAACCCGACCCAGTTCAACAACCCCGAAGACTTCGCCAAGTACCCCAGCACCTTCGAGGACGACTGCCGCCTGCTAGAAGAAGTTGGCTGCGGCTTTGTCTTCGCCCCGACCTACGAGACCCTCTACCCCGACTCCTACCGCTACCGGGTCACCGAGACCGAGACGAGCACTGTCCTCGAGGGTGCCCACCGCCCCGGCCACTTCGACGGTGTCCTCACGGTCGTGCTCAAGCTCTTCAACTGCCTCCAGGCCGATGCCGCGTTCTTCGGGGAGAAAGACTACCAGCAGCTCCTCTTGGTCAAAGAGATGGCCGAGGCGCTCCACCACCCCACGAAAGTTATCGCCTGCCCCACGGTCCGTGAGCCCGATGGCATCGCCATGAGCAGCCGAAACCGCCGCCTCAACCCCGCCCAGCGCGCCCTCGCCACCCAGTGGGCCCAGACCCTGGCTAACACCACGCTCTCCTGCGACGCCGCCACCCAGGACCTCACGGAGCTCGGCTTTACGGTAGACTATATCGCCGAGCGCTGGGGCCGCCGCCTCGGGGCCGTGCACACGCCGCCCCTCGACAATGGCCCGGTCGTCCGACTGATTGATAACATCGCGCTGTAGAATCGCCCCGGTTGGAGCGGGGCGTCAACGAGCCTACGGCTGGGAAGGCCTTCGGCCATAGTAAGCTCGCCGCGGGTTGTATGGCCGAAGGCCTTTGCGGCGGAGCTTGCGACGCCTGTTGACGCCCCGCTCCAACCGGGGCGAACCAAAAACGTATGAACATTCTCTTCCAGCTCTCAGGCTCCATTGCCTGCTACAAAGCCTGCACCGTGGTCTCGCGGCTCGTGCAGGCGGGGCACACGGTGCAGTGTGTTGCCACGGAGTCCGCTTTAAAATTTATCGGCGCGGCGACCCTCGAAGGGCTCTCGGGCCGTGCGCTCCTCACCGAGACGTTTGCACCGGGGCGCTGGATGGAGCACATCGAGCTCAACCGCTGGGCCGATATCTCGGTGCTCTGCCCTGCCACCGCCAATCGCCTCAATAAGATGGCAAGTGGAGTCGCGGACGATCTCTTGGGCAACCTCTGGCTCACCCACGACTTCGCCAAGCCGCTCTTTGTCGCCCCGGCGATGAATACCAGGATGTGGACCCACCCGGTCACGCAGGAGTCGGTGCAGAAGCTGGAGAGTCTCGGCGTGACGATCCTCCGGCCCGATGCGGGAAACCTCGCGTGTGGCGATGTGGGCGAGGGCCGCTTGATGGAGCCCGACGCTATCCTGAGGGCGATTCTGGCGTGAGGGTGCTGATCACCAGCGGCGGAACACGGGAGCCCATCGACGGTGTCCGGGTGATCGCCAACTCCAGCACGGGCGCGACCGGTGCCGCCCTCGCCGATGCGTTCAGTGCGGCAGGCTTCGCGGTCACCCTGCTGCGGGCACGGCACTCGGTCGCGCCGACCAGCCCTGTGGACGAGCACTTCTTCACCACGGTCGCGGAGCTAGACCAAGCCTGCCAGACGCTCCTGAGCAGCCATTCCTTCGGTCTGGTGATCCACGCCGCTGCGGTCAGTGACTTTGTGGTAGAGACGGTCACGGTCGATGGCATCCCCCACCCCGCCCCCTTCACCGGCAAGCTGCACTCGTCGGCGCGGCTCTCGCTGGAGCTGGCTCCGGGGAAGAAAATCCTCCCCGAGCTAAAAAGCTACAGCCAAAACCCCGCGCTGAAGCTTGTCGGCTTCAAGCTCACCGAGGGCGCGGGCCCCGACGAGACGCGCATCGCCGTAGAGAAAGTACTGGCAGCGGGCGCCGATCTCGTGGTGCACAACGACCAGCAGACCATGCAACAGACACGCGCCACGCTCTGGGACCACGCCGGCCCCGGCGCTCCCCTTCCCACGCTCTTAACGCTCTGCGACGCGCTTGTCGGGTATGCTAAGGCGCTATGACCATCCCAATGCTCTACTCCAAGCTCCACCGTGCGACGGTTACGGGAGCCGATCTCCACTACGAGGGCTCGATCGCCATTGATCCCGAGCTGATCGCCGCCGCCAAGCTCCACCCCCTCCAGCAAGTCGAGATCTACAATATTAACAACGGCGAGCGCTTCTCCACCTATGTCATCAAGGGCACCGCGGGCGAGGTCTCGCTCAACGGCGCGGCGGCGCGACGCGTACAAAAAGGCGACCTACTCATCATCTGCGCCTACTGCCAGGTTCCCCAAGAGAGCATCGCCACGCACACCGCGCAGATCGTCCTGCTGGGAGAGGGCAATGTGATCGAGAAGACCTTCGCGCAGTGAGTACGCTCATTGGGCTGGCGGGCAGTGTGGCGGCGGGCAAGAGCACGCTGGCGGCGCAGCTGGCGGAGACCGAGCGGGCGGCGGGCAAGACGGTGGAGGTGGTCTCGACCGATGGCTTTCTCCTCCCCAACGCCGAGCTGGAGCGCCGGGGCCTGCTGGGGCGCAAGGGCTTCCCCGAGAGCTACGATGCCGCCGCCTTCACCGCCTTCCTCGATGCCCTCCGCGCCGGCGAGCCCGCAAGCGTCCCCGTCTACTCCCACCAGACCTACGACATCCTCCCCGACACGCGCCGCGCCCTCGGTCAGCCCAAGCTGGTGATTGTCGAGGGGATCAACGCGCTCCAGCCCGCCTTTACCGCCGGCAAGCTGGACCAGCGGCTCTACCTCCACGCCGAGGAGCCCGATCTCTTCCGCTGGTACCGCGAGCGCCTGCTCCGGCTCCGCGACACCGCCCGCACCGATCCGTCGTCCTACTTCACCCGCTTTCTCGCCCTCACCGATGCGGAGTGGGAGGCGCGCATCCAGACGATCTGGGAGAGTGTCAACCTCCCCAACCTCCACGAGCACATCCTCCCCACCAAAGCCCTCGCGGATACCGTGCTGGTCAAGGGACCGGACCATGGGATCGTGGCCGCAAGCCCCCTTCTGTCCGCCGGTTAGAAACCGGATTGCCCTCGACGGTAAACCTCGGGGCTGTAGGGCGTCGTTCCTCCGCCGCGCCTTCGGCGGAATTTTCCGACGAGGAACGAGGAGGCGGCCGAAGGCCCCATAGCCGCACGATTTCCGTGCAGGCTTGCCGGACGTTTACCGTCCACGCGAATGTGCCCTAAAGCCGCACGATTCCCGATCAGAAAAACAAAAGCGCCCCTCGCTCTGTTTCCAGAATGAGGGGCGCAGACTGCACGTGCTACTCCGCAGACTCCGTGGGCTCGCTGGCGTCGCTGCGTAGGCGGCGGCGGCGCGGGCGGCGGGCAGGCGGGGCGGGCTCCGCAACTGCGGGGGTCTCGTCGAGGGCGAGGAACTCCTCCGGGATGGGGGGAAGCTCTCCCTCCAGCGGGGACTCCGAGAGGGGCAGGAGCTCCTCCAGCGACGGGCGACGCACAGGCTCGGTATCTTCTACCGTCTCTGCGGCAGCGGGCTCACTGGTCTCTTCGTCGCGGCCACGGCGATCGCGCCCACCACGGCCACGGCGGCGGCGTGGGGCGCGCTCCGTGGGAGCGACCACCTCGGCGACCGCGGCAGTCGCGGCCTCGGCAATCGCGATTGTCGGCTCCTCTAGCTCGCCAATCACCTCCGCGAGGTGCGGTAGCTCGGCCAGCGCGGCCTGGAACATCGCCTCGTCCTCGGCGGAGATCGACTCCACGCCCAGCGGCGAGGGGGTCTCAAAGACAAACGGAGGCACAGGCACCGGCAGCTCGCTCAGGGTCAGCCCCGGCGGTGCGGTCGCGGGCTCGGCACCGAAGCGCTCGGACTCCGCAGTCGGGCCAAAGTAGAGCAAGCGGGTCCCATTGACCGGCATCGAGAGGCGTGCCCCCCGGCCATCGCGGGCCAGGGTCTCGCCGTAGACAAAGTCATGGAGCACCGCCTCCTCCGGTAGGTAGACCGTGGTCCCGCCACCCGGCGCCGAGTGCAGACAGAGCAGGCCATCGCCCACCCAAGCCACATCGTCGTCCGCGGTGTAGGCCGCCACCCCCGCCAGCTTGTAGAGGCCACGCAGGAGTGCCTGGGTCAGGACCGGCTCGCCGATAAACACCGACTGCCAGCGCGGGTGCTTGCGAACCCCCAGCGAGGCGTTACCATTGCCGTACTCGCCAAGAACCACAGCCCGTGAGTCCGCAATGGTCAGCGACGGATTCACCCGGACCTCTTCGCCGAGCTTCTGACCACGTAGGGTCTCGGTCAGCGGCGAGCGGGTGTCGGAGAAGACCCGGCTCCCAAGCTTCGAGGCAAAGGGCTGGAACTTCAGGTGCATCCCAAAGACCTCGGCTTGCTCGGTCAGGCTCTCTTCCCGGACTCCGGGGGTGAAGAGCCAAGCCAGGGTCCGGCCAGCGTCCTGCCAGCGCTCACGGATCGCGGCGCGCAGAGCGGGCTCGATCTTAAAGGCATTGAGGAAGATCAGCAGCTTGGGTGTCTCGGGGAAGTTCTTGCGTAGCAGGTCGGACTGGAGGTAGAAGCCCACCCGTGCCCCGGAGCGCAGGAGCACCTCGCGCTGGTTGGAGATCAGCTTCTCCAGCAGACGCTCGTCGCGCACCTCAAAGAAGCTCGCCTCATCGACAATCACCGCCACATCGGGATCGGCGTTGGCACGTGTCCGGGGGTTGCGCCGCCGTGTCGCGTAGAGATCGGCGATCTCCCGCAGGCCGCCCAGAAACTCCCAGGTCTCACGGTCATCGAGCCAGCCCTCGCCCCAGAGGTCCATGTAGGAGATGCCCGCCCCGTGGGCAAGCGCGGCTCCAAAGTTGCGGACATGCACCGCGCGGGTCCCCTCGACCGTCGGAACATGCGGGTTGTAGGTATCCGGGGTCGTCCCGCTCGCCAAAAACGTCTTGGTATCGTCTTCGAGGATGCACAGCTTGCCCGCCAGCGCCACCGACTCAATCGGCAGGGGCAGCGGCGCAGCGCCACCGGGAAGACGGCCCGCGTAGGAGAACGGGGCGGTGAGGATATCGACATGCGGCGATGCCAGGACATCGGAGAGCGCCAGGTGTCCCGAGCTCGTGCGTGCCAGCTCCAGGGTGTAGCCACAGCTCACTGCGACCGCACTGCGACCGCCCGATGCCTCTTTCACGGCCTTTGCGAGGCGATTGATCACCTCGGCGACACGCTCGCTCATGAAGCGATGGAAGTCCGACCAGCGGGTCTCACGCGCTCCGAGGAAGACCCCGGTTCCCTGTGGCACGGGCCAGGCGGGAATCGCGGCGTTCTCAAAGGTCACGTGGCCATCGTGCCAGGCAGCCCGGAAGGCGACCAGCGAGCTCTTGTAGCGCGCTCGCAGCCAGCTACGGAAGGCGGCGACATTGGCATCGGAGAGGTCGTAGCCGACCCCCTTCTCATGCAGCCACTCGCCGTGCTCCAGGTAGAACCCAAAGACCCGGGCGGCGTGCGGTCCCTGCGCAACATGCTCGACTGCGGCACGGAGCGCCTCCTCGGCCTCCTTCTCCCAGAACAGCCGGGAGCCCAGGGAGACATCGCCCTCTTCGCCGCTGGCGTAGCGCACCATCTCACCGGGATTCTGCCGGGCCCACGAGGCGGGCGGCGAGAAGATCAGCCGTGGCAGGACCAGTGCCTCAGGCGCGTTCTCGGAGACAAAGCGCAGGATGCTATCGAGCAGGTCGTAGCGCCGCTCCCCGGAGCGGGTCTTCCAGGGCAGGTGGCAGAGCACCGTAAAGAGGCGCACGCCGGCTTCGTAGGCGAAGCGAATCTGGCGCTGGGCGCTGGCAAGAAACTCCTCGCCCATCTCGGTATTGACAAAGAAGAGCATCGGCAGGCGCGGCTCGCCACCGATCAAGAGCTCGGCGACACCTTTACGCACCGCGACCTTAGCCTCCACCAAGTTGGCGAGGACCTCAGCGGGGAGTGGCGTGTAGAGCGGCGGCAGCGGCTCCACAGGGGGCGGGACAACAGGGCCAGCAACCGGGGGGGGAAGGAGCGCGGCAGCGCCACCGTCGCGGCGACCACGCCGTCCCCCACGAACCCGCGCGGGCTTTCCTTCGTCGGTCTCCGCAACCACAGGCTCGGGAAGCTCCACAGGCACCACGACCGGCAGCTCGTCCCCCGAGACCATCATGGTGGGGGCAGCGACCGTCCGGGTGCGCCGGAGCCCACGAACGCGCCGGGGGCGATCGGAGTCTCCCGACTCGGTCTCTGCCGGCGTCTCGGCAACGGGGGCGGGAGTCGGCTCGGGCTCGGCGGTGGGCTTACTGTCGCGGCCTCCCCGGCCACGGCGACGGCGGCCCGTGCGGGGGTCGCGATCCTCAGCGACAATCCGCTCCTCGATGGAGATGGTCTCTGCGGCAAGAGCGGGCTCGGGCGCAACCTCGGCGAGAATGGACTGGGCCTCTTCCAGACCGACGGTAGGCTCCAGCGGTGCCTTTCGAGCACGAGAGCGGCGGCGACGCGAGGCAGACTCGGCGGGCTCGGGGGTACTCTCCTCAAGCACGGGTTCGGGAACCACAGGCTCGGGCTCAGGCTCAGCCGCAACGACAAGCTCCGGCTCGACGGCCTTGGGCTTGCGCGTCCGCCGTGGCTTTACCGGCGCTGGCTCAGGCTCAGGCACCACCGCAGCGGGCTCGACAACAGCGGTAGGCTCGGGCTCGACAGCAGGTGTCTCGGCTTTCGCCCGCGTGGTTCGTCGACGCGGCTTAGGGGCGGGGATATCGGTGACAGGTTCCGGTTCTGCAGAGGCAGGGACGGTGTCGGTTGTGGTCGGGGTGCTGTTAACAGCATCAAGCACGACGTTTTCATCGTCGGCAGAGGCGGCAGTGCGCCGTCGTCGCATGAGGTACTCCTAAGTAAACAAAGTAAGAAACGACGCCTCAACCAGGCACAGGTCACGCTCACGCCACTCGAAATCGCGCAACGGGGCGGCGGGTCACTGCCGGGGAAGCATCCAGAAAACGACATCCGCGCGTCAGAGACGCGCGCTAGTCAGGAGTATACCCCACGTTTCCCCAGATCGCTTGTCTGCTGGCAAATGCTAGCCCTTGTTGTCTGGCAGAAGCTCTAAACAGGCGGCAACATAGTCATCGACCATTCGATCTAAAGAGAACAGGGTCTCGGTGCGCTGACGTGCGATTAGCCCCATCGCCTGGCGTCGCGCTGGGTCGCTGTAGAGCCTCTTGAGCTGCTGTGCCAGCGCTCCGACGTCGTCGGACTCAAAGATCAAGCCCGCCTGCTGGTCCGCCCCAACGACCTCAGGGAGTGCCCCCGCATCGGAGACAATCACGGGCAGCCCACAGGCCATGGCCTCAGCAACCACAAAGCCAAATGCCTCCGCCCAGCGCGACGGAAACACAGCAGCATCCGCTGCTCGGAAGTGCTCTTGCAGATCGGAGACCTGTCCCAGAAACTGAATCTGCCCTGGCACCAAGCGCTCTGCGAGAGCTACCAGCTCACTCTGACTACGGCCCGCACCTGCAACCTTTACCTGTACCACGATTCCATCTTGTACCTTCAGCTGCGCAACGGCCTCAATGAGTAGCTCAAGCCCTTTCTCGGGGATCAACTGTCCGGCAAAGACCACTGTAAATACCGCATTGGCAACTGGTGCCTGAGCAACGGAGAACCGTGCGAGGTCAATGCCATTGTAGATAGTACGAATCTTATCGCCAGGCAAAAACATCTCAAACTGATCGCGTGCAGCGACATAACCAGAGACGGAGATCACTCTATCGATTACAAATCCAGAAAAAAAACCACGAATACGACGATAAAAATCCTTACCAATACTTTTTTCGCTACCCCTTGTGGAATTCCCACTAGACCGATCTACAAAAATCCACTTACCGACACGAGCTCTCCACTTAAAAATAAACAAACTCACATTATAAGGAGACATAAACATTGTCTGCATCACATCAATGTGACAGCCTTCCAGCTCTTTAACAAGTGTAGACACACGCTGGGGATTTAAGGGGAAGGCACACACTTTATAATCGGCACCTAAGCCCAGGAGCCTCTCCTTCATCACTAAGGAGGGCTCAGCAGGGAATACAAAGATAGAGTGAACTTTTGATTGGTTTAACTGCCCCACCATTCTCAGGATAAAGTGATCCATAGTCCGCTCATGAGAAGGGATAAAATTTAATAAATGTAGGATGCTCTTTTTGCCAGCCATTATGATTGTCTGTCTCCCCAATGAGTCCCGGTACGACAATCTCGCCGCAAAACGACAAGTGTTCCCCTCTCTTGAAATCTGAGGCAAACCTTAGGAACCATAATCCCCCTGATGCTGTTTCGACAAAGGCAATAGCTTAATTTTCATTGGTTTTCGCGGTGGAAATTTCAGGAAATTAGAAACATGCAGACCCGGGCTCCGTTGTACCCGAATCTTGGCTAAAATGCTCTTCCCCCGAAGGGGCATCGTCTCAAGATTCCCTCAAGAATCCATGATCTCTCGGTGGTGTAGTCCGCGGGTGCTACAATGTCAGTTGCAACGAGATCGCCATGAAGATTCCCCACGGGAGAAGCCCTCAAATCCCCCCACGTCACGATGCCCCGTTCGACTCGGAGGTATCGGATACAGGGCTTACCACCAGTCTATCCCAATCGCGACGAGACAGAGCTCTTGTCTTGAGCATGATCCTCGTCTTGTTCTTTAGCCTCGTTCTCTACCTCGCCATTACCCTCAGCAGCGCAAACTCCAATCAGACCCGGCTCGCGGCTTGGCGAGCGCAAAATACCGCACGGCTCTGTGCTCGCCTCCTAGAGCGACGGTGTCAGAATGCATTTACGATCCTTCATACCCTCGTAGAGCGCCCCACTCTCACGCAAGCGGTTCAGAAAAACGATCGGTCGATGGTGGTTAGTACCCTCAAAGATAGTGTTGACCTCCTGCCAGACCTCTTGGCCGCCGCCACCTACAATCAGGAAGGAGAGCAGATCGCAGAGTACCCTGCGGTTGCGGAGTTCCCACAAAGTATTGCCGCAGAGCCCTGGTTTGCTCAGCTATACTCCCACCACAAACAAGATCCCCCCCTGGTCAATAATGTCGTTCATCTCAGGGGACTGGAGGAGAAAGAAGCACTGGCAATGGCGATTCCTGTGCGGAATCAACAAGGGATCGCGGTGGGGGTGCTCGTTGCCTACTTTCGCCTTGGGAACTTCTACGACTGGCTGACCTCCATTCGTTTCTACAGCGGCACCGTGATCCTGATCGACAACACCCAGCGGATTGTCGCTACCAGCAGTGACGCCACCGCTCCTCAAGAGAGTGCAATCCGTTTTCTGGAGCGCCGGGTTCGTCCTGACTATGCCCCTTACCAAAAGGCGCTACAAGGCAGTCCTGGAGCGGAGCTCTACCGGATTCCTCCTCCCTTAGAGGCTAGCTTCGCGCCGTCACAGCAGGAACAGATGGTAGGCTACACCCCAACCTTGGTTCCCGGCTGGGTGATTCTGGTAGCGCAACCCACCGATGCAGCCTTTGCCCCCTACCGGTATCTGCTGAGAAACTTCGCCATTGTTGGCATCCCACTCCTTCTCGCTGTGCCCGTGATCAGCTGGAACCTTTTCTTACTCTATGAGCGCCTTCAGCGGCTCGCTCTTGCCCTCGGGCAGCGCAATGAGTCCCTCCACAGGCTCAACCTTGCCAAGTCAGACCTCCTGGCCAATATCTCTCACGACCTCAAGACTCCCATCTCCACGATGCAGCTCTCCGTCTCCAACCTCCTGGAGGCCGACTCCCCAGAAGCTCTCCCACCCTCGCTCTCCCCCGAGGTCACCGAGTGCCTTACTCTGGTGAGCCAAGAGCTCGATACCCTCGCAAGCCGCGTCCGCAACCTGCTGGAGATGTCGCGACTGGAGTCGGAGGTTGCGCCTGTCCTGCAGGAGCCCTGTGACCTTACCGATATCATCGCCAATGCCCTCGAGCGGGTTCGTGTCCTCAGTAAAGATCACTCCATCCAAACACACTTTCCCGCCACCCCTCTCCTTGTCATGGGGGATCCCACCCAGCTGGAGATTGTCGCGCTCAACTTGCTTGAAAATGCGCTCAAGTACTCTTTTAAAGGCTCTCCCCTCCTCCTCGTAGGCGAGCTACGGGAGACCGAGGTTGTCTTTCAGGTGACCAATCGTGGGGAGAGTCTCCCCCCTGGCACGGAGGAGAAGATCTTTGAGAAGTTCTATCGCCGAAGCACCACGAGTATGTCCGCGGGGACCGGACTCGGCCTCGCGATCTGCCGGACTCTTGTCGAGGGACATGGGGGGCAGATATCCGCGCAAAACGAGCCCTTCGGAGGAGTGACTGTGACTGTGACGCTACCACACTGTACGCTCCTGAGCGCGTCTGAGCCCGCCCCTGAGAGAGAGAGCGTCTAGGCGAGATGGAAACACTCCTCACCCTCCCCCTCCAAGAAGGAGAGCGTGTCCTTCTTGTCGAGGACGATCTCACGATACAGAAGCTCCTCCAGTCCCAGCTCTCGGCGCGGGGCTGGGAGATCGAGGTTGTCCGCAGCGGCCGGCTCGCCTTGGAGCGAATCGCACAGCATCCCCCCGACCTGGTGCTCCTTGATATTGGGATCGAGGAGCTAGATGGCCTGGAGGTCTGCCGGCAGGTTCGCCAGTGGTCGAGTATCCCCATTATCCTGGTGACCGCGGCAGACACGCCGCGGATTAAAGTGACCGCGCTCGAGCTAGGAGCCGACGACTACCTCACCAAGCCCTTTCACACCGCGGAGCTGGTTGCACGCATGCGCGCGGTCCTGCGCCGCGCCCAAGCAAGCGCCCCGCCCCGCGCACAAGCCATCACCATCGGCCCGTTTGTGATCGACCTACTGCGCCGCGAGGTCAAGCGCTCCGGTGAGGAGATCAAGCTCACCAAGATTGAGTTCGATCTCCTGCGCGAGCTAGTGCTGCATGTCGACCATGTCCTGCCCTACTCCCACCTGCTCCGCGCTGTCTGGGGAGAGAACTACGATGAAGTGCACGTGGTTCATGTCCATGTCTCCCACCTCCGGCGCAAGCTGGAGCCCAATATCACCGGCGACCGCTACTTACTCACCGTCCCAGGTGTCGGCTATCGCCTCCGCACCGACCAGTTGTAGCCGCAAAAGTCACCGTGCCTCGTGCGTTGCGACAGGGCGTCGCACTGGGTACAATCCTTTACTATGCCGGTCGCCCTTGCGCCGCCTCCCACGGTCCATATCCACGACTTCGACGGTCCACTCGATCTCTTGCTCCACCTGGTGCGGCACGGTCGTATGGATATCTTTGACCTGCCTATCACCGAGCTTTGCGACCAGTATCTAGTCCACCTCAACGCCATGGAGAACCTGGACCTGGGCGTAGCAGGGGAGTTTCTGGTGATGGCCGCGACCCTGCTGGAGATCAAGTCCCGCTTGCTCCTGCCCGCTCCCCCCAAAGACGAGCTCGAAGACGAAGCGGGTGTCGGCGAGGACCCACGCGCCGAGCTGGTACGGCGGCTCTTGGAGTACAGCCAGTACCAAGCGATCGCCGAGACACTTCTTCAGCGCGAGGGAGAGATCCACCGCTCGTTCTTCCGCGAGCCGCTGCCCTACTCCAACGAGTACGCCCTGCCTCCCAAGTTTGGTGAGCTCCCCGCCGATGCCTTGCTGCGCGCTCTGGAGCGTATCCTCGCCGATGTGGGCGCGGGCGAGCGCTCGATCACCAGTGTGCGCCGCCAGAAGATCACGCTCCGCATGACGATGCGCCTGGTGCTGGGCCAGGTGGAGCGCGCCGGTGCCGAGGGCTTGGACCTCGTGGAGCTACTGCCCGTCCCACCCTTTGAGGTCCTGGAGATCATCCTGCTGTTTCTGGCACTGCTGGAGCTCCTCAAGCAAAACGCCATCGATGTCCAGCAAGACGAGTTCTGCGGCCCGATCCGTCTTATCTTTGTGCCCGATAGCGAGCGTGACGCCCCCCACAGCGCGATGGTAGATCCCGATAGCGACGAGGAGACCGACGAGGATGCGTAGCCTTTTAGGAATGGTGGAGGCCCTGCTCTTTGTCTCCGGTGAGCCGTTGAGCCTCAAGGACTTGGTGAAGGCCACGGAGTGGGACGAGGACGCGGTGCGCGACGCTCTAGAAGAGCTGCGCCAGCGCTACCGTGACCAAGACTCCGGACTGCGGATCATCGAGCTCGACAGCGGCTTCCAGCTCGCCACCCGCCCGGAGTACGGCGAGACGATCGGCAAGCTCCTCGCTCCCCACGCCAACCGGCTCTCCAAGCCCGCGCTGGAGACGCTGACCATTGTGGCCTACCGCCAGCCCGCCACCCAGGCCGAGGTCGAGGCGATTCGTGGGGTCTCCTGCGACGGTGTCCTCAAGACCCTCCAGGAGCGCGAGCTGATCTGTGAGGCGGGCCGCAAGCAGACCCCCGGCCGCCCGATCCTCTACGCGACAACCAATGCGTTCTTACACTACTTCGGCCTGACCAGCCTCGACGAGCTCCCGGCCCTCCCCGACGATGCCCCGACGGCATCCGAGCAAGAGGCAGCCCACCTCTCTCTGGAGGCTGCGAGCGCGCTATGAGGCACTGGCTCCTCGCTCTTACCGTGCTCCTGCTGGCACTTGCGCCGGCCCAAGCCCGCCCGGGACGCAAGCAGGGGGCCAAGCCCTCTCTCGCCTTCAAGACCGAGGCGGAGCACATCGCGCTGGTCAAGGCGGGGAAGCTCCCCGGCTACTTCTACAAAGCCGACCTAGGCAAGGCCCCGGTGCTCTCGGCTCCCAGTGTCCTGCTCATGGAGTACGACACGGGCGAGGTGCTCTACGAGTCCGGGGCGGATATCAAGCGCTACCCCGCCTCCACAACCAAGATCCTCACGGGGCTACTCTTTGCGGAGAACACCAAGCCCGATGACATTGTCACCTGCACCGATCCAACCGTGGTGAATATCGAGCCCAGTAGCCTCAGCATCAAGCCCGGTGAGCGTTTCCGTGCCGAGCAGCTCCTCTATGGCTTTCTCCTGCGCTCCGCCAACGACGGGGGAGTGGTGATCGCGGAGCATGTCGCGGGCTCGGTGCCAGCCTTTGCGGAGAAGATGAACACGCGGGCCGCAGAGCTCGGAGCGACCAATAGCCACTTTGTCAACCCGCATGGCCTGCACAACCCCAACCACTACACCACCGCACGCGACCTCGCCCTGATCGCACGGGCCGCGCTCCAGAACCCGCGCTTCGCCGATGCTGTCGGGACTCCCAAGCGGACAATCAGCCGCTCGATCAACTTTAAGGACCTGGTCGTGGCCTCGAAGGCAAAGAAGAGCTTCTACGATGTGGTCCCCGGCGCCGATGGGGTTAAGACGGGCTTCACCAACGCCGCCCGCCACTGCTTTGTGGGCTCCGCCACCCGCAACGGCAGGCGGCTCCTCGCGGTCATTCTGGCGGCCCCCAGCAACGCGGTCGGGGACACGGTTCCCTTGATCGAGTGGGGCTTTGCGCGCTTCTCCGCCAAGACGGTTGCAGTGAGTGGCCAGCGCACGGCCTGGGTCCCGACACGCCTCGGGGCGGAGGGGCGGGTCGCGGCGACAGTCGCAGAGACGCTCCACATCACTCAGGACCGCCTGCGTCCCAGCACGATCGAGACACGGGTCACCCCCACGACCAACACCGCCCCCATCGCACAAGGCCAGGCGGTCGCGAGCCTCACGGTCCTGCGCGACGGCAAGCCTGTCACCCAAGTCCCTCTCACGGCGACCCGCGCCGTCAAGCGCTCCGTGGTGCAGGCAACCGGGCGAAGCCCCTGGCTCTGGGTTGGCCTGCTTGGCGGCGGGGGCGGTCTGCTTCTCCTCCTGCGCCAGCGCCAGCTCGCCCAGGAGCGGGCACGCCGCGCACGCCGCCGCCGTCGCCGCGCCATCGCCCCGCCCCTCACCGACGAGCCTCCGCTCCCGCGCAACACGACCCAACCACAATGAACACACTCCCCCCTAGCTGGAAGACTGCCTTCTCCCTTGTCGAGCCCTGGCTTGGTGCCCCCCTCACTCCGGAGGAAGGCCTGAGCGCCATGGAGCTCGATGCCCTCAACCAGGAGCTAGGCCGGCCCCTACCCGCTCTCGTGCGGGCTTGGTACGGTGCTGTTGGCAAGTGCGAGCGTCTCTACCACCCCGGCTCACAGCTCCACCTGACTCCCTACACACAGCTGGAGTGGTGCTCGCTCTGGGACGACCTTGAGGGGGAGGGGCTCGCGGGCGAGGAGGCGGACTACCCGCGCCGGCTGATCCTCTACGATGAGAACCAGTACCTCTACAGCTGGGTGGTCCTGGAATCCGATAGCCACCTGGCCAACCCGCCGGTCTATATCGAGGATGCCGATGGCGTCCTGGGAAGCGAGTACTTGCTCCTGCCGTCCACGGCCTACTTCAGCGACTTCGCCGCCCAAGCGCTGGCCTTTGAGCTGGTGACCAGCGCCGATCATCCGCTGGAGCTTGACACGCCCACCCCACTCGCCGATGCCGCGCGCCTCTTCAGCCCGGTCGCCGACGAGCCGCTGGTCCATCCCCAAGAGCTCCGCTTCTGGTTCACCGACAGCATCCTCGCGGCGACCATGGACGATACCTGGTTCTGCGCCGAGGCCCTCTCCGAAGAGGCACGGCAAGACTTCGAATCCCACCTCAAAGGAAACCTATGAAACGCTTACTTGCTCTCTCCGTTCCCCTTCTTGCCCTCAGCGCCCCCGCTGTCGCTCAGACCACGCTCTACGATGGCGCAGGGGGGCAAAGAGTTAGCCAATACGGCGGCTGGCTTGTCTTCCCTCCCGGTTTTGAGACCTTCGCCGGGGGCGCGACCGTCCTCAATACCACCCTCCCCGACAATAGCACCCAAGCAGGGTTCTCCCGCTTTGACCAGACCCTCAACCGCACGCAAGGCTTCTCGTTGGGCTTCACCCTCAAGGTGGATAGCGAGACCCACGATGGGGTAAATGGCCCCAACCGCTCCGGTGTCTCCGTGATTGCGATCACCAGCGACCTCATGGGAATCGAGCTGGGCTTCTGGTCAGACCGCATCTGGGCACAGTCCGGGCCGAGCTTCACCAAGGCCGAAGAAGGGTTCTTCGATACCACCGCCGCCCTGACGAACTACAGCTTGCAGATCAGCGGCAGCAACTACCAGCTCCTCGCCAACGGCACCTCCGTCGTCTCCGGTGCCCTCCGCAACTACTCGTCGTCGGGCCTGCTTGCCTACAACACCACTAACTTCCTCTTCTTCGGCGACAACACCACCTCCGCCCGTGGAGCCTTTCGCACCTCACGTGTCACCCTCACCAACGCCCCCGAGCCGGGCACCGTCGGTCTGCTCGCACTGGGTGGCCTGCTGCTTGCCCACCGCCGCCGCCGAAAAGAGTAGATTCAAACTGAACAATTGCAGGTTGCTCTTCGTTTAAGTGCCTGAAGCAACCTTTCTACGCGCTGGTCTACATGACTACCATCCTCCTGGATAAGAGGCGTGCGAGAACCCCCTACAAACTCTTGTAGGGGGCTTTTTCTTTTCCGCCTTTTGCCCACCCCCTGGAGTCTCTCTACGAAGCCGCCTACCACGCGGTGTGAGACGAAAGGCAAGGTGAAGTGAGAGATGGCTACGGTGAGCGTGGTGAAAGAAGCACGGTACGTGCTGACCAATATCGCAGGCAATAACAACAAGTTCTGGAACATCAAGCTCCTAGCCGACGGTTCCTGTGAGACGCACTGGGGACGGGTCGGGGAGGATGGGCAGCGCAAGAGCTTCCCCCACTACAACGAGTGGCAGTTCGATGCCAAGTGCCGCGAGAAAGAGGGCAAGGGCTACCGGCCTCAGAAGACCCTCGCCAATACGGCAAGCAGCGCTAACCTCCAGGGCGAGACTCTGGCGAAAGTGGCGGCGGAGCAGATTATCACGAGCTCCCCCGAGACCCAGGCACTGGTGCAGTACCTCGCCCGCGTCAATGTGCACCGTATCCTCGAAGCGACCACGATGACCTACGACGAGAGCCGGGGGACGTTCTCCACACCCCTGGGAATTGTCACCCGCGAGGCCCTCACGGAGGCGCGTGCTCTACTGGGGACGCTTGGGGGCTTTGTGGCGACAGGCGACTGGGATCATGCCTGCTTTGTCCCCCACCTCAACGACTACCTGATGCTGATCCCACAGAACATCGGGCGCGCCAAGCCCGATCCCAAGCAGCTCTTCCCCGATCTAGAGGCGGTCCAAAAACAAAACGGAATCCTCGATGCGCTCGAAGCCAGCCTGGCGCTCGTGCTCAAGGCCGACAAAGAGAGCGAGAAAGAGGCGGCTCCCGCTCCGAAGCTCTTTGAGGCGCGCCTGGAGCGGGTCACCGACGACGTGGAGATCGAGCGGATTCGACGAAAATACCAGAGCACGCAAAAGGCCATGCATGCCAGCTCCCACCTCGATGTCAAGCGGGTCTTTCGGGTGGAGATCGCTGCGATGCGCCAGCGATTTGAGGAGTGCGGTGCCACAGTGGGCAATGTCCAGGAGCTCTGGCACGGGACCCAGGCGAGCAACCTCCTCTCGATCCTGCGGAGCGGCTTTGTGATCGCCCCCGCCTCGGCGGCGCACTGCACGGGGCGGATGTTTGGCAACGGGGTCTACTTCTCCGACCAAAGCACCAAGTCCCTCAACTACGCCTACGGCTACTGGAAGGGCCGCAGCACGGACCACTGCTTCATGTTCCTCTGCGATGTCGCGATGGGTAAGAGCTTCACGCCCCCGACCTGGAACCACACGCTCGACCCGCGCAAAGACGGCTACGACTCCACCTTTGCCCAAGCGGAGAAGAGCGGGGTCGCCAACAACGAGATGATTGTCTACGACACCGCGCAGATCTGCCCACGCTACCTGGTGGAGTTTGCCGCCCCGAGCGCCTAGCGCCTCTAGAGCTGCTGCCAGAGCGGCCAGCTCTCCAGCACACTGGAGGGCTGTCTCGCCAGAAGAACGTCGATCAGGGTCGGGAGCCAGCCCGCATCTTCGTGGCCCGAGAGGGTTGCCTGAGTGAGGCTGGGCTCTAGCGAGAACTGCCAAGTGGAAGGAAAGTGAACGCCCGCGTCCAGGAGTTTCTTGAGCTCCGCCAGCCGCACGAGCTGCCCCTGCCGGGAGAGCGCGTGGAGGTACTGGTAGGTGCGCAGGATCAAGAGACGGTGCCCCTGGAAGCCCTGGAGCCGGGGGCTCGCCAGCAGACGAATCCCTTCCTGGCGTGTCCCCGCAGCGCCCACCGCCAGCAGGGCCACCGCCTGGAGCAAGAGGTAGACGGGATTCTTGAGCTGCGCTAGCCGGTCCGCCCGCCCAAAGCTCGTGCTGGCATCCGCAAACCGTTGCAAGGAAAACAGAGAGAAGCCGCGAACGGCATGAGGACCGGCGAGCTCAGGCGCAAGCTCACGTGCCCGGTCGGCGGCGGCCAAGGCTTCGTCGTAGCGCCCCAGGAAGTTCAGTGCCTCCGCTCGGTTGTTGTGCACGGCGGCAAGCTCGGGGTTGTGCACCAGAGCCTGGTCAAAGGCCGCCACTGCCTCGGTGTAGCGCCCCTGCACACAGAGAGTCGTCCCCTGGTTGGTGTAGGCGCTTGCATTGGCAGGATTGAGCCAGAGCGCCTCCGCAAACGACACCAAGGCATCGTCGTAGCGCCCCAGTCCCGTCAGGGCAAAGCCACGGTTATTGAAGGCCTGATCGCTGCCAGGATCGAGCCGTAGTGCGCTCTCGCTGGCCGCAAGCCCCTCGGCAAAGCGCCCCAGTCGGTTCAGGAAGAAGCCCCGGGCCACGAGCAGTCGAGGGTCCCAGGGGGTCTTGAGGAGCTCCGCATCGTAGGCAACCAGCGCACGCTCGGGGGACGAGAGATCCGGGGTAAACGCACTCTCCCCCTCCCACGTTGCCAGCTTCTCGGCGAGCGTTTCGGGGGACTCCAGCAGGAGAGGCGGGTGCTGCGCAAGCTGGTGTGCCCGCACCAAGACGGTCTCAAGATCGTAGTCGTTGGCTTGGAGATAGGCCAGCCACGCGTCGCGAGCCTCCGGGCGTGCCTCGGCCCAGCCTAGCTTCTGCTCTGCCAGCTCTTCCAGCTTCTTGAGGCGAACCTCATGTGCATACCGTCGCTCTGCCTTCATACGGAAGCCCTCTTCCACACGATTCGTGCCAGCTAGAGCTCGGTGAGGTCCTCCGGGCTTGGTGGGTTGGAGATCACTTGCTCCGCCACGGCCTTTGCCTCAGCCTCGCTCTCTTTGTGGATGTTGCGAATCTGCTCGGCGGTCATCTGGTGGCCCTTCTGGTAGTAGTACAGCGCCGCCTTCCCCACCGTGATCGTCCCCGAATACGCGATCGCGGTCTTGGCGGCCACCCCGATTCCCGCCGGGATCATCCCCGCCAGCTCGCGCGCCAGCAAGCGCCACCCCATCGCTCCGGCAACGGTCCCCAGGATCTCTTTCACTTGGTGGGTGTAGCCAGGGGCCTGCCCGTGCGCCGCGGCCAGCCGCATGACCAGCATCGCTTGGTTCTTGGTGAGCACAAAGACATCCACCGCCGACGATGCCGGGAGGAAGGGGAGGGAGACGGGCAGGATCCAGGGGAGTGCGGAGAGGAAGGCAAAGCGCGCGTTGTTGGCGCTGGCATTGAGGATCAGCCGCTGGGCAACCGCAGGCCGCATGCCAGGAAGATAACGTCCAAAGGCCACCCCTTGACCCGCACGGGTCTGTGCCACCCAGGCCATCGCCTCGTCGTAGCTACCCACAAACGGCGCACACCGCACACCGCGAACCCCGAGGGGCTGGTCTGGGCCTGCCAGGTAGAAGGTCGCCGCGGAGACCTCCGAGACTCCCTCGTCCGGGGCGCGATCTAGCAAGTAGAGCCGCTCTCTGCCGTCCTCCCGCTCGATCCGTGTGGCGGTCTCGGGGATCAGGCGGTCCAGAAACCACTGCCGGTCTTCCTCGGTTCCCACGATACTAAGGCGAAAGTCTCGCGTCATCTCGTCGCGTACGACTCGTGGCGAGACCTCGCTCATGGTCTTCCAGAAGGTCCAGGCCTGGTTGGCGGCACCGAGTGGCTCTATTGCTCTCACGCTGTGGGCTCCTAGCCGCCCCCGACACGCCCGACAGTGGTGTAGTCCGGGTCGGAGACGATCTCAATTAGCTCTTTGACACTCTCCAGGTCCTCTGGGTTACCGTCGTAGAGCCACTCATTGAGCGCCTCGGCATCCACACCGTCCCGATCGCGCTCCCAGAGCTTGCGGGCGATCCCCCGCTCGGTCTTCTCGATCAGGTCATCGGCATCGGTGATATCGGGCTGGAGCCGGGTTCGCCGGTCCCAGAGCTGCTTGCTCTCCGCTTCGTCGCCCCGGTCGAACTCAAAGCACCACGTGTAGAACAAGTGGTAGATGGTCGAGTTTACCGCGTCCCAGGTGATATCTGAATGGACTTCCTCCACCCAGGCGTGCAGGCGATCCTTCGCCTCTTTGAGCGAGACCCCTCCCTCCGCCTCGGCAGCAACGAAGATATCGTAGAGGCCCGCGATAATCGTGTGGCGCTCGGTGCAGGGGACATAGCGGAAGTTGTTCTCCCGCAGCCAGAGCCGGAGCTTATCGGCAGGTGTTGGAGGCGTGTAGAGGGTCTCTCCCTCCGCTTCCAGGGTTCCCTGTGGTGCCACTGTCACGTCTCCCACAGAGGGCTTGTGGACATCGACGAGGTGCAGGTTGGCCCGGAGAAACTCTAGAAACGAGCCAAACCCCAGCCGTGTCTCATCGAAGCTGGGATCAATCCGGCGCATCTGAATCTTGAGCGCAGAGCCAGGGACCGGGCGGTTCCCCATCACGCTGAGGGCACGCACAAGGAGCGCAGCGGGGTCCTGCGCGGGCGCAACCTTGAGGTCATCGTAGAACAGGAACCGGTCGCAGGCCTTGACGAGGTAGTTGGCCGAGTTGGAGCGCACGCCTAGCCCCAGGACCTGAACACCGAGCTCGCGGAGCTTGACCACGAGGGGGGTGTAGTCGGAGTCGCCCGAGACAATCACCACGTGGGTGAGCTCAGGGTGCCGTAGGACATACTCCATGACATCGATTGCAAGACGAATATCCGAGCCGTTTTTCCCTTTCGGAGTGAGGGGGAAGGTCTGGATAGGCTCGATAGCATTGTCCAGCAGCTCAGCGCGGTAGTCCCGAAACACACTCCAGTCGGCATAGGCCCGCTTTAGTAAAATCCGTCCCTGGGTAATCCGCACAATCTCATCTAGAATCAGCTTAAAATCGACACGATCATTCTCAAAAAAATCATCGACCGAGCGCTTTACATTCTCAAAATCAACAAAAACAGCGACCCGAAACCTTCTATCCGATTCGGGGTTAAATGGTCTATTCAACCTGTTTGAACCTCTTCTTTCTTTTTAATAAACCGACGAAAGGAAAGCTCCCCTCGCCCAAAAATCCCTTGGGGGCGCACCAGCATCATGATCACTAGGGCAAGGGCGTAGACAACCAGACGGTACTTATTTGCCTCGGTTCCTAGTGTGTAGCGCAGCACCTCAGGGAGTGCGGTAAGCACGACAGCAGCGAGCGCCGCTCCCGTGATCGAGCCTAGGCCGCCCAAGACGACCATGGTGACAAAATCAAACGAGCGCACGAAGTTAAACGACGTGATTAAGATGGTCCGCTCGTAGTGGGCAAAGAGGGCTCCCGCGACCCCGGCAAAGAACGCACCCAGGACAAAGGCCTTTACCTTCACCGTGGTCGTGTTCACCCCCATCGCCTGCGCCGCGATCTCGTCCTCACGCACCGAGAGGTAGGAGAGGCCATGCACGGAGAAGCGCAGGTTACGGGAGACCAGGATCACCACCAAGACCGTGCCGTAGACCCAGAAAAAGTTGGTCAGCGCCGGCACTTGAATGCCCGTCTTGAGATCGCCGGAGAAACCACGCGGCCCCCCGACCACATCCAGGTTCTCCACAATCACCCGGATGATCTCCCCAAAGCCCAGGGTGACAATGGCGAGGTAGTCACCGCGGAGGCGCAGGCTCGGCAGGCCCACGAGATAGCCAATCCCCGCCGCCACCAGCCCCCCGATCAGCATCGAGGCCAGCATCGCCGGTCCCCCGGAGAGCAGGGAGTAGATCGGCAGCTTTAGCCCCCCAACCACCATCGTGGAGAAGTTGCCGTCTTTTGGCACGAACGAGAAGAGCTTGTCGTGGCCGTAGACGGTCAGGGAGGCGGCCACATAGGCTCCCACCGCCTGGAAGCCCGCATGCCCGATCGAGAACTGGCCCGTGAAGCCGTTGATAAGGTTCAGCGAGACCGCCATGATGATCGCGATCCCACAGAGCATCACGACGCGGTAGACCACGTCCTGAAGAAAGAGCGGGAAGAGCAGCGAGCCCGCCATGAGTCCGACGAGTGCGACCGCCGCCCAGCCCAGGCGCTTTAAGAGTGTTTTTTGCATGGCTAGACCTTCTCCGGTGCGTTCTTGCCCAAGAGCCCCGCGGGGCGCACGAGCAGGACCACGATCAAGATTAAGAACGCCAGTGCATCCACCCAGCGCGACGGATCAAAATCATAGGAGCCGAGCTTGATATGGGGTGCGCCCTTCACAAACGACTCCGAGAGCCCCATGAGCAGGCCGCCCAGCATCGCGCCGGGGATCGAGCCAATCCCCCCCACGACAGCGGCGACAAAGGCCTTGATGCCCATCTGGACCCCCATCAGGGGCAAGATACTCTTGAAGGTCAGAGCGCCAAAGAGCACGCCTCCGGCCGCAGCCAGGGCAGCGCCCAGCCCAAACGTAAAGGAGATCACCGCATCGGTGTTGATCCCCATGAGCGCAGCGGCATCGAAGTCGTGGCTGACGGCGCGCATGGCCTTGCCCATCTTGGTGCGCTGGACAATAAACCAGAGAATCCCCATCAGCAAGAACGCCGTGATCACCAGCACAAGCTGGTTCTGGGAGACCGTCAGGTTGCCCAGGTGCAGGGTCGCCTCCGGGCCGCTGGGGAGGATCTCGGGATAGAACTTCGGGTCCACCCCAAAGACAAAGGGAAGCTGTGCCATGCCCTCCAGAAAGAGCGAGATGCCGATGGCGGTGATGAGTGCTGTCAGGCGCGGCGCACGGCGCAGGGGTTTGTAGGCCAGCCGCTCGATGACCAGGCCTAGCACCACACAGACCGTCATGGAGATCAGCAGCACGGGCAGGAGCTGCACCAGCCCCGCCCAGACCGTGGTCTGCTGCTTCACCTTGAGCCAGCGCGACGCAAAGTAGCCCATGTAGGCTCCCACCATGAAGACATCGCTATGCGCGAAGTTGATCAGGCGGAGCACCCCATAGACCATCGTGTAGCCCAGCGCGATCAGCACATAGATGCTCCCGAGCTGGACACCGTTGATTATATTTTGTAAAAACTGATCCACAAATTTCTTCTTAAGACAAATAAAAGCTCACCCAGCGAAAAGCCGCTGGGTGAGCACTGTCTCTACTTCGGGTCGATCGTCTTGACGTAGGTAAACTCTGCGCCCTTGATCTGTAGAACCACCGCGCTCTTGTTGGCGTTGCGGTCTCCGTCGATCGTGATCTTACCAGTCACGGCGGCGTAGTCCTTGGTCTGGGCCAGAGCATCGCGGACCTTCTTGCGCTCGATGGAGCCGGCGCGCTTGATCGCATCGGCCAGGATCATCATGGCGTCGTAGCCCTGGGCCACGAGGCTGGCAGGTGCCTTGCCGTTCTTGGCCGTGAAGGCCTTCACAAAGTCCTGAACCTTGGTGTCTTTCGAGTCCTTGGAGTAGTGGGTGGAGAAGTACGCCCCCTCCAGAGCCTTACCCGGCCCGCCCGCACCCTCGACCAGCTTCTCGGAGTCCCAGCCATCGCCGCCCATTAGAGGCACGGTGATCCCCAGCTCCTTAGCCTGGCGCGCGATCGTCCCGACCTCGTTGTAGTAGCCGGGGATAAAGATACCATCGGCACCGGCCCCCTTGATCTGCCCAAGCTGGCTGCGGAAGTCCGAGTCCTTGGCGTTGTAGGAGACATCGGCGACAATCTCCCCCCCCATCTTGGTGAACTCGTCCTTAAAGACATCGGCGAGGCCGACGGAGTAGTCCTGCTGAGGGTCGCGCATGATCGCGACTTTCTTCAGCTTGAGCTCCTCGATCGCGAACTTGGCCATCACAAAGCCCTGGAACGGGTCGATAAAGCAGACACGGAAGATAAAATCTCCAACCTTGGTGACATCGGGGTTGGTCGAGCTCGGGGAGATCATGGGAATCCCCGCACGCTGGAACTCAGGGGCCGCGGTCTTGGAGCGGCTGGAGGCAACCTCCCCGATCACGGCAACCACCTTGGGGTCGGCCGCAAACTTCACCGCAATGGTCTTGGCTTCGTCGGGCTTGCTCTGGTCGTCCTGGGTCTCGACCTCGACCTGCATCTTCTTGCCGCCCACATCGATCCCACCGGCCGCATTGATCTCTTCCACGGCAAAGGTCAGGCCCGCGTTCGACTCCACCCCAAAGGTCGAGGTCTCACCGGTCAGGGAGGCGTACTGCCCCACCTTGATCTTATCGCCGCTAGTATCTTGGGTCGCGGCGGTAGAGTTGGACTCCGTGCTGCCACTGCCGCCCGTCGTGTTCCCTGCATTGGGGTCTTTACAGCCCACCATACTCAGGGAGAGAACCACACCAGGAATCAGCGCTTTTAAGAGCGCCGCTCGGGAAAATTTCTGCATGTCGCTATCCTTCCTTACTTACGCCGCCGCCTCAAGGGCTGCAGCTTCATCCTCAAAAATAGAAAATACACTCAGGAGCCCCGTGATGGTAAAGGTCCGCCGCACGGCTCCCTCGGAGAGCATCACGAGGCGCAGCCCCACACCCACAGCCTCTGCCTGCTTGCGAATCGCCACCAGCACCCCTAGCCCGGTCGAGTCCACGTAGGCCACGCGCTTCAGGCTAATCACCAGGGTCTCCGGCTGGGCCGCGAGCTGCGCCTCCAGCTCGGTCTTGGCGCGTGGAGCGTGGTAGGCGTCCAGCTCTCCCGAAAACGCCACCAGGGACGTACTCCCCGGCGTGGTTTGAATCGTCAGCTCTGCCACGTTTTATTCCTTAACATCGATAACATGAGTGCTACCAGTATACACCCTGCGCCCCCTGAAATAAACACCCCAACCCGCCAAGAGAGCGGCTCGTAGCGAAAAACCACCCGTTTCGTGCCCTCAGGGACGCTCACTTCCATAAAAACAGGGGGACTCGCGATAATCGGCACCGGGATACCATCGGCCCAAGCACGCCACCCCGCGGCATGGGTCTCGCGGACCACAACCACACTCGCCGTGGGCTGAAGCTCCAGCACGCCAGGCCGCTCGGCTAGGAGTGTCGCCCCGGCGATCCGTGGCAAGGTGCTCACCAGACGCCGCGTCGCGCGACTGCCGTAGACCCAGCGGACCCCCAGCGCCTCAAGCTGCTTGGTCTGTGTGGGAGTCAGCCCGGCTGGGTCGGGGGGGAGTGTCCCCAGCGCCTTCAGCGCCTCCGTCACATCCCGGCGTGCCACCGGCTCGTAGCCCCCCGCTTGCGGGACTCGGCTCAGTAGCGGGACATTGGGGGTCATGCCCGCCCCCGACAGCGCAACGGCGGGCTCGGGGTAGCGCTTGTAGGGCGCGAGCTGCTTCCAGGCCTGAAAGGGCCGCAGGTGAAAGACACGCTCGGTAGGGGCGGGCGGGCGGCTCACCAGTGTCTTAAGCTGCTCTGGGGCACAGGTCGGGTTGAGGGTCCGCGAGAAGCACACGAGCTCCCCCAGAGTTATCAGCACCAGGAGCCATTTTCCGCTCTCCCGCAGACGCACCTGCTCCAGCCCCTGCGCGGCGAGCACCGCCAGCGCGAAGCTCGTGAGATAGAGCCAGCGCGCGGGATCGTGGAACTGCTTCACCCCGGGCAAGACATAGAACGCCACAAAGTACAGCCCACCGTAGCGCCCCAGCGCCAGCCAGAGCGAGAGAGCTGCCGCGAGGAGCCAGAATCGGGTCGCACGCCGCCGCACGAAACCAAAGTACACGCCCAGCACAAGCGGAATCAGCCCGATATAGCAGCACGGCTCCCAAAAGTTGCCCTTGCCCTGCCAGCCCGTGGCGAGCGCCGGGTTCCCCAGCGCATTGGGCGCCACCAGCAGGATCAGCTCCCGCCAAGGCAGATAGAAACGATTGGCAGCGCCCAGGCTCAGGTGCGGCCGGGTCGAGGCCAGCGCGTACTCCACCACCGGCAAGAGCTGCGCCAGCGCCAGGCAGAGCCCCAGCAGTGCCGCCAGCGTCAGCGCGCCCAGCGGCCGGAGGCGCTCGGAGCGGGGCAGGCTCCTCAAGCGAAAGCCCACCCACCCGAGCAACAAGTAGAGCTGCATGAGGGTTACCTGCGCGTGTGCCGCAAGGAGCGCCAGCCCCACACAGAGCCCCAGCCTCCCTACCGCCCCAAGCGTGCGCTGTGTCAGCACGCCCTCGGTCGCCCAGAGGAGCCAGGGGAGCCACGCCATCGCCTGGAGCATGTTGGGAAACTGGGCCTTGGAGACCAGCGCCCCCCCAAAGGCAAACGCCACCGCCCCCAGAGCCGCGGCGGGGGCAGAGAGGCGCTGCTGTCGAAGAAACCCGAGTGTCCCCCACCCCGCCCAAAAGACATGCAGCACGGTCGAGAGGGCGTTGGCACGTGAGGTCTCAAAGAGGAGGAGCAAGAGAGTGGACGGATACAGCACCCAGGTCTGGGGGTTGCCCACAAACGGCTGCCCACAGTTGATAAAGGGGTTCCAGAGAGGGACATGCCCCGCGCGGAGCTCGCCGCGGAGAAAGTCTAGCTCGGGGAGGAAGTAGAGAGTCAGATCGCCGTAGTAGAGGACCCGGCCACGGACAACAACCTCAAAGAAGAGAAATAGAGTTCCCAGCAACAAGAGAAGTCCCCCCTGCAGGGCAGGAGGGACAACGCGCGAAAATCGGCTCATTTTCCAGGGCGGCCAAAGAGCATTCCCAGGCCACCACCGCCGCCACCACCAAGGTTAACCTTGGCATCGAGCTGGCGCTGGATCTTCTCCGAGAGGTCGGTGTAGTGCAGGCGGGTGTACTCATCGAGGGTTGGGATCGCCTGAGCGGCCTTGAGCTTCTCCCGGAGCATCCGCAGGTGCGCCGCCGCCAGCATCCGGCTGTCGTCGGTCGCGCTGCTACTGGCCAGCGTGATCAGCGACTCGACATGCTGACGCTGGATATGGCGGCGCTGGTAGCTGACATTCTGCTTGGTCGCCAGCTCGCTCCAGACCGCATCCGCCACGGTCTTGAAGAGCAGGGGCTGGGTCAGTGCCTTGCTGGGATCGCCAGTCTTATACTCGTTGCTGGCGACCCGCATCAGGGTCTGCGACGAGAGCAGGCGCCGCACGACTGACTTCTGGAGGTTGGCGATCACCTCCCCCACAAAGAACTCCGAGGGGCGAGACTCAATCGGTGCCAGGTCGACCGTCATCTTCTCCAGGTAGCCCTGCGGGAGCTTGAGCGCCCCGGGAGCCAGGATGTACTTTGCCAGCAGGTCCAGCGCACGCTTCTGCTGCGCCGCCTCCACGGGCTTGAGGTTGGGCTTCTGTCCGGCATCGCCCTTGAAGCTACGACGCACCTGCTGGGCCCCGATATAGCGGCTCGCCTGCGCGGAGCCCTGGGCCATCATATTCAGGGTTAGCTGCACCTGCCGCGAGAACTCAACATAGCTCTCGCCCGGCTTGACCCGCGACTCAAGCTTGCCCAGGAGCTCTTGCGACGTCTGCATGATGCGCTCCCAGTAGTCCAGCGGGTTGGACGTGCTATCAAAGCGCGTAATGGTCGGGTCGAAGCTATCGGCCTCGAAGTCGGTGTTGTAGATCAGGCCCGGCTCACCGCTCCGCCGCGCGATCTGCTTGAGGACCGGCAGCTCGTCATCAGGCTTGGTGGCGGTTGGCACCGTGCCGTAGCCGTACTGGATCGCCCACTGGTCGTAGACACCCGGGCTCAGCGACCAGAAGGGAACCCCGCTGACCTTGAGGGCGGCGATATTGACCGGGTTGTAGTCCATCACCGATGCCGCGATGGGCTTGCCGTTGGGAACCACCTTCGGGTCGCTGAGCTGGGCCAGGGAGTACTGGGTCGAGGCGACGAAGTTGTGGCGCAGCCCCAAGATATGCCCAAACTCATGGGTGACCACATCCTGCAGGAACTGCGCGACATAGTCCTTCTGGCTGATCTTGCCCTCCGCCAGCAGGCTAGAGGCGAGCAGGCCAAAGTAGGCATTGGTCTGGGCCGCGTGGCCGTACTCACAGCGCAGCTTGCTCTGCCCTGCGAGTTTGGTATCGTCGTGGTTCTCGTACTCCGCGATCCGAGCAAAGGCGGCCTCCGGCGAGACAATGTCCTTGTGCTCCACCTTGGTAATCTGGGCCATTCCCGCATCGACCGTGATACTGGCGTTGAGGATCTGCCCTGTGAGCGGGTTGTGGCGTGCCAGTGCCACCGCGTAGCTATCTGCTGGGTTGGGCGAGACCACCCAGCGGATGACATTAAAGCGCATGTCCGCCGTGTCGGTGGGCACCAGCCCCTTCTTGACCTCGTCCTCGCTGGGCTTGTCCGGCATCTGTTTGACCTGGATCGCGTCCTTGAAGCCCGTCTTCTCGAGGACCGGGTTCCAGGAAAGGATCGCACTGGCCAGCGGCTTGCGGTAGTCCTCCGGGATCGCGTTGTCCAGCCAGAAGACAATCGGCTTCACCGGCTCGGAGACCGCGGCCTCGGGGTTCTTCTTGCGCAGGTCCCAGCGGGTGATAAAGCGCTTGGTCAGGTCGAGCTTGTCGTCGCGGTCGAGCGACTGGAAGTCGGTGGTAAAGAAGCCGATCCGGGTGTCGTAGTAGCGCGGGATGTAGCCATTGCCCACCGGAAGCGCGGAGAGATTAAAGGTCACCTGCACCGGTGCACTCCGCGGATCACCCAGGGTCGGGGTGTTGGTCATCATGGGCGAGAGGCCGCGTACAAAGTGGTACTGGCTGGTGACCACCAGGTTCTCGGGGAAGTTCTTCACGGACAGAACATAGGTCTTCTCCCGGTCGAGCCCCATCCCGCCCCCGGTCGGCCCCGCCATCAGGCCGGGGATCGGCGGCATCCCGGAGAAGGCAAACCCAATCCCCAAGAAATCGGACTTAAAGAACTCCGAGAGATCGATCAGCAGGCTCTTGCGGTCGGCCTGCTTGGCCTCGATCTTGAAGGTCTGCAAAAACGAGAGCGGGGGCATGGAGCGCTTGAGCGACTTCTCCAGCGGCGTGCCCGCCTGGGTCTGGTAGTTGGTGTTGGGGACGGCGAGATAGAGCTTGTCATCGGGGCTCTTGGTGAGCTGGAAGACAAAGTCGGCGATCGGGTCGCCCGAGATCGCGTGCTCGGCATCGCCGGTGCTAAAGGTCGCCTGGAGCAAGAGGAGCTTGTCGAGCTGGTCCTCGCGCACCTCGGCGTAGATCGTGTCCTTGCCGCTCTCCTCGCGCTTGCGCCAGAGTGTCACGACGCCGGGCAGCTTCTCGTAGTCCTTGACCACCTCATCGATGGTCTTGGGCTTTGCCGCCTCGACCTTGGGGGCCTGCGCCTTGATCGCACTCTGCTCGGCCTTGAGGCTTGCCTGCGCCTTCTTGACGATATCCTCAGGCAGGGGGCCGCCACTCTCACGGTTCGACTTAAAGCTCGCCGTGACCACATCGCCATCGCCAAAGGGGATATTGGTGACCACGATATCCGATGCCACATCATCGCCACTGGCCGGCTCGATCCAGATCAGGCCCTTGGTGGAGATCGGGTTCTTCCCCGAGTTTTCGGTATAGGTCACCCCGATACGCGCGCAGAGAATCCCATTCTTCTCCTCCAGCGCCTGAAACTCGTACTCGCCCTTGCCCTCGACCAGCCCCATGTTGGCATCGGCCTTGTACTCACGGGTCCACTTCTCCCCCGGAGCGACTTGCTTATCCGAGAACCCCACCGAGGTCGCCACGTAGAGACGCTCGTCGCTGTGGTCGTCGTCCTTCTCGGTCTTGCTGGACTTAAAGCTCACCAGGGTGCCATCGGGCTTGATGACATACGTATCGACATCCTTGCCCATGTTGGGGTCATCGGGGAGCTTGTTGCCATTGAGAAACTGCTGCACCGAGTCCGTGTGTGTCTCGTAGGTAATCTCCCCGTTTGCCGCGACCGCGTTGTAGTTGACTCGATCCTGCTCTTTAAACTCCAGGGTCACTTTCTGGCCATTGGGGCCCTCCACCGTAAAGGTCGCCACGGCATTGATCTTCTTCACCTGGCCTTGCTGGGCCTTGTTGCTAAAGAGAATCTTCTGGGTGGAGGCAGGAGGCTGCGTCGGAGCCGGGGTAGCAGTCTTGGGGGCAGGGGGCTGCGCCAGCGTCGGCGCGTGAGAGGCCAGGGTAAGCGCAAAGACAAGCGCGGAGAGGGGCAGAGTACGATTCAATGACAAACTCCTGAGATTGATGGTTTAGAGCCTAAGGTTGGGTTACTATACCCGAACTCTTTCGATTAACTATAAAACGCCAAAGGCCCTCCGTTTGTTACGGAGAGCCTCTGACTTTTTTATGCCCAAGAAGGGACTTGAACCCTTACCCCTTACGGGATACGCCCCTCAAACGTACGCGTCTGCCAATTCCGCCACCTGGGCAACTGAGGGTTTCGCTTGATCACAGCAGATTAAGGCCGCAGGCAAGCGAGAGAGATTCTATCGCGCCCCTTCCTTGCTGTCAAGGCTTCCTTCCAGATTGATGGAGATTCGTCATTTTCGGGTATCCTAGATGCCGGAGAATTGAACATGCCTTTTGACAAGTCCCTTTACCGTGCCTACGACATCCGAGGGATCTACCCCTCGGTGATCAATGAAGAGTTTGCCTATCTTTGCGCCCAGGCCTTTGCCCGGGTGATGGACGCAAAGAAAGTCGCCGTGGGCCGGGATGTGCGCACCAGTGGTGCGTCCATGCAGGCCGCCGCGATCCAGGGCCTGGTAGACCTCGGTGTCGAGGTGCTAGACCTGGGGGTGATCTCGACCGAGATGCTGTACTTTGCGTCGGGGACCCTGGAGATCGACGGTGGCTTCGCCCTCACCGCGAGCCACAACCCCCGCGAGTGGAATGGCTTTAAGTTTGTCGGCAAGAAGGGCCAGCCGCTCGTGCGCGAGGGCAAGCTGGGCGAGATCTACGCCGATATCGAGGCCGCGACGCCCCAGAAGGCTGCAACTCCGGGCACCGTGACCCCCACCCCCCTGCTCGCCGACTACGCCGCCTACCTGCAGCAGTATGTCCCCGAGGGCCTGCCGCAGCTCAAGCTGGTGGGCAATGTGAACTTTGGAGCCAATGGGAAGTTTGTCGATGCCGCCATTGAGGGCCACCCCATCGAGATGATCCGCCTCAACTGGAACGAGGATGGCAGCTTCCCCAAGGGCACCCCCGATCCCCTGCTCCCCTCCAACCGCAAGGAGATCAGCGAGCGGATCGTCACCGAGGGAGCCCACTTCGGTGTGGCGTGGGACGCCGACGCGGACCGGTGTTTCTTCTACGATGAGAAGGGGCGCTCGTTCTCTGGCTACTACATCAACGCGGTCCTGATCGAGCACTTCCTCAAGGTCGAGCCCGGCGCATCGGTTGTGGTCGAGCCGCGCCAGATCTGGGCGACCGAGGCCGCCGCTGCCGCCGGGGGCGGTACCGCGGTCACGAGCCGCACGGGCCACGGGTTTATCAAGGCGACCATGCGCCAGGCCAATGCGATCTTTGGCGGAGAGAACTCCGGCCACTTCTACTACCGCGACTTCTGGTACTGCGACAATGGGATCATCACGTTCCTGACCGTGCTGGGAATCTTCGCGGAGCAGATCAAAAACGGCGGGACGGTCTCGCAGCTTCTCGATGGCTACAAGAAAAACTACCCAGCCAGTGAGGAGCTCAACTTCATCACCGACGATGCCAAGGGGATTATTGCGGCGCTCCAGGCACGCCACCCCGATGCCGAGCTAAGCCAGATCGACGGTGTCTCGCTCGCGGAGGCGGACTGGCGCTGCAACCTGCGCATGAGCCAGAACGAGCCGGTACTGCGCCTGAATGTCGAGGCGCGCACTCCCGAGGGGCTCGCCGAGCGCGAGGCCGACCTGCTAGCGTTTATCCTGGGCCACGGCGCGTCCCTGCGCGACGACCACTAGCTCGGGACGGCTTTGTGCGTGTGTGGCGGCTTGCTGCTGCACACGCACAGGTCGGCTTGTCCGCGGCGAGCCTAGCGGCATGCCAAAGAAGACCCCCAGCCCCACGGCGGCGACAACGGCAAGAAAGATATCGACGGTATCGTGCATTGCAGGACTCTCTTCTGCATTTTCGGTGCCGAACTCTCCCCACTAGAGCCCATGCTGGACCGCTACCCCCTTGTTACCCAGACCCGCCACGCCGCGGGCCGGCCCTGGCACCTCCGCTGCGTCACGGACCAAGACGCACTGGTCGCCCGTGTCCAGACCGACGAGGACCTGGCCAACTTTCCCTTTGGGATGCTCCTCTGGGCCTCGGCGCACGCACTGGCGCTTCGCCTCGCCGACGAGCCCTCTCTCGTGGCGGGCAAGCGTGTCTTGGAGCTCGGGGCGGGGGTCGGCTATGTCGGCTTGGTCGCCGCGCACCTCGGAGCTGCCGAAGTGATCCAGACCGACTACCACCCCGACTGCCTGGAGCTCTGCCGCCAGAACGCACGCCTCAACAACGTCCCGAATGTCACGGTCCGCACCGGCGACTGGCGCACCTGGCCCCCAGAGCTGGTGGGCTTTGACCTCGTGATCGGCACCGATATCCTCTACGAGCGCACGCTCCACCCCACCCTCACCGCGCTCCTCCCGACCCTCGGCAAGCCCATTCTCCTCTCCGATCCGATCCGTCCCGCCGCCTTAGAGTTTGTCGAGCAGCGCGAGAGAGACGGCTGGAAGATCACCACAGAGGCAAAGCAGGTCGTGTGGGCCGGCGAGCCGCGCGACACCATGCTCCTCTGGATGCGCTAGAGTCCCGCCCGTTGGAGGGCGGGATACTCCAATCCAGGGCATTGGATGCGGTACAATGTCAGGGTTCGCAGGGCTAGCAGCGCGGCGGGCCACATTTTTGAGGTCTGCATGAAGAAAAAGATTCTGGTTCTGGGGTCGGGTCCGATCCGTATCGGTCAAGGCATTGAGTTTGACTACTGCACAGTTCACTGTGTCTGGGCGCTGCGTGAGGCGGGCTACGAGGCCATTGTCCTCAACAACAACCCGGAGACCGTCTCTACGGACTTCGACACCTCCGACAAGCTCTACTTCGAGCCCCTCACGGCAGAGGATGTCCTCAATGTGATCGACCGCGAGTCCCCGATCGAGGGCGTGATTGTTCAGTTTGGGGGCCAGACCGCCATCAACCTCGCGCGGCCTCTGGTCGAGGCGGGGGTGAAGATTCTTGGCTCGTCGGCGGACTCCATCGATCTTGCTGAGGACCGCGAGCAGTTCGAGAAGCTTCTGCGCGAGCTGGACATTCCCAAGCCTGATGGCCGCGCCGTGGTGAGCGCCGAGGCGGCGCTGGAAGTGGCACGGGAGATCGGCTACCCGTGTCTGGTGCGCCCCAGCTATGTCCTCGGCGGACGCGCGATGGAGATTGTCCAGAGCGACGAAGAGCTGGCGAGCTACATGAAGTACGCGGTGGATGTCTCGCCCAAGGCCCCGATCTTGGTGGACCGCTACATTATTGGTAAGGAGCTGGAGGTGGACTGCATCTCCGACGGCGAGCGGTGCCTCTTGCCCGGAATCATGGAGCACATCGAGCGCGCCGGTGTCCACTCGGGCGACTCCATGGCGGTCTATCCCCCCCAGACCGTCTCGCAGAAGACCAAGGACCTGATCGCCGAGTACGCCATCAAGCTGGCCAAGGCCATGAACGTGGTCGGTCTCATGAACATCCAGTTTGTCTGCGAGGGCGAGATTCCCTATGTCATTGAGGTGAACCCGCGCAGCTCCCGCACGGTCCCCTATCTCTCTAAGATCACCGGCATTCCGATGGTCAAGGCCGCGACCCGCTGCATTCTGGGCGAGGGGCTAGAGAGCCAGGGCTATGAGAACGGCCTCTTCCCGGAGCAGGCCAATCCCGCGGTGAAGGCGCCCGTCTTTTCGTTCCAGAAGCTGGTCGGGGTGGACAACACCCTCGGGCCAGAGATGAAGTCCACAGGTGAGATCTTGGGTCAAGACTTAGACTATCCGCGTGCGCTCTTTAAGGCGCTCGTTGCCAGCGGCATCAACCTGCCGCTGAAGAAGGCTGTCCTCGCGACACTGGCCGATGCCGACAAGCCCGAGGCGCTCCCGCTCCTCAAGGACTTCGTGGCGCAGGGCTTTCAGATCTACGCGACGGGCGGCACGGCCAAGTTCCTCGCAGCCAATGGGGTCGAGGCGACTCCCGTCAATAAGATCAGCGAGGGCAAGCCCGACCTGATCGACTTGATCTACAGCGGCGAGGTGGGACTGCTCATCAACACGATCAGCAAGGACCGCCGTATCGAGCAAGAGGGTGCCCTGATCCGCCGCGCCAGTGTCGAGCGCTCGGTGCCCTGTCTGACCAGCCTCGATACCGCCCGCGCCCTGCTCACCGCCCTGGAGTCCTACAACCGCGGCGAGGAAATGGGTGTCCGCACCGTGGACGAATATCTGTCCGGGGGATAGAGCCGGGCATTAAAATACCCGTCTGAAAGAGAGGGAGCGTCCCGGGGACGCGGGGAGCGAAGAGTTCTCTGCGTCCTCGGGACGCTCTTTTTCTGGTGCCGGGTATTTTAATGCCCGGCCAGCCCCCGACCTGGGAACCCAGAGCCTCGTTTTAGGTTCTCTACGGTGGAGGATTTGATATCTATGTCTGTTGAGCGAAGTGGTGTGGTGACCTTTAAGGGCGGCCCGATGACCCTGGTTGGTCCCGAGCTTTCGGTGGGCGCGACCGCGACCGGCGCGACGCTAATCGGGGCGGGGCTTGCTCCCGTCAACCCCCTCGAAGCGGGAGCCGGGAAGACCAAGCTCTTTATCTTTGTGCCGTCGGTGGATACCAGTGTCTGCTCCCTTGAGGGCAAGAAGTTCAGCGATGCGAGCCAGGCATTCGGCGACGATGTCGCGGTGTTTCTGGTCTCCGCGGACCTGCCGTTTGCCCAGGGCCGCTGGTGCCAGGCGGAGGACGTGAAGAACCTGACCATGCTCTCGGACTACCGTGAGATGGGGCTTGCCAAGAGCTGGGGGCTCTACCTAAAAGAGCTGGGCCTCTACGCCCGCGCCGTCTATGTCGTGGATAAGAACGATACCGTCACCTACGCCGAGATCGTCAGCGAGGTCGCCGCTGAGCCCGACTACGCCGCCGCCGTCGCCGCCGTCCAGGCCGCGTAATGCTTGTCCTCTGGCCCCCGCCAAGCGGGGGCTAGGGGTATGCATGATTTTCCGGGGCCTGAAGGTCCCACCACCCAGAGGGTACCCGGGGCGGCTTCGCCAAGCGGCCCGGGGCCGCGAAGACGCGTTGATTCTCTACGACCCCAACTTGTTCTTCACCTAAGCACTTGCGGGCTTCTCTGATTGGGCAAAAAGATATTTCTGGATATCCCTTGTTTCTATTGAAATCCCATTCCCCTCTTTATCTAGAAATGCGTAGGATTTGATTCCTGAGAAGAATATATCGAGGTTCGCTCGAACCGCGACCAAGTCTTCGCCGCCACACGTTAAGCACTTCCTTCCCGAGACGCGCCCTCTGAGGAACTCTCTAAGAAGCGCAAGCTCGGCTAACCAAGCCCCGCTCACTCCTACCCGACGACTGGTCGCGATACGCCGCTCAAAATCGTCCACGGTGATCCAGCTCTCCGCCTCAACAATTGTCTGACAGGCATTGCAAAACATCGGCTCCACGCTGCACCGAATTGCCTGGTACGTCTCCCGATCCAGGACATAGTAGTAGCGCACCATCGACGAAAACCGAGTCTCTTCCCCATTGGGTAGCGTACAAGAATAGCCAGCCATCTCAGCAACACTCCTTGTTGTCCCCCCGTCGGACGGGGGTTAGGGGGCAAGCTGCTCCCCCGCCACCAGCGCCGCGAGCTTGCCTTGCACGTTGCGCTCTCGGTCCCGGTAGCGCATTAGCACGGCGAGGCTCTTGTGGCGGGAGAAGTCGAGCACTTCCTCGATCCCTATCCCTGCCGCAGTCGCCGCTTTGCATGCCTCGGTGATGGCGGTGTGGCGCAGTCCGTGGGGCCGCGCGGAGACTCCCAGCGCCTCGGCGTACTTGCCGACAATCCGGTGCACACTGCGCCCACTCAGCCGCCCATCTCCCTTCCCACTACGGTCCTGATTCGTAAAGAGCGCCCCCGGCTCGCTCCCGCGCACGGCGAGCCAGTCCAGAAGCGCTTGCCGCGTCGGGGCGGGTAGCTCCAGCGGGGTCTTCTCCAGTCGTCCCTTTCCCAGCACCCAGAGCCGGGTTGTCTCCAGGTCCGCCACGTCCAGCGAGCAGACCTCGGCGCGGCGCAGGCCCAGATCGTAGAGGAGGCGCAGGAGCGCGTGGTCGCGGGGGCTCTGCTCCGCGAGGGCGAGCATCCCTTGGACGGTCTCCCGACCCGGTCCGCGCGTGTCGCGGTAGGCCTCGCTGGCGAGGTTGGTCACCTCCAGCGCCCAAGTGGTCTGTCCCAAGAGGCGTGCCAGCTTGCTCAGCGAGCGCAACGCCGCCAAACGCCGATTAATAGTCGCGGGAGAGAGCTTGCGCTGGCGCAGGTGGGTTCGGTAGGCCAGCGCACGCCGGTTGGCATCCCCGGCGGCGAGCGCCAGTAGGTCCGCGATCGCAGTGGGCGTCTCGCTGCCGCAGAACGCCGCGTAGTCGTCGAGGTCACGGCGGTACGCCGCCATGGTCGTGGGGCTATGGCTTTCTAGAAAGAGGGCGAGGAGCTCACTCCCGTTTGATCCCACCCGTTTTAGACCGCCCCGATGAACCGGGGCGTCTTGCTGTCCTCGTGCCTCGGACACAAAGGGCGCTTCGCGCCCCTCCCGAGCCAGCTCAGGCACCGCGCACCTCGCGGATCACGGCGGCGACCTGGTCACAGACCTGGGCGACCTCGGTCTCGGTGGGAGCCTCGGCCATGACCCGAATCAGTTTCTCGGTGCCGGAGGCGCGCACGAGCAGGCGGCCACGACCCGCGAGGGCCTTTTCGGTCTCGGCAATCGCTGCGGTGATCGCGGGATCGGCCTCCCAGCCATCGCGCTCCCGCACGGCGACATTGACCAGCTTCTGCGGGAGCGTGGTCATGTTGTCGTACCAAGTGGCGAGGTCGCGGCCGGAGTCTTGGACAATCTTGAGGATCTGGAGCGCGGTGAGTAGGCCATCGCCCGCGGGGGAGAGCTCGGGGAAGAGAATGTGCCCGGACTGCTCACCGCCCAGCCGCGCGCGGGTGCTCTCCAGGAGCTCGGCGACATACCGATCCCCCACACTGGCGCGCTCTAGCCGGACTTGGGCGGCTTGCAGCGCCAGCTCCAGGCCCATGTTGCTCATCACGGTCCCTACGACGCTATCCAGCTTCCACCAGAGCGCGCCCGTCAAGAGAATCCGGTCCCCATCGAAGATACGCCCGTGGCGGTCGGCGAGGATCACCCGGTCGGCATCGCCATCGAAGGCAAGGCCCGCATCGGCGCCCTCGGCCTTGGTCCGTGCCGCCAGCTCTTCGGGGTGGGTCGAGCCGCAGCCCTCGTTGATATTGACCCCATCGGGCTCGCAGTGGATCGCGACCACCTCGGCCCCCAGGCGCTCCAGTAGCGGCCTTGCCAAGTAGCTCGCCGCCCCATTGGCACCGTCGATCACCAGCTTGAGCCCCGCGAGCGTCGTCTCTCCCAGAGTGGCGGCCAGAAAGTCGGCGTAGTTGTCCACGGGACCGCTGTTGTGGGTGAGGCGCCCCACTCCGGGACCAGCGGGACGAGAGAATTCATTGGACAGTGCTGCCTGGATCTGCGCCTCGGTGGCATCGGGGAGCTTCTTGCCATCGGGGCCGAAGAACTTGATGCCATTGTCCTGCATCGGGTTGTGGGAGGCCGAGATCACGACACCTGCGCTCGCCCCCGTGGTGCGCGCCACAAACGAGACACCCGGAGTCGGCACCACGCCCAGCGAGAGCACATCGGCGCCTTGGGAGAGGAGCCCGGCGGTGAGTGCCGCCTCCAGCAAGTCGCCCGAGCGCCGCGGGTCCCGCCCGATCACAAAGCGCCCTCCACCAAGGCTCTGGGCCGCCGCCCGCCCGAGTGCCAGGGCAAACTCAGGAGTCAGCTCCGTGTTTGCGATCCCCCGTACTCCATCCGTGCCAAACTTGAGTGCCATTCTTCTCTACTACCCCTTCGGTGGGACCGGTGGATTGGGGGATGCCGTCGGTGTAGGCGGCGGCCCCGTGGCCCCCTCCACACTCAGGGTCAGCTGGACATCCCGAGGTCCCGCAAAAACAGTTCCCGGCGGCGGTGTCAGGGAAACCTTGCGTGTCTCTGCCGTGGCCAGCCCACTCAGGCTCACGGGAACAAGCAACGACGAGAGCTTACTCAGTGTCGTGGGCTCCCCGCGGACGACAATCGTGCTCGGGGCAAACTGGTAGCCGGTCAGCCGCACCCCAGGCGCAGACGAGCCACTCAGCGCGGCGGAGAGCACGAGGGTCTTGGTTGCGGGGGCTTGGCGCAGGAGCAAGGCGACCTCCACACGGGTCGGCTTCAGGTTCACCCGTGAGACCACCTGCTGGTTCTTATCCTGGGCGACCACGGGCACCTCGCGGCGCACCGCGCCACTGGCTCCTGTATTGTCAAGGAGCGCCACTACCCGCTCGACCTGGGCGACATCCGAGGCGAGCCCGGTCACCGTGACCTGTTCGGGTGTTGCCTGTGGCGTCTCGTACTCAAACCCTGGTGGGGGCTGGTTCTCAAAGAGCACCCGCACCGGCACACTGCGCTCGATCCGTGCCTCCAGCTCCACCTCCAGCATGGGCGGAGCCTCGATAGAGACCCGTCCCCGAACCGCCTTGGGAAGCTCGTAGCCCACCGGAAGAGCGTTCTTGCCCGCTGCGGCTCCATTGGCATTGACCCGCACCTGAATCCCCTGCTTGCGCACCAGTTCGAGGTCTTCTGTGGTTCCGGTCAGGGTCACCTGCTCCACACGCGGGGGCACCTTCACGGCAAGATCCGCCGGGACACCAATCACATCGGGCTGAACCGTCATGCTGCTGGTGCGGCTTGGGTTGCGCTGGACACTGGCGATCACAAAGAGAAGGATCGAGAGCACCAGGGAGAGGAGCTTATACTCCCAGTTGCGGCGCAGGAGAGCGATCATGAGGTCGGTGCCTCCGAGCTCGCCTCTTTGTTCTTACGCGTCAGGCTCAGGCGTGGCAGGGCCTTCTTCGCTCCCTTACCAAAGGCAGAGAGGAGCTTCTCGCGCAGGAGCTCGGGCTTGAGCCCCCGGTCCAGCTTGCCCCCGATAGCGATCGAGATCGTCCCCGTCTCCTCCGAGACAATCACCACGACCGCATCCGAGCTCTCCGACGCGCCCATGGCCGCACGGTGGCGCATGTGGACATTGGTGGCGATATTGGGGGCATCCGAGAGCGGAAGCGTGCAGCCCGCCGCCACAAGAAAGCCGTCCCGGACAATCACCGCGCCATCGTGGAGGGCGGTGCCGGAGTAGAAGATCGTGGTCAGGAGCTCGGGGGTGACGGTCGCATTCAGGACGGTCCCCGTGGCGATGACATCGTCGAGGCCGGTCTCACGCGCCATGAGGATGAGCGCGCCGGTCTTACGCGCGGAGAGCAGGGTGGCGGCCGTGACAATCGCCTCGATCGTGCCGGTGATATTCTCCTGGCGCGTGACACTCAGCGGCGCGCCCCAGAAGTCCAGCCGCCCCAAGCGCTCCAGCACCTCCCGCAGCTCGGGGTAGAGCAAGATCACAATCGCCACGGGGCCCAGAGGCGTGATGGACTGCAGGAGCCAGTTGAGGGTTACCAGTCCCAGCCAGTTGGAGAGCAGGACCAGCAGAAAAAAGACCCCAATCCCGATCAGAATCTGCCACGCACGCCGGCCCTTGGCGAGCACGATCAGCCGGTAGAGGATATAGGCAACAACGATAATATCCAGCGCGGCCAACGCGAGCGACTTAAAGTCAATAGAGCGGATGCTGGCAAGCAAGGCAGACATGGGATAGTTACCAGTATACCCGATGAGACCGCCCCCGTTGGAGGGGGGCGTCTTACGTCCTCGTGCCTCGGACACAAAGGGCTTCGCCCATACCTCCCGAGTAAACTCGGTATGGCCGGAGGCCTTCGTGTCGGAGCCCGTGACGACAGATAGACGCCCCCCTCCAACGGGGGCGATCTCTCGGTCATCGGGTAGAATCAGTCCCGTGATCCTCGACCCACGCTACGCTGGCCTCAATGACTTGCTCCGTCGCCCCTTCTCCCAGGAGAGCTGGGGGACGGAGGCGCTGACACTCACCATTGCCTCCGATGGCGAGCCCGTGCTCCCCACCGATGGCCACTGGCGGCCTAGCCACACGAGCCTCTACGGACGGGCCGAGTTCTCGGAGCTGCAGCTGGTTCAGGATAGCTTTGTGGCCCCAGACGGCACCGTCGTGGTCTCGCTCCTGATCCGCAATCCCTCGTCGGAGACGGTCTTTGTGGAGCTGACGCCGCGCTGGAGCGAGAAAAACGGCGAGAGCCCGACCGGCTGGGTGCACCGCTGCACGCCGCCCCTAGACGATCTCCTGATCCACCTGCCACCCGATATGGTGGTCTCCCGGAACTTCACCCTGGGACGCGCGGCCACGGAGGACGATGCCTTTAAGAGCGCGACACGCTGGTTCTTTGAGCCACGCCCCGCCGCCGTGCAAGTGCAGCTTCTGGAGCGGTGGTCGTCGGAGCACCGGCTTCTCTTCGACTGTAGCGACCCCTGGCTCACCCGGCTGGTGGCGCACTGCCAGGCCCTGCGCTGGCGGGGGCTCACGCCGCCGCCCCTCGCGGACGAGAGTGTGCAAGCGTGCTTCGACGCGGGCGATTTCGACGCGCCGCGCGAGAGCTGCCCGGCGTGGGACAGCGCCGTGGTCGAACGGCTGGTGGGGGCACGTCTTGAGGCGGGCACGCTCCACCTGACACCGGATAACTTCCTGGGGCTCTCCAGCTTCTGCCTCCAAGGATTTCACAACACCACCGTTGTGTGGGACGACCCCGCGCACCCTGCCGATGCCTACGACGATGGCGATAAGGGCCTGACAGTCTACGTGGGGCGAGTGCGGGCCTACAACCAGCCCACCCTCGCCCCGTGTGCGGTTCCCCTTACGAGATAGCGACCTCGCCGCCGGTCTCGCTAGACTTGTAGATCGCGTCCATGATCTGGGTCACCATCAGCGCCTGCTCGCCGGTCGCGGCCCCGACCTCGTCGATGGTCATGTCCTCGCGGATCGCCTTGAGGAACATCTCGATCTCCTTGCCGTGCGTGCTGGCGACACTCGGGAGCCAGCCCGTCGTGGTATCGGTGAGGGTGCCGAACTCCTCGCGGTAGAGCTTGTACTTGCCCGCGTTGGCATCGAAGAACGCGCCCGCGCCCGTCCCAAAGAGCTGGGTATCGAAGTGCTCTTCGTCGATATTGGCCAAGAACGACGCTAGCAAGGTCATTGTGCGGCCGTCTTCGAAGCGGACGTAGGCACTTGCAAAGTCCTCGACCGTGTAGGCCTCGGTGTCCCAAGCCCCCCACTCCGCCACGAGGCCGGGGGTCTTGCCCATCTTGCAGACCGCGCTTCCGACAGTCGCGACCGGCTTGGGGTGCCCCATCAGCCAGAGGGTCATGTCGGTGATATGGACCCCGATATCGATCAGCGGCCCGCCGCCATTGAGCTTCTTGTTGATAAAGACGCCCTGCGACGGCACACGGCGCCGGCGGATCGCACGGGCGGCGGCGTGGTAGATCTCGCCAAACTCCCCGGCCTCCACCGCGCGCTTGAGGCTCTGCGCTCCCGGCGAGTAGCGCATGTTAAAGCCGATCTGAAGCTTCTTGCCTGTCTCTTTTTGTGCCGCGATCATCGCCTTGCACTCCTCGGCGTTCATCGCCATGGGCTTCTCACAGAGCACGTGCTTGCCGGCCCGCAGCGCATCGATGGTGATCGGCGCGTGGGCGTAGTTGCCCGTACACACCGAGACCGCGTCGATATCGTCGCGCGCCAAGAGCTCCGTGTGCGTCGCGTAGGTCTCGGGAATCCCGAACTGCCCACTTGCCTGTGCACAGCGCTCCGGCAGGATATCCGCCGCCGCCACCACCTCACACCAGTCCGGGAGCTTCCGGTACCCGCTCGTCAGGTGCGCTCCCCGCGCAATCCCCCCAAACCCAATAATCCCAACCGCAACCTTGCCGTCCTTGGTCATGACAGTCCTCCGCCCTCTCACTTCGGTGCAAGGCGGTGGATTTCCTTCCTCGTTTATGGGGAGTCCCACTGGGTCCAGTCGGTAGCCTCGCCGCGTGCCCAGAGGAGGGCGTAGCGGGGTTGCTCCAGGAGGGGCGCGAGCTTGGCGCGGCGCTCGTCGTCGGCGGGGAGCAGGGGGATGCCGTGCTTGCGGCGCGTGCTCTCCCCCAGCGCCGCCAGAAAGACAATCCGCTCGGGGTCGGCCTCTTGCTCCATCAGTGTCTCGGTCATGTTGAGAAGGGCAGTCGCCCCGTTGACCACGTCGTTGATCGCGACACAGAGCGGGAGCACCTCTTCGTAGAGCCCAAGCTCCGTGTCTAGCTCCCCCAGCTCGTAGCGCAGGGCCGCAAGGGCCATGAGGGTGTAGATCAAGCCCATGACGTTGCCGGTGTCGGTCTGGACACGCCGCGCCTCCTCCAGATACGGCAGGCCCAGGAGCGGCTGCTTGCGGCGCACCTCCAGATTGCCCCGCGCCATGAGCATGGTCGAGAGCCGGTGCGTGTCGCCGGTGGGCCGTAAGAGCAGAAGGGCTTCGTCGTAGAGGCCCCCCGCCCGCTCAAAGTCCCCCGATGCCGAGGCGACCATCCCCACGTTGTAGAGTGCCACCGCGATCCCGACAGGCTCGGCCTGCTCGCGGCGGATCGCCAGCGCCGCCTCTTGCGCCACGAGTGCCCCTGCGTAGTCGCGCTGCCGGACCCGCACGACCCCGAGGCCCCCCAGCGCCCGTGCCCGGCTATCGAGGAGGGCGGGCGCGCTGGAATCGGGGTGGGCCAGCGCCTCGGTGAGCGCGCGCTCCGCCTCCCGCAAGCGCCCCCGCGACTCCCAGAACCGCCAGAGCGCACTGCTGAGCCGTAGCGCCTGCTCCGCATCGGCGTGGGCAAGGGCGGCGGCGAAGTTGTCGAACTCCCTGTCGCTCTGGGCGAGTGCCTGGCCCTGGCGCTCGGTGGCGAGCTCGCTCTCCAGCCCCTCGGCGTGGGCCATAAAAAAGGTCGCGTGACGCCCCAGCGCTGCTTCTTCCTCAGCCACCTCGCTCAAGCGCTCGGCGGCGAACTCCCGGAGTGCCTCGGGCAGCGCAAAGCGCGGCGTCTCCCCGAGGGTCTGGCGAACTAGCGAGCGCTCACTGAGCCGCAGCACGGCCTCCTCGACCTGTTTTTCCTCGGCGACAGCCGCAATCGCCGCGAGGGTCGCGCCCCCACGGAAGACCGCGAGGAGCCGAAAGAGCCGCTGGAGCTCGGGCGAGAGCAGCGTGTAGCTACTGTGCGCCACGGCCCAGAGCGAGTCGTGCCGCCCCGCACGCCCCCGCCGCGCGGGGAGCGCCAGCCGCGACGCCTGCACCCGCTCCGAGAGCTGGCTCGGGGTCAGGACACCCGTCCACGAGGCTGCCAGCTCGATAGCAAGCGGCACGCCCTCCAGGGTCTGCACCAGCTCGGCGAGCGCTCCGGCGTTGCGCAGGGTGAGCTGAAAGTCCCCGCGGCAGGCCTGTGCCCGGTCCACAAAGAGCGCGATACTCGGGACACTCGCCAGGCTGGCGAGCTCGGCATCCGAGTTCGGCAGCGGTAGCGCGGCCAGGGGCAGGAGCCGCTCCCCCGGAAACCCGACCCGCTGGCGTGAGGTGATCAGCAGGCGTAGCGGGGGAAGGGCCGTTCGCAGGGAGAGCACAAAGGCCTTGAGCGCCGCGCCCGTCAGGTGCTCCGTGTTGTCCAGCACGAGCAAGGGGGCACTCTCCGCCTCCAGTGCCGCCGTGATGCCCTCAGCGCGTACATCGAGCAGGCGTGCCAGGCGCTCGGGCAGCTCGCTTGTGTCGTGGACATCGGCCAGCGCTACAAAGACACTGGTCCCCTCCCACCCAAGCGCAAGCTCCGTGGCGAGACGTGTCTTGCCACTGCCTCCCGCGCCGGTCAGGGTCACAGGAACGCCGGCGAGCAGGAGCTCCTGAAGCTGCGCCCGCTCCGCCTCACGCCCAAAGAAGCGGTCCAGCGACGGCGGCACGCCGAGGCGTTTGTGGGTGCGGGAGAGTGGCGCAACGGGCGGAGGAGCTGCGCCGGGCTCCCCCAGCCCGACACGCTCCAGGCGCGCGGTCAGGGCCTCGGAGGCCGTGATCGCCCAGTCGTCGTAGAAATCGGGGAGGAGTGGCCCCAGCGCGAGGCGCTCGGCCCGTGCTCGGTCGCCCGCCTTGAGCGCCGCCTCCAGCTCGGCCACATCGGTCTGAATCGCCGAGGGATGGAGCCCCGCATGGGTCCTCGTCGCCAGCACGACACTGCCCGCCCGCAGCTCCGGCGGCTCTAGCTGGCGGCGTAGTGATGTCAGCGCGGCGCGGAGGCTCTGCTGCCCCTGCGGCAAGGGGTCGTCGGGCCAGAACAGGTCGATCAGCCGCTCGCGGGAGTGCTGGCCCGGAAAGAGGGCGAAGTAGGCCAGCAAGCCCGCGGTCTTACGGCTCCGAAAGTGCGTCACGGGGGGAAACCCATCCCGCTCTAGCGCCAGCCCCCCCAGTAAACGAACTCTCCAGAGCATCTCTAGGCCCGATTGTACCGGCGGCGGATGAGGAGAGCCAGTGGCGCGAGGGAAATAAGCGCGAGTGTGGAGGGCTCCGGAGCGGAGGTTCCACCGGCTAGGGGGCCTCGGAAGATTGCCGTGGCACCCGTGGGCGTGTAGGTGACGTCCCAGAGGTAGCCTGGCGAGACAATCCGCTCCCAGCTGCCATTGAGATTGGGAGCGGAGAAGAACAGGAAGCCCTGGCCTACATCGGGGAGGAAGCCGCCTGACAGTGCGATCTCCAGCGTCCCTCCCAGGGTTGCGGTTCCCCCAAAACTAAAGGTGTCAAAGGAGCTTCCCCCGCCGATATTGAGCAGGAGCGTTCCCCCACTGCCCTGTGCGTAGCCCCCGGTCGCCGAGAACGCCCCGATCCCGCCGCCACTGCCCCCGCTGCCCAGGCCACCGGAGAGAGTCCCGCCACCATTGCTAATGCCCCCCAGGATGCTCCCCGTGCTGTAGAGGTAGCCCCCACCGCTCAGGGTGTAGATCCCCGATGGGTTCGTCCACTGGATCGTCCCCGCATTAGAGACACCACCGCCGCTCTGGGTGTAGTCTCTATCGAAAGTCGCGATCTCCGGGGTGTCGATCTCAACCGTTGCGCCCCCGAAGCGGCGCAATGCGTAGGTATCGGACTGACCGAGGTTGTTGAAGGCATTGAGCAGGAGCGGACCGTCGGCGAAGTTCTTGTCGATTGCGATCGCGCTGGAGCTGGTGTAGCCGCTCGGGAGATAGCCGTGTAGGTTGGTCCCTGCGCCCGTCGCGTTGTCCCACAGCACCGCGCGGTTGCTCCCCGCCTGCTGCGCCGTCCCGACCGTCTGGTTTGCCCCCACCATCACGGTGCTCGCCCCGGTCAGTGAGCCGATCGTCCCCAGGTTGCGCGTCGTCCCACTGGCGATCTCATAGACCGCCACCGCGCCAGTCGCCGTGCTGGTCCCCACGATATAGTTGCCGCTCATGCCGCGCACCGACGAGAGCCCAGTGCTGAGGTTGGTGATATTGCCGGTCGGGAGGTCAAGAAAGCCAAAGCCCGTTCCCGTCAGGTTCACTAGCACATTCGTGCCACTGATATCCAGGATCTGGCGCGGAAACGACGAGAACAGTGGCCCCCAGGTGAAGCTATACTGCTGCCCTGTCGCGAGGTTGAACGCCGTTGACGAGTAGGTGTTGTAGGGCCCGATAGCGATGCTTCGCACATCCGTGTTGGTAAAGGCCCAGCCCTCGCGGAGATTTGGGACCGTGCTGGTGTAGGTCTGGGAGTTGTTCGCCGAGGCGGAGATTCCGAGGCTGACTGTCTGGTTGGTGACCAGGTTCTTCGCTGTGTAGGTCCGGTTGCTGGTGACCTGGATCACGCTAAAGTCAAACTGGCTCTGGATCACCCAGTCGCCGCTGATCTGCTGGTAGGCACTATTGACGGGGCTCTCGGGAAAAGTGGGCGTGCCGACACGGATGTCCCAGAGCATGGCGTCCTCACGGTTGCGGGTGCTCGATGAGCCAAACGTGCCGACCGCCCGGTTGCCACTCACGGAGCTGACGGCTTGGGGAAAGCTGGGCGTGCTGAGCCGACGCGCGATGTACTGTGCCTGTGCTGCGCCGACAGAGAGAGTCAGCGCGAGGGCGAGAGAGCTAAAACGAGAAAGAGTTCGCATGCCCGCTATGCTACGGGGCTTGCGTGAACACAGCGTGACGAACACCCGCTATTTTTCTTTGAAGCGATGCCCTGTCCAAAAGTAATCGGTCGTGTGCCCGCCCCCCTCGCGCTCCGAGTAGCTCTCGCTGACGATAAGTAGTCCGCGCTTGTCGCGGCTGAACTCAACCGTGGTGGCAGCGATGCTACTGGAGCTGTCGTTGAAGTCCTGGGCACAAAGGAGCTTTGTGAAGCCGTCGGGGAAGACATGCACCCGCACCATGTCCGATCATCTACGAGGCGGGATTTCGCGCAAGGAAGATATCGTGGTAGAAGCTCGCGAGCCGCCTCGCACGCGTCGATCCTGGCTTGGGCGCAAGCTCGCTCTCCTGCCAGACCAGTATAAAAAGCATCATCTGGTCGAACTCGTTGGAGATCTTCTCGGTTTCTAGAGCTTTCCAGCCCCCCTTGCCGTTCTGCTCCGGGTAGACCTCACCTCCCTCGGGGACGGCCAAGATCACGGCAAGGCAGCGCAGCAGTCGAGTGTAGGGATTCGTTCCTGCCCGATCAAACGCACTCACCGCGTCTTTTCCCAGGTACAGCTCCGCGATTCCCCGTCGCGCCCAGGCCCCCGTGTTGTTGGCATCGAGCGTCGTCGCCTCGGTCGCCGCCTTTAGTGCCTCGTCCGCACGGAACTGGCGTAGCAAGGCCTCGGCTCTGACACTAGACGCCTCTGCCTTGGCGCTGGGAGTCGCCCCGTAGGTAGCGGCCCTTTCGGCATCGGCGAGGACCTTGTCGTAGCCTCCCACGGTAACTCCTACTCGGGCACGGGTGAGGTAGGCGAATCTGTGCTGTGGAGCCAGCGCGATGGCCTTGTCCAGTACCTCCATGGCTCTGTCGTAGCAGCCGATGCTTTGGTAGACTCCTCCGATGTTGTTGTAGCCGTCGGCGAACTTGGGGTCGAGGGCAACGGCTTTCTCATAGCACTCTAGGGAGTTGCGCCAGTCGCCGCCCGCGTTGAAGGCATTGCCGCGCTCCTTCCACTCCAGCGCCGTCTTGGGAGAGCCGGGGGGCGGGCTGGGTAGCGTCGCGCAGGGTAGCTTTTTCACCGTCTCATCGCGCAGCTTCCGTGCTGCGTCGGCGAAGGGGTGGGTAGGAGCGAGGAGCAGCCCCCGCGAGAGAAACCCAACAGCCGTACCGGGTGTCACGAGGCCTCCCGACTGCGCGCCCATCACATAGAGAACCTCGGGGTCTTGACGGGCGTAGTGCGCCGCCAGAAGGAAGTAGAGGTTCGGATGTTGCCGAATAACTCCCTCTTTGATACTTAGTTTGGGAGCTTTTCTGTTGTAGTTGGTCAGCGCTACGAACCACTCGAAGTAGACCGCGTTGCTCTTCGGCTGAAGGTTCAGTGCCACCTTCAAATCCAGCAGCGCCGCCTCCTCGAACGAGTGGGGGAGCGGGCTTCGGATGTTCAGCAGGTTGATGTAGCCCCCTTTGGCAGCCCCAACGGAGTTTCGGAGCAAGGCGACCTCGTCGGGCGTGCGATCCGTACTTGCTTTTGCCCGAATCCGTTTCTCTTCTTGTTGGAAGGCGGCGCGCTCTCGAAAGTAGATAATCCGTGCCAGCCGTGCCGTGAAGTCTTTTGGGTTCTTGGCAATCGCGCCGTTCAGAGCTGCTTGTTTGGGATCGAAGGGATCGATCGTGCCGAAGCGCCCGTCGCGTGCCGCCGCCGCTTGCCAGTGCGCCTGTGCGAGAGGCAGCTCTCCCTGAAGATAGCCAATCATGCCCTGTAGCCGCTCCGTGTTGGCCAGTTTCTTGGAATCGACCGTCTTATCACCGCTACGAGCGACAAAGCAGTTCGAGGCCGCCACCGCCGCACTAGAGAGATCCCCAAGAGCGGCATAAGCCTGTGCCAAGATAAAGTCGGCATCTGCGGTTCTTTTGCCCTTGGCTCGGGCATCTTTCGCGTACTGGACGGCATCGTCGAAGTGCCCCAGCCTCCAGTGCATTTCTGCATAGTTCAGTGTCGCTTCCAACCAGCCGTTGTCGGTAATGAAGTATTTTTCTGGCAGCCTGTAGTATCTTCGAGAGTCGCTAAAATCCAGCAGAGCGGCTTGCCACTCTTCGAGTTCCATCCACAAGGTCCCGCGAAGGTTGTACCAGCGTGCGAGATCGGCTTGTAGCTCCGCTCGCTTACGCGAATCGGCCTCGTTTCTTTCTTTCTCACGATGGGTATCGATTTGCTTCGTGAGGCTCGCGAGCTCCTCGCGTACTTTCTTTTGCTCCTCGTCTTTTGTCGGGGGTTGGGCAAGAACGGCACTGCCAAGACTGCCTCCCAAACCTCCTAGGAATGTCAAGCGATTCATTTCCACATCTCCTGCCGGGCTTCGTCCGCAATGCTTTTCAGGAGGTCGGGCTTCCCTGCCACCCGTATCAGCGTCTGGAGCTTGGTGAGAGCGATGTGCACCTCCACCAGCTCCGAGATCGGTAGGTTTTGCATCTTCTAACCTTTCTTGCTTCGTGAAAAATAAGCTACCCCGCATCTCCCTTGGGGCGACTGCGGATGCTCTCTGCCTGTGCCAGCGCGACGAGGGCGTCGATGCGCCAGCGTGGCTCGGTGACGCGGGGAAGGAGCCGGAGCGCGGTGGGCGGGTCGGCGTAGGCGGCGAACTCAACATACTCCGAGATATCCGCTTGACGCATGCTCAGCTCGCTCGTGGACGCCTTTTGCTTCCAGTATTTCTCTTTCTCGACTAGCTCTACGCGTAGCTTTTTCTTGAGCTGCGGCAGGAGGCGCCCGGCAATATCGGGGTTGTCTTGGACAATTTGATAGACCCGGTACCAGTCCCGTGCCGACGCTGAGGCTGGGTCTAGTTTTTCTGCGAGAAGCGCAATATTAAGGCGACGCTCCGCGTCGATAAACAAAGTGGTGTTCTTGGCATCGCGCCATGCGGCGGTGTAGTTCTTGGTGCGTGTGACATGGGCAAGGTACTCCTTCTCCTCCAGCAATATGACCATACGCGGGGGCAAGTCATCCGGGCGCGAGTCTTTGGTTAGCTTGCCCAGAGCCGCGAGTGCCTCCGGCTTTTTCCCCAGCCAGATCAGCCCCAGTGCCAGGTACCCGGGCGCGTCGACGGTCTCTTTGCGTAGGTTCTGCTCCGCGAGGGCCTTATCAGCGGGCAGGGACTGGGAGATGCCCAGGCAGACTGTCAGTGCCCCAAAGCGCCCGTCGTGCACCACGCGTGGTGCCAGCGCGAGTGCCGCCGCCCGTGCCGCGTCTTTTTCGTCGGCAAAGCCCTTCATCAGCGCGGCTTCGGCGATTGCGAGGTACTGGGCGAGACGCTCGGTGATTTGCGGGATCTTCTCCGTATTTTTGAGTGCCTCTCGCAGAATAGCCGGGGCGTCTTTGTCGTCGATCACGCGCATAAACGGCAGGTTATTGGCGGCGAAGTAGCCCACGGAGTCGTACTTCTGCACCAGTGCCAGTGCCTCTGCCTTCCAGAGCTGGTTGAGGTAGCCCTCCACCACCAGTTCCACGAGGCCAAGGTCGGGTTTACCGTCCACGGTGACCAGCGACACGGCCTTGGCGAGCGTGTTCTTGATCACCGCCTCGCTTGCCAGCCCGTCCTGCGCCTTGGCCATCCCCAGGTAGACACGGAGAATTGCATCCCGAGTGCGCTTGCCAAAGTCGGGGCCGCCGTCGCCGGGGTGGTCATCGATCCCAACCTTGGGAAGAAGTGCCTGTGTCTGCGCCAGGTAGCCCAGCGCGAGTTTCTTAGCGTTTTGCATCATGCCTCCTAGATTAACAAGCTACCGTGACGACAGCGTTACAGACTAGCTGGGGAGGGTATCGAGAAATGCCTTGAACTCAGCGAGGCGCTGGAGGATATCCCCCGACGGTCCCCCGTTCTCGGAGGTCCAGACCTGGCGGGCCCAGGTATTGAGCTCGCGCATCCCGACCCAGCGGATGTAGGCACTCTCCGCGCGCTCGGCGGCTTTCTGGGAGAGCCCCCCAAGGTTGTAGAGAAAGGCCGCTTGGGCGTTCACCGACGCGCGGGCAGCGATAATCTTCTCCACGGTAGCGGTGGCGAGCTGCTGGGTTCCGGCGTGGCGGTAGAAGAGCGCGGCCCACTCGCCCTCGCCTTGGAGGATCACGCGCTGCGCCGCGGAGTCGTGGCGGGTGGGCATGAGGCCCAAGATAAAGAGCACCGCGAGCAGGCGACGGAGCACCTGCCCCTCGGAGTCGGTGGCCTTGGTGGTGGTGGTGACCAGCTTCCCGAGCTGCTCCAGGGCGGCGAAGTGTACCTCTAGCCGCTCGCGATCCCGTGCGACGGACTCCTGGGAGAGCCGCTCCGCGGCCTCGTCGAGGTGCTTCTTCGCCAACGGATCGAGGACTGCCAGCTTGAGGTCGGTCTCCGGGTGCACCAAGACTCCCCCCAGCCGCCGGGCCAGCAGAGCGCCAAAGCCCGCGACTCCGAGAAACCCAAAGGTGTAGACACTCCCCACCAGCACCGAGAGCCCGATGGCCAGCGCGAGGACGCCGGTCTCAAGACGTGCTTTCTGGAGCTTTTTCTCAAACTCGGCCACGAGGATGGCCTTGCGGTTCTCCCGGTCGAGCGTGATGCGGTCCCGGTCTCGGTTGATCCGCTCTTTTACCCGACGCACCACCCCCGACGAGCCCTTGCCATCGGCGAGCTTGCGGGAGCTCCCCCCGACACCCGTCCAGAGATTACGAACCGCCTCATCGCCGGTGAAGAAAGGAAGGATCGGCCCGGCGGCGTGCGCCCCGAGCTTCCAGTGCCGGTCGTGCTTGGCGCGGGTCTCGGTGTTGCTCAGGACTTCGTAGGCAAGGTTGACCTGGACCTGGGCATCGTGCGAGCCGCCCCGGTCCGGGTGGGCGCGCCGTGATGCCTGCTTAAAGGCCGTGCGAATCTCGGTCTCGGAGGCACCCGGTGCCACCTTGAGCACATCGTAGCAGTTAAATTGTGTCCAGGACTTAACAGTCATACCGGTAGTCTTACGGGGAGCCCACCCGCTCCCCTCCCTTACTTATCGGCAGACTCACGATTTTTTTCCACTCTCTCCCGCAATCAGAGCGGCAGTGGGCGTACTCGGACCTGATGGAGGCTATCGACACTCGCCGCCACCCCCTGCGGAAGGGTCGCCGTCAGCCCATCCAGGACCTGGGGCACCAGCGCGGCGACTCCCTCGGCGGAGAGCCCCTCGATCCGCAGGCGAATCACGGAGGGCTTGCTCGCACCGGTGCAGGCGAGGAGTGTGTGAAAGTCGGAATCCAGGGTCACGACCGTGCGCTGCTCGCGGCGGGCGTGGGCAAGGATCTCCTCATCGCGTGCCAGCCCCAGCCCGAGCTCCTCGGTGTGCACCCCATCGACTCCCTGCGCCCGCAAGAGCGCCGCGTTGCGAAAAGGGAGGCCTTGGTCCAGTAGCAGTTTCATGCCAAATTCTATCACGGGGGTCTCAAGCCGGTATAATCGACAGTGGAAGAGGTGCCTCATGGAACGTGGCCTGCTGGTTGTTGCGCTGGTGTTGAGTTTACTCACGGGAGGGGTTGGTTTTCTGCCGCCACGACGAGCTGTCGCGCTACCCTGGCAGAGCGCGCTCCCTGCCCTTGTCGCCTTTCTTCTCTCCCTTTCCACCTCGGGGAGCTTCGCCCCAGGTCAGGCGCTAGGGCTAGGTGTGCTCATTGGAGGCATCTTTGGGGCACTCGCAGCCTGGCTTGTCCTGCAAGAGAGGCCCACGGCCGCCGCAGGGCTGGCGCTGGCTCCCTTGTTCCTCTTTTTGATGCAGCACGGGAGCTTCCCCCGTGAGAACCTGCTTGGTGCGACACTGGGCTTGCTCGCCGCACTCTGCCTGACAGGGCTCCGCCACCCCGAGAGCGTACCGTCGCTCACCCTTGTCGGCTCGCTCACGGTCGGGGTTGGGTCGGCGGCGGCGCTGGGCACCTTCCGGGGCGGGGCGGCGATCCGCGGCGGCTGGCTGGCCTTTGCCCCGCTCTTTGCGGTCGGAGGGCTCGTGATCGCCAGTGTGCAGGGACACATCAAGGCGCGCGACAAGGACATGCGAGCCATCATAGGGCTTGTCGGATTTTTCGTCTACGCCCTCCTCGCGACACGGCCCCTTGCCCTCACGCTCATCGGGCCGCTCAAAAATGTCGGTGTCCTGACCGCCGCAGCGATAGCCTTCCCCCTCACTCTGATGCTCCTCTGGCTCCACCAGACTGAAAAGCGAGCCCTGAGTGCGCTCCTCATTGTCCTTGCGATCACGTCGGCCAACCATACGGGACAGGGCTACGCGGTCGCTCTGCTGGCGATTGGTCTGGGGCTGCTGTGCCTGCTCACGGAGAAGACCGAGGTCCTCCTGCCTGGCCTGGTCGCGGCGGCGCTGGCGGCGCTCTGGCGGCTGGTCGCACAGCGCTTCGACGGGGCACACGGCTTTGGCCTCCATGAGCAGTACCTTCTCCTCGGCCTGCTCCTGGGGGGGCTCTTGCCACGGCTGGCGAGCGGCTTCCCGGGCCCCCTCGCCGCGGGAGCGACCCTGCTTGTTGCCCCGACTGTCCTCTGCATCCTCTACGGCGCTCCCGCGGGCCTGACCCTTGTCCTCGGGCTGCTCGCCGGGCAGCTCTGGAGCGCGGCCACGGAGAGAGAGCTCACGCTTGCACCGCTCTACTCGCTGGGAGTGGCCACCGCCCTCGCACAGCTCCTGGGGCACCTCGCTCCCCTCGCCAGCAAGACCCGCCTGGATCGGCTACTCCTCACGGGTGAGCTGGTGCTTGCCTGGGCCGTGTGTCTTGGGATCGGCTACGCCCTCGCGCGGAGGCAGAAATGAAGACAGCCCTTGCTCCCACCCTCGCGGTCCTGCTGATCCTGCTCGGCTTTGGGGCGCTCTTTGCCCAGAGCGAGCCCGTGGGAACGGTCGACGGCACGGTCACCTTTGCCACGACCAAGAAGCCCTTCGCCGATGCGACCGTGGTCTTGGTGCCCGAGGCGGAGAGCGACCGGCGCCGCTGGCGGGCCCACACCGACTCACGCGGCCACTTTTCTCTCTCACACATCCCGGTGGGCACCTACTCGCTCTCTCCCCAGGCGCAGCACCACCATGGCACCGTCAAAGACCTCCAGGTCCGTGAGGCCACCACCACCCACACCGAGCCCGCCTTGGAGCCCAATGGCGCGGCACTGGAGCTTACCTACACCCAGCAGCGGACCTTTGGAACGCATGAGACGCCAACACTCGCGCTCACCGGGCTGGGCAGTGCTGGGGAGAAGATCGGGGTCTCCCTCTACCGTGCGCGCCTCTCGGAGGTCCTGAGCAAGCCCGAGCGCGCCGAGGCACTGGGGCGTATCGGAAACGCGTGGAGCGAGGCGACCAGCACCTTGCCCACCGCGCTCAAGCCGCTCTGCACGACACCGATCGTCGAGAACCAGGAGGCGATCTCCCGCGTGGACCGAGAGGGGTTCTTTACCCTGCGCCTGCCCCTGCGCGGCCTCGAGAAGAAGCCCGGCCTCTACTTCGCCCGCCTGACCCACGCCAAGCAGACGGTCTGGTCCTGGGTGCAGCTCACCGACACGGCCCTGGTGACCCACTACTCCCCGAGCGACAAGAGCCTTCTCGCCTTTGTGGTCGATATCGAGCGGGGGACGCCCCGAGCGGGAGCACGTGTCCAGCAGTTTCTGGCGGGCAGTGTGGTCGCCGAGAGCACGACCGATGCCCAGGGCCTCGCGACGCTGCGCGGCGTGACTGCCAGCGGCTCGGCCACCCTGGCACGGGTCGGCGACGATGAGACGATGATCTACGAGGCGCGGGGGGCGCAAGAAGACGACCACGAGGCGCTGGTGGGCCACACGATCACGGACCGCCCGCTCTACCGCCCCGGCCAGACCGTCCACTACAAGACCATCCTACGCCGCCCGACTCCTGGAAACGCGACCGCCTACCGCCTGCCCGCCGGCGAGCCTGCCGTCGTCACGCTCACCGACCCGAACGGCCTAGAGCTCCAAAAAGAGACCAAGACCGTCACTGCCAGTGGCGCGGTGATCGGGGAGTTCACGGTCAACCCCGAGGGCCAGACCGGCTTCTACGACCTAAAAGTGGAGGTTGCGGGGAAGCGGCATCTCCAGAGTATCGAGATCGCCTCCTACCGCAAGCCCGAGTTCTCGGTGAGTGTCACGCCCAAGCAGCTACGGCTCCTGCGAAGCGGCCGCCTGGACGCAACGATCGCGGCGACCTACTACTTTGGAGCACCCGTCGCAAATGCCAAGGTCCGCTGGAGCCTCACCCGGGAGACCGACTGGTCCGCCGACTACGACAACACGGGCTGGCCGGGGATGGAAGAGGACCTCGCCGGGGAGGACTATGGCTCGGGGAGCCTGGTCGCCGATGGTGAGGGGCGGCTAGATGACACCGGGCACCTGAGCCTCTCGCTGCCCACCGAGCCCGAGAAGCCCGAGCCCAAAGAAGAGGCTGAGGACAGCGACGAGCCCACACGCCCCCACTTCCCCGCCCAGACCGAGCGCTACAAGCTCACCGCCTATGTCACCGACAACGCCGAGCGGGAGGTGGAGCAGTCCGCGGATGTGAGTGTCACCGCCGCCGATGTCAAAGTGGCTCTCACCCCCGAGGGCTATCTCGCCCGCGCGGGACAGCCTACCCGCCTCTTTATCACGGTCCGCGACCACGAGGGCAAGGCGGTCGCCAACGCCCCGGTCACCCTGCGAGTCGAGCACCAGGAGAAGAAAGGCCCGGTCGCGGTCATGGCCCCGCTCACCGGAAAGAGCGGCGAGGACGGGCGCACGACCCTCACGATCACGCTCCCGAAGAGCGGCGATATCGATCTGATAGCCACCGCACGCGATAGCGCCGGCCGCGAGGCCCAGACCCACCAGACCCTCTGGGTGACCCCACGCGATGAGGTCGCCGAGGACAGCACCCGGCTCGCGGGCCTGACCCTCGCCACCGACAAGCGCAGCTACGCCCCCGGCGAGACCGCACAGGTCGTGATTGGCGCGGCGGAGACCGGCCAGACCGTACTGCTCACGATCGAGGGCGAGCGGCTCTACAAGGCAATCGCGGTTCCCGTTCGCCAGAGTGTCACCCGGATCGCGGTTCCTGTCCTGGAAGAGTACGGCCCCAATGTCTCGCTCGGCGCGGTCTATGTCGCCCACAAGCAGCTCCAGCAGACCGAGACCCCCCTGCGTGTCACCCTGCCCCGCAAGACCCTGAGTATCGCCCTCACCCCCGACAAGCCCCAGTACGAGCCCGGCCAGCCCGCCCGCTTCGAGGTCGCCGTGACCGATAGCGCGGGCAAGCCGGTCGCCACCGAGCTCGCGCTCTCGGTCGCCGATGAGGCTATCTACGCGCTCAAGGAAGACGATTCCAAGGCGCTTCGGAAGGCGTTCTACCCGCACCGCACCAGCGATGTCCGCACGCGGCACTCGTTTGAGATTCTCTACCTGGCAGGCGATGGCAAGGACGGCATCAAGGTCAAGACCCGCGAGAAGTTTGTCGATACCGCCTACTGGAACCCCGAGGTGCGCACCAACGCCGAGGGAAAGGCGACCGTGACCTTTCCCCTCCCCGACAACCTCACCACCTGGCGGGCCGTGGCGCACGCCGTGAGCGACCAGACTGCAGTCGGCTACGCACGGGCAAAGATCCTGGTGAACCGCCCCTTCTTCGTGCGCCTGGACATGCCCCGCTTTGTGGTGGAGGGCGACCAGGTAAAGCTCACCGGCCTCGTCCACAACAACAGTGGGCAGTCGCAGACCGCGCACCTGCGTCTCAAGGCCGCCGGTCTGAGCGAGCCGGAGAAGACCTTGACGGTGGCCACGGGGACGATCGGGGAGGCGACCTGGAGCTGGACGGTTCCGGGAGGGATGCCCGAGTCCACGGAGCTGATCCTGGAGGGCTGGACCGAGACGCGCCTCACCGATGGGGTCAAGCTCCCGCTCACCGTGCGCCCTTTTGCCCGGGAGACAGTCACCAACTACGGCTTCGATCCGCAGGGTGCGCTCGCTCTCACCGTCCCCGAAGGCGCGATTGCCGAGCGCTCGTCGCTGACCGTGCGGATCGCTCCCAGCCTAAAGACAACCATCACCGAGGCGACCGACTACCTCCGAAAATACCCCTATGGCTGTGTCGAGCAGACGGTCAGCCGCTTTGTCCCGCTGATCGCAGCGGGTGTCGCCGACAAAGCCCTGGTCGCGGAGGGGGTATTGCACCTCGCCGGGATGCAGCAGGGCGATAAGGGCTGGGGCTGGTGGTACAGAGACAACTTTGATCTCTGGCACACCGCCTACGCGGTCTGGGGCCTCGCCGAGGCGCGTGATGCGGGCTATGCGGTCCCCGACGAGCTCCTCACCCGAGGCACCAAGCCGCTCTGGGCACTGTTGGAAGCCCCCCTTACCCCCGTCCCTGACACCGCCTTCGCACTCTACGCCGCCAGCCGGGTCGATCCCGCCCGCGCCCGCGCACTCGCCCCCGCCCTGCTCCACCGCTTCGGCGAGCCGAGCGCCAAGCGCGCCGATACCCTCGCCTGGCTCGTCCTGTTCTGCAAGAGCGCGGGCCTCGATCCCCTTGCCTACGCGACGGCACTGGAGAAAAAAGCGGTGGTCGACGGTGCCTTTGCCCACTGGGGCGATGGGAGCGAGCGCACGACCACGGCCCTAGCCCTGCGCGCCCTGCTCACCACCCTCCCGCAGAGCCCCGTGCTCTCCAAGGCGACCACCTACCTGCTCTCCACCCAGACCGAGAGCTACTTCGGCAACACCCGAGACACCGCCTTCGTGATCTCCACCCTCTGCCTCCTGCCAGAGTCCAACAACGCGAGCGTGGCACCGTCTTTGACCCTCAATGGCAAGCCGATCCCCCTCGCGCCACGGGGCAAGCTACGGGAGGCGACTATCCCCGCCACCGCGCTCCAGCCCAGATCCAATACGCTCCAGGCGACGGGCGGCTATGCAATCGCCACTCTGCGCCAGACCACTCGCACGGAGACACTCGCGCCGCTGGATGCCAAGGGGCTCAAAATACGCCGCGAGTATGTCCGGCTGGCATCGGGGCCCAAGGGCCTCCTCCCCGAGGCAGCCAGCACGAGCTTCCCGCAGGGGGAGACCGTGCGCGTCCGGCTGATTGTCGAGGCGACTCAGGCGCAGGAGTTTGTCTTGCTGGAGGACCGCTTCCCCGCCGGGTTTGAGCCCAATGCCCGTGGGACACTTGAGGAAGACGATACCTACGGTAGCTGGAATTTCTGGTACTCGCATATCGATGTTCGGGACGACCGGGTCGCGCTCTTTGCACGGCACCTGGCACCGGGCAAGCATGTCTACGAGTACCATCTACGGGCGCAGACACGGGGAAAGAGCCATGCTCTCCCCAGCGCAGTCACCCCGATGTACAGCGCAAACGTGCGCGCGGAGTCGGCGGGTGAGGTACTGGAAATCCGGTAGAAAGCCGACTAAGATACTATGACTCATTTTGCTTTTCGTGACTTCGCCCCCAAGCAGAAGCGGCCCGCGGGCTTCTTCCAGTCGGCGGAGTTCGATAACCTCATGGACGCGGTTCTACAAGCAAATCTCTGGGTACGCGACCACCAGGTCAAGGTCCTGAATATCGAGACCGTTGTCCTGCCCAATATCTTGGAGAGAGAGAAGCCCGTGACCGAGGAAGCCACGATGGAGGGAAGTGTCGCCACCTACGAGGGAATCTCACACTACAACCACTGGTACCAGTTTATCCGGGTGTGGTACGAGTTCGACGAGAAGCCACGTGAGCCGAGAGAACAGGAGAAAAGCAAATGAAGGGACTCTGGGGCGGACTCTTAGGGGCACTTGCCTTAGGTGCCTCGACCGCGTACTACCACACGCAGCTTGGGTCGCAGACCGCGGGAGAGATTGTCTGGGCGGTGGTCTTGCTCCAGGCGGTGCCGGCGGGACTTCTCCTGGGCACAACAACCGAGTGGGCCTTGCGCGTACCGGTCGGGGGGCGACGTGCCTTCTGCTGCTTCTTGGGAGGTCTCCTTGGGCTGGTGCCACCTGGTGTCTGGGGCTGGCTGGCCGTGAGCGGAGACCCTCTGCATGGTCTCTCCAAGCTCTGGGAGACACTGGTGCTCTGCATGCCCACCCTCGGCGTGAGCGGCGTGCTGACAATCTGGGGGCTGACCAACCTGCGCCCCGCACGCTTTCGGAAAAAAGAAGGGGACGAATAGCCGCAACCGGCGCGGGGAAATTCCGTCGTAGATAGGTAGGTATGGCACTCTCCACCCAGCAACAGCGCGAGCACGCAACGCCCCCCACAACCGCAACCGCCCCGGTCGAGTCGTCGCTGGCCGCCCTCTGGCGCGAGATCATCACCGAGAACCCTGTCTACCAGCGCGAGTCCCATGCGATCCAGATCCCCGCGAGCTACTCCCCGGAGAAAGCCGACGCCCACCGTGCCAAGCTCCGTGCCGCCCAAGACAAGTGGGAGGCCCTGCCGCCGCAACAGAAAGCATGGCGTCGGACACGCCCCTATCTGATTCTCTTTGGCATAGCCTACGCCCTGATTCCGATACTCCTTCCCTGGCTCAACCGTGGGGGTGGAGGGGGGCTAATCGGCCCGCTCATCAGTGGGCTCGTTATCTCCACCGCCCTCACGAGTGGCAGCATTGTCGGAGAGCGGGAGAAGCGCACCTGGAATGCCTTGCTCCTCTCTCGCCTTACCCCCGCGCAGATCCTGGGAGGCAAGATCGCCAATGTGCTCCGGGTCTCGCTCTTGGCGCTGTCCGGTCTGTTTACGATAGGGCTGGCACTCGTGGCGCGTGGGGTGATCTCCCCCGCCGTGCTGCTTCTCTTGCCGCTGGTGCTCCTGCCCAACACCCTGCTCTCGGTGCTGGTGGGGGTCGAGATCTCCCTCTGGAGCAAGAACCTCAAAGAAGCAAGTAGCAAGAGCATGTGGCGGCTGGGAGGGCTGAACTTTCTGGCCTTTCTGCTCTGTCTCCTGACGGTTGTGATGCTGTTTGGGCACCTTCCTCTCGCGCTTTGGGTTGTCCCCGTGCTCTACTGCCTCGTCGTCGTGCTCGCCGCACGCCGTGTCTGGCAGCGGATGCTTCGCTCGCTCTGGGATGCGCCCAAGGATTTTTCCGGGTAAATAGGACAATATTCGCGCTATACTGAGTTGTTGTCTGTAGGAGTTGTTATGCTTAAAGTCACGCAAGAAGAAAATGAAGAACAGAAAAAGCAGGTTCCGCCCGTACGCCCCCCTGCTCCTCCTCAGCCCACTGCGGCAACCCTGAGCGCCGACGACGAGGTCTTTCTCTCGCGGCTACGGAGCGGGGAGACCTTCACGGGAGGAGAGCGGGTCCTCCCGACACTCACTACCCCCCCACAGCACCTCGCCCCTCCCCCCACGACCTTCTCTCTCCCCGAGTGGTGGGCGCACTTGATCACCACCAACCCGATCTTCCAGAAAGAGCTCCTCTCGCAGAGGCGGACGGCGGAGAAGAAGCAGTCCGCGACCCGTACCACGGAGAAGACCCTCGGCATTCTTGGCATCCTAGGGCTCTACGCGGGGATGTTCTACCTTATCTCGCTCGCAGTGCCGCTACCTCAGTCGGTTCAGCAGGGGTACTTCTGGGGGATGCATGGCTTCTTGGTCGTGCTCCAGGGGCTCGTGCTGATGCTGGCCATGCCGCTCCAAGCCGCGACCTCGATCACGGGGGAGCGGGAGAAGATGACCTGGAACGCCCTGCTGCTCTCGCGCAACTCGCCCCTGCAGATCCTCGCGGGCAAGGCGGCGGGGACGCTCCGGCCGATCGGGCTTTTCTATGCGGGAATGCTTCCCGCGCTGGCGATCACCGCAACCGGGACGGGGATGTCCTGGACCAACTTCTTGGCATCGCAGGTGATCATCCTGGTGACTGCCCTGCTCAATGTCACCCTGTCGCTCTACTGCTCGCTCACCAGCAAGAAGAGCCAGCAGGCATCGGGCAACGCCGGAGGCTGGGCGATCGTGCCGCTCCTTGGGCTGCCCGGCCTGACCGCCATCACCTACGCCGCACCGGCGCTGATGGCGAGCCTGATGAACACGAGCTTTAACCCGCCCGCGTGGTTTCCCTGGCTGGCGGGCTTTCCCAATATCTTCAATCCCATCGCCGCGATTGTGCTGTCGATGACCTCTGCGCCCCACGACTGGCCCGCCTGGCTCTGGATCTTTGTCCCCGCCTTCTACCTTGTGGCGGCGACCCTGACCATCCGAGGCCTCTGGAAGCGCATGCTCGATATCTTCTGGCAGGCTCCCAAAGACCTCTCGGGGTAGGGGCTAGCTGAGCACCTGGCTGGAGTGGCGGACTTCGATGCCACAGGCCTTGAGCAGGCGCCCGACATAGCTCTCGTGGTAGCGCACCCCGTAGGCCCGCTCGATGGTCTCCGCCACACGGCGGTAGGTCCAGATATCGTCGCTGTAGCCCCACGCGCGTGCGCCACGGCTCAGCAGGTCCGAGAGCTCCTGGCGCTGGCAGGCGGTCAGGTGCGACGGTGCCCCGGTGGGCTTGCGGCGGCGGAGAACCTCGACCGCGCTCTCGTCGGGCACCTCGCGAATTCGCTTTACCCACTGGCTCACGGCACCGCAGGTCACGCCCAGTGCCTCGGCGATATGCTTCTGCTTCCAGCCCTGTCGGTAGAGCTCCAGCGCCCGCAGCCGTCGTCCTTCGCGCCAATCCGATGCCGTGTCCGACACCTTACGATTGAGCACACCACTCGTTGTCAAACCACCCGTTGTTAATCCACTCGTCATCATGCCGCTCTCTCTTTGACTTCTGTTTTCGAATCCCCGTAGGCCGAAGTAGTGCTTGCACGCAACACCTGATGGAGGGCATCCCACGATCCCAGCTCGTCTCGTGCCCCCTCTAGATAATGAAGATTGTAGAGGGCGCTCAGGGCTCCCAGGCCCGCGCGCCGCGCTCCCCCCAGCGGGAGCGCATAGACCGCCTCTGCTCCTATGCGGAGCAGACCACGCAGCGCTTCTCCCACCCCCGTGCGAGGAAGTGCCAGGTCCGCGAGAAGACGTGTCGCCTTCTGGCGTGACGCATACCCGTGCCGCACGACCTCCCAGCTCGCATCGCCACGCTGTGCACGGATCACATCGAGCTTGCCATAGGCATAGGGGACGCGCAGCCAGGACTCAAAGCTACGGTGGGGCCGGTGAAAGGCCGCCGCCGCGGGCTCAAAGCGGAAGTAGACACCGCAGGTCCGCTCCATCCGAGTCGCCAGCTCGACATCCTCTTGGCGCGTGAAGCCTTCGTCGAAGCCCCCCACCGCCAGGATAAACGCGCGCCGCACCGATGCATTGCCGGTGTAGAAGTTATGAGGACCGCACTCGTGTGCCGCCCAGGTCCCGCTCTTCCAGGAGCTGTACTGCTTCTGGAGCATCGCGTGCTCCCAAGCGATCCAGACCGGCTCGACACGCCGGCGCTCCGGATCGGGCGACATCGGGCCGATCAGGACTAAGTCTTTCTCTGCCAGGTGGCGCTGGGCGTGCACTTGTAGGCAGCCCATCTGCGGTTCGACATCGTCATCCAGAAAGACAATGACCTCGCCCGTCGCCTCTTGGACGCCGCGGTTGCGTGCCCGTGCCGGTCCGGCGTTTTCCTGCCGGATCACCCGGAGCGTGAAGGGCAGCCGTGCCGCCAGCCAGCCCACCAGGAGCGCGTCCGTACCGTCCGTGCTCCCATCAGAGACCACGACCACCTCGAAGCCGCCGGTAACCGGCTCCTGACGCTTGAGTGCCTCCAGGGTTACTCGCAGGCTCTCACAGCGGTTGTAGGTTGGAATGACCACACTTAGAAACGGCATTGCACTTCTCATCTCTCGCCTTACTGCGCTTCCAGCTTGACTGCGGGGATCGCCTCAGTCTCTCGGCAGCCGGTGAGGACCGCACGGTAGACCAGCTCCATCCGCGAGCACATCTGCTCCGGCGTACTCTCTCGGAGCACCCGCTCTCGCGCGGCGGCTCCCATCTGTTTTCGTCGTCCCGGATTACTGACTAATGTAAGCAACGAGTGTGCCAAAGCGTCTATATCGTAGGGTTCTGTCAAGAAACCCGTTAGGTGATTTTCCACAACCTCGGGGACCCCCCCATTGTTGTAGGCCACGACCGGCTTTCCCAGCGCCATCGCCTCGAGATAGACCATGCCAAGGGGCTCCTCAAAGCTGGGCATGGCGTAGATATCAAAGGCATTCATCAGGCGGGGGATATCGCGGCGGAAGCCGGTGAAGGTGACTTTATCGGTCATCCCGAGCTGGGCGACCTGGGCCTTGAGCTCCTCGCAGAAGCTCCCGCCGCCCGGGTTGGCGCGGGAGTCGTCCTCCCCGACAATCATCAGGTGGACCTGCGGCACTTGAGGGAGCAGCCGTGAGACCGCCTCGATCAGCTCCTTCTGGCCCTTCCAGCGGAAGAGGCGCGAGCAGACCCCGATCAGTACGGCATCGGGGGCGATCCCAAACTCTGCCCGGACCTCGGCGGCATCGGTGCGGGGCTCCCAGGTCGAGTCGTAGGTGTCCAGCGCATTGACCACGGTGTGCACGCGCTCGGCGGGAATCCCGGCCTCAACCACGGTCTTGGAGACAAACGCGGAGACCCCCACCACGGCATCGGCGTTGCGCAGGGCCCAGCGGACGGTCGGGCTGAGCCAGTTGGCGTAGCGGACATGCATGTGAATCACGCTCTTTGCACCGGTGAGCTTGCCCAGCAGGACACCATAGAAGGCATCACGCGGCTTCTCGGTGCCATGGATCACCTGGATCCCCTCCCGCTTGATGTAGGCAGCCAGCGCGAGCAGGTGCAAGGGAACCAGCGGCCCCTGGGTCAGCGACATCCAGAGCCGCTCCCAGAGGGGCCGGGAGAAGACCGTCGGGCCGAACTCCGTGGGCCGGACCTTGATCCCCTTGATCTGCTGGATGCGCTCCAGCGCCGTCATCGCGACATTTGCATCCTGACGTCGGTTACACGCCACATGGACCTCGACCTCATCGTGGTTGAGGTGCTGCATGAGCTGGGCATGGATCGCCGAGTCCGCACCAAAGAAGGTCTGCGACTGTAGGAACAAAACACGCTTCATACCCGTACCTCCGTCTCCAGTGACCGGATCACTCGTGCCGGGCTCCCCCCGACCAGCGTGTGGGGCGGCACATCGCGGGTCACCACCGAGCCCGCCGCCACCACCGCGCCCTTACCAACCGTCACGCCGGGGAGGATAATCACCCCTAAACAAAGCCAGGCACCGTCTTCGATCACCACCGGCTTGGGCACCAGCGCCCCCGCACGGTGGCAGGGATCGACCAGCTCATGGGTCCCCGTGACAATGGTGACATGGGGGCCAAAGGTCACGTTGTTTCCCACCCGAACCGGCGCGCAGCAGTCGATCGAGCCCGGCGGGTAGATCAGGCAGTCGCTCCCGATAGTCAGGTTCCGCACCGCATCGCGGCCCCCGCGCAGGCGCAAGATGCCACGGATCAGGGTTCGGGGACCGATCTGAATCCCGGCGCGGCGGTAGACCAGCGCACGCCAGCGGCCTGCCATGTCCTCGGGGATGCCACGCAGGCAGGTCTGGGCTACCACGAGGCGCCAGGGGACGCTCGTGACTCCCAGCTCCTCCGCAAGGGCGGTCAAGACCCGGTTTCGCACGGGCTCGCGCTGTGGCATTGTCTTCTCGATCATCGGTCCAGTTTCTCCAGCGTGCGAATCACGCGTGCGGGGACACCGCCTACCAAGGTATAGGGAGCGACATCGCGTGTCACCACGGCTCCCGCAGCGACCACGGCTCCGCGCCCGATACGAACCCCCTTGAGCACGGTCACCCGCGCCCCCAGCCAGACATCGTCTTCGAGCACCACCGGCGCGGCGGCACCAGGGAGCGTGTGGTCGTAGGGGTTGTGGAAGTCGGAGTCCATGATGAGGGTGTAGTTGCCAATCGCGCAGTTCTTACCGACCGTCACCTGCTCCTGGGCTCCAATCGAGACCCCGGAGTTGATAAAGCTACTCTCCCCAATCGTGATACACGCGCCCGGTCCGGCGGCCAGCTCGACAGGCACGTGTGTGGCACGGACCCGCACCCGCTCCCCGAGGCGCACATCGCCGCTGACCTGGAGCTGCCCCCAGACCCGGATAAGCTTGCCGCGCTGCGTGCAGTTTCGGGTCTTGACCAGGCTGGTGACGAGCACCCAGAGTGTCTGTAGCTTGTGTCTCATGCGGCTACCTTCTCCGACGAGCTCCCGAGAATCCGTGCCGGCACCCCGACTGCGGTCGCGCCTGCAGGAACATCCTTGAGGACCACCGCATTGGCCCCGATCTTCGCCCCCGCCCCGACCGTCACCTTGCCCAAGATCCGCGCCCCCGCCCCGATAAACGCGCCATCCTCGATAATGGGGAACTCGCCCTCACCGCGCATCCCCACTGTGATCCCGGAGATGAGGGTGACATTGGCCCCGATGCGCTCCGCGGAGAGCACGGTGCCCACGGGATGCGGGACATAGAGGCCCGGGCCAATGGCGGTCGCCGGGGGGACATCGAAGCCATGCAGGGTGATATTGAGCCGAAAGAGCATCCCCGGAAGAAGCGGCACACGGCTCTTCCAGAGCGCATGGCTGATCCGGTAGAGGACCGTGGCCCGGAGCCCGCAGTAGTGAAAGACAAACGCCGCGCTGGGCTTGCTCTTCCAGATACTCGCCCACGCGGCGATATCGCTACGGATCAGTTGTGTGAGAGTCATGTTGCTTTAGTCTTACAAGTTTTGTGCCAACGTGACGAAGTTACTAAACTTTTTCGATTGCTTCGGTTTGGCTCGCCCCCGTTGGAGGGGGGCGTCTTGCTGTCGTCGCAGGCTCCGACACGAAGGCCTTCGGCCATACCCGCGTTAACGCGGATCGGGATGGGCGAAGCCCTTTGTGTCCGAGGCACGAGGACTGTAAGACGCTCCCGTTCATGGGAGCGATCTAAAACGGGCGATCCGTCTTACGCGGGGCGGCGGACGAGCATCCCGCGCAGGTCGCGGAGCTCGGCGGGGCTCCAGCAGCGCAGAAGCACGCAGGCGGCGAGGTAGACAACCATGCAGGGAAGGATGCCCCAGAGCCCCAGACTGGTCCCTAGCGAGAGCCAGAGCCCCAGTACCATCAGCAGCGCCGAGAGCGTGTAGCGCACCGCGCGCGAGACCAGTGCCGTGTCGAAGAGCTCGGCGGGGAGCGCCTTCCAGTAGACCACGCCCAGATAGACCTCGACCAGCACATCGGAGACAATCGCCCCCAGCGCGGCGTTGCCCCAGAGCTGGTGGCCGCCCCAGGAGAAGAGAATGCAGAGCGGGATGCCAAAGAGACAGGCGATCAGCGCACTCCGGGTCTGGACGAGCTGCCGGTCCAGCGAGATCACTAGCAGGCCCAGCACCGCCGTCACGAAGTATAGCAGCATCCCAAAGCCCCCCACGGCGAGCACGGGAGCGGCACCGGCAAAGCTCGGGCCATAGAGAAGCTGGACAATCGGCTTCGCCAGAAAGATCGCGGCGGCGGAGATGGGAAGCCCCACCAAGAGGGAGATATCCAGTGCCCGGCGCGCCAGCGAGAGGAAGCCCGCGTGGTCCCCACTGCCGTGCAGGCGCGAGAGGGTGGGTAGGAGCGCAAAGACCAGCGCCATCGGAAAGAACATCGCCGAGCCCACCAGCTTAAAGGCGGTTGCGTACCAGCCCGCCTCGACCTTGGTGGCGACGGCCCCAAGAACGATCGGATCGGTCTGGCCGTAGAGGGTGCGGAAGATCAGCAGCCCCATAAACGGCAGGCTCGCCACCGCCAGCGACTTCAGGTCCGCCCAGCGGGGCAGCGTTAGGGTCTTGAGGACATCCCGCAGCCCCACCGCATAGAACGTAAAGGTCAGCAGCCCCGAGAGGATCGCCACCCCCGCGATCATCCAGAGCGGCGCCTTGAAGGCGACCAGGAGCAGGACCGCGAGCCCGTAGGCCACTTTATCCAGCAGGGTCGCCCGGTTGAAGCGGGCCAGCTCCTCACGGCCCTGGTAGATGGTCGCAAAGACATCGCTGAGCACAAAGACCACCATGCCGGGGACGCTCACCAGTAGCAGGATCAACATCTCCCGCGAGTAGCCCAGCGCCCAGGCAACCAGGTAGGCGATCGGCACGGCGGTGATCCCCATCAGGAGGCGCAGGGCCAGGCCGTTGGCCAAGAGTGCGCCTGCCTTCGTGCGGTCCCGGGCGACCTCCTTGACGATCACCTGCGATGTCCCCAGCGGCACAAAGACCCCTAGGACAGTCACCCAGCTGGCGATAATGGCGAGCTTGCCGGTCCCCTCCGGCCCGAGATAGCGCGGCAGGTAGAGGTTGACCAGGAAGGCCATGGCAAAGGTCAGGAGCTGGGTCCCGAGGGTGCCGACAATATTCTTCGCCACGCGGGCGCTCATGCCGCTCATCGGGTGCTCCGGGGGCGCGTGGGCTGGGGCCGTGGGCGACGCTGGGGGCGGGGCTCCTCGGGCAGGCGGCGGCGCGGCGCGGCGCTCACTCCGGGGCGACGGACACGCTTCTCGGGGTCGTTGAGGGCCATCGCGCCGGGGGCTAGGCCCGCCAGCGCCCCCACCCAGACCGCCACAAAGACCATGTCCCGGAAGTTGGAGAGCTGCAGGTCCAGCAGGCCAAAGACCATCAGCAGAACCACCTCAATCAGGGCATAGAACGCCACGAGCCGCGGATAGATATCCCCCGGTTTTGGCTTCAGAGTCTCCCTTTCCTGGAAGCGGATCACCCGACAGGCATAGACCAGGATCGAGCAGACCATCCCCCAGAAAGCGAGAAAACCCAGGGTCCCCAGGCGCATCCAGACCCAGAGAATCTGGTTGTGGGGCAGGAGGTTGTACCAGGCGTAGATATCCTTGATCGAGTCCAGCTTGGCGGGGGTGTAGAAGCGCTTGCCGTAGCCGTAGCCAATCGCCTGGCTCACCGGCGTAGCCCGCATCGTGAACATCAGGTCGTAGTTCTCGTTGCGGCGGTAGGTGTCCGAGTCCGAGTCGCGCTGGTTGGGCGAGATCGCGGAGTTGATCGCACGCGCTGGCCCGGCAATCGCGCCATCCTTGTCCTTGAAGGCGATAAAGTACGGCGGGAAGAGCACCGCGATACTCACCAGCACGGTCAGCACCGAGCGCCGTGCCTTGGGAAAGCCCTTGTAGGCCGCCAGCAGCAAGATCGGCAGCGCGATTGTCAGCGCGGCGTAGGCGGTGCGGCGGTTGGTGGTCAGGTTGGCAAAGAAGACAAAGGGCAGCAGGGTCCACATCAGCACCTGGAGCTTCTGCTGCACCTTGGCGAACGAGAGCACCGAGAGCAGCATCACAAAGGACATGAAGAAGAATGCCTCCTCGTGCGAGCCCACTCCCTGGTCCTGAATCTCCGCATGGAAGAGCGCAAAGTGCCGGTAGATGTAGTTAAAGGCCTTGAAGGCGATACAGATCACGCTCAGCCAGATCAGGCTATCGACATGCTTCCGGTCCCGGATCGCATTCACCGCCATGACATACATGATGCCAAAGTAGAACTGCGCTCGGGTCTCCTGGAGCGCCTCGTTGAGGTTTCCTCCGGTGGACATCCCATTGAGAAACCCGACCACCACAAAGCCCAGGTAGATCGCAATCGGCCAGAAGAGCGAGCCAACACGAAGCTGGGTGCGCTGCCGGGTCGCAAAGCTCAGGAGCATGATGCCCGAGAAGACAATCAGGATGAGCTCGAAGAAGTTGATCGGGGCGGCCTTGGGGTTGCTTCCTAGGAACTTATCGAACATCGTGTTGATGTTCCAGAAGAACGGCACGGCATCGGTGAGGCCCTGCTCCTTGGGGACCGTCTGGAAGACCTCAAACAGGATCGCGCAGCCAAAGATACCAAAGAGAGCCATGCGCGGGTAGTACCAGAAGACCGCCGGAAGCAGGGTCGCGCTCAGCAAGAGAATCGGCACGAGCAAGGTGGTGGGCTCGACCAGGACATAGGAGATGCCAGCAAGCAGCGCTAGCAGCCCGGCGATCCCTCCCAGGATTGCCTGCTGCCGGCGCTGCCGCTGCTCTACCTCACGGAGCCCGAGGACATTGGACGCGCGGAAGGCCCGCTCGTGACGACTGGCCAAGCTACTTCCCCCCTATCCGCACGAGGGTCGCGGAGTACGGGGGCAGGCTGATACTGGCCTTCCCTCCGCTCACCTTGGGGCCCACCTCGGCGCTCAGCTGGTTGGGCTTCTCCGCGGAGAAGCGCCAGAGCCTGCTCGCTCCGCCGTCGTGGCCCGTGATACTCAGAGGCACGGTGATGGTCGCCTTGGGGGTCTTGTTGATCAGCACCAGGGTCAGTGCGCCCGTCTTGCTCTCCGTGGCGGAGAAGACCGCGAGGCGCTCGCCCTGGCCGTACGTGCTCTGACAGCCCCTATCGCCAAAGCCCGCCTGCCCTGGCTCAGGGCGCCGGAAGAGCTGGAAGGCGGCCGCAGCGGGCGTAAAGAGCTTGGGCCGGGTCCAGAAGCAGGCCACATCGACCCCCTCGCGCCCAAAGACCCCCAGCGCCTCGGCAGCGGCGAGCCCCCCGCTGATATCGCCCTCCGCGCCAAAGCTCCACTCCCCGATCGCCAGCTTGGTTCCGGGGTAGCACTGCGCGATCCAGTCCTTCATGCGCGGGATCAGCCGCACACTCGGCCCATCGCCGGTATTGGCGATCCAGGACTCATCGCGGTAGTCCTTGTCCCACAAGCTCCGCACCGAGCGGATCCGCAGCGCCCGGAGCGCAGGGTCCTTGGCATCGCTGTAGATATTCTCACCCTGGGGGTAGTAGTGGATATCCAGCACATCGAGGGTCCGCTTGCCGCGCTTGGCATCGAAGGCCTTGGCCTGCTGCAGGAACCAGGGAATAAAGGGCGTGTCGCCGTGGGCGCGGCGGTCCGCCCCCGTGCGGAAGTCGTCGGTGCCCCGGTCCAGCGCGGAGTAGAAGTAGCTGATCCAGCCCGAGACCGCCGGCCCCGCGACCAGCGCCGTGGGATCGACCGCCTTCACCGCCGTGGCGTAGTCCGTAAAGTTCTTGAAGGTATCGTCGTAGCCCATCTGCGCCGGGTGCACATCGCGGTGGGTGTGGGACCAGAGATCGGGCTCGTTGTCCATCGCGTAGTACTTCACCCCGCTGCCCGCGCCATTGCCATGGAGCTTGACCAGGTGGTTGATCCACTCGTCCTGGTAGACCGTGTCACCGGGCGCGGGGTAGAGCTCAAAGGGCTTGTTCTTGCGCGCCACGGAGCGGACACTGGTGCGGTTGCGGTTCTCGGTCGGGTCGTAGCCCGCAATGGGGCCGTCGCAGCCCGAGACACCGGGGCCGGTGTTCCAGGGAACATTCTCGGACTTGACCTGGATATTGCCGTTCTTGGCCACCCAGCCCAGGGTCGGGACGGTCATGTAGCTCGTGATCCCCAGCGCACGGTTGTCCTGGACAAAGGCATCGGCGGCACCGCCCGCCTTGGTCTGGGGCTTCTCGCCCGCGTGGTTGCGAAACTCCCAGTCGCTCCCGGAGTTCCAGAGATTGCTCACCCAGTTGTGGCGCGAGTTGGGGTTGCCGCCCCAGCGGTTGAGGGTCGCGCCCAGTGCCTCGGCCTCCTGCTTGCTGGCGTGGGCGACCCCGTAGATCGTCGGGCTGATCGCGTGCTTGCCCGCCTGCGTGTCCACAGCGACCGGAATCGTCAGCGCCTTGGGTGCCTCGGGGAGGCTAGTATCGGGCATGAGCGAGATATCGTCGAAGCCCACCTGACCGCTCGCCGATGGCATCGCGCACTGGAGCACGACCCCGCTGATCTTATCCCCGACCCCCACCCCCATCGCCTTCAGAGGGATGCTGATCTTCTGCCAGCCGTCTTTGAGCCCGACCGCCCCATTGACCACGTAGCTCCCCAGCTTGAGCTGGCGGCGCGGCTTTGCGTACTCGTCGAAGACCGTCGCCATCACCGTGTCGGGCGCGCCTTTGTAGAGAAACTCTAGTGAGCCGTAGCCATCGGCGGGAAACGCGGTGTGGTGGAAGTAGAGCCCCTCGCTGCCCTTGAGGGTCATGGCGATCCCATTGATCCCATTGGCCGCCATCGCCGCGGATGCCTTATCCCGGGTCGCCCAGGACCAGTCGTCCCAGCCCTCCCCCATGCCGTCGCGGTAGACCACGATCGGCTCGTCGGCGCGCTCGGTGGGGGCCACGGGGATCAGGCCCTTGGGGCCAATTCCCGTGGTCGTGGCGAAGCTCTTGACCAGGCCCTTGGCGCTCTCCCGGAGCCCGCCCGCCTCTTTGACGCGCTTGATGCCCCAGACCCCGGCCAGCACGGCCACACTGCCGACACTCCCTAGGACCGCGAAGGCGATCCGCTCGCGCCGAAGCCGCTGTTTCTGGGCGGCCTCTTCTTGGCGGCGGCGCGCGGCGCGTGCCTTGGCACGGCGGCGGCGCTCCTCTTCTGTTAGCTCTCGTACAGGTGTCGTGGACATAGCATTGATCATCTCAGCTTCTACCTACTACCGATTCTTAAAGTAAAACACCACCAGAACCAGACACATCCAGCCCGCCAGGATCAGCCCGTGCTTGAGCTGCCAGCGCGGGACAAATAGCCCCATCAGGGTCGCCCCAAAGACCGCGCCGATCACCAGGTTCATGCCGCGTCCTCCAAGGGCTTCTTAGACTCGTCCCCCATGGGTGTGCGCTCGGTCCGAACCCACTCTAGGGACCCATTTTTGGTCTTTTGTCCGCCCTTCAGACGAACCAGTGCGTAGAGGGCAAACTTCCAGAGCGCGTAGAATGGGGCACGGACCAGGGCGCTGTAGACCTCGGGGCGCGCCTCCGAGACCTTCAGGCCACCGAAGATATAGGCACCGTAGAGCGCCAGCGAGAGGGGCCAGAGGAGCACCCAGACCGGCACCAGGACCCCCATGCTAAAGCACAGGGCGGTGAGCCCAAGCCAGGCACCATGGAGCGCCGCGAGCTCCGCGAGGGGCGGGATCACCAGGTCGAGCGCCGCATCGACCAGGCGGGAGTCGCCCCGCTTCATCCCCGCCGTAAAGAGCTGGGGGGCGCGCTCACGGAGCAGGCGGTAGCGCCCCCGCTCCCACCGTGCCCGCTGTGATGCTGCCTGCTGGCTCGTGTTGGGCATCTGCGCCCGCACCACCGCCTCGGGGGCGTAGCCCACCACGAGCCCATGGTTGAGCAGAAGGTCCAGCCCGTAGTCGATGTCTTCCGTGATGCTATTGCCACTCCAGGGAGCCGCCTCCAGCACCGCACGGGTAAAGCCCATCCCATTGCCCTTGAGCCCGACCGTGAAGCCCTGGACACTGCGCCCCAGTGGCTTGACATGGTTAACCAGCTCGAAGGCACCCTCCATCAGCGCGGCGCGCCAGGACTCGCCGCCGTTGAGGACCCCGTAGCGGCCCTGGATCGCGCGGCGGTGGGTGGCCCAGCTCTCGGGGCCAACTCCCGCAAAGAGCTCTCCAGAAAGTACTTCCAGAAAGTCAGGAGCGGCCTTGGTATCGGCATCGACAATCACGACCGCATCGGGCTTGCTGGTGCGGCTCCAGAGCTGCTCGATAGCCCACTCCAGCGCGTAGCCCTTGCCCCGCCGCTCGGTGTCGGTGCGCTCTAGGACGGTCGCGCCGGCAGCACGTGCCAGGGCAGCAGTCGTATCGGTGCAGTTGTCCGCCACCACGACAAGCTCGTAGGCAGTGTGGGGATAGCTCTGCGCAGCGAGGCTCTCCAGAGTCGCCGCGATCACGACTTCTTCGTCGTGGGCGGGGATCACCACCACCAGCTGAGGAACCGCGCTGGTGGAGAGCTTGGCCTGGGTCTTCTTCTGACGCAGCGCGGCACGCCCCATCAGGCCGGCGAGGTAGGCACTGCTGCCCAGAGTCGCCAGCCCGAGCGCCATCCAGGCGGTCAGGCAGGTGTAGGTAAATGCGGAGTAGAGCTCGCTCATGAAGCGTTCCTTACGCGACCTTTCGGAAGAACTGCTGGATCTTGCGCGGCACCGACGACTTCATCCGGTTGAGAACGACCCCCAGCACGCGGCGGCGGCCCAGGCGGTCCACGGCCTGCTGCACGACATCCTTGGGAGTCGCGCCGGCACAGACCACCAGCATGACCTTGTCGAGGTGCTCGGCAATCGGGAGCGCATTGCCGGTCGAGACCGCGGGCAGATCGACAATCACGGTGTCGTAGATCTCACGCACGGCGGCGATAATCTCGGTGACCGCGGGGGAGCGCGCGGCTTTATTCGGGTTGCGGGGGAACTTGCCCGCCGGGATCACGGAGAGATCGCCACAGTCGGCGAGCTGGAGGGTGCGGATGACATAGTCGCGCCCTTCGAGCACATCGATCACGCCCTTCTCGGTGCGCACCCCTAGGCGGCGGCAGATATCGTTGTCCCCCATCCCAAAGTCGATCAGGCAGACCTTGCGGCCGCTGTTGCGGGCGATACTAAAGGCAAGGTGCATCGCGATCGTGGTCTTGCCCTCGCCGGGGACCGCGCTGGTGATCCCAAAGACACTGTCGGTGTCCAGAAGCGGGTCCTCCAGGTGCTCGGCGGCCTGGTCCCAGTGGTTGGAGTTGGCGCTCTCGGCGAGCTGCCACTCCATGGCGGCGTGGAGCTGGGCGAAGTCCGCATCGGCGCGCTCGATGGCGACATGGACACGGCGGAGGGCCTCCGCAGGAACAAGGGTGACACTAGTCGTGGGGGCGACTCGCTCTAGGCTCAGGTCGTTGTGGTCTTCGTTCATAGTGGGCTGCTCTAGCGGGTGGTCTTGGGTAATCACGCGGTCTCTTCCTCTTGCTCTCTTGCTCTATAGTTCCTCGGAAGGCAGCAGGGCCTTGGGCCTGCGGGACTTGCTTCCGGAGCGGCGGCTTCCTTCGAGGCTCTTAGGTGCCAGGACGGCGCGGGTCTCGGGGAGGCCGGTCAGGACGGGAATGTCCAGCGCCTGCTCGATATCGGTCTCGTAGCGGATGGTCGGGTCGGCCCACTCACGGAGCGCCACCATCAGGGCCGCGACCACAGCGCCCAGGATCAGGCTCACAAACCCGAGCTGGATGCGCTTCTTCGGGCCGGAGAGGCTGGCCGCATAGACCTCGCCCACCGCCTTCAGGGTCTGGCTCGCCAGGTCCTTCTCCAAGGCATCTTTCTGCAGGGCGTTCTGGAGGCCGGTCCGTAGTTTGCCAAGGTCGTTCTGGATCGAGGTTGCCTTGAAGTCAAGATCGTTCATCTTGTTCTGGAGGGCGGGGAGGTCCTTGAGCTCTTTCTTGGCCGCGGCGATCTGCTGGGTGACCTGCTCGATCTCTAGCTTGGCGGTCTTGGCGGTCAGCGCGGACTGGGTCGTCGCCTCGGCGAGCTCGGCGTAGCGAGGGTTCACCCGGCGGGTGACGCCCCCGGTCTTCACTTTCTCGCGCTGCTCCCGCTTGACATCGAGGCGCGCACGGTCGATCTGCTGGTCTAAGGCGCGGATCGTGTCGCTGGTCGTGGCGTAGGGGCTATCTCCCGAGGTCAGCTGCGAGCGGCGGTCCTCCAGCTCACGCAGGTGCTTTCGGGCGACCGAGTCGGTGCTTCCCACCACCGACGGGCTCTCGGGCTCGATAAACTTTCTCTCTTGCGAGAGGCGCGGTGCGAGCAGTGTCTGGCGCTCGCCGCCCTCGACAAGAGCAAGCTTGGCGCGCTGCAGCCGGTCTTCCAGGAGGCCAATGCGGTCGGTGATGACCTCGTGGCTGGTCGGGCCGAGCTCAGGGTGCAGCTTGCGAAAGCGCTCCAGCTGCACATTGGCATCGGTCATCTTCTGCTCGACCTGCTCGATCTGCTTCTGGTAGTAGACCACCCCGCTCTGCGATGCGACTTGCTTGGAGCGGACGGTCTCGACAATGTACTGGTCCTGGATCGCCTTCACCAGCTTCTTGCACTCGTCGCCATCTTCCCAGTTCAGGCTGATCGTAAAGAGGTTGTCGCCATCTGTCTTGATCGTGAAGCCGCTGAGAAAGGCCTCGACCCGCTTGTCGTAGCTGCCCGGTGCCAGCGAGATCGGGTGGCTCAGCGCCGCCCGCTGAAAGACCTCATCGACAAAGCCGCCCTGGCGGACATCCTTCATCAGCGTGGTGAGGTTGGCGACATGCACCTCCGCGGCGCTCTTCCAGCCGGACTGGTCGATATTGGCCCCGATGTTCTCCCGCAGGATCTTGCCCTCTTGCGCGACACTCACCGCGGCGGTGGCCGTGTAGCCCTTGGACTTGAAGATCAGCAGGAGCGCGACCGGAATCGCGACACACAGCAGGGTGATCAGAACCAGGTTGCGGTTCCGAAACAGCGCATCCACCACTCGATAAATAACGTTTGTGCGACGATACATAGTTCTTGATAATTTCCGTACGTTAGCGAATCTGGCGAACCATCAGGTAGGTCGAGAGGCCCATCATCGCCTCGTTTAGGCCCAGGTTGAACCCGCGCCGCTTGGCACCCTTGGTAGGAATCTCCAGGATGTCACCGGGCTTGAGCTTGCTATTGAGAGCGGCGGCTTCCTCCGCTCCCTTGCCCTGGGAGTTGCGGTTCTTGAAGATCTTCTCCAGGTCGATCTCCTCCGCGATCGGAGCGCCGTTGGGAGCGATCCGGGTGATACTGGCGTGCTTCAGGTCGGCGTCTTGCTGGACACCACCGGCCTGCTGGATCGCCCAGTAGATGGTCAGCGCGGTCTTGTCGGGGATCTCCACGGCACCGGGCTTGAGGACACCCGCGCCGGCGATAAAGACCTGGCTGACACTCGCGGGGATGGTCAGGGTGTCGCCTGGCCCCACTTGCAGGCTCAGCGGGAGCTTATCGGGGTTGCTCAGGTCCACGGGGATCGGGGTTCCGCCCGAGCCGCGGCGCAGGGTCGCTTTGGAGAGGCTCGCCTTGCCGGTCGCACCGCCCGCCGCCACCAGAGCCGCCAGGGGAGAGCCATCGCGGGGGCAGATCACCTGGCCGGGCTTGCCGACCTCACCCACGACAGTCACCATGGTCTCGCTCTTGTCGCGCTCCTGGATCACCAGCAGGTCGCCGTCTTCGAGCATAAAGTTCAGCTTGGGATCGCCCGACGCGTAGAGCTGGATCGGATCGACATTGAGGGTGGTCTGGCCGCCCTTGCGCACCAGGCGCATCGTCACAAACTCAGGACGCTCCACGGTCAGCCCACCGGCGGCGGCGATTAGGTTCAGCACCCTCCAGTCGTCGCCGAGCTCTTTCTTGCCCGCCTCTTTCACCGGCCCCAGCACCGCGACCTCGCCCATCTGGCGCTTGACCACGGAGACCAGGATCTGCGGGTTCTCGAGCTGGCGCTTCAGGCCCCCTTTGAGCTTGGCGATAATCTGCACCAGCGAGTCCCCCGCGATCGCGACCTCTCCGACATAGGGGTAGATGATCGTCCCATCCGGAGCGACCGTCACTGCCTGGGTGAGCTCGGGGCGCCCCATGACCTTGATCTCCAGCGAGTCGCCCGCCCGGACTTTATAGCGGCTCTGTGCACTAGCTACGGAGCTCGCGGCGGGGCTCGCAACGGAGGGCGTGCTGCGGGGCTCACTGGGAGCGGGCAGCTGCAGAGGACGAGCCTCTTGGACGCGGCGGGCCTGGGCACCAACCACGACGGGAACAACCGCCATGCCGGGAATGGGGCCGGCTGCCCAGGTGGTCTGCGTGGTCGCAAGGACCCCCAGTGTCATCATCATCCGTCGTGTTTGTTGAGTTGTCTTCATTTTAACGCTCCCCTTCTCGTGTGCTCGTTTAAAAGTTTTCCCTAGTAGGGTCACTCATAGAGCTAAAGCAACCACCATGCCAAATCGACACGAACACGAATAATCCCCTAAATTTTTTCTGATGCCAAAACACTGTCATCAGAGAATCGGAATACCCGCAACGAGGTCTCAGGCCTATTTTAGCAATTTAATCACTCTATTTCTAAAAACCAGCAAATATAGTGTCCATACTAGTAGCATTACCAGCAATCAATATCGAAACTAGCATACTAAATACGAAAATAGCCATACGATCTGCTACCAAAACCTCACTGAAAAAACTACCAGTTTTCAGGATTGCGCCTCGTTTTGGCACAGTAACGGTAGGAGTTTAGAAGTATACGCGTGCCACGCGTCACTATCTCAGGAGAAACCTTCAGCCCCATGGTCAAGACATCTACCGCAATGGACATCCCCAACGAAAAGAGCGCGGTGCGCGCCGAACCGGCCCGGCGCACCCTTGATATCCTGGTTGCCTTCACTGCCCTGACTCTCCTCGCCCCCGTCCTGGCGACCCTGGCCCTCTTGGTCTGGTCGGAGGACCGGGGGCCGGTCTTCTTCCAGCAGGAGCGTGTCGGGCGTGGAGGGCGGCGATTTGCCTTCTATAAGTTTCGGAGCATGGTGCCCCATGCAGAAGCCCTTAAAGCCAGCCTGAGCCAGCAGAACGAGGCGACCGGCCCGATCTTTAAGATGAAAGACGATCCCCGGGTGACACGGATCGGGCGGGTACTGCGCCGCTACTCGCTCGACGAGCTCCCGCAGCTCTGGAATGTCCTCAAAGGGGATATGAGCCTGGTCGGGCCGCGCCCTCACCTGCCCCGTGAGCTGGAGCAGTGCCCCAACTACCCTCAGGAGCGCCTCTCCGTGCCGCCCGGGCTGATCTGCCTGCGCGAGGTCTCGGGGCGCTCCAAGCTGACCTTCGACGAGTGGATCGCGCTGGACCTGGAGTATGTGCGGAATCGCTCGCTACTGCTGGACCTCTCGATCCTCCTGCGTGCTATCCCGGCGATTCTCCGGGGCGACGGTGCCTACTAAATTTTCCTAGAGTTTTTTTTAGTGCTTTTGTCACACACCGGCACGGAATCTGCTTTTGTTTTTCCTCAGTATGTTTTCAACTCGGAGAAAAATCGATATGTCGCCACTCAATGAACAGGTGGTTATCTCAGACACGCGGTTCGACAATGTCACCATGACCGCGGCTGTCGAGCGCATCCTTCAGCTCGTCCATAAAGCCGATGCGCCCCAGCATGTCTGTACGGGAAACCTGGACCACCTGGCTCTGCTCAAAGAGGATGCAGAGTTTCGTGAGATCTATGCGTCGTCCGCGCTGGTCCTGGCCGATGGGATGCCGATTGTCTGGCTCTCGCGGCTCCGCCCCGATACGGCCGACCTGATCGAGCGTGTTGCGGGGAGCGATCTTCTCCTAGAGCTGTGCCGCGCCTCGGCGTGGACCGGCCTGAAGCTCTTCTTCCTCGGGGGCATGCCCGGCGCGGCCGATGCCGCCAAGGCCATTCTGGAGGAGCGCTTCCCCGGCGTGCAGATCTGCGGCACCTACTGCCCCCCCAAAGAGACCTTCGACACCCCCGAGGAGCAGGCCAAGATCGCCCAGATCCTGCGCGATGCCAACCCGGATGTTTTACTGGTTGGTCTGGGTGCCCCTAAGCAAGAGAAGTGGATAGCCCGACATAAGATGCAGCTCAGTGTCCCGGTGAGTATCGGGGTGGGCGGCAGCTTTGAGATGGCGGCGGGGATGGTTCTGCGGGCACCTCGCCTGATCCAGAAGACAGGAATGGAGTGGGCCTGGCGGCTCTTGCAGGACCCCAAGCGCCTCTACAAGCGCTACATCTGCCGCGACTTGCCGCTCTTGCTCCAGCTGACACACGAGGCGCTCCTGGTGCGTGCCGGTCTGCGACGGCCCCGCCCTCGCCCTCTGATCGAGGAGCCCCGCACCACGGTGCCCCAGAAGCTCAATATCACCACGGCTCCCGTGCAGCCCACGGAACCGACCGAAGCTAGCCTTCGTAAGTAACTCGGACAAAGGACCTCACATGATGAACGCATCGAAGAAAATAGTCGTCACCACGACCGTCGACCTCGACGACCTTGAGTACCCCATTGGCGATGTCAATGAGGCCGCTGCCACCCACGCCCGCGCCATCACCAACGACCGCCAGATGATGATCCGCACCAGCCGGGGCAAGATTGTCTGCCGCGAGATCGCGCCCAACACCTACTTAGGGCTGACCGCGGAGCGCCGCCGTATGAGCCTGCTACAGATCGACGACAACGTCTTTATCTTTGCGCCGGCCCGCCTGCCCAAGCACCGCCTGGAGCACCTGATCACCCACCTGCTCACCCGCTATGGGATCGGCTCGCACTCCTCCGAGCCCGCCGCCGCCTTTGAGAACTTTGTCGGTCCGACCCCGCTGGCCTGAGGAGCTCTCTGATGTCTGCGACCCTCAAGCTCGGCTTCGCGCTGGAGCACTCCCTCGGCCACGCGACCCACGCCAAGAACCTCAAGGCAGCCCTCGCCAGCGATAGCCTGGTGCACCCCACTTTTGTGGAGCTCCCCTACCACAACACCCCCGGTGCCTGGGCCAAGCTTCCCGGCGTCCGCTCGAACTGGAGCCTGCGAGCCTCACTGGGAGCGTATCTAGGACTACGCGGACAGAGCTTTGACGCGCTTTTCTTCCACACGCAGGTCACCGCGCTCCTGGCCGCAGGCATGCTCCAGAAGACGCCTGGTTTGATCTCCCTCGATGCCACCCCGCTCCAGTACGATAGACTTGGGGCCCACTACGGGCACACACCGGGCAACGGCCGAGTCGAGGTGCTCAAGGCCCGCCTCAACCAGCGCGCGTTCTCCGCGGCCCGGGGCCTCATCACCTGGAGCCAGTGGGCCAAGGACTCGCTGGTCGCCGACTACGGGGTGCCCGCCGATAAAGTCTTTGTGATCCCGCCCGGGGTGGATATCGCCGCCTGGGACGCCGCCCGCGCCCTGCGCCAGCCCCGTGCCGCCGGTGCGCCGCTCAACATTCTGTTTGTCGGGGGAGATTTTGTGCGCAAGGGCGGAGACACGCTGCTCACCGCCTTCGCCCGCCTCCCGGAGAGTGTCCGCCGCACCGCCCACCTGCACCTCGTCACCCAGGCCACGGAGCTCGCCACCACGGAGAATATCACGGTTCATAACGGTGTCACCCCCAACTCCGAGCGCCTGCGGACCCTCTTTGCCGAGGCCGATCTCTTTGTCTTCCCCACCCGCGCCGACTGCCTGCCGCAAGCGGTCCTGGAGGCAATGGCCGCGGGCCTGCCGGTCATTACCACCGCAGTCGCCGCGATCCCCGAGGCCGTGATCGACAACGAGACGGGCAAGCTCGTGCCGGTCGGGGACGACGCCGCGCTCGCGATAGCCCTTGAGCACCTCCTCACCGACCACGCCCTGCGCCTGCGCCTGGGCCGCAACGCCCGCGAGGCCGCTCTCGAACGCTACGATGCCGCGGTGAACTATCCCCGGATCCTCGCCCGCCTGAAAGGGCTTGCCCCCCTAACCCCCGCCCGGCGGGGGGAATATAAGGAACATCCTCTCGTCCCCCCCGCTGAGCGGGGGATGGGGGGGAGGTAATCATGAAGACCCTGCTACTGATCCCGAGCTACCGGAAAGAGAAGATCGCCGAGGCGGTCGCGGCGGACAAGCACCCCACGATGGACTACGATGCTCTGGTCGCGGGGCTGGAGAGCCGTGGCACCTGCGCCGAGCTCTACGACTACCGCGCGCTGGAGGCCGACTCGGACCCGCTGGTGGCGCTGGCACGCAAGACGCTCGGGAAAGATATCGCCCTCGCCGTGGCGGGCTGGCGGCGGCGCAAGGGCTACCAGGCACTCTTCACCAACGGCGAGAATATCGGCATCTTTCTGGCGCTCTTGCTCCGGCTCTCGGGGAAGAAGCGGCCAAAGCACGTCACCATTGGCCACCGGCTCTCGACCGGCAAGAAGAAGCTCTTTTTCGGGACGCTCCAGCTCTGGCGCGAGATGGACACGATCTTTGTCTACGCCACAACGCAGCTCGCCCATGGTGAGAGAGTGCTGGGAATCCCTGCCGAGCGCCTGCGCCTGATCCCGTTTCACGCCGATGCCAACTTCTGGCGCCCCCTCCCCGAGATCGCGGAGAACGAGAAGCAGGTCAGCGCTGCGGGGCTGGAGTGGCGGGACTACCCCACCCTCCTGGCCGCCGCCGAACGCCTCCCCGAGACGCAGTTCCCGCTCGCGGCCGCCTCGCCCTGGTCGAAGCACAACAACGAGACCGAGAAGCGCACCATGCCCGCCAATGTCTCCGCCCGCCGCTACGAGTACGGGGAGCTCCGTGAGCTCTATCTCTCATCGGGCGTGGTCGCGGTCCCCCTCTATGAGAACGACTTCCAGGCAGGGATCACCGCGATCTTGGAGGCGATGGCCTGTGGGAAAGCCGTGGTGACCACCCGCACCGAGGGCCAGACCGATGCGATACTCGACGGTGAGAACGGGCTCTATGTCCCCGTGGGCGACCCGGGTGCCTGGGAGAAGACCCTCACGCGCCTCCAGTCCGACCCCGCGCTACGCCAAAAACTCGGCAGCAATGCGCGCCGCTGGATCGAGAAGCACGCGAGCCTGGAGCGCTGGGTGGACAACCTCTGCGCCGCGATTCTCTCGCCCCCCCCGTAAAATGCGCTACAATGGGGCATGAAACGCTCCAGAACACTTTGTCTCGTCGCACTTGCAGGCCTGCTCCTGCTCTCCGGCTGTGGGGGAAAAGGCTCCGGGGACGATTTTGTCACGACGCGTCTGGAGGCGACCATCGACCGCGATGCACTGCTGCTGGCCGCACGCGATGTCGTGGGCTACGTGGTGCCCATGGACGCGGTCCGTACCCGACAGGAAGAGCTTACCAGTGCACGGCTTGCCTTCCCGGAGCTCAAGGACATCCACGCCGCCTCCGCCTACAACGGCCACGAGCTTCACTTTGCCATCAGCCACGATGCCCCCTGGCTCGGCCGTTGGAAGAGTGGCGTCCTCACCACGGGGGTTCGTGAGCTCGATGAGCTCTTTCAGCAGTACGATGCCAAGTCCGTGACCTTCCTCCACGACGACGGCGACCAGAGCTGGTTCAATGTCACCTTCGACACCTACCTGCGTGCCAACCGCGCCGCTGGCCTCTTCTTTGGCAAGAGCGAGGCGCTCCGAATCACCAGCACGGTCTCGGTCTCGGGCGGAACCACCGATATCCGCTACGAGCTGGTCGCCCCCAATATCACCCGCATGACCTTCACCAAGGGAGAGACCGTCACCGTCCTGGAAAAAGAGGGCACGGGTAACTGGACCAAGAAAACCGATCTGCCCCTGTAACGCTACCGTTACGGGAGACCGCTAAAGTGTTTCTTGAGAGGAACACTTCAATGCAAGTTACGAACTGGATGAGCTGGGAGGGCGGGGTCGACCTGGTCGCCTCCACAATCGCGGGGGCGGAGCAGCCCAATGTCATTGTGCATATCGCGCGGCTGGTGCACACGCCGCTGGGCTCCGCCGCGAGCGGGATGGTCTTCTACCAGCCCGACCCGAGCGCCGCACCGCTGTTTATGGGCTTTGTCTCCACCGACCCGCAGATCGGGGCGTACTTTGGCCCCAATATCTTCGCGGGAACCCCGTTTGAGAGCGCGCCCGTTCTCCCTGCCCAGATCGAGGTCTTTGCTAGCCAGCCGGGCACTGTCGGCTGCCGCGTCACGATAGAGGGCTTTGAGATCGAGACCCGCCTCAGTGAGCTGGGGGTACTGGAGCTGGTCGAGCGGCCGTTTGGGGAGCCCCTGCCCTTTGTGCAACAGGGAATCGAGGCGGCGGCGGGGCAGCTCAGCCTGAAGATCAATGGCGAAGCGATCCCGATCTTCCCCTTGCCTATCGGGCTCTCGGGTGGCCCCTGCGCGGTCTGGTCCCCCACGGGTGTCTACACGCGCTAAGCAAGCCCTTGCCTGCCTACCGAACGTAGGCAGGCAATAAACACCTTCCAGCGGTTACAATACAGCTATGCCGATACTGCCTGCTGGAACTGTCACTTTCCTCTTCACCGATATCGAGGGCAGCACACGGCTCTGGGAAGAGCATCCCGAGCGGATGCGGACCGCGCTGGCCCGTCACGATGCGCTCCTACATCAAGCGATTACGGAGCACAATGGCTATGTTTTCAAGACCATCGGGGATGCCTTCTGCGCGGCTTTCGCTACCGCACCAGAGGCTCTGTCCGCAGCCCTGACCGCACAGCGCTGTCTCTACGCAGAACCCTGGGAAGATGGTATTGCCCTCAGGGCTCGGATGGCCCTGCACACAGGAGCGGTCGAGAGCCGCGACAATGACTACTTCGGGCAACCGCTCAACCGTGTCGCACGCCTACTCGCCACAGGCTATGGAGGGCAAGTGCTGCTCTCTCAGGCAACACAGGAGCTCGTACGAGACAGCCTCCCGGCACAAACAACCCTCTTGAATCTTGGCGAGCACCGCCTGCGTGATCTTTCTCGGCCAGAGCATATCTACCAAGTGCTGCATCCCGAACTCCTTGCGGAGTTCCCCACGCTGCGCTCGCTTGATAGTATTGCCCTCCCTAATAACCTGCCACAGGAAGTGACAAGCTTTATTGGTAGGAAGCGTGAGATGGAAGAGATCAAGTCCCTGCTCGCGACCACCTCGCTCCTGACCCTGACCGGAAGCGGAGGGTGCGGCAAGACACGCCTCTCCCTGCAAGTCGCGGCTGAGGTACTAGAGCACTACCCACAGGGAGTCTGGCTTGTCGAGCTGGCACCGCTTACCAACCCTGCCCTTGTCCCGCAGATGGTCGCGGAGGTGCTCGGGGTACGTGAGTCGCCGGGGGAGACCCTGACAAAATCTCTGCAGGGGTTCCTGAAAGGCAAGCAGCTCCTCCTGGTCCTCGATAACTGTGAGCACGTTCTTGAGTCGGTTGCCTTGCTGGGTGACACGCTGTTGCGCTCCTGCCCTAGCATACGAATGCTTGCCAGTAGCCGAGAAGCGCTCGGCATCTCCGGGGAGAGTACCTACCGCATCCCCTCCCTCTCCCTGCCTCAGCCCTCTCCACACCACACGCCCGAGAGTCTCTCACAGTTTGAAGCCGTGCGGCTGTTTTTGGAGCGCGCCACCACCGCAAAGCCGGACTTCCTCGTCACCAACGAGAATGCCCCGGCGCTTGCCTCTGTCTGCTATCGCTTAGATGGGATTCCTCTGGCCATTGAGCTCGCCGCCGCCCGCCTCCGTGCCATGCCTATCGAGCAGCTCGAAGACCGACTGGACAATCGCTTCCGCCTGCTGACAGGGGGTTCACGCACCGCGCTCCCACGCCAGCAGACCCTGCGGGCTCTCATTGACTGGAGCTTTGACCTACTCACCCCAGAAGAAAAAACGCTCTTACTCCGACTCTCGGTGTTTGCGGGAGGCTGGGTGCTGGAGTCCGCAGAGAGTGTCGGTAGTGGAGCCGGCATTGACGAACTTGATGTGCTGGACTTACTCACCTCCTTGGTGGATAAGAGCCTTGTCACCTACGAAGAGCACGGCAACCGCGCCCGCTACCGACTCTTAGAGACCGTGCGCCAGTATGCACGGGAGCGTCTCGCGGAGTCCGGTGAGTCCGAGACGGTACGTGGGAGGCACTTAGATCATACGGTCACCCAAGTGGAGGCCATCTTTGCGATCACGAGCTTTGAAGGATTTCCCCTCTGGATGCAGCACATGGATGAAGAGTACGAAAATATTCGTGCGGCTCTTGCTTGGTGCAGTGCAAACGCATCCTCAGAGACTTTTATCCGTCGTGGACTGCGCATTGGGGAGGCACTCTGGCCTTTCTGGCACGTCTGTGGCTATCTCAGCGACGGACGTGAGCATCTAGAAGAGCTTGCCAGACTCGGGCACGCATGGCAGGGGACACGCCCCCGCACGGTGGTAAAGTCCCTTGCCGAGGTCCTGCATGGCACCAGCCTCCTGGCGATGGAGCAAGGCGACGATGTCGCGGCGGGCGCGGCCCTTGATGAGGCGCTACAGCTTGCCCACGAGCTGGAAGACCAACATAGCATTGCTGTCTTTGGGATGGCGCAGGGCTGGCTGGCAAACCATCGCGGCGACTATAACACGGCCAGACAGCTCATCGAGAAGAACCTGAGCTTTTTCCGAGAGATCAACGATCCCATCTACCTGGGACTCTCCCTGGTAACTCTGGGAGGGACGGCGATCATCCAGAATGACTTCCTGACGGCAGAGCCCCTCATTGAAGAGAGCATGGCTTTGTTTCGTTCCACAGGCAACACCCGAGCTCTCGCAACGGGCCTAGAAGGCCTAGGAAATATTGCCGCGGCCCGTGGCGACTATGTCAGCGCTCAGTCCCTGCTCCGTGAGGGAGTTGCGATGCTCCGTGCCCAAGGCAACCGACACACCCTCAAGACACTTCTGCGGAATCTGAGCGAGGTGGAGTGTGTCCTGGGGAACCTTGATACCGCGCAGGTTCTGATTCAGGAGTGCCTAACCCTCTGCCAGCAGCAGGGAAATAAGCAAGGCACCGCGACCGCTCTAGAGGGTCTGGGAGCCGTGCTTGTCTGTCGCGAAAAGGCATATGAAGCAACACTGCTCTGGGGCGCGGCCCAAAAAATCCATGAGTGTATCGGCTTTCCCAAAGAGCCCTTTGTCGAAGCCTACCTGCAGAAGTGGCGTGAGCAAGCCCGCCTCGCTCTTGGCGACACTGCCTTCGCGGCTGCCATAGAAGAAGGAAGCCTCCTGACCGAGGAGACCGTGATCGCACAAGCGCTACAAGAAGCGACTCCTCTCGAAGGCGACGATTGCAATTCGTGAGTTTGGAGCGCTAAAATAGCCTATCCCTGCGCGGCTGCGCGGAAACCCTTAGGAAGAACTATGCCCCTAAAAGTTGCCATGATCGGAGCCGGCAGTATCGGCTTCACCCGTCGCCTGATGGCCGACCTGCTCACTGTCCCCGAGTTCGCGGACATGCACTTTGCCTTCCACGACCTCAATGCCCAGAACCTAGACATGGTCAAGCAGCTCGCCGAGCGCGATATCAAGGGCAATGGCCTGCCCGCGACCATCAGCACCTCCACGGATAGGCGCACCTCGGTCGCCGATGCCGACTATGTGATTAGCACCGTGCGTATCGGCGGACTCTCGGCGTTTGCAGATGACATTGACATCCCGCTGGAGTACGGGATCGACCAGTGTGTTGGAGATACGCTGTGTGCGGGCGGGATCATGTACGGCCAGCGCGGGATCGCCGCGACCCTGGATTTTTGTAAAGACATCCGGGAAGTGGCCAAGCCGGACGTGCTCTTTCTGAACTACGCCAACCCGATGGCGATGCTCACCTGGGCCGCCAACCACTACGGCGGCGTGAACACGGTCGGGCTGTGCCACGGGGTGCAGGGTGCACAGCACCAGATCGCCAGCTGTGTCGAGCAGTGGGCCAAGCGCGAGGAGCTGCTCGGCGCGGATGAGAAAGTCCATCGAAAAGACATCGACTTTGTCTTCTCCGGGATCAACCACCAGACCTGGTGTGTCAAGGCGGTCTGGCGCGGGATCGACCTGATCCCCAAGCTCTACGAGCTCTTCACCGGCCACGACCGCTACCCCACCACCGAGAAAGTGCGTATCGATGCCCTCAAGCGCTTTGGCTACTACTCCACCGAGAGCAATGGGCACTTAAGTGAGTACCTGCCCTGGTACCGCAAGCGCCTCGACGAAGTGACGAAGTGGATTGACCTTTCGAGCTGGATCAATGGCGAGACTGGCGGCTACCTGCGGGTCTGCACTGAGGGGCGCAACTGGTTTGAGACCGACTTCCCCAACTGGCTGGCGCAGGACCCGCCGCAGTTCACGCCTGAGAAGCGCAGCGAGGAGCACGGGAGCTACATTATCGAGTCGCTGGAGACCGGCCGTGTCTACCGGGGGCACTTCAATGTGGTCAACAACGGCGCGATCCCGAACCTGGCCGCCGATGCCATTGTAGAGGTGCCGGGCTACGTCGACCGCAATGGCATCAGTATCCCGATTGTCGGGGACCTGCCGCTGGCCTGCGCCGCCACCTGTACGGCGAGCATCAATGTCCAGCGGATGTCTGTGCACGCCGCGCTCACCGGCGACCGCACGCTCCTCAAGCAAGCGATGCTCCACGACCCGCTCACCGGCGCGGTCTGTGACCCCGAGGAGATCTGGCAGATGACCGACCAGATGCTGGTCGCGCAGGCCGAGTGGCTCCCGCAGTATGTCGCTAGCGGCGCAGTGGACGCTGCCCAGGCCGAGCTCGCAGCTCAAGAGGCCAACGGAACGCGCGTGCATCGCATGGTCGGCTTCAAGGGCACGGCGCGCCAGCACACGAAGACCGTGGAGGAGATGGCCGCCGCAAAGGAAGAGTCCCGCAAGAACGCCCAAGCCGCCGACAAGGGCAAGATGACCACCAACGCGTAGGGCATCCCTCCCAGGCATCCATCCCCCCGGCCCCCTTCCTTCGCTCTGTTTCCGACTTCGTCGGGACGAAGGAAGGGGGAGAGGAGAGGGGGGGCTAGGGCCGATACTTCTGATGCTTCTGCGTGAAGAAACCACAACACTTAAAGCGAGCAAGGGGCGGCTTGAGGTTCGACAGCACTCCCATGCGCTGGGGCTCTTTGCCGATGGCCGGCCGGTTACGCTGACCTGGGCGCAGTGTAGCGGGAGTATCTTACAGGACTACCTGCACCTGCGGTCTTTCTCTGCGGAAGACGATATTGCTGCCTTGCGTGCGCGTGTCGCGCAGGGCTTTTCGGAGAGGCAGTCGCTTCGGTCACAGATCCGGCCCTTCTTTGAGTTCTTCACTCCCGGCACGTATCAGCTCGTCTTGGAAGACATCCCCTCCTGGTGGATGGACGAGTGGGAGAGTGAAGACCATATGTTTATGGGGTGGTTCTATCCCACCGATGACAAGTACCAAGACATTCCCAACCTACTCGCCACCCAGAGCTATGCCACCCTCGACGAAAAACGGATCCTGGAGTGGATGTATGCCATCGAAGCCGGGGAACGGCCTATCGTCCTGACCGCAACGGCAACGAGAAGTACTTGGACCGAGTTCATCCTCGATGGCCACCATAAGCTCTACGCCTACGCGCTCCTAAGAATCCCACCTCGTCGCCTAAGAATCTGTGGGATCAGCCCTCATCCCTTACGCTTCAGCGACTTTCCCGAAGCCCTGGATACCCCCTATGGCTGGAAACGTGCCTTCGGTGAAGGCAGCTGACAGGGTATACTTTTGTCGTCATGCCCCCACCCTCAGGAATGGTGACATTCCTCTTCACCGATATCGAGGGCAGTACACGGCTCTGGGAAGAGTACCCTGCGCAGATGCGGACCGCGCTTGCCCGTCACGATGCGCTCCTGCACGAGGTGCTGGAGGCACACGGAGGGCATGTCTTCAAGACTATCGGGGATGCCTTCTATGCCGCCTTTGACCAAGCTCATGCCGCAGTCGTGGCGGCGGTAGCGGCGCAGCAGGCGCTCTCCACCGAGCCCTGGCCCGAGCACATTACGCTCAAGGTTCGGATGGCGCTCTACAGCGGGCAGGTAGAGAGCCGCGACCAGGACTACTTTGGGCAGTCGCTCAACCGCCTCGCGCGGCTCTTAGCCACAGGACATGGGGAGCAGGTTCTTCTCTCACAGACCACCCACGAGCTCGCCCGCGATGCCTTCCCGCCCCCGTGCTCGCTCCGCCCCCTCGGGGAGCATCGGCTCAAGGACCTGGGCCGCCCCGAGGTGGTCTACCAGCTCCTCCACCCCGCGCTTCCCGCCGAGTTCCCTCCCCTGCGCTCTCTGAGCAGTGTCGCCCTGCCCAACAACCTTCCCTTGCAGGTGACGAGCTTTATCGGGCGCGAGAGAGAGCTCGCGGAGGTCAAGGCGCTCCTGAAGACAACCCGCCTCCTCACCCTCACCGGGAGCGGGGGGAGTGGCAAGACCCGCCTCTCGCTCCAGGTGGCCGCGGACCTGTTAGATAGCTTCGGCGACGGGGTCTGGCTGGTCGAGCTTGCGTCGCTGGCCGAGCCGCTTCTGGTCCCCCAGACAGTCGCTAGTGTCTTCGGGCTCCCAGAAGAAATGGGCAAGCCCCTGCTGAGCACGCTGACCACCTACCTGAAGAGCAAGCAGCTCCTGCTCGTGCTGGATAACTGTGAGCACCTGGTCGATGCCTGCGCCCAGCTCGCGGCCAGCCTCCTAAAGCAGTGCCCCCAGGTGGTCTTGCTCACCAGCAGCCGTGAGGCGCTGGGAATCGCTGGGGAGAGCACCTACCGCGTCCCCTCCCTCTCTCTCCCCGATCCCAAGCAAGCCCCCAGCGCGGCAAGCCTCTCGCAGGTCGAGTCGGTCCGGCTCTTTGTGGAGCGCGCGCGTGCCGCGCGCCCCGAGTTTCAGGTGACCGATGCCAACGCGCCCGCCCTGGCATCGCTCTGCCAGCACCTCGATGGGATTCCTCTGGCGCTCGAGCTGGCGGCAGCCAAGGTGCGGAGCATGTCCGTGGACGAGGTCAACCACCGGCTCGACCAGCGCTTTCGGCTGCTCACCGGGGGCTCGCGCACCGCCCTCCCGCGCCAGCAGACCCTGCGCTCGCTGATCGACTGGAGCTATGACCTGCTCACCGATGCCGAGAAAGCGCTGCTCTGCCGGCTCTCGGTCTTTGCCGATGGCTGGACACTCGATGCCGCCGAGCTAGTCTGCGCCGACCAAGCTGTCGAGAGCGTTGAAGTGCTGGACCTCCTGGAGTCCCTGGTGAACAAGAGCCTCTGCCTCACGGAAGAGACCGCGGGAACGACACGCTTTCGTCTGCTGGAGACCGTGCGCCAGTACGCACGCGAGCGCCTACAAGAGACGGGCGAGGCCACGCTCTGGCGTCGCCGGCATGAGGAGCACTTCCTCGCGCTGGTCGAGTCCGCAGAGCTCACCGGCCCCGACCAGCAGCACTGGCTAGAGCGCCTGGAGACCGAGCACGACAACCTACGCGCCGCCCTGACCTCTGCCCAGGACGAAGGGAGTCCCCCCGAGGCCCTGCTCCGGTTCTGTGGCGTGCTCTGGCGGTTCTGGTACACCCGGGGCTACTTTGAAGAGGGCCGCGACTGGTGCGCCGTCGCGCTGAAGCCCCCCACAAGCGCCCCCCAGACCAGCCTGCGCGCACGGGTCCTCAATGGCGCGGGCAACTTGGCCCGTATCCAGAGCGACTACACCGCCGCCCGGGCACTCTACGAGGAGAGCTTTGCGCTCCAGCGGGAGCGCGACGATCCCCAGGGGATCGCGATCTGTCTGAACAACCTCGGGGTCCTCGCCGCCGCGGAGGGCAACCTCGCCGCCGCCCGGGCGCTCTACGAGGAGAGCCTCGCCCTCCAGCGCGCGCTGGGCGACTCCCAGGGCACGGCCAATGCACTCAACAACCTGGGGCTGATCGCGGCCAATCAAGGCGACTACGCGGCAGCCCGCCCGCTCTACGAAGAGAGCCTCGTGATCCAGCGTGCCCTGGGCAACCGCCATGGGATCGCCATCTCACTCAATAACCTGGGGATTCTCGCCTCCAACGAGGGGGACTACGCCGCGGCACGCCACCTCTACGCCCAGAGCCTCGCCCTCCAGCGCGAGCTGGGCGACCTCCAGGGGACGGCCAATGCACTCAATAATCTGGGGCTCATGGCGGCAAACCAGGGCGACTACGCCGCGGCGCAGCAGCTCTACCAGGAGAGCCAGGCACTCTACCGCGACGGTGGCCACCAGGCGGAGGTCGCGGTCTCGCTGAGCAACCAGGGCGACCTGGCGGAGAAGCAGGGGGACTTCGGGGTGGCGCGCGGCCTCTACCGCCAGAGCCTCACCCTCCACCGCGAGCTCGGCAACCGCGAGGGGCTGGCCAACCTGCTCGATAGCCTCGGCCGTATCGCCGCGGTTCTGGTGAGCCCTACCCAGGCCACCCACCTCTGGGGCGCTGCCGCCCACCTACGCGACGAGCTCGGGGCGAGTGTCCCCCCCACTGATCTGGCCGAGTACACCACCAAGCTCGACGCCGCCAAGACACTCCTCGGCGCGGTTGCCTTCGACGCCGCCTGGGCCGTCGGCTACGCCCTCCCCCTGGAGCAGGCCCTCACCCTCGCACTAGACTAGCCCTCCCCCTTAAGAACCCCTTGAATAAACCCTAGCCAAAGGGGGTCTAAGAAGTGTATGCAACAGATGCCCCCCCAGACAGAGAGAGCCCTCCCTGACCTCACGCAGGTCTATGCACGCATCGCCAAGCTAAGAGGAGTCGTGATCCGAGCAGAGATGGTCCGACCTTCGTCGGTGCCCATGGAGTTTAAGATCGCCCCCACGGGCTTCTTCTACGCGAAGTATCCCACCTCAGAGATGTATATCTCGCGCGACGAGCAAGTGACCTGGATGCCTGCCAAGAAAGAGTTCAGTAGGGGCAAGCCTGAGGACGGCAACCCCCTTCCTGCAGGATTTGAGATCTTGTGGCCGAAGGGCGCGCTCCTCAGGGCGAAGGCTGCGACGCGCCAGGCGTCCTTTGCGGGAAAACCAGCACTAGAGCTTCCCTGCAAGGCAGCAATGGGGCACGATGTGCTTCTCTATATCCACCCCGAGTCGCTCCTTCCCCTTGGCAGTATCGCAACCGCTCAGGGGACAGAGTACGAGCTGCGGTATCTCTCGGTTGAGGAAAGACCACTGACTGCCCGTGACCTCACCTTTATTGCCCCGCGCGATGCCAAGGTCTTCAGTAGCCCACCTGACCTCTCCAAACGGATACGAGTGGGTACAAAGCTCCCTGCCTTTACGGGAACCGACTTTACGGGCCGTTCTATCGACTCCCGGCAGGTCTCGAAGCGCCACCGCGGCCTCCTGCTGAACTTCTGGTTCTCGGCCTGCACGGGCTGTATCCAAGAGATGCCCCTCCTCGCAAAGCTAGCCGCACCGCTCCAAGCCCAAAAAATAGGGATTCTGGGAGTCAACCCCATCGATACGAGTCGCGATGCCAAGCGCACCAGCACCACCTATGGACTCCGCTACGCAACACTGGTTGGGACGGGTGCCCGAAAGCTAGCGGAGGCAGTCGGGATAACGACCTACCCCGTAACAGTCCTCGTCAATGCGCAGGGCCTAGTCGTCGAGGTAATCCTGGGCTTTGACGAGCAGCGCCTCCAGAAGGCTCTCAAGGTGCTTGGATACCGCTCAAGGTGAACAATTCCCCCCGTCGGGCCCGTCTAGGTACCATGCCTACTCTGCGCCGCGCCGCGCTTCTTCTCTCTCTCCTGCCGCTCCTTGCCGTCGGCTCCCCTGTCCGTGCTCAGGCGACCCTCGCCGAGCTCTACACCGCCAAGGCCAGCCTCGCCAGCCCGACCAGTGCGCTCCAGCCCGTGCTCCAGCGCCTGCTCGACGATGCCACGAAGGCTTTGGAGCAGAAGCCACTCTCGGTGCTGGATAAGAAGCAGGGGCTCGTGGGAGTCGATCCCCATGCGTATGTTAGCTACGCCCCCTACTTCTGGCCCAACCCAGAAAAGCCCGACGGCCTCCCGTTTATCCGCAAAGACGGCAAGCGCAACGCGGCGCAGGTGGCCATGGGCGATGAGAACAACGCTGGCGCGATCAAGCGTGCGGCCTGCACCCTGATCCTCGCCGACTCTTTCAAGAGCAACCCCGGCTATCTGAAGCACGCCGCGCTACTCCTGAGGACCTGGTTTCTCGATCCCAAGACCCGCATGCTCCCCCACCTCGACAACGGGCAGGCGATCCCCGGCGGGGTGCTGGGGCGCAAGGAGGGCGTGATCGAGTGGCGCGACCTGACGACGCTGCTGCTGTGCTTAGAGCTCCTCGACAAGTCGCCTGAGTGGAGCGCCGATGACCAAAAAGCCATGCGTGCCTGGCTTGCGGATTACTACACCTGGCTGACCACCAGCAAGATCGGGGTAGCGGAGAAGAAGGCGGGCAACAACCACGGCTGCTGGTGGGATGTGCAGGCCACGGCGCTGGCGCTCTACTTGGGCAAGCCCGACGATGCCCGTAAGATCGCGGAGGAGTTCAAGACCAAGCGCATTGCCGAGCAGATTCAGCCCGATGGGACGATGCCCCGTGAGCTGGAGCGTGCCGATAGCTGGGGCTACAGCACCTTCAACCTCACCGCCATGTGCGCCCTCGCCGACTACGCCCAGCAAGTGGGGGTGGACCTCTGGAGCTACAAGACCGCCGATGGCCGGAGCCTCCGGGGCGCGCTGGAGTACCTCCTCCCCTTCGCCGAGGGGAGCAAGCCCTGGCCGCATGAGAACGACCCCACTCACAAGGTCGAGGGCAGCAAGCTCGTGCTCCCTCTCTTGCGCGCCAGCAGGGCCTTCAACGAGCCCGCCTACGCGAAGCGTGCCCAGGCCCTCGGGGCCAAGACCTGGGACACCCTCCGCGACCGGCTCTTTATTCCCCTGCCGTAACCACCCCATAGCGCGGATCACGCGGGTAGATCCAGTCGATATAGTCCGTGTCCACGGTCTCCCCGCCGAGTAGATCGACCAGCAACACGACCTGGCCGCGGTGGTAGCAGGCATGGCCATCGAGCTGGATGAGCTGCCCCTCACGGAGCACGCGGTAGGTATTACCGTCGCCCTCTGTAAAGGAAAAGGTCGCCTGGAGCTGATCGTCGGGGAGGGCGGCGAGATAGTCTGCCCAGCGCTGCTCCAGCACGGCAAAGCGCGGGCGCAGCGACTCCAGGGTAGCATCGCGCTCAAACCACAGCCCGATAGGCCGGTCCTCCCCCGCCATCCAGGTCAGCCAGTTCTCCCGGCAGGCCGCCAAGTGCGCGGCGATCGTCACCGCACGCTGGAAACGCGGGTCCGTGCGGCCGGCTTCCGGGACAGACTCCAGCATCGTAAGCATCTGTGCATTGGCAGAGCGCTCGTAGTCGTAGAGATGGGCGTAGTGGGCAACACTCTTCATAAACATAAGTTTGCCATCCTCCTTTAAAATTCCTTCGACACGGCAGAAAAATCTTTCGGTCGCCATCCGGGGGCTCTTGTCCCCTAAATACCCCCGCATTTGTCCCCAGCTCCGTCCCCGTGCGAGCGCCATACTGGAGGCATGACGAACCTGACTGCCTCTCTTCGACTCTGTGGCGTGCTTCTCCTCAGTGCGCTCTGGCTGCCTGCCCATGCGCAGGTGACGATCTCCAATAACCCCGCCACTGCCAACGTGCAGGGGACTGTCTTGGGAAACTCCGCCGGAGTCCTCGCCGACCGGTACTGGAAAGCCTATGGGATCACCACCAGTGCCTCGGGGACCTTTGACTTCACCTCACTCCAGATCGCCGCGGAGAACGAGGACGGTGCCGCCCATACCATCACCGGCGGAATCTACACCAATAGCGCGGGCAACCCCTCCAGCACGCTTGTCCCGGGCGGTGCCTTTGGCTCCCAGCTGATCGGGGCAAGTGCGCCCCCTGCGACGCTCCTCACCTTCACCACCGCCGGCATTGTCACCTTGGTCCCCAGCACGACCTACTGGTTTGTCCTGACCTCCGAGGCCTACAACGCGGGGGGGACCAACTTTCAGAATGTCGTGCGCTGGGACATCTCGACCGGGAGTGTCCTTCCCAGCGCCACCGGGGCGGGGGCGGGCGATGTGATCCTGGAGGGCTACCGCTTTAGTGAGAACAACCGCACCAGCTGGACCGGCTCGATCCTCCCCAACGGCCTGACAATCCAGCTCGCGGCACACGCAACGACTGCCGCTCCTGAGCCCACCTCCGTTGCGTTTCTAGCGCTCGGCGGGACTCTGGTACTGGCCCGACGGCGGCGTGCGTAGCAGGACGAGGCTCAGTACCAGAGTTCCCGTTAGTGTGAGGGGCACGAGCGCCAGTGCCCCTTGCCAGCCCAGCCCGCCCGCCGCCAAGGCACCAACAACCCACGGAATCACCGCACCGCCCAGTCCGCCCGCCGCCACGACACCACCAAAGGCCGTGCCCGCCACACTCGGGAAGCGCTCTCCGGCCTCGGCCAGCACCAGGCTGAAGATACCCGCAAAGAACAGCCCCGCCAGCGCCACACAGACCAAGACCGGGAGCGGGGTGTGCCAGAGCAGGGCCAGCGCGGCAAAGACCACCCCGCCCCCCGCCGCGAGCGCATTGAGCCGCATCAGTGGAAACCGCCCCAGGAGCCCCCCCAGCGCAAACCGCCCGATCGTCATCGTGATCCAGAACAGGGTTCCCACCCCCGCCATCCAGGCCACGCCCCCGGTGAGCTGCTTCTCAAAGTAGGTCGGGAGCCAGGAGAAGAAGCTCACCTCCGCCCCCACATAGAGCGCCTGCATCACGCACAGAGTCGCAAAGCTCGGCTTCTGCAGGACCGCCCGTAGCGCCGCCAGCTCCAGCGCCTCGGGGGCGGCGCTCTGCGGCAGGCGACAGAGGCTCAGGACCACAAAGACCACCCCATTGATCGCCGCCAGCCCGAAGTAGAGCCAGCGCCAGTCGGTGCCGTGGGTGAGCAAGTAGCGGCAGAGGGTCGGGGCGACGGCGGCTCCCACCCCAAAGGCAACTTGGAGCGCATTGAGCAGAAACGCACGCCTCTCGGGGTAGAGATCGGCGGCCAGCGCATTGGCGACCACCTCCATCGCCCCACTCCCCGCTCCCACGAGCAAGGCCGCGGCCAGCGCCAGCGGATAGCTCCCCGCGCTCCCAAAGAGGCTCAGCCCGCCCGCATAGACCGCCAGCCCGATCAGCAAAACCGCCTTGCGCCCCCAGCGGTCCGAGAGGTAGCCACACAGGAGCACCCCCACCACAAAGCCCGCAAAGTTGGCCGGAAAGAGCCTTCCCTGCGCCTCCTCCCCCAGCGAGAACGCTCTCCCGAGGTAGGGCAGGAGCACCCCCACCGCGCCGAGATAGACAGAGTAGAGGAGCATGGCGACGCAACAAAGCGCGGCGAGCAGGGAGCGTGGTGTGGTTTGCATGAGGTGTTCGAGGCCGGCGTATGATACCTCAAAACCCCGAGGCAGGAGTTTTCTTCCCACCTGGTGAACGTCCCTGTAACTCTGGCAGTGAATCAGAAAGCTTATTCGCATGATCTCATCAAGATTAAAACTCTCGTGTCTCATCGCTCTCTCGACGGGGGCGCTCCTGCTTCCGCGGGGAGCGCACGCGCAGGTGTGGAGCGGCTACGCCGGCAATGCCCAGCACACCGCCCTCTCGACTGTCGCCTCCCAGTCGCTCCAGCAGATTGTCTGGAGCACCCCGGTGGACCTGAACCCCCAGTACTCAGGGACGAGCCTGCTGGTCCACTATGGCTCTCCGCTCGTGACCAACAACAACACGGTGATCATCCCCGTGAAGACCGGTGCAAACGATGGCTTCAAGGTCGAGGCGCGCAACGGGGCCAATGGTGCGCTGATGTGGACCTCCTCCACGGACTACTCCCTTCCGGGCCACGGCTGGGTCCCCAGCTACGCCCCCACCCTGACCTCGACAGGCCGCATGTACATGGCGGGCGGCGGCGGAACGGTCCTCTACCAGAGCAACCTCGACTCCAACGCCCCCAGCGCGGCCACACGGATCTCGATTGTCGGGGACGCCCACTACGCGGCCAATAAAGCGGCCTTTGACTCCGGGCTCAAGATCTGCACCCCGCTGACCTCGGACTCTCAGGGGAATGTGTACTTCGGCTACCGTGTCAGTGCCTTTCTCACCCTGGAGGGTGGGGCCACGCTCTCCAGCGGTATCGCAAAGGTCACCCCGGGAGGACAGGTGAGCCTGATGTCGGCGTCTGCGGCGACCGGGGGCAATGCCACCGAGATCGCCATGAACGCAGCCCTCGCCATCAGCAACGATGGCTCGAAGGTCTATGCGGTGATGCGCAACGCCGACACGCTCCCGGCGGGCTATCTTGTCTCGATGAACACCACGACCCTGGCCCCTACCGCCACGGTGCGGCTCAAGGATGCCCAGAACCCGCTCAACGATGCCTGGATCAGCGACGATGGCACGGCCTCGCCCATGGTGGGGCCGGATGGAAAGGTCTATATCGGAGTCCTAGAGCGCCCCTTTGCTTCGTCGCGCGGGTGGATGCTCCAGTTCAACGGCGACCTCACTCCCTCCGGCGCGGCGGGTGCGTTTGGCTGGGACGATACCGCGACCGTGATTCCCGCCAAGAATGTTAAGTCCTACACCGGGACATCGTCGTACCTGCTGATGACCAAGTACAACGACTACGGGGTCGGCAACAACCGCCTGGCGATCCTCGATCCCAACGATACCTTCTTGGACACCCGCACCAACACGATTGTGATGAAAGAGATCCTCACGATCGCCGGCCAGACCCCCGACCCCGTTCTCCCCCGGGTGCGCGAGTGGTGTATCAACACAGCGGTCTTCGATCCCTTCAGCAACAGCGTCCTGGCCAATAGCGAGGACGGCAAGCTCTACCGCTGGTCGCTCGACTCCAATACCTTCACGGAGGTCATCACGCTCACCGCGGGCATCGGCGAGGCCTACACCCCGACCCTGATTGGCGCGGATGGCAAGGTCTACGCGATCAACAATGCCACGCTCTATGCAGTCGGAGCCCTCAGTGGCACGAGCGCTCCCGAGCCAGGCACCCTCGCGCTCGCCGTGCTGGGGCTCGTGGTTCTGCGCCGCCGCAAGCACTAAAAAAGCAAGAGCCCAACGCAAAAAAGAGCCCGAGGCACGTGTCCTCGGGCTCTTGCACATCTCCGTCGTGGTGCCTACTCGGACTCCGCCGCCTCCACGAGCACGTGCTCCGCAACGGAGATTGGGGCGCGGAAGCGTAGCGCAAGCGCAATGGCATCCGAGGGGCGACAGTCGATCTCCAGAGCGGGTGCTTTCTCGCGCTCGATGTGAAGCTTGGCATAGTACGTTCCCTGCCAGAGATCGTCGATCACGACACGACTCAGCCTTCCCCCGAGCTTCTCGATCAGATTGCGGAGCAGATCGTGGGTCAGGGGCCGCTCGGGCGCGACTTTCTGGAGGGCATTGTGGATCGCCATGCTCTCAAACGGCCCGATATGCACCGAGAGCCGGCGCCCTCGGCCATCGCGGAGCACCAGCGCGACCTCCTCGATCGGTCCGTCCGCCTGCGCCGCCTCACGGGTCTCCCAGAGCCCGAGAACCGTCACCTCTTTCTCGTCGAGCGAGCGCGGCTTCCGGTTCTCGTCCTCACTGGTCTCGTCAAACGGGCTAGACATACTACTCCGACTTGTTTGCTTCCGACTTATTGGTCGCCGCGGGTGCGGTCCCCCCGATCGCGGAGAGGAACTCGCGGTTCGAGCGTGTCTTATCGAGGCGGTCCAGCAGGAGCTCGGTGGCCTCTTTGGTCCCCAAGTTGGCCAGGATGCGGTGCACCTGCCAGATCTTGCGCAGGTCGTCGGCCGGGTAGAGGAGCTCGTCGCGGCGGGTGCCGGAGAGCTTGATGTCGATCGCCGGGTAGAGCCGCTGCTCCGCCAGCGAGCGGTCCAGGCGCAGCTCCATATTGCCCGTGCCCTTAAATTCCTCGAAGATGATATCGTCCATGCGCGAGCCGGTCTCCACCAGCGCCGTGGCGATAATGGTGAGCGAGCCGCCGTGCTCGATGTTGCGAGCCGCGCCAAAGAAGCGCTTAGGACGGTAGATCGCGGCGGGGTCCAGACCGCCCTGGAGGGTTCGCCCCGACGGGTTCACGGTCAGGTTCGACGCGCGGGCAAAGCGGGTGATGGAGTCTAGGAGGATCACGACATCTTTACCCACCTCCACGAGGCGCTTGGCCCGCTCCAGGCAGAGATCGGCGACACGCATGTGGTTGTCGGGTAGCTCATCAAAGGGCGAGGCGATCACCTCTCCTCGCACCGAGCGCCGCATGTCGGTCACCTCTTCCGGGCGCTCGTCCACCAGGAGCACCATCAGGTGAATGTCCGGGTGGTTGATAGCAATCGAGTTGGCGATCTGCTTGAGCAGGATGGTCTTACCGGCCTTGGGCGGCGCGACAATCAGCCCGCGCTGGCCCTTGCCAATCGGGGAGACCAGGTCCATAAAGCGCATCGAGAGGGTCTTGGGGTCCAGCTCCAGCACGATCCGGGACTCCGGGAAGATCGGCACCAGCTCATCGAAGTTGGGGCGCATCCGGGCGACATCCGGGTCGAAGCCATTGATCTTCTCCACCCGCAGGAGCCCGAAGTACTTCTCCGAGTCCTTGGGAGGGCGGACAAACCCTAGCACCTGGTCGCCCGTCTTGAGGCCAAAGCGCTTGATCTGTGCCTGCGCCACATAGATATCGTCGTTGCTGGCGGCGAGGTTCTGGCGGCGCAAAAAGCCGTAGCCCTCGCTATTGATCTCCAGGACCCCCTCACCGCTGAGCGGCTCCTCACCATTGAGCGAGGCCTCTTCCAGGTCACGGAGATCGGCTCCCGCTCCCAGAGCAGGCCCCACATTGCCACGCCGAGGCGGGTTGTTGTAGGAGTTCCCCGGACTCGCCGCGTTGCCGCGAGCGGGGCGCATGCTATGGCCAGGACGATCCCGGCGCTCGGGGCGGTCGCCACGATCAGGACGCTCGTTGCGGTCGTTGCGGTCTTGGCGCTCGATGCGGGCAGGCGGTGGCAGGGGCTCCGCGACACGCTCAGGCAGATCGGCGACAAGCTCTAAGGCCTCTTGCTGGGTCAGCGGCGGCGGAGCGCTCGTCTGGAGGAGGCGGCGGCGACGCGAGGGGGGGGCGGGAGGAGGAAGCGCGGCGTCACCCAGCAGCGACTCTGCCGCAGCAATCATTTCAGGGGGAGGGGTTGGGAGTAGTGTCGGAGTAGAGGGCGTGGTGGTCGCCTCAGGGGCACTCTCCACGCTAGCAGGAGCAGAGGTTGTATCGACCCCATCCGGGTCGGGGGGCGTTGTCAAACGACGTCTTGGCATGAGGACTTTCCGAAAACGAAGCGGTCGGCGAGAGCACGACGAAACACAAAATAGTGTGGGGAAAAAGGCTCGCCGGGGAGAGTTGAATTGAAGCAGACCACAAACCTTGAGGTTGCTTCCTAACCACTATATCACGCCTTTTATTTCGGTTGCAAATACAAATAACGAGAGCTTTGGCCCTCCTGAGAGGGGTACTTGTGCTCCGTAGAGCCCTAATGCAAGGGAATCCACTCTGGCCAATAAAAAACCCTCTTCCTCCGCGGAGCGGAAATGAGGAAGAGGGTCACTCCGAGCGCGAAAGCGCTACTTACTCGTGCGGCCGATTCCGTGGTAGACAAAGCCCGCACGCCGCATCTTCTCGGGGTCGTAGAGGTTGCGGCCATCGAAGACATGGCTCCCCTTCATTGCAGCCTTGAGCTTCTCCAGGTTGATCTGCTTGAACTCGTTCCACTCGGTGACAACCACCGCGGCATCGGCCCCCTCCGCGGCATCGAAGGCGCTCTTGGCGTAGGTAATCTGCGGGAAGATCTTCTTGCAGTTCTCCATCGCAATCGGGTCAAAGGCGACAATCTCGCCATCGCCCGCGAGCACCGCCGCAATCACATCGAGGGACTTCGCATCGCGCATGTCGTCGGTGTTGGCCTTGAAGGCCAGCCCGAGCAGCGCGATCTTCTTGCCCTTGAAGCCGCCCAGCTCCTTCTCGATCTTCTTGATAAAGCGCTTGGGCTGCTCATCGTTGGTCTTGATGGTCGCCTCTAGGATCGGGAAGTCGTAGCCGACACTCTGCGCGGTGTGGAGCAGGCTCGACGAGTCCTTAGGGAAGCAGCTTCCGCCGTAGCCAAGGCCGGCGTTGAGGAAGGCGGGGCCGATGCGGCGGTCCTGCCCGACCCCCTTCATCACCTGGATCACATCGGCGTTCACGGCCTCGCAGATATTGGCGATGGAGTTGGCGAAGCTGATCTTGACGGCCAAGAACGCGTTCGACGCGTACTTAATCAGCTCAGCGCTGGCGACATCGGTGATGATCATCGGGCGCTCCAGCGGGGCGTAGAGCTCCAGCACCTTGAGCGCGACAATCTGGTTGGGGGCACCAATGACGATGCGGTCCGGGTTGAGCGCGTCCTGAATCGCCGAGCCCTCGCGCAGGAACTCCGGGTTGGAGACCACGTCGAAATCCACATTGCGGCGGCGGTTGGTCTCGATCACCTCGCGCACAAAGCTGCCCGTGCCCACCGGGACCGTGGACTTATTGACGATCACCTTGTAGCGGTCCATCGCCGCCGCGATCCCACGCGCCGCACCCTCGACCTGGCTCATGTCGGTGGAGCCGTCCTCACGCGGCGGGGTGCCCACACAGATGTAGATAATCTCGGACTTGCGCACCGCGCCATCCAAGTCTGTGGTGAAGGTGAGGCGCCCCTCTTCCGCGTTGCGCTGTACCAGCTCCTCAAGCCCGGGCTCGTAGATTGGCATCTCACCGCGGTTGAGCTGCTCCACTTTCGCTTCCAGCTTGTCCACACAGATGACCTCATTTCCCAGGTCCGCAAAGATCACCCCAGTGACAAGTCCGACATAGCCTGTACCAATAACACAAATATTCATAATTTCTTTTCCAGCGGGGATTCTACCCACTAAAAGCCCATTTCAACCCAAAACCCGTGACACAATCGGCAACTTCAGGCAATCTAATTCATTATTTAATTTATAAAAGGCACTTTAAAATACCCCCTGTCGAAATCCAGCCAGAAGCGCCGACACAGAGAGCGTCCGAAGATCGACCGTCGCCGTTGACGGCGTCTTTTCCGTAAATTTTTCCGGTGCCACCACCCACTGCGTCTCGTACTCTTTCGCGGGGGTTGGGTCGTAGTAGGGGTAGAGAAGCGGGATGGGCTGCTTTGCTTTCCAGCACACCACCCACGTACTACTTCCCCCCCACCAGACACTCAGGGTGGGCTGCTCCTTCAGAAGCGCCTGCTGGAGACGGGTCAAAAAGCGATCTGCATCGTCCTCGCGCTCCCCCAGCCAGGTCTGCGCCAGGTCGTGGGCGGGCGGGAAGAGGCGTCGGTCGGACTCACTGGGGAATGTCCTGCCGTAGGAGACAATCACATCGGCGGGCTCGACCCCGTTTTTCTGGCGAAAGGCACGACAGCGCTCCGGCGTGTAGCCCAGCTCCTCCGTGTGGCAGTCCGAGACCTCTTCCCGGAACCCCGGTGGCACGGTCTCGGTCAAGACCAGCCCCGCGACCTGTGGCAGGCGGAAGCGCTCGATCGTTGCCCGTGCCACCGCCAGGTTGCTCTCGACACCAGGGTCCAGCCAGTCTAGCTCGTCGCGGCGGAACCGACGGCGGCAGAGCGCACGCCAGGTCTCGCCCAGGCTATTGCGCGCCGGGGTGCCGTCGTTGCTGCGCAACACGGGGACGCACGCCCAGATCGGCAAGCGCCTCTCCGCCAGCGCGACCTCCAGCAGCTCCGGGCTCGCCTCCAGCCAGACCGCCGCCGCGCCCGCCTCTTGCGCCGCTTGCAGGAGTGCCTTCAGCTCGTCTTTGTCTTTGTCGCCCACACGCACGAGCACGGGCCGGCCCTTGACGGACACACGGAGGCGTCGCGTTTCACTCAAGTCGATATCGCCCACGTAGAACGTCGGTGCATCGGGGACACGGGCCTGGAGCTGGAGGCTCAGGGAGACAGTCACCTTATCAAGCGTGACCGCTACCGCGGGTTGCCGCTGGGCCGCTTGAAAGGCAGTCTGGAGTTTTTTATGCTCCGCATCCACCACCACCTGTTGGCTTGCAGTCAGCTCCGAGTAGCCCAGCCGGAGCTCCTTACCCTCCTGGTGCGCCGCACGGTACTGGCGGCGCTGGGAGTCTGTCAGGGCAAACACTGCTCCCGTAGCAAAGGGCACGCTCAAGAGTGCATCAAAGCGCTCAGCGAAGGCCTGTGTCTCGCGCGGATGTACGGCTTCCGCACTGGCATGCCACTCAGCGACACGGGCGCGGCGGACCTGAAGCGGGGCAAGCTCCTCCACCAGCAAAAAGCCCTCGTCGGTCTTGCGAAAAACTCCCGCGAGGGCGAAGCACAGCGCCTCGAGCAGCTCGCCCGTGGCCAGTGTCGTGCCCTGGCTCCACACCGGGAGCTTGGCAACCCGTGCATCGGCGCGTACCAGGACGCCACTGGCCTGGGTCGCCCGCTCCAGAAGCAGCGCGACCGTCACCTTCTCCCCCTCCAGCGCGACCTGCCCGGAGAGCGCCCGTGGGTTGAGCTGCCCCACTCCCCCGCGGTTCGGAAGCCTCTGCAAGAGCTCTTGCCCCAGGGGGGGCACTTGTGGTTTGAGAGGAAAGTTAAACCCGCTTCCCAAGAGCGTAAAACCAAAGGGCCCGATAGGCGGCCCCTGCACAATCGCCACCAGCCCCAAGGAGAGCATGAGCTGAGAGCGTCGTGGGCCATCGAGCGGGATCATGCCCTGAAACGATGCATCCCGAATCAGCGTCGACTCGGGCAGGAGCCCCAGCACCAGCGCACGCTGAGCGGCTGTACACTGCGCCACGGCAAGCCCACCGCCACAGAGCTGCTGCCACTGCGCCTCGGTGACGGTCTCTAGAAACGTGCTGGCCGAGGCATCGAAGCGCGGCGGGGCGGGGTTGCGGCTGTAGCCCACGCGCTCCGCTGGCCCCAGCGCAGTGACACTGCCAAAGCGGCGCAGGCCACGCCCAAATGCCGCAACCAGCTCCTGGGGCATCCAGCCACCGGGCGGCGGCATGCCCAGCTTTTGCTGCGCAAGGAGCGTCTGCTGCTTCAGCCAAGCCTCGTAGGCACCGAGAGCCCCCAGAATTTCCCGGGAGGGGCTTGGGAGCAGAAGCGGCGTTTTCTCCGGGGCGATACAGAGCAGCGCGCCGTGGCGTCGGGGGTCCCAGTGCAGGAAGGCAAGGGCATCGGCGAGGGTTTGGATCGGTTTTTGTGGCATTATGGTACAATCCTGTTGGATTCTACGATGCACACCTTCCTTCATGCCAGCCTCTGGCCACTCCCCCTCTAGCCCCCCGGGGCACCTGCATCACCTCACGTCTCCCCCTTTTGCAGTCTTGCACGTGTCTTGCGGCTGCTTTTTGCTGTCTTTTTGATTCTGGAAAAACCATGTTTGAAAAACTACTTGATGTTGAGAAACGCTACGAAGAGCTGAACCATCAGATGATGGACCCCACGGTAGCGTCGGACCCCAAGCGCTACGCCCCCGTGGCGCGCGAGCACACGGCGCTCACCCCGCTGGTCGAGACCTTCCGCCGCTATAAAGCAGTTGTGCAGGGAATCGCCGATGCGGAGGAGATGCTGGGCGACCCGGAGATGAAGGAGCTGGCGCAGCTAGAGCTGGAAGAGCTCAAGCCACAGGTGACCCCGCTGGAGAAAGAGCTGCGCCTCATGCTCCTGCCCAAGGACCCCGCCGACGATAAAAACGTCATTATGGAGTTCCGTCCGGGCACGGGTGGCGACGAAGCCGAGCTTTTCTGCGGGCAGATCCTGCGGATGTACATGCGCTGGGCGGAGCGGCGCGGCTGGAAGAGCGAGCTGATCGCCTGCCAGGAGACGGGAATCGGCGGGGTCAAAGATGCCCAGCTCTCGATCCAGGCCGAGGGCGCGTTCTCGCAGCTCAAGTTCGAGGGCGGTGTCCATCGCGTGCAGCGCGTCCCGGTCACCGAGTCCGGCGGGCGCATTCACACGTCCACGGCGACGGTCGCGGTGATGCCGGAAGTGGACGATGTCGAGGTCAATATCGACCCCAAGGACCTCAAGATGGACTACTACCTCTCGGGCGGCGCGGGCGGCCAGAATGTTCAGAAGAACGAGACCGCGGTGCGCATCACCCATATCCCCTCCGGGATCGTGGTCGCCTGTCAGGACCAGCGCAGCCAGCTCCAGAACCGCGAGCAGGCCATGCGCGTGCTCCGTGCCCGCCTCTACGAGCGCGAGCTGGAGAAGCTGCTGGCCTCTGTCACCCAGAACCGGCGCCTGCAAGTGGGCTCGGGGGACCGCTCGGATAAGATTCGCACCTACAACTTCCCCCAGGACCGTCTGACAGACCACCGGATCGGGCTGACCATTCATGGGCTCAACAATGTCATGGACGGCGACATCCAGAACATTATCGACTCTCTCGTGAGTATCGACCAGGCCGATAAGCTTGGTGAGGGTGGGATCGCGTAGATGCAGCCCACCCCCGCTCCCAGCCCCACTCCTAAGCCGCCTGTCTCCACACGCGGCGTTGTCGAAGAGCTCTCCGAGCTCACGGGGCTGGAGCGGCTCGCCTACCGTCAGATCGTCCTGTTCCTTCTAGAGTTTGTCCTGCTGATCGGGCTCTATATCGGCCTGCGCTGGCTCCTGAAGCGGGGGGTGCGGCGCGTGGGCGAGCAGCTGGCGAACAAGGCGGCCACGGAGCACCAGGCGGCGCGGGTACGGAGCCTCGCCACCATCCTCCAGCACACGCTCCACTTCGTGCTGGCCTTTGTCTTTATTGTCTCCGCACTGAGCCTGCTGGGCATCAATGTCGCTCCGATTATTGGCACCGCCAGTGTGGCCGGACTGGCCTTTGGCTTCGGAGCCCAGAAGCTGGTCAAGGATGTTATCACCGGCTACTTTCTGCTCCTAGAGGACCAGTACGTGGCCGGGGACTACGTGACCATCGGGGCCGTGACAGGGGTGGTGGAGGAGCTGGGGATGCGGATCACGCGCATCCGTGACGACGACGGCAAGCTCTATATTCTCTCCAACGGCGACATCGCCTCGGTCTGCAACCACAGCCGCGGGCTGGTGGGGGCGAGCTTCGAGCTCTCGGTGGCCGCCGCGGAGGATATCGCCGCCGTGACCAAACTGATCGAAGAGACTCTCGCCCAGCAAAACCTCCCCGAGCCGCCGCGTGTCGAGGGAGTCACCCTCGCCGACGCCGCCAAGACGACGCTCAAGATCACCTTCAAGGCCCCCAAAGGCCAGCGCCCCGCCCAGCTCCTGCCGCACCTACGCGCCACTCTGCGGGATGCGCTCCTCGCCGCAAAGATCACTCTTGCTTAAGCCACTCCGCTGCCCACTGTGCCTCGGAAGGCTTCAAACGCGGTGTGGGCACTTGCGAGTAGTCTACCGTGCGCCGAAACGGACCTTCGTCATAGCAGCGGGAAAAAAGTGCCCCGAGATCGAGAGTAAGCTCAGGGCTCCCCACAGTGAGTGGGACAAAGATCGTCGGCAACGGGTCAAACAGCCCCACCGGCCAGCAGGTAAAGCGGTTCCCCACTCCCGCCCGGTGGAGACAGACGATATAGTCCCAGAACCCTCGGTACTGCGCGGTGAGGCTTCGTTGCTCCACCGCAACGGTGTGCTGGCCCCCACGCAAGAGATCAATCTCTAGCAAGTGGGCGGCACTTTCCAAAATCTCCAGCTGTTTTTTGCGGTACTGCTCCCGCCCCGCCCCTGTCTTATTGATCGGACTGAGTACCTCAATCACTGTCACCACCGTGCGTTGTGCGTTGGTCGAGATCACTTTGACAAAAGGCTCCCGTACTTCGTCGGCTTCTTCAACAATCTCATACGGCATTGTCGCCGTTAACACCGCACCGGAAGCACCAGGGAGATTGGGAGCAGTCGCAAAGTTATTGCTCGTACGCAAGATCGCAACATCGGGCAGAAACCGATCCCCGGGCGACAGAAGATAAATATTTTCATCAATTGTCGCCGCAAACCCCTCGGGGAGTATTCGATTGAGCTGCGCAGCGATTAGTGTGATCAAGATTTGGTGGACATTGTGCCAGTGCTCTGGGCTCTCCAGCCACGGGTCCATCCCAGGAAACGGAGACGGCATCTCAGTTCTCCTTTTTCGGTTCCTGCCACATCCCGTCGGCCTTGATCAGTGCGATCAGCTCCTCAACCCCAACACTCTGATCGACTGTCTTAATCTCTTCTCGCTTGCGATAGAGCGTAATTTTCCCACCCGCTTTACCCACATAACCATAATCAGCGTCCGCCATCTCGCCGGGGCCATTGACGATGCAGTTGTGCACCACGGCGAGCGAACTCACGTAGGTTCCCGAACCGGCGACTTCCAGGTTGTGGACATTTCCCTTATAAGCGATTCGTCCAGTAGAGAGAACAGGTAGGTAGAGAAAATGTTCGTCAAGCGCCAGGCGAGCCCTGTTCTGGCGCTCCTCGGGGATGGCGATCTCATATCCCAGTGTGCTGGCGAAGGTGCGGAGCGCGTCGGCGTTGGTCACAGAGAGGAAATAGACCTCCTGGCGGTTCTTAGGTTGGCGGCGAACCAGGGTCACAGGGATTCCCAAACGGAGCAGCAGCTGGTGCACTTGGTAGGCAAGCTGACGCGAGACGGTCACATAGGTAGCACGGGGATAGCCACGCACCACGCCCGTGTAGCCGTCGCAAAGCCAGAGAGTCCTGAGCAAGGTAACTTGCTGGGTTTTAGGCAGAGTCAGCATCCATTGAGGAAAGTGCTTGTTCTCTGCACGCCGTCCAAAAAGCTGGGCGAAGAGAGTTGCCCACTCCGTGGAGTGAACCACGGTCTCAATGGTATTCCTCTCCGGGCGCTCTCGTAGGCTAACCGAAGCCCCAAGGCGACAGAAGATATCCCGAGCGTCCTGTGCGAGCTCAGGCTCATCAGAACCAAAAGTCAAGAAAACCTGTCGTGGGATACCATTACGGCCGCCCAGGGAGCCCTCGGCGGCAAAGTACCCTGCAAGCCGGAGAAAGTCCTCGTTCATGGAAAGCTGCGATGCCTCAGGAATGCTTGTTAGGGCTTGCTCCCCCTGAAGTACAGGATAGAGAAGGACGTGTCCTTTATGGAGATTTTCTGCTCCCTGCCAGCTCGGCTCCTGTCCTAGCCCTGGCACTTCGGCCATGTTTTGCCAGCGCGTGCGATCTTTTTTCGCTTTCCCCGTGCGCTCTAGTGCCAAGATCGGATGGTTGGGCGTCACTAAAATGGAAGGTGCGCCACGTAGCTTTAGCTCAACGAGTTCCCCCTCAAAGGAGTGGGTATCCACTGCGGTTACCGGAGAGTAGGTCCCCTCCTGCGTGAGTACCTTCTGTCCCTGTTCCACAGTCTCGATGGGAACGAAACCAGCCTCCGTGACAACCGTCTCGCCAGGAGGGAAGCATCCCATCACCGCAATGTCTAGCCCAACAAGATGACTTGTGGCACGTTTCACTTGATTTAAGACCGTTGGAAGATCAAATTTCGTACGTCCACAGCTGGGGCAGGCGATAAACTCGACTTGTGTCTTGCGTAGACCGAGCGCTTGCAGGATTTCGTAGCAGACGGGCAGCTCTTGAATGGGGTCTTCGGAAAGAGATACCCGAATCGTGTCACCAATCCCCTCTGCCAATAGAGTACCAATCCCCGTCGTGCTCTTGATACGGGCGTACTGGCCGTCGCCGGCCTCCGTGACCCCAAGATGCAAGGGGTAGTCCATGCCCTCGGCGTCCATGCGCTGCACCATGAGCCGATTGGCGGCGAGCATGATCGGGACGCGGCTGGCCTTGAGGGAGATCACCAGGTTGCGAAAGTCGTGCTTCTCACAGATTCGGAGGTACTCCAGCGCGCTCTGGACCATCCCCTCGGGCGTGTCGCCGTAGGTGACCAGCATGCGCTCGGCCAGAGAGCCATGGTTCACCCCGATCCGCATGGCGATGTCGCGCTTCTTGCAGGCCTCGATCACCGGCACCAGGCTCGCCTCGATCGCCTCCCGCTGCTCGTCGTGCTCGGCGTCGGTGAACTCCGAGCGGCCCGTGTGCTTGTGGAAGACAAACAGCCCCGGGTTGAGGCGCACCTTATCGACATACTCCGCCACCGCGACCGCGATATCGCTGCCCTGGTGGTGCACATCGGCGACCAACGGCACATCGACCAGCCGAGCCCGGAGCTTCTCCTTGATCTGTCCCAGGCAGTGGGCATCGCGCATCGACGGCGTGGTCACGCGGACGATCTCCGCCCCCTTGCGCGCCATCTCGGTGATCTGACGGACGCAGTCCTCGACCTGGTGGGTCTCGGCGGTGATCATCGACTGCACCACCACCGGATGGTCCCCGCCAATGGTCACTTTGCCCACACGAACGGGGCGGGTCTTGCGGCGAGGGAAGGTCAACGGAAGCGAATCGTAGAGGCTCATGGCGCTATTGTACCCGGCCTCATGGACGAGGCGGGCACGCTCCGCTTCTAGCCTGCGGCTACGATGTCGCGGAGCGACTTGGCGGCTGGAGGCCAGTAGGGCGAAGCCCGGAGCCCGCCTCGTCCATGAGGCCGGCTCAGCGGTAGATAAATTCCCGGATTGCGGAGGCAGGTTGTGCGCCCGCTTGCTCCGCAACCAAGCTGCCGTTTTTAAAGAGCAGGAGCGCCGGAATCCCCTGGATGTTGTACTGCGCCGAGAGTCCGGGCAGCGCCTCGGTGTTGACCTTGACGATCAGGGTCAGCCCCGCCTCTTGCTCGGCCACTTTCTCCAGCTGCGGCGCGACCATGCGACACGGGCCGCACCACGCCGCCCAGAAATCGACCAGAACGGGGAGCGAGCTCGCGCCCCGCACCGCATTGAAGACCGCCGTGCTGGGAATGTCCACGGGCGCATGGACCAGCGGCAGGCTCGCCTCGCACTTGCCGCAGGTGCCGTGCGCGGCAAGACGCTCGTAGGGGATGCGGTTTTTCTGGCCACACGACGGGCACGGTACGACAATGCCTTTTAGATCGGCGGTGAAAACACTACTCATGTGTCTATGATACCGCGCACCTTGAGTGGGCTAGCGTGTGCTAAATCCATCCGGGCCGTCGAGGCAGAAGACGATATCTTTTCGGTTGGCGGGGATACGATAGCGGTAGGCCTGAACCCGTTTGCCCTTCATCATGCCTGCAAGATTGGCGCTGAGCGTGCTGCCTGGAACGATGTTGGAGACAAAGAAGCGGCCCGCCGCATCGGTCTTGGTTGTCTGTGTAAGGATGGCCCCGCCAAAGACATGCAAGGACACACCCGCAATAGGGCTCCCCTGGCGATCCACCACCTTACCGGCAAGAACCGCGTCCGCCTTGGTTAGCTGCAGCGTCCCCAGCTCAGCCGTGCTCCCGAGGGGGAGGACCTTCATCCCTCGAACCGACTGGTGCGACCAGCCTTCCTTCCAGATGGCCGCCATGACCTTCCCCACGGAGTGGAGCAAGCCCTCGAAGCGCCCGTCTGCATCCGTGGTGAGAGAGAGGCTCTCGGGTGCCAAGCCATTCTCTCGGTCTCGTGGCTCTGGGTTGAGGGGCATGACTCGAATCTTCACGCCAGAGAGTGGCTCACCAAAGGCACTCACCACTCTGCCACGCACGGTGATGACCTTGCCCGCCACGAGAACAACTCGCACCGGCGCTTTCTGGTTAAATCCCACGGTGGCCCTCCCGGAGAGAACTCCTTTTTGGGCAAAGAGCTGGAAGTCATTTGCGACAAGAACTCCCTTGGTGCGCTTTCCACGGTCGTTGCTGGCCCAGCCACCGTACACCCCCATGGGAAGCTGCCACTCTGGGATAGAAAAGTGCCCACGTGCATTGGTAGTGGCGGCAATCCCCATGACGTGTTGCTCTTGCACCGTTGCCCCCTCAACCGGCTTGCCTGTGCTATCCACGACGATCCCCTCCAGAGGCATCGGACTAACGGGGGAGAAGTCTATGGTGTGTGTCTCTCCTTCTCTCCCTTGGAATACCCGCGCCGACGGTGCTGGGAAGCGCGGGCTAAACGTCCCCTCAAGACTGAGCTTGACTGTCTTTCCGGGAGGAACGTGAAGCGTGTAGCGTCCCTGGGAATCCGTTCGGGTGAAACCGGCAAACTGGAAATCGACTCGGGTTACGGGCTTTCCTTGAGATGTATCCGTGTAGCTATAGGCGATGTCCACCCGCACTCCCGCTCCGGGGAGCGGCTGGTTACGACTCTTCTCGCGCACTGTTCCCTGTACCACGCCCCCAGGAGTGAGCCGTAGCTCGACACCCGTCAGGTTGCCACTCTCCAACGAGAGACGCTCACTCCGCACGGGGGCATAGCTCTCCTGACGTCCCACCTCTAAGCGTACACGGCAAGGCGCGGGCCGTGCACCGACAAGTGTAAAGCGCCCCTGAGAGTCTGTTGTGGTACTTGGGCTGGGAAAGTACGTCCCCATCAACCCTGGCTGCTCCAGCACGACCTCCCGCCCCGCCACCGGCCTGCCTTGGAGGTCACGGACTCGACCGCTGATGGTCCGCCCCTCAATAACCACCATTTTTTGGAAGACCCGGCTTCCCTGTTTGGTTGTTTGAAGGGACACAGGGACCAAGCGAGGGTCTTTGAGCCGCACGAGCTGGCCACTTTGCCGATCCATTGTACCGGGCGCACTGAGCCCTTCGGTGCGAAAGGTCCCCTGGGCATCGGTGGTTCCCTGGAAGCGCTCGGGCTCTAGCGCTTGTCGGGCAAGTCCTCCCCATCCCCATTGCCGGACCTCAAGGGGCTGCTGGCTCAGGGGGCGGCCTTGTTTGTCAAGGATAGTTACCTCCCACTGTGTCGCAGGCTCCAGCGTAATGCGCCAGCCACGCCCCGGCTCGAAGAACATCCCCTCGTTGGGCGCGTAGTTGGGCGAGTAGCCAGGTGTATCGACCAGCACCCGCAGGCTTGCCTGAGTGAGGTTCTCTGGAAAACGAAACGTACCATCGGGTGCTGTGTGTGTCTGGGCAACCACCGTGGCATGGGCCTTCTTAGTGAGCGGCTCCACCTCGACCTGCACAAGGCGCACGAGAACATCACCCAAGGGCTGATCCGCCTTCGTGCGTACCATTCCAAAGTGGGGATGAGGGCTGTCAGGACGCGGAAGGCCCACCCCCCCTTGTGCTGCCTGCTGCCGCGCGACCGCTCTCCAGGGAATCAGTGCGGGCAGAGCCAAGACGCAGGCGAGGAGTAGTAGCGAGGTAGCCTTGCGCCGCGGCAGGGCGGGCTGAGCGAGCGCTTCCAGGCGGCGGCGAAGGCGCGATGGGCTCGCAAACGCACCCACGGCGAGCTCCGGGGTGTGGGCGAGGGTCGCCGTGAGGAGCACACGGGCGTACTCGGCGCGGGGGGCAGCGGTGACGGCAAGCGCGAGGGTGTCGGCGGCCTGCTCACGGGCGAGTTTTTCCTCGCGCCGCGCCCACCAGACCAGCGGATGGAACCAGAGCAGCACGCCCACAAGCGCACCAAGTCCCTCCCAGAACAGATCGCGACGCTTCACGTGCGCCAGCTCATGGGCGACAATCAGCGCTTCGTCGGCGAGCGCGGGCTCGGGCAGCAAGATCGTCCCAAAGGCAAGCAGGGGGCTCGAAAAGCCCGTAAGCCGGGCCACTCGCGGCGCACGACAAAGACCGAAGCGGGCACAGAGGGCGGGCAGAGCGGGGAGAGAGACTTGTGTGGCTTTCTGGAGAAGCGCTCTAGTCTGCGCCGCGGCGACCACAAGCCGCATAAACGCCACGCCAACGCCTAATAAATAGAGTATGCTCATCATTTGCCCGCTTTGAAATCCCATACGGGTCGGTAAAAAAGTAGTATGGATTACAGGAGAGCTTTTTTGTATCGTCGGTGTGTCTGTACGGATTAAATGTAAGTCCGTACGAGTGACTGAAAAATCTGTATGGCCCACAGGAGAGCCCGTATGGGTAATAGGAAAGTCTGTAGAAATGGTTTTAGGTGGAAGAAAAGGTATCGAAAGCGTGATTGGGACAGCAAAAGCAACAAGACACTTGAGATAGCCTGCACGCCAGAGCCAACAGCGGATGTTTGGGGAGAGCTTGGAAAAGAGGCGGCAGAGGACGGCGATTACCAAAAGCGCGACACCGCTCTGGAACGTGGTGCGAAGCAGGGTCTCGGTCATGGCTTCTCCTCCAGCTTGGCGATGATCTCCTTAAGGCGCGCCAGCTCGGTCTCGGTGAGGGTCTCTTTTTCGGCGAGGTAGGCGGCGAAGGGCTCGACCGAGCCGCCGAGCATCGTGTCCACAAACTCGGCGACCAGGCCACGCATCAGGCTAGCTTGGGTCTGGGTCGGGGAGTACTGGTAGATTCCCTCTCGGGGCTCGCGGGTTAGAAAGCCTTTCTCCCGGAGGCGCTCCATCACGTTGAGGATCGTCGTCTTGCGCACGTCGCCGAAGCTCTCGGCGACCTCACGCACACTGATCGGGTGCCGCTCCGCGATAAAGCGCAGCACCTCCGACTCCGCCCGCCCTAAGTTTGTCTTCTTTCTCATCCTTAACTCTCCGTACGACAATCGTCGTATAACCGTCATCGGCATCATACGACAGGTGTCGTATCTTGTCAAGGCCAGGTACAATCCCCGTATGAGCTTTCCCATCGACACCATCCGGGCGCAGTTTCCGGCGCTGGCCAACAACCCCGACTTGATCTTCTTCGATAACCCAGGCGGAACCCAAGTGCCCCAGAGTGTGATCGATGCCGTGAGTGGGTACTGGGCGACCAGCTGTGCCAATGTGGGCGGCGCGTTTGCCACCAGCCAGCGCACCGATGCGACTGTCGCGGCGGCGCGGGCGGCGATGGCCCGGCTTTTAGGCACGCCCGATCCCTATGAGATTGTCTTTGGGCAGAGCATGACCGCGCTGACCTTTCATCTCGCCCGCTCGTTTGGGGAGACGCTTTCCCCCGGCGATGAGATCATTGTCACGGACCTAGACCACGATGCCAATGTCGCGCCCTGGCGGGAGCTAGAGGCGGTCGGGGCCGTGATTCGTCGTGTGCCCTTCGACCCGGCAACGGGCCTTCTGGACATGACAGCGCTGGAGGCGGCCCTCACACCGGGCAAGACCCGCCTGCTGGCGATCACCGCGGCCTCCAATGCCCTTGGCACGATCCCCGACCTAGCGCATGCCATCGGGCTCGCCCATGCCGCGGGGGCGCTGGTCTCTGTCGATGCCGTGCAGTTTGTCCCCCACTGCCCCACGGATGTCCGTGCGCTGAACTGCGACTTTCTCGCCTGCTCCGCCTACAAGTTCTTCGGGCCGCACATCGGTGTCCTCTACGGCAAGCGGGAGCACTTAGAGCGCCTTAAGCCCCACAAAGTCCGCCCCGCCAAGACCAGCATTCCCCACTGCTGGGAGCAAGGAACCCTCAACCACGAGTGCTTGGCAGGGGTAACCGCCGCGGTGGAGTACATCGAGAGTGTTGGCATGGACGCGATGCAGCGCTACGAAGCGGAGCTCGGTACCCGCCTTCTTGAGGGACTCCACAGGCTCCCCGGAGTCACGGTCTACGGGCCAGGCAAATCGGACCGGGTACCAACGGTCGCCTTCACGGTCGCTGGTCACACCCCGCGTGCCGTTGCTGAGGTACTCGGGGCTGCAGGGATCTGCACCTGGAGCGGTAACTACTACGCCGTCGGGGTGATGGAGACTCTCAGCCTCCCCGAGGGCGCGGTTCGGGTGGGACTGGCACACTACAACACCGTTCCCGAAGTAGAGCGCTTGCTAAGTATCTTGGCGACTCTGGAGTCCAAGTAGCCTGCTGTATTTGCACAAAAACCCTATAAAGCGCATCTGGACGGGTAGGTCAATTCTACTTTCAAAGCGATGAACAACAAACAATTTAATATCATTCAAACACAGAATCCCCCTACAGACATTAGAACATATAGCAACGAACAAAAATTTAAAGGCCAATACTAATTGAGAAAAACACATCGAGAGAGACTATCTGACTCAGAAACTTTCAAAAGCAAGGATTTCTGTCTATCTGTCGTCATTCCCGTCTACAATGAGATCCATACGATCAAAGAGATCCTAGAACGGGTTCGTAATGTCGATATATCGAAAGAAGTTATCCTTGTCGACGATGGCTCCAAAGATGGAACTCGTGACATACTCAAGAATGACATTGAAGGCTTTTTTCCGGATGTAAAAGTCTATTACCATGATAAAAATCAAGGCAAAGGCGCTGCTACAAGAACGGGTATTGCCCAAGCAACAGGTGACTACGTTGTGGTGCAGGATGCAGATCTTGAGTACGACCCAAATGAGTTTTTTGTCCTCTTAGAGCCACTCTTAAATGGTGATGCAGATGTCGTCTTTGGCTCTCGTTTTTTGGGAAGTGGACCACATCGTGTTTGCTTCTTTTGGCATCGTGTTGCGAACGCCCTCTTAACCACATTATCGAATATCACAACAAATCTCAATCTTACCGATATGGAAGTGTGCTATAAGATATTTCGCAGAGACGTAATTCAATCCATAAAGCTTCGCGCGAATCGTTTTGATTTCGAGCCTGAAGTAACAGCAAAAGTAGCAAGATGGATGGATCCGACTACAGGTAAACGGTGTCGTATCTACGAGGTGCCGATCAGCTACTACGGCAGAGACTATACAGAGGGTAAAAAAATTGGCCTCAAAGATGCATTTTCAGCGGTCTGGGCTATTCTTCGGTATAGATTCACGGACTAAAAAACAGAAACACGATCGTTAAGAAATCTCCAATGAGACAGTTACTTGCAACTATACTAAAGCACCGGACAATATTCATTATTGCCTTTATGATCGTCGCATTTCTCCTCAGGATCAGCGCGGCAGTTGCATTGCGTAATATACATCTCCCTCCCGACAAAACGTTTGGAGCTGATGGAATAGAATTTAACCTACTCGGCCTACAGCTCATACGCGGACATGGATACGCTTGGGAGTCCGGCCAGCTGACTTCCTTTAGAGCTCCAGGGCTGCCCTTTTTGCTTGCGGGACTGTATTCGCTTGTTGGTGAAAACTACGTATTTTCCTATCTCACCTTCAGCCTTTTGGGAATGTTTTCCTGTTTATTTATTTTTTTAACAGCCGAGATATTACTAAGCAAGAAGCTCGCTATACTGTCAGCACTTTTATCTGCATTTTATTTCCCTCATATATATTTCTCAACCGTTTTCGCAAGCGAGAACTTGTTTATATTCCTACTATCACTCGGCATACTGCTATTCACAAAAAACCTAAAAACAGAATCCAGATACGGCCTAATACTATCCGGGCTCATCCTTGGATTCAGCACATTAACTCGCCCGTTTGCAATTTTACTACTACCAGCGTTCCTCCTCGTTATCGTAATCACACATAAGAAAAACGTAGCTAGAGCAATTTTCCCTGCAATACTATACGCGCTCTCGTTTACCAGTATAGTCGCACCTTGGACTATACGTAATTATTTAGTGCATGGAAAATTTGTGCTGGTAGCAACAAATGGTGGATCTACGTTCTATGGTGGCAATAACACGACTGTCGCAACCCAGCCCAAGCTACTTGGTGCTTGGGTGTCCACAACGGAGCTACCTTATCGTTCGATGGTTGATGCGACACCTAACGAATATGCTCACGATAAGATGGAATGGAAACTAGGTATTGATTGGATTCGAGATCACCCTCTCTCTATCCCAGTATTATTCATTTCCAAGATAATCCGTTTCTTTCTTCCTGATTTCAACTCAGGAAATAAACTAATGCTTCTTTCGAACGTCATATTCAGCACACCCGTATTAATATTATGCATTATAGGAATCGTAAAATCATTAAAGACCTATAGGTTATTCTCAACAGAGTGGCTCGTCATCCATTTGGCAATGACCTCTACGTTGATTACAGCAATTGTGTTTTGGGGGGATCCGCGATTTCGTGATGGGACCATGATCGCTTTGATTCTCTATGCGACATATGGCCTGTCAGCTATTCTGCCAAAACAGCTATCTAGCCTGTTTGATTAGATAAAGGCACACACAAAGCAGATCGCAGCAGGAGTCGTGAAGTGATAAAATGCGGCATGAAAGTCCTCCAAACAAAGCCGTTCACTATGACTCAGACCATCGCCACTGCAGGTGAGGGAGGTCTGCGACTGCTGGCTCGTGCTCCGGGCTGTGACTGGAGCCGTCGTGGAGCAGAGTCTGCGGTGGCGAGCATTGCAGTGGATGGGGTTCCGACTGCGGAGCTCGTTCTCTACCGGGGTGAGGAGCTCGCAGAGTACTTTATTGCGCTGGGCAACCTGGAGCGCGGCACCGTTCAGATTAGCGTGACCTTTCGCCCCGAGCTCTCCCCCGCAGGCGCTCGCGAGGTGCAGGTCCACGATGCGACAGTCACCACCGTCCCCTCCCCCCACCCTGACTACCTGCTCTGGCGCTACGCCCCCCGGCTCTATGGGCGCCCGGATAGTGCGACCTCAGACACCCCCCTCCTGTTACTCGCCCGTGTCCGCCCCGAGGGAGCACTTCTTCGACTGGCCTATGCCGTTGTCTGGAGCGACCAGGACACCGACCGCACGATGCTCCAGCGGCTCGCCCAAGATGGCACCCCGGTGGATATCGACTGGGTCTACGAGCTCTATGTGGACCCGCGCACGGGCCGTGTTCCCAAGGCCGTGGTGCAGGGTGCGGGCCAGACCACCGATCCCCTGCTCAGCCGCACGATCGCAGGACACCCCGTCCTGGCGACCTCGACCCGCAACAACATGGTGAGCCTCAAGGGAACGAGCCCGTTTCTGTTCGCGCTACCACCCGTGTGGGCCTACGATGAGACCCGTGGGGCGCGGGAATGCGCTCTGGATGCCTTTCCCTGGGCACTGGCACTCACAGAGAAGGAGCAACGTCGTGAGGCCAGCTATGTCCCCAACACCCTCGACCCGCGCAACTTCCTCTATGTCGACTTCAAGGCAACCCTGCCACCCGGAACACTCCTTGCGGCGCAGGCGACCCTGCGCAACCGGCAGACCCTCAGCTCCGACTACAACGACCCGCGTCTCACTCTCTTCCGCAGTGGCTGGAACCGAACCGCAATCCCGCTCCCACCAGGCACCACGGCACAGCAGCTCGCGGGAGTCGGCTTTGTGCGACGTGATAAAAACACCACCCCTTACCGTGTTGAGGGGGTAAAGATGCACCTGCTCGATAGTCAGTACCGCCCCCAGCCCCTCACTCTCTCTACCATCACAGGGACTTTGTCGGGCGCTTCTTAAGGAACGGCTTCTCGCAGAACCGGTAGAACACAGCGGCAGTCGCCACGCTAAAGGCAATGGCAAAGAGCAGCCCCACAAGCCCGCCCGGATCGGGCAGGCGGAGCCGCTCGAAGATCTGGAGCCCGATCCGCAGGAGGTAGTGGTGCGTGAGATAGAGGCTGTAGGAAAAGCCGCCGATCACCGAGAGCCCCCGGAGGGCGCGGTGTGCCCCCGTGAGGGTATCGAAGCGGTGCAGGCCCACCAACAGAGCGGCAAAGAGCAGAGTAACCACCATACTCAGGCGATAGGGCTGGTTGGCGACATAGAAATCTCGGGTCGTGATAAGAACGAGGGTCGCTAGAGCGAGCACCGCCGCCCAGACCCGCGGCTCCCGGCTCTTGGGGTCGGTGAGCGCATCGTAGACCAGGACGCCAAAGCCAAACTGCGCCCACATACAAAATGGGTAGGGCACGGCATCCCCAAAGATCAGCTGCGCAATCAGGCACAGAAGTGTCAGACCGTGGAGCGCCCGGAGCATCGCCCGGACCCCCAGCCGCTTCCCAAATGCCGCCAGCGCCCCCCCCACTAACAGATAGAAAGCCAGCTCAAAGCACAGCGTCCAGCTTACGGCCACGATGCTCGGGGTCTTGGTGATTAGCTGCGTGAGGGTCAGGTTCCAGAAGATATTCCCGCCCGTCAGCATCCCCGCAGTCTCTGCCGTCCCTGCGCCACGAAGCTGCATCACCACCAACGGTAAGGTAGTCAGGAGTAAGGCGCACCAGTACGGCGGGAAGATGCGGCGCAGGCGCGCGACAAAAAAGCTGCCGACACCCGGGTCGCGTGCTTGGGAGATCGCGGCGGCATTGGCGATACAGAAGCCGCTGATCACAAAAAAGAGCTGCACCCCCAGCCAGCCAAACTGCGCCAGCCAGAAGATGCCGCGGTCCTTGAGCTCGGGGTGGTGCAGGGCGTGAACTCCCGCCGTGTGGAAGCACACCACCATCAGGCTCGCAATCCCCCTCCAGGCATCCAGTGTGGCATAGGAGAGACGAGGCGGGGGGGTGTTCATGGGCTCATTGTACCCAAATCTCCCCGGACACCCGGCCAGATCGCCGACGCTTGCGGGTAAAATACGCCGATGCCTTCGCCTGCTCCGTCTCGTCTTCTCGTGGTCAAGCTCTCGTCGCTGGGCGATGTGGTCCATACACTGCCCTTGATCGAGGCGCTTCGTCACGGCGGAGGACCGGAGCTGCACCTCGCGTGGGCGGTGCGCAAGGCCTTTGCGCCGCTGGTGCTGGGCAACCCGCACGTCAGCGCGGTTCATGTCCTCGAAGAGAAGAGCCTCCGCGCTACCCTAGCCTTTGGCAAGACGCTCAAGGAGGAGCGCTTCGACACCGCGCTCGATCCCCAAGGGCTCTTTGTCTCGGGCTTGCTGGCGCTGCTCTCGGGGGCACCGCGCCGGATCGGGCTGGATAAGAACCGGGAGGGCAACAAGCTCTTCCTCACCGATGCCCGTATCGCCAGCACCCACCGGGCGCACCAGGTGGAGAAGCTCGCCGCCTTCTGCGATGTGCTGGGCTATCCCCGGCTCGCGCCGCGTGTCCAGACCTACCTCGCGGGAGACGCCCCACGCGAGAAGACCTGGGTGGGCTGCATTATCGGGGCGAGCACGCCCGATAAGACCTGGCCCCTGGAGCGCTGGAAGTCTCTGATTGCGGCGCTGGAGGGGCGCGGCCTGACGCCCGTCCTGCTGGGCGGCCCCGGCGCGGAGGCGGAGGCGGCCGCGCAGGTGGCGAGTGCGGGCTGCCTGAACCTGGCGGGCAAGACAAAGCTCCCCGAGCTGGCAAAGACGGTGGCGCAGTGCGGTGTGGTGATCGGGGCGGACACGGGACCGCTGCACCTTGCGGTCGCGGTGGGAACCCCGGTGGTGGGGCTCTACGGGGTCACCGATCCGGCACGCACCGGCCCTGGCTGGGGCCCCGCCCCCGCAGTTGTCTTGGACTTTGTCGAGAAAGAAGCCCCTCCGGAGAGCCGCCGCCCGCGCCATGGCACGATCCCCGATGCCCTTGCTCGCATCCCTGCGGAGGCGGTCTTAGACGCTGTCGAGAGGCTCTTGACATGAGGGTCTGTGTGGTTCGCCTCGGGGGGATGGGAGATATCCTGCTCGCCACCCCGACACTGCGGGCGCTCGCCGCCCACTTCCCCGGCAGCACGATCGACTTTGTGGTAGGCCCAGGGATGGAGGCAGCGGTCACCGGGCTCCCCTACGCAGGGCGCATCCTGGCCTTCGACCGCAAGAAGCACTGGGGAAAAGGCCTCCCTGGCTTTGTCAAGACGCTCCGTGCCGACGGCCGCTACGACCTCTTTCTGAACTTCCAGCCTAGCCTCAAGACCCTGACGCTCATGGCGCTCTCCCAGCCCCAGCAGACCATTGTCTTCAAGAAAGACCGCCGCAAGCAGGCCGCTACCGGACGGGTGCGCCACGCCATCGACGACTTTGCCAAGGAGCTTGTGCCGCTGGGGATCACGGTCACCGACCGACAGCTGGACTTCTTTGTGCCCGAAGCGGCGCGGGAGTCGCTGGCGGCGAAGCTGGACCTGAGTGTCCCCTATATCGCTATCAACCCCGCAGGAACCCGAGACATCAACCGCTGGCCCCCAGAGCGCTTCGCCGAGCTCATCGAGCGGCTGGTGGGAGCGGGACGGCGCGTACTTCTCCTAGGCGGGCCGGGCGACCTGGCGCTGGCGTCGGAGATCGCGGGGAAGACCCAAGCGCCCGTGGAGAACCTGGCGGGCAAGCTCACGGTCAAGGAGCTAGGAGCCTTGCTGGAGCGGGCGACCTGTGTCGTGACCGGGGATACCGGCCCCCTGCACATCGCCTCCGCCGTGAAGGCCCCGATTGTCTGTCTCTCGGGTGCCGCAGACCCGGATCGCACCGGCCCCACGCGCCCCGGCGATCTGGTCGTGATCAACCGCGAGCTGAGCTGTGTCCCCTGCCAGGCTCGCTCCTGCAAGCGCGGCGATATTGCCTGTATGACCCAGCTCCCCGTGGACGGGGTCTGGGACGCGATAGAAAGACGGATTCGCTAGATGACACGTGACGAGTTTGCCGCGGAGGCGGCGCGACTGAAGGCCGACGGTAAGTGCGTCGTCTTTACCAATGGGGTCTTTGATATCTTGCACGTCGGGCACCTGCGCTATCTCCAGCAGGCCCGCGCCCTCGGGGATGCGCTGTTTGTGGGCGTGAACGCCGATGCGAGTGTCCGTCGGCTGGGCAAGGGCCCGGAGCGCCCGATCAACCCGGAGGGCGAGCGTGCGGAGCTCTTGCTGGGCCTGAAGTGCGTAGACGCGGTCTGTGTCTTTGAGGAAGACACGCCGGTGGAGCTCATCCGCGCTGTCCAGCCCAGTATTCACTGCAAAGGCGGCGACTATGCCTCGCCCGATGTGCTCCCAGAGACGGCTATCGTCCGTGAGTACGGCGGCGAGGTCGTGATCCTCCCCCTCGTTCCAGGCCGCTCCACCACCAACGTAGTGAAAAAACTAACCTCTCCCTCACGGTAAACGTGGGGCTAGGGGGCGCTTCGCGCCGCCTCCTCGTTCCTCGTCGGTACAAGATTTATCCGCCGAAGGCGCGGCGGAGGAACGACGCCCCATTGCCCCACGTTCACCGAGGGAGAGGGCAACACCCACAGCAACAAAATCCGCAACCGTGCCGGGAGTTTTGTGTCTGACCTCAAACGATGAAGCCGGAAATGAAACACTGTGCGGGCTGTGGGGCGCCCAATCCGCACCATCTAACAGTCTGCTATGCCTGTGGGCGAACCCTAGACCAAGCCGCGCCACCGCCCGCCAAGACCTACCCCTGCCGTGCCTGTGAGAAGCCTGTCCCCTTCGCAGCTCCGGTCTGCCCGCACTGTGGGCTTGCGGTGCAGGCAGCGGTTCCCAGCTACGGAGCCGTTCAGGGCATGGCCCTCCAAGACTTCTCCCGGGTCACCGATGCGCTCCAGCAAGCCAGCGCGATTGGCAGTATCGGTGACTGGGAGATCGACCCGCTCCCCGATGGCACGACCCGGCTCAAGCGGGGCATCTGGGCCAGAATCACACGCGCAGGGGCAACAGACTGGGAAGAGGGCGTCGCTCTCGTGGTCTTTGGGATGGGAGCGCTCTTTAGCCTTGCTTTTGCCTACCCGAAGCACGGCGAGCCCCGCCCCTACATGCTTGTTGTTGCCATTGTCTTTGGAGTACTCGCCGTGGCCGTCCTGATTTGGATGCTGGGTGCCTCAGAGCAGCTCCGGGTCGGGCGTGAGCTTCTGGAGCGGCGCCGAACCCTGGGCAAGCTTCAGCGGGTCCGGCGCTGGGAGGGCCCCGCGGCCGCGACCTTCCGCCTCAGCTACCGCGAGGTCTCCAGCCGCTACGGTCATCAGGTCTATCGAACGCTACGGGTCGCGGGCCGCAGTGGCGGGGCGACACTGGATAGCTACCAGGTTCCCACCGACATGGGAGCCCTCGACGGTTTCTTGGGCGGTGGCTCGCAGCCCCTTCTCGCGCCCAGCACCGATGAGGCCGCCGCTCTAGGGCGCTTCCTGGCCCATATCACCGGCTGGCCGCTTCTCGACGCACCAACCCAGGCATGGCGATCCGGCGGTTTTTAGCAAGCTGCCCTCGGGAAACTATATTGGTGTGTTATGAACGTTAAACTTGCAATCGCAGCCAGAGAAGCGCTGGCAATCCAGGAGCGCGGCTGGTACAAGCTCCCCAATGGCACGACTGTCTCTATCGAGAGAGCTCTCAAGAAGGCCTGTGATGGCACTCAGCTCTATCTCCCCGAGGACTTCGACACGCTGTGGGAGGCGCTGGGTGAGCAGAGCGTGCTCTGCGAGACTGAGGTCACGGTAGAGAATGCCTCGACTCTAGAGGCGGCACGGGAGCTCCGAAAGCGCTACGAGCGGGTGGCTCTGCTGAACTTCGCGTCGGCGCGCAACCCCGGCGGGGGCTTTATGGGCGGCGCACGGGCACAGGAAGAGAGCCTCGCGCGGGCATCGGGGCTCTATAGCTGCCTGCGCACCCAGCCGGAGTTCTACGACTACCACCGTGCGCTGCGCTCCTGCCTCTACTCCGACCGGGTGATCTTCTCCCCCGATGTGCCGGTCTTCTGCGATGACCACCACCACGCGCTGGCGCAGCCCTACACGGTCTCGATGCTCACCAGTGCAGCGGTCAATGTGGGAGCGCTGGAGAAGAACGAGCCCCAGAGCCTGCGCTTTGTCGAGGCCACGATGGCGCGCCGGGTACGCATGGTGCTCGCGGTGGCGGCGGCGCAGGAGACCGAGGCGCTGGTCTTGGGAGCTTGGGGCTGCGGGGTCTTCCGCTGCGACCCGGAGCTCATCGCCCGCCTCTTCGCCGAAGCCCTCGCCGAGCCGGAGCTCAAAGGGCGTTTTCAGAGGATAGTCTTTGCGATCATGAACCCACGCAGCGGCCCCGATAAAAATATCGCCAGCTTTGAGTGCTCCTTTGGCGTAACCGCAAGCGCCTAAAAGCCGTTGCATCAGCATGGGCGACTTAACCGATCCGCGGCTGATGTACCTCAAGGCCGTGCTCTTTCTCGTGGCCGGGTGCGGCGCGGTCGCGGGCATCCTGGTCGAGCTTCCTAGCGGGCGTGTGGCGGCGCTCCTGGCGATCGGCATCTGGGCGTTTTGCCGGCTGTACTACTTTGCGTTCTACGTGATCGAGAAGTATATCGACCCGAGCTATAGGTTCGCGGGGCTCGTGTCGTTTCTACACTATCTGATCCGTCGAAAATTGCGGTAAACTAGGGGCGTGTTTTCACGTTTTAAACGCGATAAAAATTCCAACGGAGACGCCATGACCGACGACAGCACTGCCCAGACCGGGTCTGGGGCGGAGTTTGATGCCGATAGCGCACCACCTATGACCGACACGGAGGCAGGAACCTCCGATGTGGCTCAGCTTCAAGCCCAAGTGGAGAGCCTGACCGCGGAGCTCGACGCCGCACGCACCGATTTTCTTCGCGCCCGCGCCGATTTTTCCAACCTCAAGCGTCGCACGGAAGAGGAGCGCGAGGGGCTCAAGGGCTACCTGATCGAGGATATCCTGCAGAAGCTCCTCCCCATTCTCGATAACTTTGAGCGCGCGCTCATCGCCGCCTCCCAGACCAGCGACTACGACAAGCTTGTCGTGGGGGTCAATGCGATCTACAAGCAGTTCGGTGAGGCACTCGCCGGTGAGGGCGTGATGGTGATTCCGGGAACCACCGGCACCCCGTTCGATCCCAACCTGCACAACGCTGTCCTCCGCGATGAGAACAGTGACCTGCCGGAGAATACCATTGTCGAGGAGCTTCAGCGGGGCTACCTGCTGGGAACCAAGGTCCTCCGTCCCACCTTAGTGAAAGTCGCCACCGGCGGCTAGGAGTAAGTCGATATGAAAATAAAGATGCTTGCCGCGGCCTGTCTGGTCCCGGCTCTTGTTCTCTCCGTGGGCTGTAAAAAACCCACGCCCGTGGGGAAGTGGTCGGGGAACTTTAACAGTATCCCGGCGACCTTTGAGTTCAAAGAAGGCGGTCAGATGTCCGTCTCCGCCTCGGTGATGGGCCAGACCGCCAATCTCTCGGGGACCTGGAGCGCCGATGGGGACAAGCTCACCACGAGCCTCACCAGTGCCAACCCGGCGATGATCCTCAACATGATCCCCGCCGACAAGCGCCAGTCCACAGGGACATTCAAGATCGAGGGCGACACGCTGACGCTCACCAATGCGGGCAAGAGCCAGCCGCTCACCCGTGTGAAAGAATAGCGCCCAGCGCTGCCTCAAGCACCTCATCACGGCCCGCCTGGAGACCTCTCCGGGTGGGCCGTTTGCGTAGCGCAGGCATCACGCCGACCCCTGCCACCTTGGTGCCCTCCGGGAGGCGGACATCTTGGCCGGAGAAGCGCACGACGATCCCATCGCTTAGGAGCAGGTTCGTCACATCCCCCACCGCCCCGGCCGTTGGGGAGCCCACCAGCAGCGCCCCGCAGGCCTTGAGAAACAGCACTGTGTGCTCGGCCTGGCTCTGCGTGCGCTCGTCGATGAGCACCGCCACCCTCCCACGGTAGCGCCGCTGGGTCGTGCGGCGGGGGAGAGTCTGGTCAAAGACCTCGTCCAGGTGCCGCCCCGCGAGCTCGCCATCCTCCGGGGGCAGCGCCACCGGCCGGTGGAAGCGCGCCGCAATCAGCGGCTCCGTGGGTGCGAGGTAGGGTGCCAGCTCCCAGGCTGTCTCTTCCACATAGCCGCGTAAGTCGAAGATCAGGCCGGGTGCCTGGCCAAAGTGCACAAAAAAAGGCGCAATTTCGGGGCGGGTCAGGCGGTCGAGATCGGCGTAGACCACGCCCCCCTTCAGAACACGCACCACCTCGCCCTGACGCTCCTTGCCATCGGAGGGCAGGCGTGGGACAGCCACCTGACGTCCCCCTTCCAGCGTGAGGTTTGCCAGGCTCCCGCGTTGCCCGAGCAGCACGCGGTTGTTGAGGTAGTTCTCCCGGGCCTGGGGGGTCCCGGCAGCCAGGTAGGGATCGAGCTGGGCCCGTCGCACGGTCAGCGGCACGCCCTCCACCGCCACCACCGCATCCCCCACCTTCAGCTCACTGGCCCCACGAAGCGCCACGACAGTCGCCTTGCCCTCAATGGTCTGTAGGCGCACCGCCGCTCCCACGCTCCCAAAGAGCAGGCTGTCCAGCGGGGTCACGGTGACGGCGTGGCCATCGCGAGTCAGTCGCAGGAGCTGGCGCACGGCCTTGTGGAACGTGGGCGCGTCCCCGGCGGCCTGTACCTGGGCCAAGAACCCTGGCCACGCCCGCTCCAGCTCGGGCTGCAGGGCCACGCGGTGGGGATGGAGCAGCCAGAGCGCACTCCAGAGCCGCAGGGCCGCGTGCAGGCGGGTTGTGGGAGGAACGAGGCGTGGCTGCCCCGACGGCAGGAGTGCGCTCGTCCCCTTACGCTCCTCAGAGGGTAGGGCAAGGTTCGCGGCTAGCCAGGCACGCGCCTCAGGGAGGGGGTCGCGGGTGGGCTGTAGCCTGGGTAGCTCGGTGAGCCCCGTTCGGACACGGAGGGTCGGGCCACCAGGAAGGGTGACAGTCGTGGTCGGAGCCCAGGGCTCTCTAAGTGGGACCTCCCCCTCACACAACAAGACCGCCTGACCGAGCTGTGCCAGCGCGAGGACAAACGGCGGCACGGGGCTCTGGGGGCTCAGCACGACCGCGGTCAGCGGCCAGCGCGCCAGGGAGATGACAGCCGCACGCCCCACCCAGCCGGTGCGAAAGTTGCCGGTCGCGCTCTGTGCCTCGGGGACCTTGCCGTAGTGGGCGCGCTGCCAGAGAGCGGGCTGGGCGATCCCATCGGTGAGGGTCGCAAGGCGAGCGGCGGCACTGCGACGTGGAAGCTGAGCCGTGCGCAGGTCGAGGATCGCCGCAGGAGCCCGGCTCGCCTGGGCGATAAACCCTGCCAGGCAGCGCTCGCCCTCCGGGGTGAGGAGCCAGCCCACATCGGAGAGGGTCAGGAGCGGCCAGCCCTCGGCGGTGGTCGCGGTGTAGCCGGGAGTCGCGCTCTCGGGTTGTGGCTCGGGCTTGGAAGTAACCACACCGGTCCATGGGTCGTCGAGCACGCTCAGCCAGCGCCCCAGGGTCTCCGGGTTGGGGGCACGGAGCACCTCGGGGAAATAGGCCTCCGTTGCCTCCGCCCAGCGCGCACCCGCACGGGGATGGAAGTAGGTCACCGTGGCGTAGAGCTTCGCCAGTTCAAGCATGGTCTCAGTATAGCTTCTCCCCATGGTACGGTACAATTGTCGAATGAGTTTGCGTCCGCCGTGGGACTTTTTCCTTCAACCGCAGGCCCTGTCCTTCTACACCGAGGCGGGCTATCTCATCCTGGCCTCGCTCCTTGGGGGCTTTATCGGGGCGCAGCGGGAGGCGACCAACCACTCGGCAGGGCTCCGCACGCACGTTCTGGTCTGCCTGGGGGCGTGCTTGCTCACCCGAATCCACTTCCCCAGCGGCGACCCGGGGCGGATCGCAGCCCAGGTGGTGACCGGTATTGGCTTTCTGGGGGCGGGCGTGATCCTGCGCCGCGGGCTCTCGGTACGGGGCCTGACGACCGCCGCGACCGTCTGGATCGTCGCCGCGATCGGGATCGCCTGTGGTGCGGGGGGAATCTACCCGGCCACCGCCACGTTCACGACTCTCTTGGTGCTCTTCACGCTGAGTGTCGGGCGCTGGTCGGAGAACCTGATCCATAAAAACGAGCGCCAGACCACGCTGACCATCACGGTCAACCGACACAAGGGTGCGGTCAGCGCAGCCCTTACCGCCCTCACCGAGGCCGGCGCGACCGTCTCCAGCTTCGAGACCGAAGACCACCCCGATGGCCGCCGGGTCTTGCTGGTGACGATCCGCATGCGCCCCGATGTCAAAGAGCAGGATGTCTGCGACGAGCTCAACAACGCCCTCCCCGATGCCACCCTGGAGTGGGTATAAGCCCCCCCGATTGGAACGGGGGGACGGGAGAGCCTCTGGCTACGAAGGGCGTTCCGCCCATAGCTCTAGGTCGGGGGTTTCTTCCCAGCGCTCCCAGAGCGTCTCAAGCGAGTGGTGCTCTTTCTGGGACTGGACATAGGCAATCGCATTCTGGCAGTGCGTGCTGCTCAGGGAGAAGGCAGAGTAGCCTTCCGCCCACTGAAAAAATGCCTCGCTGCCGAGTTGTGTACGTGCCACCGACGAAGAAACACCTTTGAGCTGGTTTAACAGTTTCGATAAAGAGAGGCTTGGTGGTTGCACCAGAACCAGGTGCACGTGATCTGGCATTCCTCCAATCGCGAGAACCGAGCATCCTAGGATCTCTGCTTCGTTCTGTATCACGCGCCAGAGGCTACGCTCCAGCTCACTACTTCGGATCAGGGGCATGCGCTTCCAGGTCGTCCAGACCAGATGCACCGCCAGCTCTGTATGATTTCGTCGTCGCTTTTCCACACCCCTATAACGGGTGAGACTCCCCAAATCTGACAAAACGCAACCAAAAAAAATTTCATGGCCGGAACGGCCTTCGTAGCCAGAGGCTCTCCCGTCCGGCCGTTCTGATCGGCGGGACTTTTACCACGCCGCCTCTCTCAGACGATACAATTCCTGTGATGACACTCAACTTCCCCCCAGTCTGCTTGATCGTTCTGTGTGGCGCGTCGGGCTCGGGCAAATCGACCTGGGCGCGGCGGCACTTTCTCCCCTCCCAGCTTGTCTCCAGCGACCAGTGCCGTGAGATGGTCGTGGACAGTGCCGCATCGCAGAGCGCCAACGACGATGCCTTTGCGCTCTTTCACCAGTGGATTGCGCTCCGGCTCAAGAACCGCCGCCTCACAGTCGCGGACTCAACCGCTCTCAAGCCGGGGGCGCGGGATCGGCTGATCGCGCTTGCCCAAGAGGCGCGGGTTCCCGTGGTCGTGGTTGCCTTCGATGTCCCGCTCGACGAGGCGATCCGGCGCGACTCCCTGCGTACAGAGCGCTCTGTCGGGGAGAAAGTGGTGACGCGCCACCGGGCGACTCTGGAGCAGGCCCTGCGCGAGCTGGCCAAGGACACGCGCCTTGCCGCGCTCCATGTCCTCACCCCGGAGCAACAAGACACGGTGACCGTCCAGACCACGCCCGGTGCTGTCGCCGCGCCCGCCTTCGATGTGATCGGCGATGTGCACGGCTGCCTCCCCGAGCTCAAGAGCCTGCTCACAAAGCTCGGCTACGACCACGAGAGCACCCACCCCACGGGCCGCGTCCCGGTCTTTGTGGGGGACCTCGCCGACCGTGGCCCCGACTCGCCGGGCGTCCTCCGGTTTGTCTGTGACCTGGTCGCGGCGGACAAGGCCCTCTTTGTCCCCGGCAACCACGATGACAAGCTCTTTCGTATGCTCCAGGGCGGAAAGGTCCAGCGCACCCACGGCCTAGATTTAACCGAGGAGCAGCTCCTGGGGATGCCCGAGAAGGAGCGCGAGCGGCTCACGCTGGATATCCTGGCCTACCTCGCGCCCCAGCCGGTGCACCTTGTGCTCGCGGAGGGCAGGCTCGCGGTGGCGCACGCGGGGATTCGCGACGACATGCTGGGGCAGAGCTCAGACTTTATCACCCGCTTCACGCGCTTTGGGGATGTCCGCGGCTTCGCGCCCGATGGCATGCCGCTCCGCCACGACTGGGCCGCCGAGCGCGAAAACGGGGACTCTGGCCCCTTGATCTGCTACGGTCACACGCCACAAGACGAGATCCGCTTTGTGAATAATACGGTCAACCTCGACGGTGGCTGTGTCTTTGGGGGCTTCTTGGCCGCGCTCCGCTTCCCCGAGCGCGAGCTGGTGACCGTCCCTGCTGAGCACGCCTACGCCGAGCGCCGCGGCGGCTCGGCGCCAGCTGAGTAATCTCAGACAAGGTGCCCGGACAACGAGAATCCCAGACAACGAGTGTCCGGGCTTTAAAGGGCGACGGGCACCTTCGTGCCCAAGAGATTCGGTTGGCTGCGAAGGCAGCCGTCGCCTTCTTAAGCCCGAGGACTCGTTCCTCGGGTTATTCGTTCCTCGGGCACTTTGGAAACGATAAAATAGTCCGTATGCCTGCTGGTTCCCTCACTGTCATCTGTGGCTCGATGTTCTCGGGAAAGACCGAGGAGCTGATCCGTCTGGTGCGCCGTGCGCTCTACGCGCGGCGCACGGTCCAGGTCTTCAAGCCCGCCCTCGATACCCGCGATCCCGCCACGGTGATTCGCTCCCACAACGGCGCGCTCCACGAAGCCCTTGCGGTCGAGAGCTCGGCGTCGCTCTATCTCTCCATCGCCCCAGAGACCCAGGTCATCGCCATAGAAGAGGCGCAGTTCTTCGACGAAGACATCTTCTCGGTCTGCCAGGCCCTCGCCGACGAAGGCAAAGAGGTGATTGTCTCGGGGCTGGACATGGACTTTCGCGGCGCTCCCTTTGGCGCGATGCCAAGCCTGATCGCAGTCGCAGACAATGTGGTGAAGCTCAGGGCGATCTGCGCGGTCTGTGGCGGGGATGCCGCCCGGTCGCAGCGGCTCTTGGACGGCCAGCCCGCCCCTGCCAGCGCCCCGACCGTCTTGATCGGCGCGACCGAGCACTACGAGGCCCGCTGCCGCCAGTGCCACCGTGTCCCCGAGGACTAGAGGCTCTTTAAGAACGCTACCAGGTCTCTGAGCTCCTGGGGTGTGCAGTCCGGCTGGCTGGTAAGTGTACTCGGGCGGTGGTACTTGGTGAGGACATCCTCCAGAGTGGCGGCGCGGCCATCGTGCAGGTACGGAGCGCGGCTGTAGACATTGCGCAGGCTGGGTGGGTTGTAGCCCTGGTAGACATCACTAGGCTCCTCCAGCCCCACCTTGGTGATCGCTGTCGATGTGTAGTTCGGTCCGCCGTGGCAGCTTGTGCACCCCTTCGCCTCAAAGACCTGCTTGCCCGCCGCGCTAGGGGGAAAGGGCGATCGCTTCCAGTCGAGCGACTTCAGGTAGGCCTCCACGGCATCGAGATCCGCCCCCGATGGCTCGTCGCCCTGCATGCTACTGACAAACGACTCACGGATCGCCTGGCGCAGGTCGGTCTGCCAGCCGTGCCAGGTGTAGGGCGCGGTCTGGGCCACTCCCCGCAGGCTCAGGGTCTTCTTCGGCTTGCCGTAGCCACCGTCGTTTTTGGTGTCGAAGTTCCCGCCGTTGGTGTGGCCCTCGGTGTGGCACGAGGCGCAGGAGTACCAGGAGTGAAACGAGCGCTTGGCATCGTGGAAGAGAATCTCCCCTTGGCGCACGAGCGATGGCGTCGCCGGCCCGCCAAGCGCGATTGTCTTGGTCACCGTGCCCGTCACCACCTCGATCACTTGCACCGCATTGAGAAAGTCATTGGCGACCACGAGCTGCTTGCCCTCGGGGGAGAACTGGACCCCCATCGGCCGGCCGCCCAGTTTGATGCGCCGGATGCGCTGCACCGATGCGGGCTCCAGAAAGTCCTCGGGGCCACCAAAAGCGACAAAGGGCAGGCCGGCAATCCGAGAGAAGAGCACCAGCTCATGAGTTCCCCCCGCAGTCAGGGCAAGAGTCTGGCCATCGGGCGAGAGTGCGCAGCCCTCGACATCGCCCAGCGCATCGCCGTTGGTGTCCAGCGCAATCGCCTCCCGCGGGCCTTCGTCGCTGAGCGGCACCCGCGCAAGACGATTTCCCACGACCCAGCCCCGCCCGATATTGTCCTTGGTCGCCGGGAAGCGCCGCTCGTTGATAAAGGGAACAAAAGCCTGCTTGCTGTCGGGGGAGACCGCGAGCTGGCGCACGTTGCGACCGTTGAGGGGGACGGTGTAGAGCTCCTGCCCCGACGGCACGGCAAAGACCGAGAGGGTACGTGCCCGTGTACAACCCACCGCGAGGCGCTTGCCATCGGGCGTAAGCGCAACATGCCAGGGCTCTAGGCCCGTGGGAAGACGACGGATCACCTTACGGCTCGCCAGGTCCACGACCGCGATGCAGCTCTCGGCCCCCAGCGCGACATAGGCCCGCTTACCGTCGGCGCTCAGCGCGACCCCGCGCGGCTCTGCCCCCACCGGAAAGGTCGCTGTCACTCCAACACCCTTCGGAGCCAGGGAGAGCACGCTCAGCGAGTCCGCGCCGTAGCTGGTGACGACCGCCACGCTCCCCCGCACCGCCAGCCCAAACGGCTCCGCGCCCACGGAGACGCGGTTTAAGACACGCCCCTCAGCGAGCTCAAGCAGGGCGACACTTGCCGTGCCACGCTCGGCGACTAGCGCTCGCCCACCGGGCACGAGTGCCAGTGCTTGTGGCGCAGGGTCCCGCACGACGACCTTGCTCTCTTCCGGCCGTGCCAGCGCCAGCCCCGCGACCACGACCAGCGGCACAAGCCCGCCCACTGCCTGCCAAGAAACGCGCATGGCCTTATCTTACCCGAGCCTAAAAATAGTCTGAACACTTCCGCCTCCCATACTCGTGTTATAAGCTGAGAGTACGATGCAAGAGAGCTTCAACCGGTTTTACCAGCGCCACCTCGGGCTTGTCCGAGCCATGGCCCTGGCACGAACTGGCGATGGCGCTCTCGCAGACGACCTGACCCAAGAGACCATGCTCTCTGCCTGGAGACACTTTGCAGCGCTTCAAACCCGCGACGACTCCGGACAGCGAGCCTGGCTCTTGACGGCGCTACGACACCGAGCCATCGAGAGCTGGCGCCAGAGAAAGCCTCTAGAGCCTCTCGTGGAGACCGTCGCGGCGGCACCCGACGATCCCACGCTCCGGGTAGATATCGCCCGTGCCTTAACCCGCCTCAGCGATACTGACCGGGAGCTCATCGTCCTGCGCTACTTCGAGCAGTGCGACGCCACAGAGATCGGGGCGATCCTGAGCCTGCCACCGGGAACGGTGCGGCGACGGCTCCACGAGGCTCGTGTCCGCCTTGAAGCCGCGCTGGAGAGCTGGAGTACAAGATGAACGACGATGCGCTACGTGCGCTCCTTGCCGATGCGCTCACCCTGAGCCCGACCGACCAAGAGCGTCTCACAAAAGACATAGCCCAGCGAATCGTAGAGGCGGAGCGGGACACGATTGTCTGGCGCGCCATCCACCAGGCTCTCCAGAGCTTCAACTCACAAGTGGCTGCTATTCGTACGCACTCCCAGGCACTGGCCGATCCACGGTAGCGCCTCGCATGAAAGGAAAGTAGATAATGGAAGACGAGACAATGCAACCCGGTGCCAGCAACGCCGGGCACCTGATCGGGGTTCCTGGCCCCCATGTCGAGAATGTCGGGGTTTTAGACCTCCGTACCTGCACCCTGGAAGAGCTAAGCCAGCTGAAGTCCCTGCGCAATATCGGCACCGTCTTAGTGAGTAGCGCCATCCGTGGCGGTCTCTCGGGGGTGAGTAGCGAGAATGTCGGCTCCTTTATCGAGGCCGATCCCGACGAGCGCCTGCTCGTGGGGCCAATGCTGGAGCTCGATGGCCTCGCCTTAGAGGCTATGGAAGAGGGCCAGAAACTGATTGTCGTAGGGATCCTCTGGTTCACGGATACCGTCACCGTGGAGCAGGTGCAGAAGAAGCTCTCCCGGCTCCGACTGACCGGAATACTGCTCGCCCCTCAGGCGGTGCGCGGTGCCCTCCTCGCACGGATCGAGCACATCGGCCCCATAGTCACTCTCCCCGTCGGTGTAAAGAATGTCATCAAGGAGATCGGACAAAAAACCATCACCGCAGGCTACCTACGGCACGTGAAAGACGACAACCTCTATGTCAATATCGGGCAGACGATCTTCGCGGAGGATGTCCCACTTGAGCTGGTTCAGCAGAAGATCTCCGCCTACATCAATATCGGCCAGACGGTCGCCCCGCGCGGACTTCTGGACTACCTGGATGCCCGCTGTGAGGCGAACCTGGGGAACTTTGCTACCCCCGAGACAGAAGGCGAGTAGTGGTGAGCGGGGAGGTGCGGCACCGCACCTCCCCAGACAGTGTCGGGGCTAGCCCTTGCCGAGCAGGTGCAAAATATCGTTGAAGGTCGTGCTGATAAAGAGCAGGAGCACCATCGCCCAGCCCACTAGCGCCACCCACATCTGCTGGTCCTTGCTCAGCTGCCGCCGCCGAACCGCCTCGACCAGGAGCAAGACCACCTGGCCACCGTCGAAGACCGGAATCGGGATAAAGAGGTTCGCGGCGTAGAGCGAGAGCGAGAGCTGCCCCATCATCCCCAGCAGCGCCCCCACCCGCTCCGACCAGTCCAGCTTGGTCACCTCGGAGACCGCGCCGGCGATGGCGATAGGTCCCCCGATATTCTTCTTGAGGTCCCGTGGCTTGGAGACCAGCTTGCGCAGCTCCTCAAAGAAGCGCGACGTCAGCCGGTTCGCCTCGGTCAGGACTTCGTCGGGGCGCGCCGCCCGCAGCGGTGCCTGGAGCCCTACCCCGATCCGGTAGACCTTGACCTTGCCTTCGTCCACGGACTTGGGAGTGATGCTCAGGGTGACGGTTTTCTGGTCCCGCTCCACCTCGACCGGCAGGGGCTCGCCCTTGGACGCATTGACCTTCTCGATCATCGCGCTCAGTGACTCGACCGGTGCTCCGCCCACCTTGAGGATCTTGTCGCCGGTCTTCATCCCTGCCTGCTCGGCGGGGCTCCCGGAGACCACGGTCGCCAGCTGTGGCCCTGGCACCTCGACTCCGCGCAGCCCGACCAGTGCCACAAAGGCCAGCCAGCCCAAGAGGAACGAGGCGATAGGCCCCGCGAGGATCACGATCAGCCGCTGGTAGATAGGCTTGGCGTGGAAGTCCGCCATCTGGCGGTCCCGGGTCTCGTCGTCGGCCTCCGCCTCGGCAAAGCCCACAAAACCTCCCAGCAAGACCGCCCGGATCGTGTACTCCGTCTCACCGTCGTACCAGTACCGCCATTTTTTCCCAAACGGCAGGCCAAAGGCAAACTCGTAGACCTTGAACTTGAAGGCTTTTGCGGCCAGGAAGTGCCCCAGCTCGTGGATAAAGATCAGGATTCCAAAGAGAATGGCCCACGTCAGCAAGGACTCTAGTTTATGCAGCAATGCTCTCTCCTACAGATGCTCCGCGATAAAGTGCCGCGCCGTGGCATCTGCACGCACAATTTTTTCCAGTGTATCCGCTTCGCTATGCGGAATGCTACTCAGGGCCGCCTCTACCCGCTCCAGGACCTGCCCAAAGCGCAGCTTTCCCTCCAGAAACGCCCCCACTGCAGCCTCGTTGGAGGCGTTCAGGACGACCGGCGCGGTGCCTCCCGTGCGAAACGCCTGCCGTGCGAGGGTGATGGCGGGGAAGCGCTCGTGGTCGGGGGCTTCAAATGTCAGGTCACGGAGCTCGGTGGGCTTGAGGCGCGGGATTCCCGTGTCCACTTTCTCGGGGTGGAGCAGGGCGATCTGAATCGGCAGGCGCATGTCCGGCAGCCCCAGCTGTGCCAAGAGTGCCCCATCGCGGAGCTCCACAAACGAGTGGATGATCGACTGCGGATGGACCACGACCTCGACTTTTTCCTCGCCCACGCCGTAGAGCCAGCACGCCTCGATAATCTCCAGGCCTTTGTTCATGAGGGTCGCGGAGTCGATCGTGATCTTGCCGCCCATGCGCCAGGTCGGGTGGTTGAGGGCCTCCTCGACAGTCGCGTTCTGGATGCGCTCCTTCTCCCAGGTCCGAAACGGCCCGCCCGATGCCGTGATATGGAGCTTGTCGATCAGCGCGAGGTCGTAGCCCGCAAGGCACTGGAAGAGGGCGGAGTGCTCGGAGTCGATAGGCAGGAGGGTCGCACCGCCGTCTTTTGCAGTCTGCGTGACCAGCGCTCCCGCGGCGACCAGCACCTCCTTGGTGGCGATACAGACCCGCTTGCCCGCCGCGCACGCCGCCAGGGTCGCCGCCAGCCCCGCGGCACCCGCGACCGCCACGACAATCGTATCGGCCTCATCAAGCACCGCTAGCCGCGTCATCGCCTCGCTACCATCGCGCTCCACGGCCACGACGCGCTCGCCCGAGAGCCCCCAGCGCGCCGCCTGCTCCCCCAGCAGCGCCGAGTCCCGCCGCGCCACGAGCCCCACGACCTGCGCTCGCTCACTCCCCAGCCGCTCGCAGATATCGAGGGTCTGTGTCCCAATCGAGCCGGTCGAGCCCAGCACCACAATCTTTCGTCTTGCCATTGCTGGGATTCTACCCGTCCCGGCATTGAAATACCGGCCTCCCGAAAAAGAGCGTCCCGAGGACGCACAGGAAAGCTCGTTTCCTGCGTCCCCGGGACGCTCCCCAAAAGTTCATACCGGGGATTTTTAATCCCCGGACTTGGAGTTACAGCGCTCCATGATCTCCCGCTCGGCGCGGCTATCCTCGATTCCCCACTCTCCCTGGTCAAAGAGAAGAACGCCTTCGGCAAGTAAGGTAGTCAACGTGCGAAGCATTGCCTCAAGATTTTCAAATACAACGGACAACCCGCTCAGGTCATCCATGTCCCAAACCGGTTTGCCTTCGCCTCGAAGATCGAAGGCGTAGAAAAACAGAGAGTCCTCTCCCAAAAAACGTAGTGGTGGGAGAGCCTGCGAGTCAAACAGGAAGAACTCACCTTGGTAGGCATTGAAGATCAGAGCCTGCTCTTCTTTATCTTCCCCGCGGCGCCACAGCTCGTGATAGTGCTCCAGGGCATCCTCTAAGCTCTCTAAAAACCGTCCCTGGTAGAGATGCGTCTCTTGTTGAGGTTCCGCATAAGGGTCATAAAAACCATTGAGGACAGAAAAAAAATCGAGGGCTTCGTCGGTGAGGGTGACACCGTAGCGGGCGGCCAGGGCGACTGCGTCGCGTGGAGGCAGGCCCGGTCGAAGACGTTGCTCCAGGCCGGGATGTGCCTGGAGCAACTGGTATTTTAGCTCTTTTGTTAGCTCAAGAACGGACATGAGCTGCTGTTTTAATGCCCGGATCCGGTAGCCTTGGGGATGAACTTCATTGCGCCGGAGTTCATGCAGTAGCGCAGGCCGGTGGGGGTCTTGGGGATGCCGTAGTTGCCGTCGGCATCGTTGAAGACATGGCCTAGGTGCCCCAGGCAGCGGCTACAGACCACCTCAGAGCGCTCGCCATCGGGGTCGCGCTTCTCGACCACGGCGGTCTTCTTGACGGGCTGGTAGAAGCTGGGCCAGCCGGTGCCGGAGTCGAACTTGGTCTCGCTGGAGAAGAGCTCCTGGGCACAGCCTGCGCACTGGTAGGTCCCGGGCTTGTGGTTGTCGTGGTAGGCGTTACGGAAGGCGTACTCGGTGGCGGCACGACGGAGGATATTGAACTGGGTTGTGGTGAGCCGCTTGCGCCACTCGGCATCGCTGAGCTTCTTCCAGTCGATCTCTTTCTGCGCCGGGGCGGGGGCAGCCGGGGCCGTGGGCTTCTGCTGTGCCCAGACAGCGCCGCCCAAGGCGAGGGTTGCGATCACAATCAGCTGTGTTGTTTTCATGGTCTTAGAGTCCTGCGTAAAAATCGTACCCACTATCGGCCCAGTAGTCACGGGGCCGCTCGGTCTCGTAGCTCAGGTGGGTGATGAGCTTGATGTTCTTGATGCCGTACTTGATCGGAATGGCGAGGCGTAGCGGTGCGCCGTGCTCCGCCGTGAGGGGCTGGCCGTTCATCGACCACGCCAAGAGGGTCTGGGGGTGGAGCGCACTCTCGATATCTAGACCCACGTAGTACCACTCGTCTTCAAAGCCCGCGGGCTCGGAGCGCAGGGCGACATACTTGCTCCCCGGCAGCGGCGGGTACTTCTTGGCAAAGTCCGCAAAGCGGCAGCCGGTCCAGGTGACAATCGCGCTCCAGCCCTCCACACACTTGAGCTCCGTGGTCAGCGAGACCTCGGGGAGGGTCTTGAGGTCGTCCAGCGAGAGCGAGAGCTCCCCGTGCTGGAGCCGCCAGGCCGCCTGGTCGATCTCGGGGGTCGCACCGTGGTAGTTGTTGCGCGGCTCGACCGCAAGCGAGGCGGGAAACTCCGGGGCGAGGCGTCCCGAGAGCAGGCTCTGCGCCAGCGCTTCATTGGTCAGGTGCGCCGACCGGAAGACCTGCTTGATCCCCGTGCCATCGTCCTTGGCCTTGTGGTTGAAGAGCGACAGCAGGCTCAGGCTCCCTGCTACCCCCGCACCCGCCCAGAGAAACGAGCGGCGTGAGAGGCGCTTAAGCTCCGCTGGTGTCAGCTCTTGTGTCGGTGGGCTGCTCGGTGGTGGTTGGTTCGGGTTCATCGACAATTTCTTCTTCCTCTTCTATTAACGCTGTTTCGGGGACAATGGTTTCCTCCGTATCGGGCAGCTGCTCCCAGCCAGTGACCATGGCGCGGAAGTTGTTCCAGCCCGCACGCACCACCTGGCTCACATGGACAAAGAAAAACGCCACAAAGAGACAGGTCACGAGAAAGTGGACCAAGCGCGCCCCCTGGTAGCCGCCAAAGGGTGCCGAGAGCCAGGCCAGCTGTGCGGGCTTGGAGATCGCCAGGCCCGTCACCAGCATCAGCGCCCCCAGCACCGAGACACTGGAGTAGGCGATTCTCTGGGCATGGTTGTACTTCTCGCCCTCGGGAGCGGGCTCCAGCTTCTTCCAGAACGCGAGGTCCTTGAGCGCGACTTTTATCGCCTCAACGAAGGAGTTCTTCTTAGGGACAAGGTGCCGCCACTGACCGCTCGCCAGCAGAAAGATCACGTAGGCGAGGCCATTGAGCGCAAAGAACCAGGCGAGCAAAAAGTGCCAGGCCATTCCCTCCGCGAGGCGCTTGTAGATAGCGAGCTCGGTGCGTTTCTCCGGCTCGGGGTAGTCTTCGGGGAGCGTGTCGCCGTTGTAGACCACCCGAAAATCGGGCTTCACGACAATACTATCCGGCACGCGGAGCCACTTGGGCGGGTTTTCATCGTCCTTGCCCGCGTGCAGCACCCGGTAGCCGCTCTGCCAGAGCTGGGTCGCGTAGGTATCGTTGGCCCAGAGGATCAGAGTCCCCGACCAGATCATCACGGCCAGAACCGGAAAGTTGATCCAGTGGAACCAGCGCAGAGCGAGGGGGTGTTTCTTGACGATACGTGGCATGGTGTTTTTCTAGGTTTCTCTACAGGGCGGGGCATTTCCTTGCTTAGATCGCTCCTGTCCTCTGCAACAAACGGGTGCTGGAAAAAGTTCAATAAGGGCGATAGAATTACTGCACGGCAGCGGGTCGGCTTCGAACCTGGTCAGGGCGGAAGCAGCAGCCATAAGGAGTACGGCCCGCGTGTCGCAGTGCAGAGTGTCCTGCACCACGCCCTCCCCCCTAAAGATTACGAGCGTCTCAGGGTATAATACCCCCTGAGCGATCTATGCCGGAGCAAACGCACTACCACGTTCTTGGAATCCCTGAGACAGCTTCCCTGGAAGAGATCAAGAAGCAGTACCGGTCTCTTGCTCGTAAGTTCCACCCCGATGTCAACCCGGGGCCGCAGGCAGCGCAGCAGTTCACCCGTATCGCGGAGGCCTACCGTGTCCTGAGCGACACCGAGTCCCGGCGCACCTACGATGCCGAGCGTGCTCTGCAGCAGCGCCAGGCCAACTACAAATCCGCCGGGCCGGTCAACCATCCGGCGGGGCCGCGCCCTGCGGCAAGCACCCCACCGAAGCCGCCTCCGACCACCGCCTCCCAGGAGTCTGAGCGCCTTGTCCAGCAGGCGCAGATCGCCTTTACCCGCAACCGGATGGCCGAGGCGCGGAGCCTCGCGGAGCAGTCGCTGCGCTACAACCGTAAGAACGCGGCGGGCTGGGAGATTCTGGGCGATGTCTGCCGCAACCAGGAGCGCTACGACGATGCCCTGCGGCACTACACGATGGCGAGCCAGCTCGATCCCCGGAGCGCGACAGTCCAGCAAAAGATTGAGCGGATCGCCCGGACACCGTCGGCGAGCGGGCGCAGCACCGCCGGCGGCTACACTCCTAGCACGCCCATCCGCCACGCAAGCCCCCGCCCCAGTGCACGCTCCGGCCCCACGGTGACGTCGCAGCTCCCCGAGGAGAAGCGCTCGCTGGCCGTTGTCTTAGCGGGATTCTTTGGGTTCTTCGGGACGTTCCTCCTGCTGCTGCTCTCCGCGCTCTTTCTGGATAAGTCGTCGGCCTCCACCCAGCAGCTTCCGATTGTCTTCTCCTGGAGCTGGCCGTTTATCGCGTGCATGTCCGCCGCGGGAGCGCTGATGGGCGCGACCATGACCATCACGGGGATGATCCGGCGCATCGAGGACGATCTGATCCTCACGGGCTCGACCGGACCGCGCTCCGCCCCCTTTGGCCTCCTGGTGATCGCGATCGGTGCTCTGTTCTTCTGGGCCGCAGCTCTCGTCCACATCGCAGTGGCCGTTGTCCAAGAGGCGCTGACTCCCTCGCTCCTCAAGCTCTACGGCACGGTCGCCGTGCTCACGGGCCTCTTTGCCATGGTCTGGACCGCTCCCTATGGCCCACAGCACACGATGCTCCTGGGCGGCAACGTGATCTTTGTCAGCTTCGTGGTCGGCTGGCTCCTGGGCGACTTCTTCCGGCCGGATTGACGGGCCGGGGATTGAAATCCCCGTCTCAATGCAAGGAGCGCCCCGTGGGCGCGGGAAACACAGAGCGTCCTAAGTAGCAAACACTCCCAAGAAAGAGAAGTTCAAGCGCGAGGTACCTCCACAAACCAAGCACTCCCATGTGGTAGTACGCCAGTGGACCGACACTTGCTGCAAGTACGGCAATTCCGACATAGGCAATCACAAACCGATAGATGGCTTGTGGCTTCCCAAGAAACGCGAGACTTATGAGGACATTGATGCCTTTGGCGATGGCATAGGAATTTACTTCGCCACTCCAAACCCAGAATTCTGTTGTCCAGAGCCTCGCTACAAAGATGGCATAGACGAGGACATTGAGGAAAAAGAGGGTGACAATTCGTGCCTCCATCGACCATTGCTTCATGAACGAATTATCGGCGCTTCTTTCCGAAACTCAATGCACTGTGCGCCCTGTGGGCGCGGACCCCACATCGTTCTCCGCGTCCCCGGGACGCTCCCTCTCTACTGCCGGGGCTTTCAATCCCCGGCAGGACGGGCGATGAATTACCCGCCTCCCGAAAAGAGCGCCCCGTGGGCGCGGGAAACCCAGCGCTTCCCGCGTCCTCGGGACGCTCCTTGGCTTCTGCCGGGGCTTTCCATCCCCCGCTCATCCCCGACTACAGCGGGAACTCGACTCGCTTACCGGTCTTGGCGGACTGGTAGATTCCCACGATCAGCTCCAAGGCGTTGCGTGCCTCTTGGCCGTTCATGAAGGTCTCGCTATCGGTACGGATGCAGTGGATCAGGTCTTGGAGATGGGCGACATGACCGCTGTTGGAGATGGCGCGGGGATCGCCAGCCCCCTGGGACTGCGCGACATCGGCCTTCTCGCCCGTCGCGGTGAAGACACCATCCTTGACAATCGGCTCGGCGGCCTTAACCCCAAACATGCTCTGCTCTTCGTCGCCGCTGGCAAACTGGGCGTGGCGCACACGGGAGTTGTCGATCTGAACCGTGCCGTGGGTGCCGTAGATCTCCAGCGACTGCTTGTAGCCAGGGAACATCGCGGTGGACGCCAGCAGGGTGCCGACTGCGCCGTTCTGGAACTCAATGGTCGCCGAGACGATATCCTCCACCTCAATCCGCTCGTGGGCGATCGTCCCCATGGTCGCGGCCACGGACTTCACCGGCCCCATGATCCAGCGGAGCTGATCGACATAGTGGACACCCTGGTTCATCAGCGCACCGCCGCCATCGAGCTCCCAGGTGCCACGCCAGCCGCCCGAGTCGTAGTAGGCCTGGGTGCGGTACCACTTGGTGACGGACTCACCGTAGACCAGCTTGCCCAGCTTGCCCTCATCGAGCCAGCCCTTGAGCAGGCGCATCCCCGACGAGAACCGGTGCTGGGAGATCACCTCCAGCTTGACATTGTTCTCTTTACAGGCCGCGATCAGGGCATCGGCGGCGGCCAGGGTCACATCGATAGGCTTCTCCGAGACGATATGCTTGCCCGCCTTTGCCCCCAGAACGCCACAGGAACCGTGGAGGCCCGAGGGGGTACAGACATTCAGAACCTCGAACTGGCCCCAGTCCAGCATGGCCGTGAGGTCATTAAAAGAGCGTACCCCTAGCTTCTCCCCGACTTCCTTGGCGCGATCCCCTACTTCGTCGCAAACCGCCACCAGCTCCGCGTCGTCCCCCAAAGCACGAATGGCCTCAACATGGGAGGTATGGATGACGCCGCAGCCAACAATTGCAAATCTTAGCTTTGACATGGCCTCTAGTTTCTCTTTTTTTCCCCTGAAAACCTCCCGCGAAAATACCGATAACAAATTCAGACGTACACGGCGGCTCAGTCCGCTAGGGCGAAAGGATGGATTCTATGGGCAAGCAGACCCGTGCAAAGTTTCTCGTGAGCCTTGGGGCTCTCTCTCTCGCAGCGCTGAGCGGCTGCGCTGGTGGCGCCCCACCCGATAGTGTTTTCGTGGGCACGTACAGCTCCACCTACACCCTTCCGGGCATCGGGGAGAATGGGACCTTCTCCTTCACGGTCGAGCAGAAGGGCCGGATGGTCGGCTCCTTCACGGATGCCAGCTCCAACCTTGTCTATGCCTTCGATGGCACCGTGGAGAACACCGGAAAGTTCACGGGGACGATGAAGAACGGCGCGACAACCTCCCCGCTGACAGGTCTTCTTGTGGTGAAGGGCGGCGGTGCAAGCGGCGCGGGCAGTACAGGCTCGGGCGGCGACTTTAGTGTTACCCGGAGTGGTACGGAGCAGCGCGGCTACTTCACGATCGGCGGCACCCTCACCACGGTCAATAGCGACTTCATGGGGATCTACAGCGGTGTCTACGGCGCGGATACGTCCCTGCTGGTCGATGGCAAGACCCTCAACGGCCTCGCCAGCTACAGTGTCGATAGCAAGGGCAACATCATCGGCTCCCTAACCCGTGGTGCCGAGACCGGCCTTCTCACCGGAACCGTGGGCAATACCGGGGCGTTCCAAGCCTCCGTGCGCTTCGCCACCGTAACCCTTCCTCTGGCAGGCACCCTCATCAAGACTAGCGATGGCTCGGCCCAAGGCAACTTCACGTTTACCTCAGGGAGCAAGCTCTACCCCGCGCAGTTCAGCAAGAGTACCTCCGTAGTGGCCGGTGGCGATAGCCCCTACAAGGGCTCCTACCGCGGCACCTACGGCAACCCGCAAGACGGCGAGAACGGGACGATCAGCTATACGATTGATCCGTCGGGCTCGATCATCGGCTTCTTCAATCAGGCACTCAACAAGCCCGTGGGAACCTTTGTCGGCTCGGTCGAGAACGATGGTGGTTTCTCCGGTTCGATTACCTACAACGCCACCGAGGTTGCTGCGCTCCCCGCAGCAGAGCGTGCGCTCTACACAACACGCAATATCCAGGGCAAGCTGGGAGCGCGTGTGGGCGGCAGCGGTGTCTCGGGCGACTACACCATGATCATCAATGGCAACACCGTCCCCGGCAACTTTGAAGCGAGCATCGGTGGCTCTGAGGTGAACAGCAGCTACCGTGCGGCCTATACCTGGAACTCTGCGCTTGCGCCCGGCTTCAATGCCAACCTGGTTCCCGGCGGGAAGTTCACCACGACCAACAACCCGGAGATTGCGATCGACAAGCAGGGCTCGATCCTGGGAAGCCTTGGCTCGCACCGCTTCGACGGTCGCGTGACCAACGACGGCCGTGCCGTGGGTCAGCTCCTGGGCAACGACAACGCGTGGTACCCGATTCGCGGTATCCTCAGCAAGGTGATCTGGAAGCTTCCCAATGCCTCGGGTGGCACCGACGATGTCCCCGGTCTGGCGGGCAATCTCTACGTGACAATCGCCAGTGTCGAGTACCCCATCGCGATCAAGCTCGTGGGTGGCGACGGCAAGAACTAGCGACGGAAAAACGAAAAAGTCCCCCGTGGGCACCTGCCCACGGGGGACTTTTTGCTTCTAGATCAGTCCGAGCTTCTTTCCGACACGCTCAAAGGCGGCCAGGGCTTCGTCGAAGTCGGCTTGGGTGTGGGCAGCGGTGGGCATGGTGCGCAGGCGTGCCTTGCCCCGCCCGACTGTCGGGAAGACAATCGCCAGCGCCAGGATGCCTTCATCGCGGAGCAGGCGCTGTGCCTCCTGGGTCTTGGCCTCGTCGCCGATCATCACCGGCGTGATCGGGGTCTGGGTGACTCCGGTATCGAAGCCGAGCTTCTGGAGCCCCTCTTGCCAGTACTTCGTGTTGGCCCAGAGCCGCGCCGAGAGCTCGGGCTCGTCGCGCATCAGCTCAATTCCCTTGATACAGGCTGCGGCCACGGCGGGCGGGCAGCCGGTGGAGAAGAGAAACGGACGGGCACGCTGCTTGAGAAAATCAATCAGCGCCGATGAGCCCGCGATATAGCCGCCAACCACGCCCACGGCCTTGGAGAGGGTTCCGAGCTGGATGTCGATCTTCTGGTGGACACCAAAGTGATAGGCAGTCCCACGCCCATTGGCCCCCATCACCCCCGAGCCGTGTGCATCGTCGACCATCACCGCCGCATCGTAGCGCTCCGCCAGGGCACAGATCTGGTCCAGCGGCGCGACATCGCCGTCCATGGAGAACACCCCATCGGTGATCACCAGGCGCTTCTTGGCCCCCATCGCCGCCTTGAGTGCCTCTTCGAGCGAGTCCATGTCGCAGTGCTGGTAGATCGCGCGCTTGGCCTTGGAGAGCCGGCAGCCGTCGATAATGCTCGCATGATTCAGGCTATCGGTGATAATCGCATCGTCGGCATCGGTGATTGTCGGGATGGTTCCGGCGTTGGCGGTGAAGCCACTCTGAAACACCAGGACATCCTCGACATGCTTAAAGCTCGCAATCAGTTTTTCCAGGTCGTCGTGAAGCTGGAGGTTCCCGATGATGGGCCGCACCGCACCGCCGCCCGCGCCAATGGCCAGCGCGGCCTCCGATGCCGCTTGGCGCAGCCGCGGGTCGCCCGCCAGCCCGAGGTAGTTGTTCGACGAGAGATTGATCAGCTCTCGGTCGTTGCCCGCGATCTTAACGCGCGCCCCCACCGCGCTCGTGACCGTGGTGAGAGGCTTGTAGAGGTGCTCCGCATGCAGCGTGTCGAGCTGACCTTTGAGAAAGTCCTGGAGAGTGTTGTTCATACTGTCCTAATTGTACCAGAGCCGGGGATTGAAAGCCTCGGCAGAAGGCAAGGAGCGCCCCGTGGGCGCGGAGAACGCTGTGTTTCACGCGCCCACGGGGCGCTCCCTCCTCCCAGCCGGGTCATTCATTGCCCGAGTTGCCAAGTTATTTTTACCCGGATAAAATCTCCACTATGACAACCACAACCTCCTGCACCGCCTTTTCCGGCATGACCCGGCTCGCCACCGGTGCGCTCGCGACTGTTGCACGGGCGGTAAAAACGACGCTCGACACCGACCCGACCGCCACGATCCTGGTCTTCGACAACACGACCAGCCAGCAGGTGGAGCTGGACCTGCGCGGAAGCATGGAGGAGGTCCTTGCACGACTGGCTTTGCCCTCTGTGCCGCCTGCCACGCCGGGACGGCCTAAGCTCGGCGTGGTTGCACGGGAGGTGACGCTCCTGCCCCGGCACTGGGAGTGGCTCGCCACCCAACCCGGAGGGGCCTCGGTCGCGCTCCGCAAGCTCGTCGAGGAGGCACGCAAGGCCAGTGCCTGGGAAGATGCGCGACGCCAGCAGCACGAGGTGGCCTACCGCTTTCTCTCGGCGATTGCGGGGGACCTGCCCGGCTTCGAGGAGGCAACGCGTGCGCTCTTTGCCGACAACACCGAGACTTTCCTCACCCATACCGCCGCCTGGCCCGTCGATATCCGCGAGCACGCCCTCATGCTCCTGGGAGGCCTGCCGCAAGAACCGGGTACACTCGACTGATGAACCCCTGGCAGTTTGATAACACCTACACCCGCCTCCCGGCGGTCTTCTTTGAGAGAGCCACGCCCGCCCCGGCAAGTGCCCCCCAGCTCGTGCTCTTCAACCAGCGCCTCGCCGAGGCGCTGGGGCTTGCCGACCTCGACGGTGACCTTGCGGCGCTCTTTGCCGGCCAAGCACTCCCCGAGGGCGCGGAGCCGATCGCGCAGGCCTACGCGGGGCACCAGTTCGGCGGCTTCAACATGCTCGGCGACGGGCGAGCAATCCTGCTTGGGGAGCATCTCACGCCGAGCGGCACGCGCTTTGATATCCAGCTCAAGGGCTCGGGGCGCACGCCCTACTCCCGACGCGGCGATGGCCTCGCAGCGCTCGGCCCGATGCTCCGCGAGTACATTATCTCCGAGGCGATGCACGCCCTCGGCATCCCCACCACCCGCAGCCTCGCGGTGGTGACGACCGGGGAGAGGATCTACCGCGAGACGCTCCGGCCCGGCGCGATCCTCACGCGTGTCGCCGCCAGCCATCTCCGGGTCGGGACGTTCCAGTACGCCGCCGCACGCCGCGACGACACCAACCTGCGCCTGCTCGCCGACTACACGATCGCGCGCCACTACCCCGAACTAACGGAGGCAGAGGACAAGTACGCTGCGTTTCTCCGCGCCGTGCTCGCCCGCCAAGCGGCGCTGATCGCCCAGTGGCAGTGCGTGGGCTTTATCCACGGGGTGATGAACACGGATAACATGGCGCTCTCGGGGGAGACGATCGACTACGGCCCGTGCGCGTTTCTGGACACCTACCACCCCGGCACGGTCTTTAGCTCCATCGACACCGAGGGGCGCTACGCCTTTGGCAACCAGCCGGGGATGGCCCACTGGAACCTCACCCGCTTCGCGGAGACGCTTCTCCCCCTACTCGCGCCAACCGAAGAGGACGCGGTCGGTATCGCCGTCGAGGCGCTCAACACCTTCCCCGACCTCTACGAAGACGCCTGGCTCACCCGCATGCGCCACAAGCTTGGGCTCCACAGCGCAGAGGAGAGCGACTCCGAGCTGATCGCGGACCTGGTCTCCTGGATGGAGGCGAGCGAGGCGGACTTTACCAATACCTTCCGCACGCTCGATGATCCCACGAGCAAAGACGCCACCTTCGCCGCTTGGCACGCCCGCTGGCAAGCCCGACTCCAGCACGAAGGCACCTCCGACGCCGACGCTCTCGCTCTGATGCGCGCCACCAACCCTGCGGTCATCCCCCGGAACCACCTGGTCGAAGAGGCACTCTCCGCCGCCGAGAACGACAACAACCTAGAGCCCTTGCACGCTTTGCTGGAAGTCTTGGCTCAGCCCTACGACTACAGCTCTGCCCCGTCGAAGTACCACGAGCCCGCTCCGGCCAGCGCGTGTGGGTACAAGACGTTTTGTGGGACGTAGGAACCCACCCCAGCCAGGATGGAGATCATCCGGCTATGGGGCGCTTCGCGCCGCCTCCTCGTGCCTCGTCGGTTAAGATTTCCGAGCGAAGCGAGGCGGCGACTTGCTCGCCCTATAGCGGGACGTTCACCGTCCACGCGGCGGTGGTGCCGTCGGCGTGCGGTTACCGTGTGACGAAGCGCCGGTTGGAGGGCAGGGCGAACTCGGTGCGGGCAGGAGCGTTTTTGGGGTCGTCGAACGAGTAGGCGGCATCGGCGGCGAACTGCACCTCGATCCGCAGGTCGGTGGCGGTCTTGAGATGCTCTAGAGTAGCGGCACGGCGTGCTTTCGCCCCCGCGATAAACCCAAGCTGGTTCTTGTTGGCCTCGACATAGGCATCGCGCTTCTCCGTGAGAGCCGCGACAGTCTCGGGCGTGATGCCAGGCAAGCTCTGGGTGGCAAGGCGCTGGAGAATCCCCTCGGTCACCTGCAAGAGGGTCGCGCGGCTCATGTTGGGTAGGTTCTCCCCGATGTAGTAGTCCTTGAGCGCCGCAGGCTCGGTACGTGCCCACTTCTGCCGCGCGGCGGTCTGCACCTCGCGCAGTCCGGCGAGTAGCTCCTTGCGCGCCTGCTTCTCTTCCTGAGTCGAGACCCGCTGGCCCGTGTCGTTCTCCACCGCAATCGCCTGCTCTTTTCTCCCCTCGCTCACGGCGGTGTCGAGCGCATCGAGGGTCTCGTCGGTGATCCCTCGGGCAAGCAAGGTCGCACGGTACTCCGATTTTCGAGCCGTCGCGGCTATCTGCGCCGCAACATCGAGTGATTGCACTTGAGCATAGTTCAGCGCCCCCGGCTCGCGGTTTGTTTTTCTTGCCTCATCCATTGATATTATCTCCTCATTGTCTGTTTACATTCGTCCGATGACTGATTTTATCGCTTCATTGCCCTCGACGGTAAACCTCGGGGCTATGGGGCGAGCAAGTCGCCGCGCTTCGCGATCTCGTTTCACCGACTACCGACGAGGAACGAGGAGGCGGCGCGAAGCGCCCTACAGCCCCGAGGTTTACCGTCGAGGGCAATCTAGGAAGTCGGCTCGCCGTGCAGCAGGCGCCGGAGGATTAGGGCGGCGGCTTTTTTGTCGAGGGGCTCGTTGTTGTTGCCACACTTGGGGCTCTGGATGCAGCTGGGACAGCCGTCGTCGCAGGGGCACTCTTCGATTAGGGTGAGGGTGGCGGTGAGCCACTGCTCGATGATACGAAAGCCGGTCTCGGCGATCCCGACCCCGCCGGGGTGGGCATCGTGGACGAAGATCGTCGGGGCCCCGACCTGGGGATGGTGCGCGGTGGAGACGCCGCCGATGTCGTTGCGGTCGCAGAGGGCAAAGAGCGGGAGCAGGCCTATACTGGCGTGCTCGACCGCATGAACACCGCCCGCAAGGTCCAGCCCTGCCTCAGCGAGCTCTTCGACCAGGTACTGCGGTAGCGGGTACCAGACCGCCTCGGTCTCGAAAGTTTGTTCGGGGAGGTCGAGGTCGTAGAGGCCCAGGACCTCATCGGAGAAGAGCTGTTTCTGGCGAAAGCCCGTCACCCAGCTCGTGACACGCACCTCGCCGAAGTAGGCGACGGTATCCCCGAACTCTTTGGAGCCGCCCGTGGCGATAATCTCGATATGTGAGTCGGTCTTGGGCTCGGTGAAGTAGCTGGCGGCGGCGCGGCGGACGGTGGCGCGGCGACTGACCGTGTCCAGCTCCTCGACCACGTAGCTCTCGCCCATGTGCAGGTAGATCGCACCAGGGTGGATGGTCTCAAAGGCCTTGGCCTCTTCGACCGTGCCCAGGGTCTTGCCATTTTCCTCGATCTGGTACTGGTTCGCCGATGCCGAGCGGATATTGATCAGGGTCGCGGGGTATTCCGAACCGGCGTAGTGTAGCCTATCGCCGCGTGCCGCCAGCGCCCCCTCTTCCACCAGGCGATGGGCGACCCAGCGGGCACGCTCCCCCCCAAACAGCTCTGCGTCGTCGTCGGTGAGCGGCGCTTCGTAGGCGGCGCAGAGCAGGTGCCCCCCGAGGATGTGCTTGTTGGTCGGATCAAGGGCGGCATGCTCGGCGGGGCGCTCGAAGAAGTAGTCGGGCTGGCGCATGAGAAACTGGTCCAGCGGGTTGTCGGCGGCCACGAGCACGGCGAGAGACTCCCCTTGCCGACGCCCTGCGCGCCCAGCTTGCTGCCAGGTACTCGCCACCGTCCCGGGGTAGCCCGTCATTACAACAGCGTCCATTCCCCCGATATCCACCCCCAGCTCCAGCGCATTGGTCGCGGTGACACCGGTTAGCTCGCCCGTGAATAACTTCCGCTCGATCTCCCGCCGCTGCTCCGGGGTGTAGCCCGCGCGGTAGCTCATGACCTTATCGTGCTGGGGCTTTCCCTCCAGAGCGCGGCGAGCGTAGGTCAGCAGCAGCTCTGCAGTCTTGCGGGAGCGGGTGAAGGCCAGGGTCCGTACATCGTCTTCGAGCAGCTCGGTGAAGACATGGGTCACCTCCGCGTTGGTCGAGCGCCGCGAGCCCGTGGCGGGGTCGAGGACCGGCGGGTTCCAGAAGACAAAGCGCCGCTTACCGGTCGGGGCTCCCCCACTCTCCGCCGAGACCACCTCGGCCTGGAGCCCCGTCAGCTTGGTAAAGAGCTCCTCCGGGTTGGCGATAGTCGCGGAGCAGGCGATGATCTGTGGGCGCGCCCCGTAGAGCTCCGCCACGCGAAGCAAGCGCCGCAGGATATTGCCCACATGCGCCCCAAAGACCCCGCGGTAGACATGGGCCTCATCAATCACGACATAGCGTAGGTTGCGAAAGAAAGTCGCCCAGCCGTTGTGCTGCGGCAGGATTCCCATGTGGAGCATGTCCGGGTTGGTGACCAAGAGCCGCGCCGTGCGCCGGATCGGCAGGCGCTCGTCCTTGGGCGTGTCACCGTCGTAGGTCGCCGAGATGATGTCCGGCCACAAGTCCAAGCTCCTCAGCTTGCTCTGCTGGTCTTGCGCCAGCGCCTTGGTGGGAAACAAGTACAGCGCCCGCGCCTTGGGCTCTAGAAGAAGCGTCTCCAAGACCGGCGCGTTGTAGCACAGCGACTTCCCCGACGCCGTGGGGGTCGTGACAATCACCTGAAACCCCAAGCGCACCAGATCGATGGCCTCGGCTTGGTGGCGAAAGAGCCGCGCCACCCCGAGTTTTTCCCTCAGCGCCTTGCTCAGCCGCTCCGGAAGTGGCGCGTCCAGCTCGCCATAGACCGCAGGCCGCGCCGGGATATGCTCGATATGGACAATCTGTTTTTTATAGTCGGGGTGCTGGCGGAGGCGATCCAGAAAGGCATCGGGGTTCACGCCGGTATTGTATCGTGCTAGTTCCGGCGAGAGCGACGTTGGCGGCGGCGTTGCCTTGCGAGTTGCGCTTCGGCAGTGGCAAGACGGGCTTCGACAGCAAGCATTCGTGCTTCCCATTGCTGTTGCCTACGGCGGATTTGACGTTGCAACAGAAGAGCAGATCGGTTGAGCTGTAGGCGTGTGAGATGGAAAATCCCCGTCTCAGTCAGTCCTTCCAGCTCCGCATTGTCATTTTCTCGCAGATGAAAGCTCATGTCATCATGCCGGGGGTTGAGGATACGCTGAGAGCTGTCTGGGTTCCAGTAGTCGCTCTTGAATTCGTTACAGGCATGGCAACAGTACACCAAGTTTTCACTGTCATCACTCCCACCTCGCGAGACGGGTTGATAGTGATCTATCGTCAGACTCGCACCGTACTCAGCTTCCGAGACGCCACAGTACCCACAGCGAAACTGGAAAAATGTACGTACTTGTTGACGAACTTGTGCAGAAACCATAACGATTCTAGGCAGCCATCAAACGACGAATCTCGGTATTGAGGCGTTTACGCTCCCGTTGTGCTTCTTGCCAAATCATTTCGAGCCGCTGAGCGAGCGCTTCTTTCTCTGCCACAAGTTCCTCAAGGTGCTTAAGACGCTCTTCGTCCTTTTCAAGTTTGGCAAGAGCATCCTGATTGGCCCGCATGAGACGGGCATCAAACTCTGTCGCGCTGATCGCCTCTTCCTGTGTGGTACTTTCTTCGTGCATTACCTACCTCCTAGATCACTGACCGCTTATCTGGCACAGAAGCACTTCGGCTCGCGCCATTGCGGCCTTAGAATCGTGTGGCTTCGTCTTGATCGTACCGGCTTCCACCCCATCGATAATGTCAAGGAATGAGTCGTACAAAGTATCGGAGACAAGATGGGACTCTGTGTTTACAGGCGTGATTCCAAAGGCTGCCAGCACCGCGGCTTGGGCGCGGGCCATGCCTTCCGGGGTAGCCGTTAGCGTCAGAATCTCGTCGGAGACTTCCAGGGTAAGTAGGCTCATAGTGCCCGTATTTTATCACTTCACGAAAAAGCCCCCACCAGAGTGCTCTGGTGGGGGCTGTGTTTTCCTTTTCTCTTCGTTGTTGTTTTACAGGGCTTCTTTGAGCTGCGCGATACGCTTCTTGATCGCATCGGCATCGGCGGCAGAGACACCGGGCAGGGAGACATACTTCTCGTAGGCAGCGATTGCCTTGGGGAACATGGTCTCCGCCGAGAGCTCATCGGCCACACCGTAGTCGTCGCAGGAGAGGCCCAGGTAGTACCAGGCGTCGGCCAGCTTCGCATCGGCCTTGGTGGCGGCCTCAAAGTCCGCGATTGCCTTCTTCAGCTCCGCCAGCTTCACCTTGACATCGGTCGAGGCCTTCGCCTTGCGGTAGATCGCCAGCCCGCGGCCGTAGAGTGCCTGGGCATCGGTTGCCTTCAGCGCCAGGTAGGCGGTGTAGTTGGAGATCGCCTTCTCAAACTCGGGGAGGCCCTTGCTGGGATCGTTGGCCTTGCGCTTCTTCTCTCCCGTGTTGAAGTAGAGGATCGCCGTGTTCTTGAGAGCGTCGGGGTCCTTGCTCCCTGAGAGCTGGGCGAACTTCTCAAAGTCGGCGGCAGCGGCGGCCAGGTTCTGCTGGTCCTGGTAGGCACGGCCACGCAGATCGTAGAACTTGGGCTCGCTGGGGTTCATCCCGATCAGCTTGGTGTAGTCCGCGATCGCGCTGGTCAGGTCCGGTGGGGTCTTCTGCAGGGCGCAGTAGGCACGGTTGGTGAGCACGGCCTGCTGGTTCTTGGCATCGGTCGGGTTGGTCGCCAGGTACTTGGTGTAGCTGGAGATCGCCGCATCCCACTGCTTCAGGTTCAGCGAGATATCGCCCATGGTCAGGAGGACATCGGCGTTGCTGGGGGCCTTGGCGAGCCACTGGGTGTAGATCGCGCTGGCGGCCTTGTAGTCAGCCTCGGCCTTGGTCTTGCTGGCCTTGCTGTAGCTCGCGCTCGCCAGGTTGCTGATGTACTGGAGCTCGCCGGGCTTGAGGTCGAGGGCCTTCTGGAAGTCCGCGATTGCCTTGTCGAAGTCCTGCATCTCAAAGTAGGCGACACCGCGGTTGGTGTAGGCGACCGGGTCCTTGGGGTCGGCGTTGATCGCCTCGGTCAGCGCCGCGATCTTCTCGGTGGCGCTCCCGCCGCCGCCGCTGGCCTTGGCGAGGTTGAGCAGCTTCTTGATCTCAGCATCGTTGGGTTTGAGCTTGAGGTACTTCTCAAAGTTGGCAATCGCGCCCTTGTAGTCCTGGAGGTTGTACTGCACACGGCCTAGGCCTTCGTAGCCGAAGGGCTTGTCGGGGGCCAGCGCGATATAGCTGGTGTAGGGCGGGACGGCCTCTTTGTACTTCTCCTGGAAGCTGTAGGAGTCGCCCAGGATAATGAAGGCATCGGCCTGCTTGGCGTCCAGTGTCGTGGCCTTGGTCGCGGACGTAATCGCATCGGTGAGCCCGCCGGCCTGGGCCTTGGTGATCGTCGTGCCCGGCGGGACAATGCTGTTGTACTGTGCCAGCGCCAGGTCCTTCCAGCCCACCGCGTCGGTTGCGTTCTTGGCCAGGTAGTTCTTCAGGTCCCCCACCGCACCGGCGTAGTTCTTGGGATCGACATTGAGGTAGCAGGCCGCACGCAGGCGGTAGACACTGACATCGGCGGTGGCCCCGGCCTTCTGCAGGTAGCCCGAGTAGTCCACGATCGCCGACTTATAGTCCTTGAGCTGCAGGTAGACCGCGGCGCGGTTCTTGAGGATCTCCCCATCGCCGGGCTTGAGCGCCAGCGCGGCGCTGTAGTCGGCGAGGGCGGGCTGGAAGCTCTTGAGCTGGAAGTAGCACGCGGCGCGGTTGAGGAGCGCTCCGACATTGTTCTTATCGAGCGCCAGCCCCTTGGTGTAGTCATCGACGGCGGGCTGGAGCTGGGTGAGCTTTAGGAACTCTAGATCGGCCTTGGAGAAGTAGGTCGAAGCCTGATCGGCGCCGCTCAGGAGCGGAATCGCGGCACCGTAGTCGGCGACCGCCTTGTCGAACTGGTTGATCTTCTCGTAGGCATAGCCCCGGTTGAGGAGCGTAAAGCCACGCTTGGGATCGGCAGTAAGGACCGTGGTGGCATCTTGGATTGCCTCGGCGAACTTATTCACCTGGAGGTAGGCCCCCACGCGGTTGTCACGGGACTCCAGCACCAGATCGGGCGCTCCCTGCTTAGGCTTGGGGTTGAGCTCGATCACCTTGGAGAAGTCCTCGATCGCGCCTGCCCAGTTGTTAGACTGAATCCGCACGACCCCCCGGTTGAAGTACGAGTCCGCGACCAGGGGCTTCCCAGCGATCACCTTCCCAAAGGCGGTCTCGGCCTGCGGGAGGTTCTTCATCCCAAAGTAGGCACGTCCCAGGTCAAAGTAGAGCTGAACCGCCTCTGGGCGCTCCTTGATGAGCTTATCCAGGATCTTGATCGCCTCGGCGAACTTTCCCTGGGTGATATAGGCACGAGCGGTTCCAATATCTTCCTGGGCCCACGCAGTTGCATTTGCGCCTAATACCAGCACCAGGGCGCTCACCGCCCCAACAGTTACCAAACGACTCATGAAGAACTCCTCAGTCGCGGAGGGAGCACCTCCGCAAAATTACCAGGTTTTGCCAGATTATACCCATCCCCCGACAAAACTACCTGCTTCGATTATTCGGTCACAGGGGTTATATCCTTAGGGTAGGCTCACCCCGTTGTCCCACTGACCCTATTGGACAACGAGAAATTCAAAAAGGATGTGATAGAAATCACAGTTTTTCCGTGACTTGGATCACAGACCCTACGAGTTTTCAGAGTTCTATTCCACCAAAAAGGTTCCGCGTTTCATGAGCTGGTGCCCATCGGCCCAGATATCAAAGCCCAGCCCCACCACATCGATATGTGTCCGAGACTGCCAGTCTGCCCCGGTGTGGAAGCCGTAGGGGTCGCCAAAGGCGATATGAATCCCGGGGAATTTTTCGTCCTGGAGGATATTGCCGATCACCCGCGTGAGCCCGATATTGGTCCCAATGGCAAACTCCCCCACCCGGTCGGAGTTTTGGTCGGTGTGGCAGTACTCCCAGAACTCGGTCTCCAGGGCCTTGTTGGCGCAGCGCGCCCCCGTGAGCCGGTTCTTCTCAATCGTGAGGGTGAGCGGGGTGGCTTGCAGGAGCCCATACCGAGCGCAGAGGTAGTCCCCGACCACACCATCAACCACGAAGGTGCCGTTGAGCTCGCCGGGGGTGGTGAAGATCTCGCCGCCGGGGAGATTGCCCCATTTCTTGGGCGAGATAATCCCGCTGGTCTTGAGCCAGTGGTAGTCGGGGGAGAGCTGAACCTCGATCTCGGTGCCGGCGGGGGTGGTGCCGCGGATGACCTTGGCGGCGCGGACAATCTCGATCACTTTCTGGCTGAGGGTATCGACCGCGTTGAAGTCGGCGCGCATTCCCTCGCACATGATCTCCTCGGTGATATTGACCATGTGGGCGTGGCGCATCCCGCGGCGGTTGACCACATCGGTCATCTGCCGGCGGCTCTGCAGCTCCCCGGTCTGGACCTGCACGGCAAAGATCGAGACCCCGCTGCTCTCCATATCGTCGAGAACCGGCGCGGGCATGTCGGTTACGGGGCGCGTCGCGACTCTCTCTAGAATAAACCCGCTCCAGGCAAGCCCCCGGCTCTCCAGCTCCCGCGCCAGGCTCGCCCCAATTGTCAGGCAGGCCTCGTCGCAGATCAGGGTCACTTTTTCGTCGGGCTGTATCCGCAGGCAGGTCGTGACAGCATTGCGGGCTCCCGGAGTCAGCTCGGGAGAGAAAGGGGTATCGAGAAGAAACGCGTTGTGCATGGCGGCAGACCCAAAATACCCGCCAATGCGGCCAAGTGCAAGCAGGAAGGGGGGAATCCGGCCGGTTGGAGCGGCCGGACTCCCCCCGCTCCAACCGGGAGGCGACGCTTATGCCTTCTTGAAGCGCTTCCGCGCCCCAATCAGCGCAACAGGTAGCAGGGCAGGAAGGAGCTGCATCGCACCGGGAAGCTCAGGGGTCACAGACGAAGGGCCTATGGCACTCTGGAAGGCAAGGCCAGTAGGGCCGTTCAACCCCGTTGCAAAAGTGCTCTTGACTCCTGCAGAAGTGAACTTGAAGATAGTATTGCTGCCATAGTCCGCTTCATAGAGATTTCCTAAACTATCGAAAGTAAGGCCCGCAGGAGTACTTAATCCCGTTGCAAAGGTACTGACCACTCCCCCAGAAGTGATCTTGCTAATGGTGCCGCTAGTAAAGTTCGAGGTAAAAACGTTTCCAGCACTATCAATGGCAAGGCCATAGGGGCTCAGTATCCCACCCCCTGAAGCAAAGGTACTGACGGTTCCCCCGGAAGTGATCTTGAGGATACTATTGGTGTTCCAGTTCGCAGCGTAGAGGTTTCCCGCACTATCGAAGGCGATGCGACCAGGGCCACTCAATCCCGTTGCAAAAGTGCTGACGGTTCCCCCGGAAGTGATCTTACTGATGGTAGTACCATTGGCAATACCAAAGTTCGCCGCGTAGAGATTTCCACTCGTGTCAAAGGCAAGGCCATACGGGTTATTCAGCCCCCCACCCGTGGCAAAAGTGCTTTGGACTCCTGCGGGCGTGAACTTGAAGATGCTATTAACACCATAGGTCGTTAGGTAGAGGTTTCCGCTCGTATCGAAAGCAAGGCCGTTCGGTTGAGTCAACCCAGAGACAAAGGTGCTGACGGTTCCCCCAGGCGTGACCTTGCTGATGGTCCCGTTGTTAAAGGTTGTAACGTAGAGGTCCTGTGCCAGTGCCATCTTGGGCAGTGCGACAAGGCCAAGCAAGGCAATCGCACTTACAGAGACGAGAAGTTTTGTCCAAGAGATTTGCATACAAAGTTCTTTCTTTCTTGCCTCATCTATTCTGCGAGGCCAATAACCCAGCATATATTCTAGCAAGGCACTCTGTACAAAGTCTGGACAAATCTGTCGTGCTACCTCCCCCAGCTCACTTTTACCTCCCCCGGCTCGCTGTGTCGCGCCACCCCCTTCGCGAAGCCAGAGGGGGGATGGCCGCAGGCCTTTGTGTCGAAGCCTGCGACGACAGCGAGACCGGGTACCCCTTGGGTGCGTTAATGGGGGCGGTCGAAACGGGGGCGCTCAGAGCTCGGGGGGGAGCTGGGTCTCGGCGACCATGTAGTCCACGACCGCCTTGAGATCGCCGCCGCTCTCCTTGAAGACCCGTAGCTGGCGATCGGCTCCCGTGCCGCGCTCCAGGATACGCTGGACATAGCCCAGCTCCCGGCGGCAGCCGAGCTCGTCGACCACGTCGTCCACGAAGGCCAGGTACTCCAGCATCAGGTCGCGGAAGGGAACCTCTTCCTGCTTGCCAAAGTCGATCAGCTTGCCCTCGACCCCGTAGCGCAGCGCCCGCCACTTGTTCTCCATCAGCAGCGCCCGGCTGTAGACCCGCCAGTCCTGGTTGCGGGTGTGGAGCTTGTGGAGCTTGGCGACTGTCGCCTGCATCAAGGCAGTCAGCGCGATGGTCTCATCGATCCGTAGCGGGACATCGCAGATACGAAACTCAATGGTCGGAAAGAACGGGTGCGGGCGCACATCCCACCAGATCTTCTTGGCATTGTCGATACAGCCGGTCTTGATCAGCAGGTCGACATAGCTCTCAAACTCGGCCCACGATGAAAACGCATCGGGGATATTGGTGCGTGGGAACTTATCAAAGACCTTACAGCGGTAGCTCTTGAGACCCGTGTCGTAGCCCAGCCAGAACGGGGAGTTAGTCGAGAGAGCGAGGATATGGGGCAGGAAGTAGCGCACGGAGTTGAGGATCCGAATCCGCGCCTCTTTGTCGGGGATGCCCACATGGACATGGAGCCCAAAGATCAGGTTCTCCCGCGCCACCTGCTGGAGGTCATCGACAATCGTATCGTAGCGCGCATCGGGGTAGATCTCCTGCTCGCGCCAGTTGGCAAAGGGGTGTGTCCCTGCGGCAGCAACCTTGAGTCCCTGGTTCTCCGCGAGGCGGATAATGGTCTGTCGCAGCTCGTAGAGCTCGTCGCGCGCCTGGCGCACGGTGTCACAGACCCCCGTCCCCACCTCGACCACGCTCTGGTGCATCTCGGCCTTCACGGACTCTTGGAGCTGGCGCTTGCCCTCCGGCAGAAGCTCCGTGCCGATATGCGAGCGCAGGTCCCGCGTCTCCGGGTCGATAGTCTGATACTCTTCCTCGATACCAATGTTAAAGGTGGTGGGCATGGTCTATTTTACCTGATCCCCCCAGTTAGAAGCCCCCCCCGATCAGAACGGGGGGGCTGGAGAGCGCTTCGCGCTACGAAGGCCGTTCCGGCCATACCCCCTTCGCGGAGCCGGAGGGGGTCGCGCGCTAAAGCGCGGGGGGAGGTAAGGCGAGGCTACTTATCCGTGCGGAACGGATCAGCGGGCAGGCCGCTCTTGCTCCAGAGGTTGGTGAGCGTGAAGTTCTTGTAGCCGTAGCGGACATAGCGCGGTGCAGAGACCTTGCTCGACGACACCTCGACCTCGTTGGCGCTGCGAATCTTGGCATCGGCGGGGTAGAAGACCTTATCGCCGCCCGCGATCTCAAAGCCGACCAGCTTCCCCGACGGCAGCGGCACCTCGGAGCAGACACCGTCGCGCGCCTCCAGCCCTGCTCCGACATTATCAAAGCGGACAATCATCTTATCGAAGCCTGCCAGTGCCTCTTTGTAGGTGGGGCCGACCGCGTAGACACTCTGGCCGTAGGCGATCTTCTGGGCCAGAAACGCCAGGCGCTCCCCGACCGGGCCTTTCTTTTTCGGGTGGATATCGTTCTCCATCCCCACATCCGTGATCACCGCGATCCCGCCACCCTTGACCGTCTTCATCGCCGCGGACTGTGCCTCGCGCTGCTGGGCGTACTCGATTCGGTCCGAGCCGCCATTGCCAAACGGGGCGAGCTGGGTGATAAAGAACGGGAAGCTCGCGGCGGCGAAGTCTTTCTGCCAGTTGGCGATCATCGCGGGCATCTGCTTCTGGTAGAGCTCGTGGCGCCCGACATTGGACTCGCCCTGGTACCAGATTCCGCCCTTAACCGTGTAGTTCTTGAGCGGGTGGAGCATGGCGTTGTAGAGCACACTCGCCGCGTTGGGGTTCGCGCCGGGCATCATCCCAGGGCTGGAGGGCACGGCTTTCTCGATACGGTAGCTCCACTCCCCCGCGAGAGAGATAACACTCCCCGGTCCGGACGATGCCCCGCCGTTGCCATCAAATGCCAGTGGCTTGCCCAGCTTCATCTCCGCCGGGTTGCCGACAAAGCCGCCGCCGCCCGCACCGTCGAAGATGCGCACGACAATCACATTGCGGCCTTTTTTCACCAGCTCGCCGGGCACGGTGTAGTTGCGCGGTGCCATCCAGGAGTTGGGGGTCTCGGGGCCGGTCGCGCCGACTTTCTGGCCGTTGAAGAACGTCACATCGTGGTCGTCGATTGCCCCGAGGGAGAGCTTGAGGGGCTGGCCCGCCATGGCCTCGGGGATCTCAATCTCTTTCTTGAACCAGACCGCACCGTCGATCCCGAGCAGCTCCTCATTGTTCAGCGTGTCCCACTCACCAGGTGCCGTGACACTCTTCCAGGCATCGCCGCCCGTGCCGCGCTCCCAGCCCGTGGTCTTGTCGGCCCGGCCACTGTCGAGCTGGGTTGCCTGGGGTGAGCCCGCGGCCTTCCAGCGAGCCACCAGGCGCTCGTAGCGTGCCTTTGCCTCCGCAGCGACCACGGGGGTGGCAAACTCCGAGGGGCTCATCCCCAGCCCTAGGTTGACGTCCTTGGACATCCATGCCTCGATTCGGGTGCCGCCCCACGATGTGTGCAGCATTCCGATCGGCACCCCGAGCGCCTTGCGGAGCTGCTTGGCAAAGTAGTAGCCCACGGCGGAGAAGCCACCACGGGTCGCCGGAGCCGCGCTCTGCCAGCCACCGCCCGCCACTTCATCCTGGGGGGTCAGCTCCACGGACTTCTGCACCGTGAACATGCGCAGCAGCGGGTCGGGGGCGGTCTCGATCTCGGCCTTGGCCTCAAACGACGCCGAGAGCGGCCACTCCATGTTGCTCTGCCCGGAGCAGACCCAGACCTCGCCAAAGTAGACATCCTTGACCGTGACCGTGTTCTTGCCCTTGACGGTCAGCACAAACGGCCCGCCCGCTCCCTGCGCCGGGAAGCTCACCAGCCACTTGCCATCGGTGCCCGCGGTTGCCTTGACGGTCTTGCCCTTGAGCGTGAGGGTCACGGCCTCGCCGGGATCGGCAGTACCGTAGAGCCGCACGGGCGTGTTGCGCTGGAGCACACAGCCATCGGAGAGGAGCTTGGGAAGAGTCACATTTGCCTGCGCCGTGCTGGCCCCCACCGCCAGAGTCGCCGCCACGAGAAGTTCACGTTTCATGGCGCTACCATTCGTGAGCGCGACAGAAAATCCCTGCCCTCCCTCCAAAATCGCATCTGAGGCCGCTCGCTGTGAGCTTTTGCGCAGCGCGACGATTCCTGTCACAGTCGCTCCGGGGCGGGCGTTTCTTAGGACATAGGGCGCTGAGAAGCCTCCCCTAAGCAAACGAGGAGAAGGAGTTTACGGAGATGAATACCAAACAGATTGCACTAACCGGACTGGCGGTGATCGGGCTACTGGGATGCACCGGAGCCGCGTGGGCGCAGAGTGGCCGCCCCGCTACCAAACAAGATCGCCAAGACGACAAGAACCTGATGCGCAACCTAGGGACGGGCCTCGGAGCCGCCGCGCTGAGCTCGGCAAAGAACGGCCGGATCGGCGATGCGATTGTCCTCGGAGCAGGCGCAGCGCTGGCGGGCAAGAAGTACGAGGACGCCCGCGTGGCCCAGCGCGACGAAAACCGCTACGGCCGCGACGATCGCTACGGCCGGGACGACCGCTACAACACCAGCGCCTACGACCGTGACCGCTACGACAACGACCGCTTTTCGTCGCGCTGGGAGCGGGAGCGCTACGAGCGAGAGCGCCGCGAGCGAGCAGAGCGGGAGCTTCGGGAGCGCCTCCTCCGCGAGCGGCTAGAGCGAGAGCGCTGTGAGCGAATTGAGCGGGAGCGCCGTGAGCGAGAGCGTGAGGAGCGGGAGGCACGCATCCGCTGGGAGCGCGAGCACCGTGGCCACAGCTGGGAGCGGGAGCACGACCGCGACGAGCGCTGCCGCGATCGCCGTTACTAAGCCTCACCGATAAACAGAGCGCCACGGGAAGCTTCCTGTGGCGCTCTTTTAGTGTGTTTTGTAGTGTTGCGTCAGAGGCCGATTCTTTCGGTAGCCTCTGAGTATCTTTTCCAGTTGTTTCCAGGCTCCCCGTGCCTGTGGTACCTGGAGGTCGGCGTAGATCTCTTCATCAGGACTGTAGAGCCGCGCGTCATGGCAGCCGAAACAGAGCAGAACCTCCACAGAACCAAATACCAAACACCAGTCGGGATGATAGCCACCACACAGCTTCTCTCCACGATAACGATCGTAGCTACTGGGAGCAGAGCAAAATTGAAAGAGGAGCTTGGCATCTGCGGCACTTACCGCGATGGGATCCGCATAAAAATCAAAGCCATGAATCTGGCGCGTCTTCTTTTGTTGCTTCTCTTGGCTGAGTTCTGCACTCTCCCAGGCCTGATGAGGCAGTCCTTCGTAAAGAAAAACAGTCTTTGCCGCCGCAAGTTTCGCAAGGAGACGTGGTAGGTTCCGCTTCCAGACCGCAGGGTCTTCCCCGCGCTGCTCACGATTTCGAGATGTCTGAAGATAGGCAATCCCCACCCCTCCCCCAGCAACGAGAACGAGCAGCTGCACTATCGGAGAGCTACGAGAGCTGAGTTTCAACATGTCTCTTTTGTCCCCAAAGCCGGCAAAAGGGTTGCACCAACCCCACTTGAGTGTCTAGGTACGCACCCAGCGCTGGGCTTTCATCTCGGAGCGGGGGAGTGTGCCGCAGGGGACGAGCTGAGTGGGGAGGCGCAGATGGAACGTGGAGCGGAGGGCGGCCTCGACCGTGAGGCGTAGCGCTTCGGGCTCGGTGCAGGTGGGCAGGGGCTCCAAGTCCACGATGGCCTCCAGCAGGGCGTTGATGGTGGTGAGGGTCACGCGGTACTCCCCTACATCGTCGAAGCGCCGCAGGACTGCCTCGATCGCCGACGGGTAGAGGTTCACGCCACGGACCACCACCATGTCATCGGTGCGGCCTAGGATTCCCCCTTCCAGCGCCAGCTCACAGCGGCCGCAGGCGCAGACAGCCTCAGGGCTGGGCTGGACAAGATCACCCGTTCGGTAGCGCAGCAGCGGCGAGCCGGTGCGGCCAAGGTTCGTGAGGACGAGCTCCCCGCGCTGCCCCGGAGCGACCGGCTGGAGGGTCTCGGGATCGAGCACCTCGGCGAGGTAGCGGGACTCCAGGATATGGAGCACACCCGGGCGCACCGGGCACTCGACACTCACCGGGCCGACCTCGGTCATCCCATGGTGGTCCCAGAGCCGCGCCCCCGGCCAGAGCTGCTCGATCCGCGCCCGAGTCGCCGGAATCCCCGCGCCCGGCTCGCCTGCGACAATGATACGACGAACGGCACTGCTGGCAAGGTCGATTCCCTGCTCTAGCGCCACTTCCCCGAGGCGAATCGCGTAGGTTGGGGTGCAGCAGAGAGTTGTCACCCGGTTCTCCAAGATCGTCTTGAGGCGCGCGGCACTGCTCATTCCGCCGCCGGGCAGGCACAAACACCCAAGGCGCTCCCCGGCAGCGAAGGCGGTCCAGAACCCCAGAAACGGGCCAAAGGAGAAGGCGTAGAAGATGCGGTCATGGGCCTCAACCTCTGCGGCGCGGAAGACCTCCCTCCAGCTTCCCACCATCCACTCCCACGACTCCGTGGTATCCAGCCAGCGTAGAGTGAAGCCACTGGTGCCGCTGGTCTGGCAGAAGCGGGTATAGCGCTCGATAGGGTAGGTCAGGTTCGTTCCGTACGGCCCGTTTGCGCGCTGGTCGTCGACAATCTGCTGCTTGGTGGTCAAGGGGAGCTTCTCATAAAACTCCGCCAGCGAGCCGGCTCCCTCGGACAAGCCCACCGCGCTCAGCTTGGGAGCGTAGAACACATTGCTGGGCACCAGCGCTGTGAGGAGGCGATTCAGCTGCGCGAGCTGCTCTGTCTCCAGCGCCGCGCGGTCTGGGAAGCTCACGGTGCCTCGCCTAGCTCGGGCGCAACCTCGAGCTGCGCCGCGAGCGCCTCGGGGATTCGGGCGGCCTTCATCGTGCCGGTCTCGTGGTCCATCGCCACACAGACCACGGTCATGCGGCCGGTCGCCACCTCCAGCAGCGGCTCGGTGCCGACTTTTGTGATGTGAAAGGCATAGCTCAGCGACTTGGATTTTTTTGCCGTCACCACCAGGCGCACATCGAGCTCGTCTTCAAAGCGCAGCGGCGAGCGAAACGAACAGCCCACATCGACCCGCGGCCAGCCGATCCCGCTATCGCGGTCCGCCACGGAGAAGCCCAGAGAGCGAATAAACGCGTGCTCGGTGACCTCCATGTAGCGAAAGTAGCTGGAGAAGTGGATGATCCCCGCCATGTCCGTGTCGGCGAACTCGACCCGGTGGCGCAGGGTGAACTCATGCGGCATGAAGGTAACCTCTCCGTGAGTAACCTCTCCCCCTACCCCCCGGGTACCCTCTGGGTGTGGGCGTTCGTCCCTCACTGGGAAAGGGGAGCTTGAAACGGTTGCCTCCCCTCTCTTCCCCAGCGAAGAATGAGCGCCCGCACCCAGAGGGTACCCGGGGAGGGGCTGGGGGAGGGAGAGGTTTCTTACGCATGCGGCAGAATCTCCAGGATATCGGCGATCACCGCGCCGCTCTGGATGGCGTGGATATTGCGCCGCCCGTAGAGCGTGCGCGACTCCTCAGCCAGCCCGAAGACCTCGTTGATGAAGGCATTGGCCTCGATCTTGAGAAAGGCCTGCGGGCAGCTCACATGGACAACGTGGTGCTTGGCCAGGATCGTCCCCAGTGGCAGGTGCCCCGCCTCGATATCCCGGCGTGCATCGGGGGGGTACTGGTCGAGGTGGATCGCAATCGCCCCAAAGACCACGGGGCGCTCCCCCGCTAGCAGGACCACCTCACGGAAGAGCACATCGCCCTGGATGCGGCGGCCCAGCACGCGCAGCCCGATCTCTTGACCATGGAACGCCGCGACGGTCGGGGTCATGTCGTTGAGGTGGTCGAGGAGCTGGCGGTAGGGCTGGGGAAGCTCCTCTGACTCCACCCGCTCGATCCGCGGCAGCGCGAGCCCCTCGTGCTCGTGCAGGCGATCCAGCGGGTAGAAGAGGTTGAATACCTCTCCCCCAACCCCCTCAGGCTCCCCCGCCTTGCCTTTAGGTGAGGAGGGGGCGGGGGGGGAGGAGAGGTGCTCATGCATAGCGCGCATCGCGGTGCTGGGGGAGGAAGAACTCATGGACGAGACGATCCACACGCAGCAGCCCCTCCCGGTTGAGCCGGAGCTCGTCGCCCTGGACTTCCAGGTAGCCATTGGCCGTCAGCTCCCCGAGATCCGCGGCGAATCTCTCGCGCAGATCCACCCCGAACTTGGCCTGGAAGTAGCTGACACTCACGTGCCCCAGCTTGAACTGGAGGATCAGCTCGCGGATCAGGCTCTCCTCGGCAGTGGGCTTCAGTGCGCGGTAGATCGGGAGCTCGCCGCCGGTGAGCTTCTCGATATAGGGGTCGATATTGTGCTGGTTCTGGAAGTGCACCCCACCGACGTGCGAGAACGACGCAACCCCGAGGCCCAGCAGATCGGCACCGGCCCAGAGCTGGTCGCGGTAGCAGAAGCGCGTGGTCTTGGGATCGCGCACCGCGGTGTAGCCGCTGGTGACCGTGTAGCCTGCTTTTTCGAGCTCGCCAAAGGCATACTGCACCCACTCGCGCTTCTTGGCCCAGGTCGCCACCGGAGCGATCTCGTTGCCGCCCTCCTTCATCTCCGCGAAGATCGTGGTGTTGTAGGGGATCTCCATCTGGTAGATCGTCACGCTATCCGGGAGCAGCTCCACAGCTTTCGCGATCGCGCCCTCCCAGAGCTCGTCGGTGTCGCCCATCATCCCAGCGATCAGGTCGATATTGATCTGCGGGAAGCCCACCGAGCGGGCGAAGTTGTAGGCGCGGTCGATCTCCTTGGCACCGTGGGCGCGGCCATTGAGCTTGAGGATGCGCTCGTCGAAGTGCTCCACGCCCAGGCTCAGGCGGGTCACGCCGATATCGCGGATGGTCGTGAGCTTGTGCTCGTTGAGGGTCCCCGGCTCGCACTCAAAGGTCACCTCCTCGGCCTCGTCCCAGGGCAGGAGCGCCTTCATCGAGTCCGTGAGGTGGGTCAGCTGGCTGGTGGAGAGATACGACGGTGTCCCGCCGCCAAAGTAGACAAACTTAGGCTTTCGTCCCCCGATAAACGGCTTGCTCGCGTAGGTGGTGAGCTCCGCGATCGCGGCATCGATATAGCGCAGGATCTCCGCAGCGTTCTTGTCGGTGTAGACCCGGAAGTAGCAGAAGTGGCAGCGCTTGCGGCAGAACGGGATGTGCAGGTAGAGCCCCAGCGGGTTGCCGGGTGCGGGCGGCTGCTCCTGGACAGCGAGCGCCTCGGCGACATTGTCGGGCTTCCAGAACGAGTAGGGCGGGTAGTTCGAGACAAAGTAGTTGCCCGCCTTGGTCTCCTGCTCCCCGATCATCTCCAGCTTCAAGCGGGTAGTTGCCATTGTTAGGTCTTTCTTCCTGTGGGCAAGAGCCCGTTTAGCGCCGGTGCTGTCATCATCGTGGTGGTAAGCGCCATGACCACCAGCATCGCAAAGAGGACCGGAGAGAGGACATGCAGATCCAGCCCGATATTCAGGACGATCAGCTCCATCAGCCCTCGCGTATTCATCAAGGCCCCGAGTACTAGAGCGTCGCGCGCCCCCACTCCAGTTCCCCGTGCCGCAAAAAAAGTCCCCCCGACCTTCCCTAGGGTCGCGACCAGGATAATTCCACCACAGACCAGCCAAGTTCCTGCCCCCGAGAGCAGATCAATACGCGTCTTCATCCCCGTGAGCGCAAAGAATGCCGGCAAGAGCAGGGTGGTGACAACCGGCTGGAGCTGCTGGGTGAGCGTGTGGGCGAGCTTGCTCTCGCTTGGGAGGATCGCGCCAAACAAAAATGCCCCAAAGATCGCATGAATCCCGATCTGCTCGGTGGTGAGGGCGGAGAGCAGCACGCCCACCAGCACCAGCGCTCCCCGAGTGGGAGTGAGCGGCGTGCGCTCCCAAGAGGCGACCAAGCGGCGAACCAGAGGCCGAACCACAAAGAGCATCACACCGAGGTAGACCGCCGCCAGCAGCCCCACTCGAAGCCCCACCCCCACCTTTACCTGGACAACCCCGACAACGAGCGCCAGCAGGCACCACGCCGCGCCATCCCCGACCGCCGCGCTGGTCAGGGCCAAGGAGCCGAGCTCGGTCTTAAGGAGCTGACGCTCGCTCAGGATACGGGCCAGCACGGGGAAGGCAGTGACGCAGAGAGAGATTCCGACAAAGAGGACAAAGCCTAGCGAGCCGCCTGCTCCCCCCGAGTAGCGCGGGTAGAGCAGCACGCCCAGCCCAGCTCCCAGGACAAAGGGCACCAGAAGACTCGCCAACGAGGTGGTGATAAGGGTAGTGGTGCGCTTTCGGAGCGCCTCGCCGCTGAGCTCCAGCCCGACCGTGAACATGTAGAGCAGGATGCCCAGCTGCGCGATAATCCCCAGAAGCGGGGCCACCGACGAGGGCAGGAGCATCCCGGAGAAGCGCGCGCCCAACAGGGACGGCCCCAAGACAATCCCTGCGACAATCTCCCCGATGACGGGGGGCTGGCCGAAAAACCGAAGGACTCTCCCCAGGAGAAGCCCTGTCACAATCACTGCGGCAAGCGCCAGGAGTACCTGTGACAGGGGATCGGCCAGGGGCATCCTAGGGCTTGTATCCCGCAGGGAGCATCAGCTCGTTGGCCTTCATCTCCGGGTCGAGCTCAGGATTGACACTGAACCAGGGCGCGGGCGGAACCTTGCCCTCCGGGTAGAGTGTCTCCATCGGCTCCCAGACCTCATCGACACGCTCCGTGAAGAGATCGCCGATCAGCAGGTCGGTCATGGTGTTGCGCAGGTGCGGGTAGGTCTTGATGAACTGGCCGAAGCTAAAACCCTCGTAGTACTCACAGACCAGGCGGCGCATGCGGTCCACGCCCTTGTTGAAGTCGGGGCCCCAGCTACCTAGCTGTGCCTCGGAGACATCGCCTTTTTGGAGGCCCTCGACCACGGCATCCGCGGCGAGCTGACCGGACTTGAGCGCCAGGAGCACCCCCGATGAGTACAGCGGGTCGAGGAAGCCGAAGGCATCCCCCACCAGCACCCAGCCGTTGCCCGCCGCTTGCTTGCAGCGGTAGGAGTAGTCCTTGGTGGCAAAGTAGCCCGTGTCGCGGGTCGCGTTGGCAAGCCGCTCCTTCACGCCAGGGCAGGCCTCGACCTCTTCCTCGTAGGTCTGCTCATGGCTCTCGCGGCCCTTGAAGAGATAGTCAAACGGCCCCACCACCCCGACACTGATCCGGTCGTCGTGGAGCGGGATGTACCAGAACCAGCCCTTCTTGTTGCCGGTCTGGAGCACCATGGTCGCCCCCGCGTTCTTGCCTTCGTCGCGGTACGCCCCCTTCCAATAGGTCCAGATCGCGCCCTTGTTGAGCACCGGGTCCCAGGTCCGCAGCCCGAGCTTGTTGGCCAGCAGGTTGCTCTGCCCACTCGCATCGATCACGACCTGAGCGTGCACCTCCTCCAGGGTTCCATCTTCGAGCTGGATCTTCACCCCATAGGCCTTGTCGCCGTCGAAGAGGACCTCGCGGACACGGACGCCTTCCTGGGCATCGACCCCGTGCTCACGGGCGTTGTTGAGCATCATCAGGTCGAACTCGCTGCGCACCACCTGCCAGGTCTGCGAGCACTCGTGGGGCTTGTTGTCCCAGAAGTAGAACGGCGCACTGGTCTTGCCGGCGGAGTTGACAAACTGCACGCTGTGCTTGTGCACAAAGTGGCTCTTCTTCATCTTCTCCAGCATCCCCAGGCGTTCCAAGACCCAGTAGGTCTCCGGGATCAGCGACTCGCCGATATGGAAGCGCGGGAAGTGCTCACGCTCAAAGAGCCGAACCTTGTACCCTTTTTGTGCGATCAGGGTCGAGACAGTCGAGCCTGCTGGCCCTCCACCGATCACGACGACATCCGGATTTTTCACCTTGAAATCACCTCTGCTTGGATTATAAACACAAGAGCGTCCGGCTGTCTAGCAAAGTTCCTTCCCATTGACGGTTTGGAGAGCCCCCAGCATCGCCTGTGCCCATGTCCCCTCACGTTCGACAAGCTCCCGGAGCCGCTCCCGGAAGGTCGGGGTATCGAGCACCAGCGCCAGTCGAGAGTACTCCTGCCACTCCCGTCGCCGTGACCGTGTGACCTGCAATAAGAGCATTTCCCGCAGACGCTCCCGCTGGCTCTCGGTCAAGGGGGCGCGCTTCAGTCGCCGCAGAATCTTCTGCTTCGTATAGCCTGAGCTCTGGGTGTAGGGATCGCGCTCCAAGTAGTCAATGAGAATATCCCAGTCGGTTACTCGGTAATCGGATGCCCTCTGAAGCGCAACAGAGAATGCCAACGGCTCTGTCCAGCTGTGGTAAGGGTCGTCATTCATCGGGGGGGCGGGGGAGACTGCATGAACCCGTGCGCGGAGCGCTTCGAACTCGTCGTACGCTTCGTCGCTTTCCAAGCGGTGCTTGTATGCCCGCCAGTACTGCTCAAACAGCTCCCGATTTTCTTCGACCCAATTGGCAGCCTTCTCCCGAGCTTGATTCTGTTGGGCCAGCTGCTTTCGCCGCTGACCCTGCGATTCCGGGAGCTTTCCGCGCTTCATTTCCCCATGATCTTGGGAATGGCCCCCTCAAAGGCCGAGCGTAGCTGGTCCAGAGAAAGCTCCAGCAGGCCGGCGGCATCGAGCTTGTTGTTGTTCTTCACTTGCCCGATAAAGACCGCCTCGACACTATTTTGCTCACATAGATCAAGGAGCGTGCTCTGCTCAGCGGTGCCCTCTTTGACGGTCACGACGATGCGGCTGGGCGACTCGCCAAACATCACGGTGCTCCACGGGAGATCGCTGCCGTCGTTGGCGACAAAGTCCGTGATGGCGAAGCGGATCTCGGCGCCCTTGTTGCCCGCCAGACAGCTCTCGGCGACCGCGGTCATGAAGCCGCCCTCGGCGCAGTCGTGGGCGCTCTGGATCAGGGCACCTGCCACGGCCTCGCGGACCACTTTCTGCACACTCGCTTCGGCAACTAAGTCCAGCTCCGGCTTGCCCTCGGCGCGGCCGTGGATGCGGTAGAGGTACTCACTCCCCGCGATTCCGGTCGCGCCCTCGGTGCCGACCGGGCGGAGCAGGTAGATCAGGTCACCGTCGTTTTGGAACGCCAGCCCCATCGGCTCGACTCCCTCCGGGATCACGCCGACCATTCCGACCGTGGGAGTCGGGTAGATCGCGCCCTCGGGAGTCTCGTTGTAGAAGCTGACATTGCCGGAGACAACGGGGGTCTTGAAGAAGTCCGCGGCCTGCGCCATTCCCTCAACCGCGCGCCGAAACTGCCAGAACCCCGCAGGCTTCTCCGGCGACGGAAAGTTTAGACAGTCGGTGAGGGCGGCGGGCACGGCCCCGACACAGCTGAGATTGCGCGCCGCCTCGGCCACGGCAAGCTGCGCCCCCACAAACGGATCGAGGTAGCAGAAGCGTGGGTTGCAGTCCGTGGTCGCCGCGATCTTGCGCCCGTTGGCCTCGCGGATTCCCAGCACTGCCGCATCGCCGCGCCCCGGAAGGATCTCGGTCTGGGTCTGCACCATCGTGTCGTACTGCTCCCAGACCCAGCGCTTGCTGGCGATACTGGGGGTCGCCAGTAGCTTAAGGAGCACGTCGCCGTAGCTCTCCGGCTCGGGCAGCGCCGAAAAATCCGCGCTCTGCACCTGGGCGATATACTCCGGCTCGGCGGCGTCCAGGTAGTAGGTCGGGCACTCGTCGGCCAGTGACTTGGCGGGGATATCGGCCTCGAGTCGGTCGCCGTCCCAGACCTGCACGTTGCCGGTCTCCGTGGTCACCCCGATATAGGCCGCGTTGAGCCCCCACTTATGAAAGACCGCCGCCACTTCTTCCTCGCGCCCCTTCTCCACCACGGCCAGCATGCGCTCCTGGCTCTCGGAGAGGAGCACCTCGTAGGCGTTCATTCCGGTCTCGCGGCGTGGCACTTTCTGGATATCGATGGTCATCCCCAGCGAGCCCTTGGCGCTCATCTCGCTCGTCCCACAGGTAAGCCCCGCCGCGCCCATGTCCTGAATCCCAACAATCCCGCCGGTCGCCAGTGCCTCCAGGGTCGCCTCGATGAGGAGCTTCTCCATAAACGGGTCGCCGCACTGCACGTTGGGACGCTTGGCCTCGGACTCCTCGCTCAGCTCGACACTCGCAAAGGTCGCGCCGTGGATGCCGTCGCGCCCGGTCGAGGAGCCGACATAGAGCACCTGGTTGCCGATCCCCTTGGCCTTCGCCGATGCAATGGAATCGAGCTTGACAATCCCGATACTCATCGCATTGACCAGCGGGTTGCCGTTATAGCAGGGATCGAAGTAGATCTCGCCGCCCACGGTCGCGACACCGACACAGTTGCCGTAGCTTCCCACGCCAGAAACCACGTGCTCAAACAGATAGCGGTTGCGGATCGCCGTGGGATCGTCGCCCTCGATGGGGCCGAAGCGCAGGGAGTTGAGGCTCGCCACGGGCCGTGCGCCCATAGTGAAGATATCGCGCAGGATCCCACCGACTCCGGTGGCCGCGCCTTGAAACGGCTCGACCGCGCTCGGGTGGTTGTGGGACTCCATCTTAAAGACCACGCCCCAGCCCGTATCGCCTAGCGGGACGCTCCCCGCGTTCTCCAGTGCACCCGACTCCTGGGCTTTTTTGTACTCCGAGAAGAGCTTCAGCACGGGTCGGCTGTACTTGTAGCCGCAGTGCTCGCTCCACATCACGGCGTACATTCCCAGCTCGGTGTAGGTGGGGACACGACCTAGGACGTCTTGAATCTGGGCGTACTCGGAGGCATTGACGCCCATCTCGCGGGCAACGGTCTCGGTAACTTCGGGATACTCAGGGGCATTGACAGGGGTTGGCATAGCGCCTCTATTGTACCGCGCAACCGGGTTGTGGTATTGTAGCCCGGTCGCCTTGCCGACAATGTTTTAGAACAAGACACTATGCCATCGCCCTTCCCCGATGAACTCCCCTCTCTCACCTCTCTCGTGGAACGCACGCTTGAGCTGATGCGCCACGATGGACCGGGTGCCCTCACCCTCGCCGAGAGCGCGGTCAAGAAAGCACGACGCCAAGACGAACCTCGTCCCTTGGCCCAAGCTCTGCGTATCCGCGCCATGGCCCAGGGCTCCACCGGTAACATCACTGCCGCTCTCGATGATTTTGAGGCCGCTCTCGCGCTTGCACGACGCGCCGACGATACCAGACTGGTGAGCCAGTGCCTCCATGGGAAAGCGGTCGCCCTAAAGCACCAAGGTGCCTACACCACCGCCATCACCACCCTGGACGAGGCCATCTTGCTCGCGCGCTCGGTTGGGAACGAGCGTGGGCTCCGCCTGAGCCTGATCTCTCTGGCCGCGTGCCACGGGAGCCTCAGCAACTACGGAGAGGCACTCAACTGCCTGACCGAGGCACGCGAGCTTACCCAAGAGGCCTTTATCGACGAACAAGGGCAGCTGCTGGGCAATATCGCGATGGTGTACTTTGAGAGCGGCCAGCTCGACGAGGCGCTACGCTACTTTGAAGAAGCAGTCAGTACCGATGCGCTCACGCCGCACGCCAGCTACCACTGCCACACGCTGATTAGCTACTCCCAGGCACTCCGCGCCGCAGGGCAGCAAGAGCGGGCGGTGCGCGCGGCCGAGGATGCGCTCAAGCTTGCCTACCAGCAGCACAACCAGGCGCTAGAGGCAGCCGCCTTGGTGGCTCTAGGGGAGGCACTTGTCCATGCCGCCCACGCGGAGAAAACGCTCCAGGCCGCCCATCGACTCGCCCAGAAGCTTGGTCTCCCTGAGCCACTCCTGAGCGCGACCAAGGCTCTGGGGATGTTTTATGTCACCCAGAACAAGGCCGCCCTGGGCATTCCCTGGCTCCAGCAGGCACTCGTCCAAGCCGAGGCAAGCGAGCGTCTCTTTCTCCAGAGCGAGGTCCACCAGGCCCTCAGTGCCGCCTACGAGCAGCAGGGAGAGCTCGCCCTTGCGCTGACACACTACCAGCAGTTCCATGCCCTCTACGCCCAGCTCCACCAGGAGTCGGCCCAGCACCGGATGCAGAGCCAGCTCGCCCGCAAAGAGGCAGAGCGTGCACGTCAAGAGACCGAGCAGCTCCGCCAGCAGGTCCTGGAAGACCCCCTCACCCAGCTCTACAACCGGCGCTTTTTGAATCAGTTTCTCGAGCGTGAGATCGCCCGCTCACGCCGCAACGCACTTCCCCTGAGCGTGATCCTCATCGATATCGACAACTTCAAGCAGGTCAACGACCAGCACTCCCACCGGATTGGCGATCAGGTACTCCTCGCCTTCGCCACGCTCCTGCGGCTCTCCAGCCGCCAGAGCGATGTGCTGGTGCGGCCTTCCGGGGACGAGTTTATCCTGATCGCCCCCGAGACGACACTCCCCGATGCGCAGACCCTCGCCGAGCGCCTGCGCCGCGTGGTCGCGGAGCATCCCTGGGAGACCCTGGCTCCGGGACTCGCCCTCACGGCCAGCATTGGAGTGGTAGACCTCCTCCACAACGACAGTGAGGACCTCCTCGACCGCGCCGACCAGCGGCTCTACCAGGCCAAGCGCTCCGGCAAGAACCAGGTCGCGGCCTAGCGGGCAGCAAGCGCCTTATCGAGCGCCGCCCGCAGGGTCTGGGGCGACTGGAGCCCGACAAACGCCGCCGCGATCTTGCTGTCTCGGCCCACCACCACCACCGTGGGAATCGCCCGCACCCCAAAGCTCTTGCTCGCATCCGGTGAGAGCACGGCATTGAGGCCCGCCAGCTTCTTATTGGCCTTCAGAAACCCTGTCACGGTCGCCTTGTCCTCGTCGCTGACTGCCAGCACCACCACCCCTTTGCGCTCGTAGGCCTTCTGGAGCGCCAGGGTCTCGGGGAGGCCACGGACACAGGGCCCACACCAGGTCGCCCAGAGATCGATCAGCACCACTTTCCCCTTGAGTTCGGCGAGGTTGAGCGGCCTGCCATCGGCCAGCACGGTGGCACGAAACGCGGGAGCCGGATCCCCGAGTTTCTGGACAATCCCGCGGCTCAGGCGCTCCGCCTCGGCCTTGTTGCGGGCCGCCGCCTCAGGGGAGACCTCGACCGTGAACTCGTTGTCTGCAATCGGCTGGTTCACCACCAGCTCCGAGAGCGTCTCCACCGTCCGAGCGGCGGGAGTCATGGTCTTCGTAAACCGCTTGGTGAGAGTCGCCTGCTGCGCCGGAGTCATATGTTTCCAAGCGGGATTCGCCTTGATCTCGCGGAGCTGCTTCCGGTTCTCTTCCAGTGCCTCAGGCCCCAAGGGCTTGGGGTCATCGGAGCCCTCGACCTGCCGCACAAGGCCATCTTTGACACTGATCCAGACGCGCCGCTCTTTGTAGTAGGTTCCTCCGCCAAACACCACGGTCTTGCAGGGCTCGCCCTCCACCACGGAGTCTGCCTCAAAGCGAACGGTCCCGGGGTTCTTCTTCCCCAAGAGTAGCGGCAGGTTCTCACGCCCCCCAAAGAGCGCGTAGAGGAAGCTTCCCCCAAAGTGCGGGTGACTGTCGACGAGGTCCGAGGTCGCAAGGCTTGTGGGCACGTCTTTCTGCTCGCCTGGGATCTGGAACCCTGTCATGATGAGCTGGTACGACTTTCCATCGCAGAGATAGAGATGGTTCAGGCGTGCATCCCCGTGCTGGATACGAAACCGATTCGGGGCGGCATAGACAATGGTCCGGGGTGTCGGATCACTCCCTTGCCAGGTGCCCTCGTAGTTAAAAGTCAGGTTCCAAGCCACTCTCGCCCGGAAGGTCTTGAGAGCTTTATGGCGGTCCATGCTCTCTTGAAGGAAGCTCTCGGCATCATTAAACATTGTTATCGTCTCCTTAGGCGGGTTAGAGCGACAACGACCGCCTTCGTTTCGGTTAAATTCCGTCGCCTGCTCTCTCTCAGGCCACGGTAGGTTGCGATGGAGCGGGCGGCTTGAGCGTGAGGAGCGCCATCAGGGCGGCACAGAGCATGAGCCCCGCCGCGGTGGAGAGCCCCGCGCCAAACGCGCCCCCGCTGCGGGTCTTGAGCTCTCCCATCAGAAACGGCCCGATAAAGCCGCCCAGGTTGCCCACGGAGTTGATGAAGGCCAGCCCCCCTGCCGCCGCGCGCGCCCCGAGGAGGTTGGTGGTCACCGCCCAGTACGAGCCCGCCGCGATCCGCTCGCCCAGTGCCGTGATCGAGAGCGCGACAATCACGCCCCAGGAAGTCGGCATAAAGGCACACAGCAGGAACCCACACGCCGCGATGCTATAGCCCAGCACAACATGGTGCTGGCGCTTGCCCGTGCGGTCGGAGTGGGCCGATGCTAGCGCCATGGAGATCGCCCCGACAATCGCCGGAATGATGCCCACACTCGCAACAAACGAGTCGCTCCAGAGGCCACCGCTCCGCGCCTTGAGGAGCTGTGGGCCAAAGAAGCCAATCGCATTTCCCGCAGTGGCGGTCATGATAAAGATCAGGCAGAGGTGGAGAATACGCGGCTCCGTGAGCGCCTGGCGCCAGCTGAGGTGCCCGACCCGCTTCTGCGTTCTGGAGTCGTGCTCCAGCTGGTTGGCGAGCCACTGCTTCTCCGGCTCGGTCAGCCAGGTCGCGTGGCGCGGGGAGTCTGGGAGGAACTTGAGGACCGCCACGCTCAGCAGCACCGAGGGAATCCCCTCGATCAAGAAGAGCCACTGCCAGCCATGGAGCCCGTGCCAGCCATTGAGCTTGAGCAAGAGCCCCCCGAGCGGTCCGCCAAAGAGCCCCAGGAGGGCCGTCAGGGCGAGAAAGCGCGAGATCACCCGCGCCCGGAGCTTGGCCGGCACCCAGAACGTAAAGTACAGCAGTACCCCCGGATAGAAGCCCGCCTCCGCCAGTCCCAGTAGAAAGCGCATGCAGTAGAAGCTGAGGGGCGTGCTGACAAACATCATCGCGGCGGAGATCACCCCCCATGTCACCATGATCCGGGCGATCCACTTGCGCGCCCCCACCCGCTCCATGATCAGGTTCGAGGGCACCTCAAAGAGAAAGTAGCCGATAAAGAAGATCCCCGCCCCCAGCCCATAGACCTTGTCGCTGAAGGCGAGGTCTCTCTGCATGGTCAGCGCGGCGATACTGACGTTGCCACGATCCAGCAGACAAAAGACATACAGGATCGCCAGAAACGGGATCAGGCGGGTCATCAGCTTGATCACCACCGCCCGCTCCAGCGCCTTTGACTCTTCTGAGTTTTCCTCAAACATCCGTGTTGCTCCTCTCGCGCCGGACTACCCTGTTGGCGCACCGCTCTACCAGACTATTTCGCGCTCTGAGCGGTTTTTCCTCTTGCGGGCACCAGGCGTTACCTGTGGTAGCCCTAAGAACAAGTCTTTAGGCTTAAAAGGGCTATCGACCCGCGCGTGATACCATAATCCCCGATGGCAGGTAGTAGCTTCGGCACCCTTTTTCGCGTCACGACCTTTGGTGAGTCCCACGGCCCGGCGGTCGGCTGTATCGTCGATGGCTGCCCCGCAGGGATTCCCTTTGACCTCGCGCAGGTTCAGCAGGACTTGGACCGGCGACGGCCCGGCCAGAGCAAGCTCACGACCCAGCGCAAAGAGGGCGATGCGGTCGAGGTGCTCTCTGGGGTCTTTGAGGGGGTCACGACGGGAACCCCTATCGCCTTGCAGGTGCGCAACACCGACCAGCGCTCCAAAGACTACAGCGAGCTCAAGGATCTCTTCCGCCCCAGCCACGCGGACTTTACCTACCACGCCAAGTACGGCGGTGTCCGTGACTGGCGCGGCGGCGGGCGCGCCTCCTACCGCGAGGCCATCGGGCGGGTGGCGGCGGGCGCGGTGGCGCGGCAGCTTCTGGCCTCTTGGTACGGCGTGGAGACTGTCGGCTACGTCCTGCAAGTGGCCGATATTCGCGGCCAGATCGACCAAGCAACCGTCACGCAGGAGCAGGTGGAGGAGCACATCACCCGCTGCCCCGACCCCAGCGCCTCGGAGAAGATGATCGCCGCCATTGAGCAAGCCCGCCGCGACGGCGACTCGCTTGGGGGGATTGTCGAGTGCGTGGTGCGCAATGTCCCCGCGGGCCTCGGGGAGCCGGTCTTTGATAAGCTCACCGCGAGCCTCGCGCACGCTCTGATGTCCCTGCCGGCCACGCGCGGCTTTGAGATCGGCGAGGGCTTTGGTGCGGCGACCCTGCGCGGCACGACCCACAACGATGCCTTTGAAACGCGCGACGGCAAGACCCGCACGCGCACCAACCACTCGGGAGGCATTCAGGGCGGCATCTCCAACGGCGAGGATATCGTCCTCCGGGTCGCCTTCAAGCCCACCGCCACGATCCACGCCGCGCAAGAAACGGTCACTATCGACGGCGAGCCCACGATCTTCCAGGCCAAGGGCCGCCACGATCCGTGTGTACTCCCTCGCGCCGTCGCCGCGGTCGAGGCCATGGTGCTTCTCGTCCTGGCTGACCACGCGCTGATGCAACAAGCCACGAAAAGACAGTAACCATGACCGCGCCGCGCACAATAGAGGAGTACCGTGCCCAGCTTGTCTCCATCCCCGCGGGCCCTTTTGTGCGCGGCAACAGCACCCCTGCCATCTTTGAGGAGCTTGTCTGTGCCGGCCTTCGAGAACAGTATCCCGACAGCGATATTCGTCCTCCCGCAGATATGTTGCGCCAAATGACCGAGCCACATACCCCAGCCCGAGAGATATTTCTCGATGCCTATACCATTGGCAGAACTGCGGTTACTGTCGGTATGTGGGAGGAGTTTGCACAGGCCAAGGGGTTCGCACTCCCCCCAGCACCTGAGTTCAATCCCGACTGGCAGTATAAAGAGCACCCAATTGTCAATATCACCTGGAGCGAGGCACGCCAGTTCAGTCTCTGGGCCAAACTACGTCTCCCCACCGAGGCAGAGTGGGAGAAGGCAGCACGCGGCTTGGAGGGTAACCTGTTTCCCTGGAGCAGCACCTTTAATCGGAGCCTGGTGCACGGCAGTGACCGACCTTTGGGCGCAACTCACGGCACCGCGCCTGTTGGGAGCTTTCCCACCGACTGCTCTCCCTACGGCGTGCTTGATCTGGCGGGCAACGTCCGGGATTGGTGTGCGGATCGCTACGACAAGCACTACTACACCACCTCACCTGAGCAGAATCCCCCCGGCCCCAAGCCCGGCACGTACCCTGCCCCCAAAACAGGCACGCTACGCGTCTGCCGGGGCGGCACCTGGAGCGACTACTATCCCATCAGCTTTCTTACATTCAAGCGTGACGCACGCCATCCAAGTGCCCGCATGGGGGAAGTGGGATTCCGGTTGGCTTGCTAGATGAACCAGGCATGGCTGGAGCACGACGGCCAAACCTATTGGGCATCGGGGCCGGAGGGGCTTGCACCGGAGACGGCGGTCTCGCGGCTGGTGCAGGGGATCTATGAGCACTACCCAGAGCAGGCACGGGCGCTGGTGCGCAACCGCATCTATCTGTCCGGGGGAAAAACGCCGTTTTGCGACGGCATGATCCGGGTCGCGGCCAAGCGGTGTACGGAAATCCCGGACAACGAGTGTCTGGGCTTAACAGGGCGACGGGCACCTGCGTGCCCAACTGATTCGCGGGAGCTTCCGTCGCTCTTGCCGGCGCGTCTTGCGGATTTCTCCGTCCCCACTCTCTCGCTCGCCGAGGCATTTGCACTCTGCAACCAGCTGGAGGCCGAGATTCCACGCCACGACTCCGAGCGCTACAAGGCCGACCGGCCCGTCGCGGCGCTTGTGTTGGATCGCGAGGGCAAGCTTCTCGGCCAAGGGATCAACTCGGGCTCACGGAACCGCACGCGCCATGCAGAAATGGAGGCGATTCGGGATGCCTGGGCCAAGACCGGGCAACGGCTCCCGGCGGGTGCGACCCTGATCTCCACCCTCAAGCCTTGCCGCATGTGCGCCGCCCTCGCGTGGTGGTTCTGCGACAATCCCGCGCAGCTCACGGTCCTCTACCGCGACTTTGACCCCGGCCCTCACGGTCGTGCGACGATCTTAGATGTCGGAACGGCGGACCGCTTGCGCTGGGCGACGCCTGAGCAGCACGCACTCGAAATCCAGCACCAAGGCTTCACAACCAAGGCGTAACCAACCCGGGTCTCCATGCGTTTCTTGGTGTATGAAACGAGCATTTACAATAGCGGAGCTGCTAGTGGTGATCGTCATCATTGGAATCCTCGCGGCGATTCTCTTTCCCTACGACCACTACCTGCACACCCACAAACCCAAAAGCATCGCCTGCCTTTCGAACATGAAGGACCTTGGGCGCAGCGCATTGATGTACGCTCAGGACTACGACGAGCACTTTCCGCCCGCGGAAAAGTGGATGACGCTCACCATGCCCTACACCCACCCCCAAGTAAATAACACCCTCTTTCGCTGCCCTACCGCTCTGGACGAAGCTCCCAAAGCCGTTTCTAGCTACGCCATGGACACGCGTCTTTCTGCGCTGCCTCTTGAAAAGCTCAAGGAACCGACAAGCCGCGTCCTCCTCTACGACTCCACCCGCACGGACTGGGACGCCACCGATCCGGGGCAGACTTTTGCGCCACGCCACAGCGAGCGAGGCAATGTTGTCTTCGCAGATGGCCATGCTAAGGCGCGGAAGTGGGAAGATTTTTGTAAAGAAAGCCGGTAAACTATCCTATGGAAACCTCAACACACAGGGCAACGAAGCGGTCGGTGACGGTTCCCGAGGCGCTTCTTATTTTGATTATCGTCAGCGTTCTGGTGGGCATCCTCTTCCCTATCTTCGCTTCCGCAAGGGAGCGTGGCGGCCCGAGCTGCCTCTCCAACCTCAAGCAGCTTGGGACGGCAAACCTGATGTACGCGTGGGACAACGACGGCACCTTCCCTCCCGCAGAGCGCTGGATGGACATCACCAAGGCACAGGCTGGTCAGCACCAGGACTATCTCTTCCGCTGTGGGCAAGACCGTCGCCCCATGACAAAAGGCTATGGCTACGCCCGCAATGCCGCCGTCACCAAGTCCTCCAAGGCAACCAGCACGACGCCCCTCCTCTACGACTCCGAGAACATTACCTGGAACGCCTTCGACAGCATCCCGCTGGCAAGCCTCTCCGGGCGACATGGCCACAGCACCGGCTCTCTCTTCTGGCAGAAATTCCACAACCGCGGAAATGTTATCTTCGCCGATGGCCACGCCAAGCAGCTAAGCTGGGAACAAAACTCTCCCCCGGTTGGAGCGGGAGGGCTGTAGTTCCGGCCCGTTGGAGGGGCCGGACTGGAGAGCGCGGCGCTGCAAAGCCCGTCCCGGGCATACCGAGTTTAATCGGGAGTATGGCCGGAACGGCCATCGCAGCCGCAGGCTCTCCAGTCCCCCCGTTCTGATCGGGGGGAGCTCCCGTCCGGCCGTTCGCATTCGCCGGACAAACGCCTCACGAGACGCGGTACAATACTCCCCGTGAATACATTTAGCGCCCCCCTCTCCGACTCCGATCCCGAGATTTTCGCCGCCATTACCGCCGAAGACCACCGCCAGGAAGACAAGCTAGAGCTCATCGCCAGCGAGAACATTGTCTCCCGTGCCGTCCGTGAGGCGCAGGGCTCCAGCCTGACCAACAAGTACGCCGAGGGCTACCCCGGGCGGCGCTACTACGGCGGCTGTGAGCATGTCGATGTGGTCGAGAACCTCGCCATCGAGCGCGCCTGCAAGCTCTTTGGGGCCGAGTACGCCAATGTCCAGCCACACTCCGGGGCCAATGCCAACATGGCGGTGTTTTTTGCCCTGATGAAGCCCGGCGATAAGTTCCTCGCCATGGACCTCGCGCAGGGCGGCCATCTTACCCACGGCTCGCCGGTCAACTTCTCTGGCTTTATCTACGAGCCCATCCCGTATGGCCTTGGTGCCGATGAGCAGCTCGACTACGACCAGATTCGTGACCTGGCAAAGAAGCACAAGCCCAAGGTGATCCTCGGCGGCGCGACTGTCTACCCACGCATTATCGACTGGAAGATCTTCCGGGAGATCGCCGACGAGGTTGGGGCGGCGTTCTGGGTGGACATGGCCCATATCGCCGGGCTGGTCGCCGGTGGTGAGCATCCCTCGCCCTTGCCCCACGCCCACGTGGTGACAACGACGACGCACAAGACCCTGCGTGGCCCGCGCGGGGGGCTGATTCTCGCTGGCAAGGACACCGAGAACCCGCTGGGAATCACCAACGCCAAGGGCGAGACCCGCCTCCTCTCCGACCTGCTCAACATGGCGGTCTTCCCCGGCATGCAGGGCGGCCCCTTGATGCATGTCATTGCGGGCAAGGCAGTCTGCTTCAAAGAGGCGATGGACCCGAGCTTTGCCACCTACCAGGCACAGATTCGCAAGAACGCCAAGGCGCTCGCGGAGGCCGTGGTGAGCCATGGCTTTAGGCTGGTCTCCGGCGGCACCGACAACCACCTGATGCTGGTCGATCTGCGCGCCAAGAAGCTCAATGGCAAGCGCGCCCAAGAGGTACTCGATCTGGCGGGGATCACGGCCAATAAAAACGCCATCCCCAACGACCCCAACCCGCCCTTCAAGACCAGCGGCCTGCGCCTGGGCACTCCCGCGGTCACGACGCGCGGCATGACCGAGACCGAGATGCCGCTTATCGCCGAGCTCATCAACCGCGCATTGGAGCAGCGCCACGACGACACCCTGATCGCCGGGATCCGCGAGGAAGTCAAGGCGCTCTGCAACCGCTTCCCCGCGTGGGGCTAGCTCATGCGTCCGTCGTGGGATGAGTACTTTCTGAGCATTGCCCGTGAGGTAGCGACCCGCTCGACCTGTGAGCGGCGCCATGTAGGGGCGGTGATCGTGCGCGACAAGCGGATTCTCACGACGGGCTACAACGGCTCGCCGCCGGGGCAGAGGCACTGCACCGAGGTGGGGTGCTTGCTGGAGGAGGGGCGCTGCATCCGCACCCTCCACGCCGAGCAGAACGCGATCGCGCAGGCGGCGCTCCACGGAGTCCATACCAAGGGCGCGACCATGTACACCACCTGCCGGCCCTGCCATGTCTGCGCCCGGATGATTGTCGGGGCGGGGATCGTCCGCGTTGTCTTCTTTGGGGAGTCGCCGGAGGGCTGGGCGCACGAAGTACTGGAGGCCGCGGGTGTCGAAATTGTTTGCCTCCCCGAGCCCCCGCGCCGTAACGCCGAGGGCTGGGACGCGGTATTATTGCAGTAGATGAATCTGCTCACCCTGATGGCATCCGCGACAGCCCTCGCCTGCGTGGTAACCATCCTCCTCACTCCTCTCGCCAAGCGTCTGGCGGAGCGCTTTGGTGTCGTACGGGTGCCCAGGGTCCGCGATGCCCACCACAAGGCAACCCCCTTGTGGGGAGGGACCGCCATTGTGGTCGGGTTCTTCGCCGCCTATGTCGCCCTGCGCCTCTTTACCAATGTCCCGTTTGACAAATCCACCCCAGACAAAAGCGTGGGCGGGAGCGCAGACCTCCTTCGCCACCCGATTGTTGGCATCCTGCTCGGCGCACTGATTGTCTCGGTGATTGGAGCGCTCGACGACATGCCCAGTATCGGTCCTAAGGATGCGGAGGGAAAGAGCAAGGGGCTCTCTCCCACGCTCCAGATACTGGGGCTTCTCTTTGCGGGGCTTGTCGCAGCACTCTTCGGAGCACGCATTGAGGGTGTCACGAACCCCTTCCCCAACCTCATCCATGTCGGGCCGTATCTCTCCCTGGGCTGGCTCTCGATCCCCCTGACCATGGTCTGGGTCTTGGGGGCGACCAAGTTCTTTGACTTTCTCGATGGAATGGATGGGCTTGCTGCGGGAGTGAGCGCGATTGCGGCCATGACCATGGGGGTGATGGCAGCCTTCTCCCACAACCCCGACCCTGCGGTTGCCCTGCTCGCGGCGGCGACCTTTGGCGCGGCACTGGGATTTTTGCGCTACAACTACAACCCCGCCTCGATCTTCATGGGGACGGTCGGTTCGTACTTTCTCGGCTTCATGCTCTCCATGCTGGCGGTCGTTGGGGCGTTAAAGGTCCCCGTGGCCGCGGCGATCTTCCTGCCGGGGATCGTGCTGGGCGTGCCGGTCTTCGATGGGCTCTATGTCATCCGAAAGCGGGCGGTGCAGGGAAAGAAGCTCACCGAGGCCGACCAGTCCCACCTCCACCACCGGCTCACCGAGCGCGGGCTCTCCGTCAAGCAAGCGGTCTGGATTATCTATGGGCTGACCTTTGTCACCTGCCTCATCGCCCTGCTACTGGTCTGGCTGGGTAGGAAGCCGTAAAATGAGCCATGCAGGCGCTGCTCTCACGACTCTCTTTCTGGCGACCCAAGACCGACACCCCGCTGCCCACTATCGAGCTGCAGGGCGAGCGGGTCTTGCTTCGCCCGGTGGAGCTGCGCGATGCCGAGGACATGTTTGCCTTTGTCGCCGACCCTAAGGTCGTGCACTTTCTGCCCTGGCAGCCCGCACGCGAGGTTCGTGGCGTCCAGGCCTTTCTGGAGCAGCAGCGCGGGCGCCGCCGTAGTGGGGAGTCGCTGGCCTTTGCCGTGATCTGGAAAGAGACCGGGAAGGTCATTGGCTCCACCGATATCATGCAGCTGCTGGCACGGGACAAGCACGTGGAGCTCGGCTATATCCTCGCACAGGAGTGCTGGGGGAAGGGTATCATGACCGAGGCGGCGGCCCTCAGCCGCGACTATGTCTTTCAGGAGCTCAAGCGTGTTAAGCTGGTCGCCTTTGCCGATCAGGAGAATATCGGCTCGCGGCGGGTCCTGGAAAAAATCGGGATGCAGGAGGTGGGAACGGAGTGGCGGACCGTCAAGGAGCTCACACGGCTCTACGTTCGCTACGAGCTCACCCGTGAAGATTGGGAGAAATTGGTTCATTGAGTAAGCTAACAGTTGCGTGTATCTTCGGGACCCGGCCCGATGCCGTCAAGATGGCCCCCTTGGTCAAAGAGCTGCTGCGCTACCCGGAGCAGATTCGGACGGTCGCCATCTCCACAGGGCAGCACCGTGAGATGCTTGATCAGGTGCTCTCGGTCTTCGCCCTCCAGCCCGACTACGATCTTGGGCTCATGAAGCCGGGGCAGTCGCTCTCCGAGCTGACCAGCCGTGCCCTGATGGCGCTGGAGCCGGTTCTTGAGAAAGAGAAGCCAAAGCTGGTTATCGCGCAGGGAGATACGACAACAACCTTTGCCGCCAGCCTCGCCGCCTTCTACGCCCAGGCGGACTTTGGCCATGTGGAGGCGGGTCTGCGCACCGACAATAAGTTCGATCCCTTCCCTGAGGAGATGAACCGCCGCCTGACCACCCGCCTGACCAACTTCCACTACGCCCCCACCGAGCTCTCCAAAGAGAACCTCTTGCGGGAGGGAATCGCGGAGGAGACCATCCGTGTCACGGGCAACACGGTCGTGGATGCGCTCCGGACCGTCAGCCAGCTCAACTACCAGTTCGACGATCCAACACTGGCCGAGTTTGTGGCGCGTCCGGGGCGGCTGATCCTGGTCACGGCGCACCGGCGGGAGAACTGGGGCGAGCGCATGGCAAGTGCGTGCCGCGCGATCCGCCGGATTGTCGAGACCTACCCCGATGTCCGTGTGGTCTTTCCCATGCACCGCAACCCGCTGGTGCGAGAGGTCGTCCTACCGTTACTCAAAGACCACGACCGTATCTTGCTCACCGAGCCGCTGGACTACTTCCCCTTTGTCCATGTGATGAAGGCCAGCCACTTCCTCCTCACCGACTCGGGGGGGGCGCAAGAAGAGGCACCCGGGCTGGGCAAGCCCGTGCTGATCCTGCGCCTCACCACCGAGCGCCCCGAGGGAGTGCACTCAGGCAATGCCAAGCTGGTGGGCACCGACGAGACCGTGGTCTTTGAGGCGGCGAATACCCTTCTGGGCGATGAAGCGGCCTATGCGGCGATGGCGCGGGCGGCGAGCCCCTACGGCGATGGCGATGCGGCCCGGCGTATCCGGGAGTGGATCTTTGAGGCCTACCAATTGTGAACAACGATGACCGTGTGAGTGAGCGCGACAAGGCACAGGCGTGGTTTGACGCGGGTTTCTCCGCCTTAGGAAAGCGCATCCTGCGACTAGGTGTCCTCGCGCTCGTGGGCTATATTGCCTACCGTAGCCATAGTATTGTCGTGACCCTGATCATGGCGGGCATCCTCGCCTGCGCAGCGAGCGGCCCCGTGGACTTTCTCTGCCGCCTGCGCCTCTTTAAGTTCCTCAAACCACACGGGCGTCGGGCACTGGCCTCGGCCTTGGTTCTGGTGACCATTGTGGGGCTGGTATTTGGAGCGGGGGCGCTCTTTCTCCACCCGATCCAGAATGAGCTCAAGAACCTGCGCCGGGACTGGCCTACCAAGTACCAGCCCGAGCTCGCCAAGAAGATGGACGAGACCAAGCACTGGTACGCCGCCCAGCCCGACTGGCTCCACGATCTGGTGACCAAGCAAGCTCCCGGCTGGCTGACCAACCTGCTGACACCGCCTGCGGACGACGACGACGGGCTCGACCCCGAGGCATTTCTCGGCATTCCCTCTCCAACGCCGCAGGCAGCCACCCCCACCCCCTCCCCCTCTCCCGCCCCTGCGGTCACTCATGTCGAAGCAGCGGCCCCCACGGGAGGCAACAACACGAACGAGCTCCTACTCGGCTTCTTGGGCAAGCTTGGTGGGCTCCTCAACGGGGTAGTGGAGCTGATCCTACTGCCCGTGCTCGCCTTCTACTTCCTGGTCGAGGGCCACGCGCTCCGCAACGAGCTGGTACGCTTTGTTCCCACGGACAAGCGCCGCACCACGCTGGCGCTGCTTCGGGAGAGTGCGGGGATCATGCAGGCCTATCTCTTTGCCCAAGTGATCCTGGCCACGATCGCGGGGGTCTTTGTTGGGACCATGCTTGGCTTCGCCCACATTCCCTATGCCGTTGTGCTCGCCTTGGTGGCAGCGATCACGCGGGCAGTCCCCGTTATTGGCCCACTCCTCGGGGGGATTCCTGTGGGGCTGATTGTCTTTGTGGAGTGTAGCCGCCAGGGAAACTACACGCTGCTTGTCGTGGTCATGACCCTCTTTACCGTGATGCACCTGCTGGAGAGCAAGGCGCTCACGCCCTTCATCCTGGGTAAGGGGCTCAACCTCCACCCCATCGTGGTGATTGTCGCGCTCCTCATTGGCGGCGAGTTCTTCGGCCTGCTGGGCATGTTCCTTGCCGCACCGGTTACCGCGCTCCTGCGCACCATTCTCCTCCACCTCTATGTCAATCCCAAGCGCACGCACTTCCGCAACACCTCGCGCCTTGCCCGTGCACTGGGCAAACAGAAAGAATAAGCCCTCTTGGAACTGTTTCAAGCCATCGTCCTAGGAATCATCCAGGGCCTCACCGAGTTTCTGCCCGTGTCGTCGTCGGCGCACCTCGACCTGATCCCGCGCATGCTGGGCTGGGGCGATGCGGGTGTCGCCTTTACCGCAGTGATCCAGCTCGGCACCCTCCTGGCCGTCTTTGTCTACTTCCGCAAGCGGATCGCACAGACCATCAGCGGGATCTTTCGGGCGCTCAAGCACGGCCCTCCTCCTCCTGGGGAAGACCGGCAGTCCCCCTGGGAGATCCAGCTCTTACTCGCGGTGATCGTGGGGACCATTCCCCTGGCGCTGGTCGCGCTGGCGCTGAAGAAGTACATCGAGTCCAGCCTGCGCGAGCCCACGCCCGTGGCGCTGATGCTGATCCTGATGGGCCTGGCGCTCTTGCTGGTCGAGAAAGGCACCGAGAAGCTCCGCGAGCGCCCGCTGACCGATATCACCTGGAAAGATGGTCTCTTAGTCGGGGCGATGCAGGCACTTGCCGCGGTCCCTGGCTCGTCGCGCTCGGGCTCGACCCTGATCGGAGCGTTTCTCTGCAAGCTCAACCGTGAGGCAGCGCTGGAGTTCTCGTTCTTGCTCTCCCTGCCCGCGGTGCTCCTCTCGGGCCTCTTTGAGCTAAAAGATGTGATCAAGCCCAAAGACATCACCCCTGTGCCGGGGACGCTCCACTTCAGCACGACCGAGACCCTGGTGGCGACCGTCGTGGCGTTCGTGGTGGGCTACGCATCGATTGCCTGGATGCTTAAGTACCTGGGCAAGCACTCCACCCTGGTCTTTGTGATCTGGCGCGTGCTGCTTGGTGTGCTTGTCTTAGCGATGCACGGGATGCATAAAATCTAGCGCATGCCCCACCCGGTTCTCTGGCAGTGGGCGCTACTCGCCTTAGGTGCATTCTCGGTCGGTGTCTCCAAGACAGGGGTCCCGGGGCTGGGCATCGTGAGCGTGGTGATCTTTACGCTCCTGCTTCCCACCAAGTTCTCGGTGGGAGCGGCGCTTCTGGTGCTGATCTGCGCCGACCTCCTCGCCGTGGCCGTGCACCGCAAGAGCGGCGACCTCAAGCAAGTGGCGCGCCTGCTTCCCTGGAGCGTGGTCGGGATCGCCCTAGGGGCGCTCTTCCTCAACAAGATCGACGATAGGCTACTCAAGCCGATCTTGGGGGGTGTCTTGTTTGCGATCTGCCTGCTGGGAATCAGGCGCAGCCAGCAAAAAGACGCCCCTCGGGTTCCTGCCTGGGCCGCGCCGCTCACGGGTCTGGCGGCGGGCTTCACGACCATGATCGCCAATGCCGCCGGCCCGGTGACAACCCTCTATCTCTTGGCGATGCGCCTTCCCAAGGAAGCGTTTCTGGGAACCGCCGCGGTGTACTTTTTCCTCATCAACTGGATCAAGGTCCCCTTTGCTATCTTCCTGAGCCACAATATCGACCTTGACAGTGTGCGCTTTGCGGTGCTTCTCTTTCCCTTTGCGATCCTGGGCGGGCTCGCCGGAAAGCCGCTGGCAAGTCGTATCTCGCAGCAGCGCTTCGAGCAGTTTGCGCTCGCGCTCACCGCGCTAGGTAGCCTGTGGATGCTCTGCCGTTCCCTCATTCACTAGAGACTTCCCTCGACCGTGCCTTCGTCGCTGAGGAGCTTGCAGAGCACGGGATCGTGGAGGAGGGTCGGGAGGTCGCAGGGCTTTCCGTTCAGGAGTCCGGTGCGCTGGATCAGGCGAATGCCATGGCTGTAGTCGACATAGGTGTCTTTGTGGACAATCGTCAGCGGCTGGATCGGCTGGCCGTCGCGCTTGTGCCAGCCGTAGATCGCGACCCGGTTAGGCTTCTCTTTCAGCCGGTTGGTCAAGACGATATCTTTCTTGATCCCCGCGATCAGCAGGCCCAGCGGCTTTCCTGCCCGCTGCTCGTCGATCCCGCGGCTGTGCTGGGCAAACGTGCTCATGGCCTCGCGCGCCTCGGTGAGGGGCTGTGGCTCTAGCGTGAGCGCGGCTTGCTGGTAGATCGCATCCACCAAGAGCTTGGTCGGGAGAAGACAGCCAAAGGCATCGGCGAGCTTCTGAGCGGTCAGGGGAGTGAGCGGGGTGCGGATAAAGTCGGTGTCGCTCCCCACCGCGAGGTAGTCGGGCAGGACAGAGACCGTGAGGGGGCCAAGTGTGACCGAGGCGGGCTTGCGTAGAAACTCGGGGAGGTTGCCACGGAGCAGCTCGGCCAGCAGCAGCACCTCACGCTCGGCGAGGGGGAGCTTCTCCAGGCGTGCAAAGAGCTCCGTGCCGCCGGGCGCTTCCTTGGGGCGGGGCGGAATCCCCTGCGCGGGCTGGATGTACGTCGTGTAGCGACGCGGCTCCGAGAACGGCAGCGACGGATCCAGCACCGCCAGGAGCCCGTTCCACTCCCCCACAAGTGCGGTGTGCAGGATCGCGTTCTTGGGGTTCTGGTGGACACGGAGCACGAGCTGCCCGGCAAGAGCTGTATTGGTTGTCACCGGCCCTGCCTTGCTCTCGACCAGCGTCAGCTCACGGGCGAAGCGGGTGCGCATGCGCTCGGTCGCACGGAAGGTCCCGCCCTCGGGGCCGACCACCTTTTTTCCATTAAGCGTGATCTCTCGGTCGTCGTAGGCGATCACGGTGAGCCGGCGCTCCCGGCCGCCACGTAGCCACGCAAGCAGCTTATCCCCATGCCGGTCCGTGTCCGAGTAGCTGTAGTTGGCATCCAAAAACCCGATTGTCTCCACCCACTCGGGGATTGTCTCGCCTCCGTTGACGAAGCCCCAGAGAAAGCTCCCCCCGCCGCTGTGGCCCGTGAGCGCCACTCTCGCATCGGGGAAGGGTGCCCGAAGCGTGTCGATCATGCGCCGGATGAGTACGGCATTGTCAGGGTGCTTCTGTCGCCACGCCGGCCAGCTCAGCCCACTCGCTTCCAGGCAAGCCAGCACCAGATTGGTATCGCGTTCCCCCCTGGGCACCGCCTGGACGGTGAACGTCCGGCTATAGGGCGTCGTTCCTCCGCCGCCTCGCTCCGCTCGGAATAAGCTTGTACCGACGAGGCACGAGGAGGCGGCCGAAGGCCCTATAGCCCGACGTTTACCGTCGAGGAATGCGGAACCGTCCACACGCTTGGCCCCTCTCTCTCGTAGGAGTCGGACTTGGGCGGCGACATGCTGGATATCGAAGTGCCAGTCGGTCTTGAGAAGCTCGGAGCGCTGGCAGCCGAGGGTCTGCTCGGTCGTGTTGCCATTGGGTGTCGCGTAGACTACGAGGCGGGTCGGCTTGGCGGGGTCGTAGGCCAGCGGTGCGTTGAGCACGACGCGCACGTCGGGGGCGAGCCAGGTCTCGCGGACTTGCTCGGCAAACCAGGGGCTTGCGTGAAATCCCGCGAGGAGCATCGGCTAGACCACCTCGACCAGGCGCACCGAGCGAATCTGCCCCCAAGCCAGCTCCAGGGGCGCGTCTTTGTTGGAGCCATCGGTGCCGACGATCAGATCGTTGGTAGGGTGGATGGTCAGCGTGTCGTACTCATTGTCGGAGGTCCAGTCCTCCAAGGTGCCCCACTCCCACTCCCAGAGATGCACCCCACCCGCGCGGTGGGTATAGAGCTCCTGCTGCACGGCGTGCTCGCCGCCGGTCTTGCGGAGGTGCTCCAGGTACTCCGGTGTTGGGGGGCTCGCGGGGGTAAATAGCCTCTCGGCGGGCCGGGTTGCGTAGTGCAGGCGCCCTAGAGTCACGATCTCACCGGGCACATCGGGAGCGGTGTAGGTAGGCAGTGGCCCACGGGAGAGGCGCACGACAAAGTCCACAAACATCGGCTGGCGGGGCACGGCGGGCCAGTCGCGCTTGACCGGGCCAAAGCGGTACTCGGCAGAGAAGCGGTAGGTCCGGCCCGCATAGACCCGGTGGGCGGGGGGCATGCGCTGGTAGACCGCCTCGCCCGTGTCGCCCGCCCCCCACATCATGATCGCCCCGGGTGCTCCCTCGCTCTCAGGCATCACCCACTGGGGAGTCGCCTCACGCAGAGGAGCCCAGCCAACCACGGTCGTCCACGGCATCGAGCGCCCCGGCCCCTGCCCTGAGTGGCCCTCGGTAAAGTCGCTATTGATCAGCAGGTTGTTGTCCGGGCGGGAGAGCATCCCCAGCCGAAACGCCTGCTGCACCGAGCTAAACCGATCTGTGGTCCCCAGTGCCTCCGCGATCCGCTGAAAGTAGACATTGACGGTTGCGGAAGAGAGCCCAAGCCGCTGGGTGAGCGCCTTTGTCTCGGTCGTGTTCAGCTCGCGACAAGCACGAAGAAGCTCCGCAAGGTGGTGCGGCAGAGTCCGTGTCATTGCCCGAAATTCTATCACGAAACCCCGCAGTATCAGAATTCATACGTCGCCCACGCCCCTCTAGCGCTCCCTTGAATTTTCATACTGGCCACCCTGTCTGCTTCCCCCTACACTCTCTGGCAGTTCACACACCGTGACATTCAGGAGAAAATCAACTATGAAAAAGCCTGCTCTTGGAAGCCTGCTTCTCGTACTTAGCCTGGTAGCTGGCCCTGTCAGCGCCCAGACAATCAGCCTCTTTAGTACCGGCGTCGATGCCGCGGGCGTGCCTCTTGCCGGAGGGGCTCTCGACCCACACTACGACACCGACCTTGAGGGAACCAAGGCGCGTGTGCTCAACAACCAGACACCGGGCCCCTATGTCCAGAGCGCCACCTCCCGCTGGGTATGGCTAAACGCGGACGGGAGCCTTGACGGCGTTCGGGATTTCACCACCACCTTTACCCTCACTGCCCCTCAGGTGGCCGCGGGGATCACCCTCAGTGGTGCCTTTGCCTCCGATAACATCGGCTCGGTCTTTCTGAACAACAACGACCTTGGTATTTCCGTCGATAACTTCACGGTCTTTACCAGCTTCAGCACGACCTCAGGCTTTGTGGTGGGCACCAATGTCCTGCGCTTCACGGTCAACAACTACAGCGGCCCGGGTGGTCTCAATGTGGACAATCTCCAGTACACCGTGGGGTCGGGGGGCTCTGCCGCGCCGGAGCCGGGCGCGCTAGCTCTAGGCCTACTCGGTGGAGTTGCACTTATCGCAAGAAAGCGTGGAGGGAAAAACTAATGCGTACCCGCTCTCTTCTTCTACTTGCCCTTGCCCTGCCTCTAGCGCCCCTCGCTCCCGCCCGGGCGCAGTTTCCCAAGCCTCCCAAGCTGGGCAACAACACCGTCACCAACGAGGTCAAGACTCGCATCTCCAAGGCCAAGACCCACCTAGACCGCGTGGAGCGCCACCTCAAAGATGTCGCGGAGCTCTTTGAGCGCGCCGATGGCAAGGGGGGGCTCAACACGCCCGCGGAGCTGACACGCATTGAGACAACGCTCACCAAGATCGAGAAGTACCTCAAGGACGCCGACGAGGAGCTCCATGGGGTGCCGGCGATCGGGGAGTTTGCCTCGCTCCACGAGCGCTACAAGGCCGATGCCAAGCAGCTCGGCGACTACCGCCAGCGCCTGCTCGACGACGCGAAGAAGTCCGGCGACCAGAACGACGCGCTGGAGGCGGGGATCGCGAAGGATAAGAAGACCATGGAGGCCCTCACCGAGCTCGCCGATGGGCTCCGCAACCTCTCCCCACGCGACAGCCCGGCCAAGACCGCCACGGTCGTGCCTTTTGAGCGTGACTCCCAGCGCCTTGTCGAGGTCTACGAGCCCCTTAAGAATGCCAAGAGCGAGGACGCGATCAACATGAAGCGCGCCACGGCCTCTCTCAAGGGCACCCTGGCGACCGTTCGTGAGCAGCACGAGAAGGCGGTTACCAAGTACCTCCCCAACGAGATCAACGAGCTCTTAAAGCGGCTGGAGGAGGCGGGAAAAGCGGCCGTTCAGTCGGGGAACTTCCTGGCCCTCAACGATAGCCTCGATGAGCACTGGCTCAAGACCAGCTGTGAGAACTACCGCCTACTCGCTCCCGGTGTGCCCGGCGCAGACACCGCCCTCGCGGACAAGGCAGAGGCACGAGCCAAGGAGATTCGGGCGGAGGTCAATAAGGCCGCGGAGAAAGTGATCGCCAAGAACCGGGTCAAGCCCAGCACCTACACTGGCGCTGATGTTGCGGAGCTCTCGACCTACTTAAAGAGCATCTGGAAGAACAACAACCCCGGCGAGACCGTGCTCGGGGTGCGCTTCTACGACCAGTGGGCGCGGCGGACGTCGTGGGACTGGAGCGACTTTGACAAGGCCTGGGAGAAGAGCGATGCGTCCAGTATCTCCTGCAGTGTCCTCGTCAAGAGCCCCGATGGCAAGTACGCCTACCTCCATCCGATCCGGGTCTATAAGAACCACCTCAAGGGCAACCAGCTCAGCACCCGTATCTCGGTGCCGCCTGCGGGAACACGCCCTCAAAACCCGTTCCAGATCATCCCGGTGGCAAATCTGTGACATCGACCAAGCTGACCCGCCGGATCTGGCCCCAAGCCAGCTCCAGCGGGGCATCTTTATTGGAGCCGTCGGTGCCGACAACCAGATCGTTGGTGGGGTGGATGGTCACGACATAGTACTCGGAGTCGGCGGTCCAGTCCGGGAGTACTCCCGCTTCCCAGGCCCAGTGGCTAATTCCCCCCGCACGCATCGTGGCATAGTACTGCTCGACCGCGTGCTCCCCGCCCCGGAGGCGCAGGCTCTCCAGCTTCTCCGGGGTAGGAGGGGCAACGGGGACGGTGAGGACAGACTCTGCGGGGCGCGCGGCGTAGTGCAGGCGCCCCATTGTCGTGACCTGACCGGGGACATCGGGCGACGTGTAGTTCTCCAGTGCGCTCTTGGAGAGGCGCACGACAAAGTCAACAAACATCGGCTGGCGCGGCACCATCGGCCAGTCGCGCTTGACCGGGCCAAACCGATACTCGGCAGAGAAGCGGTAGGTTCGGCCGGGCAGGATGCGGTGGATCGGGGGAAGCGCCTGGTAGATCGCCTCGCCCGTGTCCTTCGCCCCCCACATTAGGATCGCGCCCGGCCCCCCTTCCAGCTCGGGCATGACCCACTGGGGCGAGCCGCCCCGCAAGGGAAGCCAGCCGACCACGCTGGTCCAGGGTAAGGAGTTTCCTGGCCCATGCCCCTGGCTGCCCTCCACAAAATTCCCATTGATGAGCAGGTTCTCTGCGTGGCTGATGAGGAGCCCCAGACGAAAGGCGTTCTGAACGGTGCTGAAACGATCCGTGGTGCCCAGCAGCTCCGCAGCGCGCTGGAAGTAGGCATTGACCGTCGCGGGAGAGAGGCCGAGCTGCTGGGCGAGCGGTTTGGTCTCGGTGGTATTAAACTCACGGCAGGTACGCAGAAGCTCGACGAGATGAGGGGGTAGAGTCCGTGTCATTGACACAGGATTCTACCATGTCCCCTCCCTAGCGCTTGCGGCGGTTCACCAGCGTGAGAGTCCCCCCTACCAAGAGCAAGACGATCGTCCCCGGCTCGGGCGCGGCCCCGCCTCCGGTCGTCAGACTCAGCACAACCGGCGGCGTGTCGTTGATGGGCAGCCCTCCCGTGGGATCGACGGCATTAAAGAGATACTGGTTGCCCCCCCCAACGATAGTGGTGATCCGCCCTCCAAAGGTAACAAGCCCCCCGATTCCCGCATTGAGGGCTCCCAGCCCCGCGGCGTTGAAGGTCAGGGTCAGGGTCTGGCCATTGCTCGCGGTCGAGGCCGTGATGCTCCCAAAGCTCGTGCCCGTTCCGAGGCTGTTGTAGATCGCTTGGCCGGCTGCCCCTGGGCCAAACGCCCCCTGGATGGCGGTGGGATCGGCCGTCGTGGAGGTGAGCTCGTAGGTCTCGGTGGCATCGCCAAAGTAGCCATTGGCAGAATCAGGATTAAAGATCGGGTTGTAGAGCCGCAGGGTCGCGGAGGTAATGGGGCTCGCGATCCCCGTCAGATTAAAGACAAAGTAGTTGCGCCGCTCACTGCCCTCTTCCAGCCCGACAAAGTACGACTGGTTGGCGGGCTGTGTGTTGTTAACCGATGTGCCGGAGCTATTAAAGAGGCCGGAGCGTACCGGGTTGAGGTTCTGCGCCTGTGCAGGGACGAGAGCCAGAAGCGTGAGTGCACCGAGTACGGCCCCCTGCGAGATCCATTTCATAAACAAAAATCCTTCCACACGTGCCTCAGGCCGTGCGGGCTGATTCTACGTGTGGAAGGACAGGCTTCCCAGTGTGAATAGTGACGTGTTACTACTTTTATATTACAATTCACACTGGTGCGGCGTTTTTGACACCCAATGGAATTGGGCGGACTACTTAGGCTCCAGCACAAACTGGTGCGCCCGGGGCTTGGCCGCATCGCGCTGGGCCTTGGTGAGGGGCTCGTCGGCGGCATCCAGGTTCTTCAGCAGGGTCGGGAGGAACTGAGCAGCCTGGGGATCGCTGGCCTGGGGGACCTGGTACTCACGCCAGCGGCTGTTGTGGACATTGGAGCGTAGCTGGGTCAGCCGCCCGACCAGGAGCGCCTGCTGGAGCATGGGCGTGTTCAGGGTGGCGAGGTTCACCCCCGCGGCGAGCTGCTCTTTCGTAAACTCCCCCACCCCCTTGCCATCGACCTTGAGCGTGTAGCGCGGGGCGGCGAGGTTGGTGACCGTGAGGGTCTCCTGGTCCAGCGCCTGCACAAAGTCCGACGAGGCCACGGCGAGGTTATACGGCGCGGCGTTGTTGGGATCGGGGGAGGCGAGCGGGAAGGGCAGGGCACTCTCCAGCGCGCTCCAGCTCACGGTGCCGTCCTTGGCCTGTACCTTGCTGACCTTGGCGTTCTGCGCGGAGCTCTTGCCGCTGGCCGCATCCACACGCACCGACGACACGAGGGCGGGGGCGTTCCAGGACTTGAGCAGGCACTCGGCCATGATGAGGTGTCCGCCCCAGCCGGGGTGGACACGATCAGGGATGAGCTTGGCGGCGTTGGTGGGATCGGTCGCGTTGGCTTTCTTGAGCATCGCCACCACGGGATTGTTCAGATCTGCGACCCCGGCCCCCTGCTCCCCGGCAAGCTGCCCGACAAAGTTTGCGTAGCGCAGGAGCACGGCGTTGTAGCCGCCAGGGAAGCTCTCCGGCCGTGTCACGTCGTCGAACGGTGACGGCTGGATCAGGGTCAGGCGGACACCCGGGTTGTCTTTCTTGACCTTCTCGACCAGGTGCTTGTAGCCATCGGCGTAGGTCTGGAAGATGCCCGCATCGAAGGCACGGTAGCTGGCATCGTTCATCCCCAGCATGACGGTCACGACACTGGGCTTGTAGGCGGTCACATCGCGGTCCAGGCGCAGGTCGATAGGCCCACCGCCCCCGCCGGTGACGCGGTCGCCGCCCCAGCCGGAGTGGACAAAGCGGACATTGAGGTTGGGAAAGCGTGTTACGATGTACTGCTCAGTGAGGAGCGTGTACATGCGCTGGTCGGTGATGCTATCGCCGTAGAACACCACGCGGTCACCGTTCTTCAGCGCAAAGGGCGCATTGGTACTCGGAGTCTGTGCCTGAGCGGTCAGGGCAAGCGTGCCGCAGGTCAGCGCGGCGAGGCAGAATCGGGAAAGATTTCTCATGGCGTAGCATTTCGAGATCGCCCCCCAAAATCCTGCCTGCCTCGACGGGATTGGCGTTGTCCCCCCGATCAGAACCGGGGGGACTGGAGAACGGTGCGAGCTGGGGAGGCAACATCCAGACTTATACAGATTTGTTCAGACTTTGTACAGAGCACCTCGCTAAAATACGTACTAGGTTAAAGCCTCGCAGAAAAGGCGAGGCAAAAAAAGAAAGAACTTCGTATGCCAATCTCTCGACTGAAATGTTTCCCTGTCACCCCCGTGGTAGCCCTACTCAGCCTTGCTCTGCTCCCCCAAGCCGCCCGTGCCCAAGCAATCTTAGGGGCGACCAGTGCCACCACAAACATGGGCTCCTTCTTCGGCTCCCCAAACTCTTTGATCAATCAGTCGGGGCTGAGTGCGACCTACACATCGGGAGTCACCAACTTTGCCACCTTCACGAGTACGGCAACCCACAACTTCAACTCACCCGCTATCAATACAGCAGGTAGTGCCTCATGGGCATCTGGCCTTGGGAATAAAACCGGTGTCGTGACCTTCGACATGGGTTCCCTAGTTACCCTAGATAAGATTGCAGTCTGGAACTGGGGAGGTTCTGACCCTGTCAGCCTAACAGGCTTCAATCTGTTCTCCGATGACAACTCCTCGTTTACAAGCGCCACTAGCCTTGGCTCTTTCACAGTGGACCCCAACGGAGCTGCCTTTGCAAATCCCGCCCAAGTGTTTAGCTTTGCCAGCACTACAGATCGCTACTTCCGCATGAGTATCACCTCGAACAATGGTCACAGCCTCTTCACCGGCTTTGGTGAGGTCGCCTTTCAGCAGGGTGTCTCCACCCCCTCCTCCGTTACTCCTGAGCTTCCGGGTGCGATGCAGCTTCTTCCCGCTCTGCTGCCCGTCGCGCTGATCGGGGCTCGAAAGCGCTTCAAGAACGGAGCTCGAAAGCACTTCAAGAAGGCGTAGGGCACTGCGGTCAGAGAAATAACAAGCCTATCCAACCCTAAACCAAAACTAATAATGATATTTATTGTTTCGACCAAGAATTATTGGTATAGTCTATGCTGGGCGGAAGCATCAACGCCGAGAGGGCGGTGAGGCGGTACGCTCCGTAAAAAACACCACGGTGTGAATATAACGTCAAACTCATGACCGGGCAGAGTGCCCAAACCCAAAGTATCTATCTGAAAGTAATCTCTATGAACCTATCCAGGACTGCGCTATTTTCACGCGTTTGCTCTCTAGGGGCACTGTCCCTCCTGCTCAGTGCAACGGCACACGCACAGTTTACTCTCACGGGAACTGTCCGAGACTTTCTCTACGCCGGCACCGCCGCAGGTACTTACAACGGCAACGCGGGCGTCGGGCACCCCGACTTTGAGAGCTTCCTCGGCGACGACCATGGCATCGTTACCAGCACCCTCGGTGTTGATGGCAAGCCTGTCTATGCGACCCGCCCTGCTGGCACTGCTACCACCACGGGCGCAGCGGCATTCAACCAATGGTACAACGACACGCCGGGTGTCAATGTCAGCCTTTCCACGAGTCTCCTCTTTAACCCCATTGGTGGTGGGCTCTTTGAGTACAACAACTCCAGCTTCTTCCCCATCGATGGATTAGGTTTTGGCAACCAGTCGGGAGGACACAACTTTGCCTTCACGTTTGAGCTCCACACAACCTTTACCTACCAAACGGGCCAAGTCTTCGACTTTACCGGAGATGACGATGTCTGGGTCTATATCAATAACAATCGTGTGATCGATCTGGGTGGTGTGCACGGACCAGAAAGTGCCTCCGTAAACTTGGATACTCTGGGTCTGATTGCAGGCAATAACTACAAGCTGGACTTCTTCTCCGCCGAGCGCCACACATCGGGCTCGAACATCAAGATCACCACGAATATCTCCCTAACGCCCTCGTCGGTGACCCCTGAGCTTCCTGGTGCGATGCAGCTTCTTCCCGCCCTGTTGCCCGTCGCGCTGATCGGGGCTCGAAAGCGCTTCAAGAAGGCCTAAGGGCCGTCCACAGCGTGGACTAAACCTTGAAGGCTCCCCGGAGACAGCGAGTGTCTTCGGGGAGCTTTTTTTGTTCCCCTTGTGGCTCTACCCCCTATGGCTTCGTCCCGCGGTGAGAGAGCCTGCTCTCCATCAGCGCAAGGGTGTGTTCGGGCTTTAGCGCACGCCCTTGTGCAAAGGGGGCCGCAAAGGCGTCGTCGCCTAGTAGACGCCGCAGCTCGGCGAGGTCGTTTTCGCGAAACCCAAACTCCGGCTGCTCGATGATGAAGCCGTAGTGCTCGCACCACGCCTCGCTCGCGCCAAAGAACTGTGCCGCTAGCTCGGGCTCCCCCTCCCGGTAAGCAAGCATCCCAAACTGGACAATCAAGTAGGCGATATCCCGGTGGCTCTCCAGGTCCTTGTGGATCGGAAACACCGCATGGAACCCCGTCCTTGCGGCCAGTATCTTCCCCTCCAGCAAATCGAGGAGCGCCTGGTTGTGGGTCACGACCAAGGGATCGTTGAAGTGCGCTCGGTAGTCGTCGAGGAGCGCGTGCACCGCCGGGTACTCCCCCAGCGCCATCAGGAGCTGCATCATGTTCGTGGTCGCGTGCTCCCGCTCCGCAGGGGTTCCCTTGGTACGAGCGTAGGCCAGCACCTCCTCAAAGAGCCGCCGGGAGCGGTCGAGGTCCCCCTGGTTAAAGGCGAGCATCGCGCGGCAGGTCTGGCTATCCAGCGGCTGCCCGAGTGCCAGGTTCAGCTCCGCCAGCCTATCGAGAACCGCCTCCGCCGCGGCCCAGTCACCCAGGCCCTGGTAGGAGTTAGAGAGCTCGCGCAGTGCGGTGACACGATCTTCGGTGGGTGCCTGCGCTCCCGGAAGCGCGAGGGCGAGCTCGTACTGCTGGCGTGCCTCCTGGAAGAAGCCGCGCAGGTGCCAGTACATGCGGAGGTTGTTACAAAACACCAGCGCCTGCTCCTGCGCGTGGTCGTAGCAGAAAGCCAGCGCCTGGCGCGTGTTGTCGCCCTCTTGGTCCAGGTGGCGTGCCCAGAGCCGCTGCGGCTCGACATCGCGTCCCGGGTAGGCGGCAGCGAGGGCAAAGAGCGTCTCAAAGTGGGCGTGGTGCAGGCGGTTCTGCTCCGGGGTAGGAAGGGCGGCGAGCTGCCCGCGCAGAAACTCGTGGACAGTCTCCAAAAACCGGTAGCGTGTCGTCTCGTGTACAGAATCAAGGTGGACCAGGCTCTTGTCCACCAGGCTATCCAGTAGCGCGGCAAGGCTCTCCTCCAAGATCCCCTCGCCGCCACAGACCGCCTCGGCCAGCGCCAGGCTCCAGCCTCCTTGAAAGACCGCCAGGCGCACGGCGAGCAGGCGCTCCTCGGGTGTGAGGAGCTCGTAGCTCCAGGCGATCGCGGCGCGGAGGGTCTGCTGGCGTGGCTCGGCGCTCCGGCTCCCACTGGTCAGGACCGCCAGACGCGCCTCCAGCCGTGCGACCAGCTCCGGGAGCGGGAGGGTGCGTAGCTTGGCCGCCGCCAGCTCCAGCGCGAGGGGCAGACCATCCAGCGCCCGCCAGAGCTGGGTGAGGAGTGGGCGCTGCTCAGGCGTGAGCTGCCAGCCCCGCTGAGCACGCTGGGCACGGTCACAAAACAGCGCGATAGCCTCGTCTTCGGTGAGGCTTGGGAGGCGCAGGACACTCTCCCCCACCAAGGTAAGCGGCTCGCGGCTGGTCGCAAGCACCGTGAGCTGTGGGCAGGCCTTGAGCAGCGACTCCGTCTCGCGAGCCACGCCTAAGATGAGATGCTCGCAGTTGTCGAGTCCCAGGAGTACAGGCCCCTGGCGTAGCGCGGGCATGAGCGCCTCGACACTCTTGAGCCCCAGTGCCCCGGCGATCCGTGCCGGAATCCCGCTCGGGTCGGTAAGCGACGAGAGCTCTACCCAGGCCACACGTGCCCCCGTCGCCACCTGCGACCGGAGGGTCTCTAAGGCCAGCCGGGTCTTCCCGATCCCCCCAGGCCCCACCAGAGTCAGCAGGCGGGTCTGGGCCAAGACCGTACGAACCTCCTCACGCAGCGCCTCCCGGCCCAGATACGGCGTGATATCGGCGGGGAGATCCTCCGGGGTGGGAACCGCCGCCCGTGGCTCAGGACGAGTTACCCGACGGAGCTGCGCTTGGAGCTTCTCGCGGACCTCCAGCACCCAGTCATCGTAGTAGCCCGGCAGGAAGCGCTCGGGGTCTTGGATCGTGTCGAAGTCCGTGGTAAAGCTTCCCGGCAGTAGCCCCACGTAGTCCCGTGTCGCCCGGATCAGGCTCCCTCGTCGCTGGCCAAGGTCATCCTCCAGCGGGACGCGCAGGTGTCCCAGTGCCGCCGAGAGCCCATTGCGCGCTGAGTCTAGCTCGAGCTCCGGCCAGAACAGCTCCAGGAGCCTATCCCGGCTGTGCATTCCCGGATGAAATGCGAGATACGCCAGTAGGCGTACTGCCTTCTGTGTGCGAAACTTTTCAACCGTCACCGCTTCGTAGCGGACACGGACGCCATCCTTAAGCTCAATCTGATACACCCAGAAACAAACTCCTGAGGCAGTATACCACCGACCTATAGAGCATCCCGCCCCTTGTACAGACTTAGTACAGACTTCGTATAGAGCTGGGCTCTCTCATTTAAGGACCTTACAAAAGCAGCTAAAATAATATATACTAGTGACCAAGACGCCCTCTCCAAGGGAAGGCGTGAGAGAAATAGAATGCAAGATCCACAATCGTTTCGTACTCCCCTCCTCGCTCTCACGCTACTTGGGAGCGCCGTGTTGCCCCACGTAGCACAGGCGCAAACCTTGACGATCAGCTACGCGTCCAACGCAAACCTTCAGTTCAACCCTGGCAACAGCCCCTGGTCGGAGGATATCTATAACTTCCTTGGGCTCTCTGGCAATCTCACGCTCACCACGGGTGTCACCCAGACTGTCAGCATTGTCAGTGGCACCCAGAGCCTAGGGCTTGACTTTAGCAACACCACGGCGTCCAAGACACTCAGTCATGATGTCGCGATCAATGGGGTTACCCACAGCTTCAGCCAGAGTGTCACCGTCAATGACATTGTTACCCCTACATTTGATATCACCAGTGGAGGCACCCAGGTCTTCCACTTCTCACAAGGGACGGTAGGTGTCACGCTGAATAGCCTAGAGACGGGCACGTTTAATCGGAACTCCACAGCGACCTTGCTGTATACCGCTTCCGCTGTCACCCCGGAGCTTCCCGGTACGATGCAGCTCCTCCCCGCTCTGCTGCCCGTCGCGCTGGTTGGGGCTCGAAAGCGCTTCAAGAAGGCGTAAGCTCCGGCCGATCAGAACGGCCGGACTTGAGAGCGCTCCGCGCTACGAAGGCCGGGTACCCTCTGGGTGCGGCCATCCCCCATTCCTATGGGCGGCACGCCCTTTCCAGCCAAAGGCTCTCCAGCCCCCCCGTTCTGATCGGGGGGACTCCCTACCGCCGCCGGAGACGCTGCCCGAGATCGTCGAAGAGGGTGTAGACACAGGGGACCACAAAGAGCGTGAGCACGGTCGACGTGATCAAGCCACCGATCACTGCGGTTGCCAGCGGGGCCTGTGTCTCCGAGCCCTGGCCCAGTGCGAGCGCGAGGGGGAGCATTCCCAGAACCGCCGCCGATGTGGTCATGAGAATGGGGCGCAGGCGGGTTGGGCTGGCGGTGAGGATGGCCTCATCGCGCGGCGTGCCCCGCTCACGGAGCTGGTTGGTGTAGTCCACGAGCAGAATGCCGTTCTTCACCACGATTCCCACGAGCATCAAGAGCCCGATAAAGGCCGTGATCCCAAAGGCGCGGTTGGTCAAGAAGAGGGCCAGCACCACCCCCACCGCGCAGAGCGGCACCGAGGTCAGGACGATCAGCGGGTAGACAAACGACTCAAACTGCGACGCCAGCAGCATGTAGATCAGCGCCACGGCCAGCGCCACCGCAACCCCGAGGCCGGCAAACTCCGTCCCGCGCCGCTTCTGGTTCTGCCCAAAGTCCCAGTACGTCCCCGGCAAGAAATCCACTTTCTCAAGCGCCTTCTTCACATCGCTCTCCACATCGCCCTGGGAGCGGTCCACCAGGCGCCCGTTCACCGCGATAAAGCGCTGACGGTCGAGGCGTGTCACCTCGTTGGGGCCAACCGTCTCAAAGGGAGTCGCCACTTGGCCCAGGAGCACGGGCTTGGTTCCCGTCCCACTGCGCGGCGTGATCGGCAGGTTCACCAGGGACTCCACAGACTTGCGGTCCTTCTCGGGGAGGATGACGTAGATCGGGTACTGGTAGCCCTTCTCCAAGTAGTAGCCGGACTGTGCGCCACCCGTGCTGGTGTTGATCGCGGTGGCGATATCCGCAAACGAGACCCCGAGCACCGATGCCTTATCACGGTCGATCTTCCACTGCAGCTCCGGGGTCGCGTCCTGGACCCCGAGGTCCAGCCCTTCGAGGCCGGGGACGCCCTTAAGCGCATCCAGCACCCGCTTGGCCTGCTCCGCAACCGCCTTATTGTCCTGCCCGAAGACATCGACCTCCATGTTGGTCGCACCGCCCGTGAGCAGCTGAGTCACCAGATCGTAGGGGGAGACCGTCGCACGGATGCCGGGAATCCCACCAAGGCTCTTCTGGACCTCCTTGATGACGTCCTGGGTGGAGTGCTTTCGGTTGGCCTTCAGGTGCACGGTCCCACCGCCCACGTGGCTCGCTTGGTCGCGCACCGAGCCACGCAGGCTCAGGGTCGCCCCCGACGCCGCAAAGACGGTCTCTACATCGGGGTGGGCCAGCAGGCGCTTCTCCACCTCCAGCATTATCTCATTGGTCTTGGCAAAGGCGGTCCCGATGGGGAGCTTGATATTGACCGTAAAGTCCCCGCTATCGGTCTGGGGCAGGGTCTCGGAGCCGATCAGCGGGACAAAGAGATAGCTCGCTCCCGAGACCAGTGCCGCGCCCGCCAGCACCCACCAGCGGTGCTTCAGCGCCCACGTGAGCCGCCGTCGGTAGTTGGAATCGAGCGCATCGAGGTAGCGCCCGGCCCAGCCAAAGAAGCCCTTCGACGGGTGCTCGCGCTCCAGCTCCAGCTCCTCACGGTGGATCAAGCGCGAGGCCAGCATCGGCACCAGCGTGGTCGCATCCAAAAGTGAGACCGCCATGGAGAAGACCACCACCAGCGCAAACTGCGTGAACATCTGCCCGGTCTGGCCCTTGATCAGCAAGATCGGCAGAAACACCACCATCACCGTGATAGTCGAGGCCACCACCGCCGAGGTAATCTCGGTCGCGCCGGCCACCGCGCCCTCCGTGGAGGAGAGCTTGTCGCGCTCGATGTGCCGGAAGATATTCTCCAGCACCACGACCGCGTCATCGACAATCAGCCCGGTCGCCAGCGCCAGCCCGGAGAGCGAGATGGTGTTGAGCGTGAAGCCACAGAAGTAGATCAGGGCAAAGGTCGAGAAGATCGAGACGGGAATCGAGAGCGCGACCACAAGCGTACTTCGGACATTGCGCAAGAAGAACAGGAGAATCAGGATCGCTAGGACGCCGCCGATAATCGCGGTGTGCTGAAGATCGGTGACCGAGTTCTGGATAAAGCCCGACTGGTCGTAGGCGAGCCGGAACTTGAGCTGGGGATAGAGCTTCTGGACCTGCTCCAGCTTCTTCTCGATCGCCTCCGCGGTCGCCACCGTGTTGGCCTCGCTCTGCTTGGTGATCGCTAGGCTGGCCGCGAGCTCGCCATTGAGCCGGGTGAGCACGCGGGTCTCCAGGTGGCTATCCTCGACCTTGGCGACATCGCTCAGGAGCACGGGCCGACCATTGACCTGAGCAAGCGGGATCTTGGCAGCATCGCTGAGGCTGGTGAAGTACCCCACCGAGCGGATCGTGAACTCTCGCTCGCCCTGCCGCGCGATCCCGGCGGGGACATTGATGTTCTCCTGAACGAGCCGTCGCTGCACCAGATCGAGCGAGAGCCCATAGGCCTGGAGCTTCACCGGATCGACCTCGACAATAATCGAGCGGGTCTGCCCTCCGGTGATGGTCGCCGTGGCGACGCCGTCGGCGGAGGCGATCAGCGGGGAGACCTCGTTTGCCAGGAGGCTGCGCAGCTTGACGATATCGGGGACGCCGGAGACACCGTAGATGCGAATGGGGAGGGTCGAGGGGTCGAACTTAAAGACAACGGGCGCCTGAAGGGTTGGGTCGTCGGGGAGCTGCTGGCGGGCACGCTGGACCAGCTGCAAGACATCGATAGCCGCCTGCCCGATATCCGTGCCCCAGTTGAACTGCACGCGCACCGACGAGTTCCCGGTTGTGGAGTTGGAGCTGATACTCTGGATACCCGGCGCCGACGAGACCGCTTGCTCGATGGGCCGCGTGACCTGGGTCTCCATCTCCTCCGGGGCGACATTGGGCCAGGTAGTATTGACGACAACCGTCGGGATCGTGATCTTGGGCAGCAGATCGACCGGGAGCTTGGTCAGACAGACAATCCCCAGCAAGACCAGCGCCGCGATCCGCATGACCACCGCCACGGGCCGCTGTACCGAGAAGCGCGCAATATTCATCGCTTCTCCCCCGTGGACGGTGAACGTCCGGGTTCTACGGACGGTGAACGTCCGGCTGTGGGGCCTGCGGCCGCGCCTTCGGCGGGTTTGTCGCCTTTTTTCTCTTTTCCGCCGCCCTCCTTGACCTTTTGGCCGTCTTTGACCGGCGAGTAAGAAAGAGTGACGACACGCTCGCCGGCGGAGACCCCGGAGAGAATCTCGACATCACCGCCGACCTTGGTTCCCAAGGTGACCGGACGAACCGCGGCCACACTCTCGGAATCGACCACCGTGACGGTCGAGCCTTTCGGGGTGGTCTTGACCGCATCCGTGGAGACCACTACGGCGGCGTTGATCGTCCGCAGCTCCAGAGTCAGGTGGGCGAACATGCCGGGGCGGAGCTTGCCACCCGCATTGTCGAGCTTGAAGCGGATCGTGTACTGCCGGCTCTGGGGGTCGGCGGCGGGATTGACCTCAGCAACCGTGGCGATCAGGGGCTTGTCGGGCTGGCCATCGAGGATGATCTCGGCGCGTGTCCCCACCCCGACCACCCCACTCTGCTCCACGGGAACGGTCGCCGTGACATAGAGCCAGTCGAGCTGCTGCACGGTAAGAAGGGTCTGCCCAGCGGTGACCGTCGAGCCGGCATCCACGGGCTGGGCGGTGACCGTCCCCGAGAGCGTGCTCCGAAGCTCGGTCTCGCCGAGGCGGGCGCGGGCCTGTGCAAGTTGCGCCTCCGCGGCCGCGACACCCTGCTTCAGGGCTGCGATATTCTGCCGCGACGCGATGGTCTGGGAGCGGCTGGAGTTGGCCAGGACCAGCGCCGACTCCGCGGATTTCTTGGCCGAGCGCGCCGTCTCAATATCGGTGGTCGCTCCCTTCTCGGCGATACTCACCTGCTGCTGGGCCGCGGTCAGGAGCGCCTTCTGGGAGTCCACAGCGGCCTCGGCAGTGGCGACTCGTCCCTTTGCGGTCTCGACCACGTTGCCCTGGACCTCCAGTGCGGTCCGGGCATCATCGACCGCCTGCACCGCCACAAAGCCCTTGCTCAGGAGCGACTCGGCGCGGGCCAGCTTAGCCTTGAGGTTGCTCTGGTTGGCGACCGCACTCGCCAGGTCGTTCTTGGCGTTCTCCACCACGACTTGGGCGCTCTTGACCCGCGCATCGGCATCGGCGACCGCGGCCTTGGCGGCGGCGAGCTGGGCATCGCGGGTCTGCTGGGCACGATTCAGGGTAGACTGAGCGCTCTCCACAGCGGCGCGGCGCTGGTCGATCCCCGTGAGGACCGTCACCCGGCCCGTATCGACCGTCGCCTGTGCCTGCGCGAGGCGGGCGCGTGCCTCGGCGAGGTTCGCCTCCTGCTGGAGAACAGCGTCCTTGAGGTCCACGGGGTCGATCCGCACCAGGGTCTCCCCCGCCTTGACCACGCTTCCCTCGCGCACCGCCAGAAAGGTCACCCGCCCCGAGGTCCGTGCGGCAAGCTTTACCGTGCTCGGCGACTCCAGCGAGCCGATCAGCTCCAGGGTCTGGACAAGGCGCTTTGGCCCGGCGGTCGCCAGCACCACACTGGGGGCCGCCCCCTTGCGGGCGGTCTGGGCCTTGACCAGGTCGGCCGCAACCGTGCGCTTGTCCTGGAGTCGCCAGACAATGCCACCGGCGAGGCCAGCCGCAAGAATCGTGTAAGGAAGCAGTGAGCGTAGTTTCATCTCAAGAGTTACTGTACACGCTTTGGATTAAAAATAGATGCGTTTTCTCCTGTCTTAGAGAAAATTAGCTAGGGAGGTTGTTGTAGCCCACCCCGGTAACATAGCCCATCCCAATCCAAAAGGCCGCACTCAGCACATCCCCGACAATCAGCCCCAGAAAGAAGGGGAGGGCCGCTTTGTAGAGGCCCATCCCCCCGTAGCGCATCATGAGCGACTTGGCGAGCCAGCCCAGCAAGATAGAGAACCAGGTGGTGTGGACCCCGTGCACCGAGGCCGCCAGAAACCCAATCGGGTGGAGCCCCGCCCCGAGCCGGAGTCGCGCCAGGAGCAGGCCGCCCACGAGGAGAAAGCCGCCCAAAACATGCAGCCCGTTGCTCGGGGCGGGCTTGTAGGGCACCGAGGCGGCATTGCCCAGCACCTTCAGGGGAATCTGCGGCCCGGTCTCGTAGGTCCAGCGCTCCGTGAGCATGCTCGCCCCGCCCGAGAGATAGGGCAGGCGGATACAGGCCCAGGCACCGACAACAACAGCAAGCGCGACCGCGATCCCCAGCCAGCGCGTGTGGGTCTTGGCCCCCAGCCCGGTTCCCTCCCCCAGCTTGGCGGCATTGAGCAGGCCGGGCAAGAGCAGCTCGCGGGTGTTGTAGACAGTCGCGTACTCCACCCGGTAGAGCGTATAGAGCGCCGTGGGAGAGAACGGTGCCGTGCCCAGTGTCGGGGCGAGGACATCCAGGCTGGTGTAGGGCATCGCCATAAAGAGAATCCCCGCCTGGCAGGTCGCCCAGCCGACCGTGACCAGCGCCAGCACGACAAAGAGCAAGGAGAGCAGCACCAGCGGAGCCGGGACCCCTGCCAGGAGCTCCCAGAGCCCGAGGCCCCCAAAGCTCACGGCCAGCCCGAGGCGCACCCGCCCGTACTCCGGCTCCGAGAAGACATGCTTCAGGTGGTGCCGCGCGGTCCAGAGGCACCATGCGGTCAGCGCGATCGCGCCGCCAAAGGCCTGTAGGCTATGGAACTGGCGCTGCGAGAAGAACCCCAGCGCCCCCGGCTGGTCCCAGTTATTGACCGCCGCGATCAGAGACTCCAGCTTAAAGAGCAGGTGAAAGAGCCACACCGAGAGCCCCACCTCGCCGGGGAGGAGATAGCCCAGCCCGACAACCAGGGGGTAGAAAAAGATCGCAAAGGGCCCGATCTGGTTGAGGGGTGGCTCGGTGAGGTAGTCCATCAGGCTCCAGTTGGTGGTGATATCGGGGAGGGTGGGATAGAGCAGGTGGAAGCCCTTGAGCCCGTGGAGGCTCATCGTGAGCACCAGCCCGAGCCAGAAGACCGGGCGGCGTGTCAGGCTCTGGGGCTCCGTGGCGAGCTGGAGCGGGAGGGTCACAAGGGGAAAGGCGAAGCGCTCGCTCTCGATCCACTGCTTCCGAAAGACCGCTGCCACACAGAACGATGCCAGCAAGAAGAGCACAGCAGGGACGCCCCAAGCCAGGAGCGGCCCGAGCCAGGCTCCCCAGGGGACGTGCTCCTGACCACGGGGGTAGCCTCCGAAAAACGCCCGCGCCGCGGTTTCGTCGTGCATCTTGAGCCAGCTCGGCTGCGCCCCCCAGACCTTGCGCTCCCACTCGTTGCTCGCTGTACTCAGCGCCACGGGAGCGGGGATATTGGGAATCAGCGTGCGCATCAAGCCCGACGAGGGAATCCCGCTGGTGACAAGCAAGATGGTCCAGACTGTCGCGAGCTCCGCCGGGCTAATCTTCAGCCGAGGCACGAGCTGGCGGAGCGCGGCAAGCAGGGCCAGTACGGCAAACGCGACCGTCGGAAACTGGTTGCCTCCCAGCAGGGTCGCGGCAACCTTGTAGTTGTTGTAGGGGGTCCAGACACAGACCACCACCGCCCCGATAAGGCCTAGGATCAGAGCGCGCGGTGTGAACATTGCAGGTGCATTCTATACCAAGGCCAGCGAGAATAGGTTTATCCGTAGCGCTTGATTGTTTATCAAATTCGCTCTCGCTAGCTACGCGTAGATAAATCGCGCCGTCGCGGTGGCGTCTTGCTCCGCAATGCAGCGCACCCAGTAGGCCCCAAAGGCGGCGGGAAACGTATGGACGAGCGGCTTGCCGGGTGCGACCGTGAAGCGCTCGTAGGGAACCCAGAGACCCGAGCCCGTGATGTCCACCTCGATCCGAAAGGCCCGTGGCGTGCGCTCTTGGTGCTCCAGCTGCAGGGTCTTCTTGTCGTAGCCGGTCATGAGGTAGGGATCGGAGGGGACTTGGGCACGCACGAGCGTGCCTTTCCACGGCCCCCCCTCCCCCTGCGGCTTGCCCAGCGCCCAGAGATCGTCCACGACCCCCAGCCAGAACGTCAATTTGCCGTCGTCGGAGCGGACAATGTGCCCAAAGTCCTCGCTGACGATGCCACTGACCACCAACAAGCCACGCCAGGACGCGTAGTCGTAGAGCGCTCGGTCGTGGGTGGTGATCGGGCGAATCTTGGCAAAGCCCCCGGCGTTCTCGGCGGGGAGCTCGTAGAAGGTCCCGTGGGCATGGAAGAGATCGCGCTCGGTGCAGACCTCGCGGCAGACCCGGCCCTCGCTTGCCTGGAACTTGGGAAGCCGCCAGCGCTGCTTTTGCTCGTCGGTGTAGATCACAGAGGCCGCGTCTTCCTGCAAGACATTCTGCGGGATCGCGTAGTTCGCCTGTGCCCAAGCCGCCCCCGTGGGATCGGCGATCCGGCGCAGGGTTAGCGACTCATCCAGATCGTAGACACCGCCGTCTGTAGTAACCGCGCGCAGGGTCTTGAGATTCGCGCCACGGGCGTAGAGCAAACCTCTCCCCAACCCCCGGGTACCCCCTGGGTGCGGGCAGTCGTTCCTCCTTGGGAAAGGGGCTATTTCGGATTCCCCCTTCCCCAGCGAAGAATGAGCGCCCGGGGGAGGGGGCTGGGGGGAGAGGTAACTCGGGGAGAGGTTCCGATACTGTACCACGGCGGTGATGCTCTGGCAGGGCTTGTCGGTGCGAAGGCGGAGCCACGCGCCACGCTCTTTCAGCTCGGTCCAGAGCGTGCCTTGCGGGGGAAGAGTCATCTTCCGTGCTGTGCGCCAGCGGTTGTCGCCGCGCTCGTCGAGCTCTAGCGTGACCGTCACGGGGGTATTTCCCGTGTGGGTAATATGCAGCCCGCGCTTGGCATAGCCCGCAAGGAGGAAGGCATCCGACGGCGTGTTGGCCGCGACCATGTCCTTCAGCCAGAGTGCACCGCGCCCGAAAGCGGGACCGAGGTGATCGAGGCGCTTGGGCTCAACAAACCATAGGTTGGACTGCGACTGCCCCGGCCCGGCGAGCTTGCCCTTGGCGGCGCGCTTGTTGAGAAACTCGTTCTTGGCCGTGTCGTCGCAGCCAAAGACCACGCGCTCGCCCCAGCGGCAGAAGTCCCCGATGACTTTCAGATAGGTCGAGCGGGGCGCGATCCCGGCAGACTGGCTCGGGCGGAAGCCGCGGGGGAAGCGCCAGAGGGTGCCGTGCATCGTCATCAGCAGGTCCCGCTCCCCGATCTCCCGGATGCGCGGCCACTCCGTGTTCCAGCCATGGGCACCGTCGTAGCAGTGGCTCGCCTTGGGCAACCTATAGCTGTGCCACTTGCCACCATCCAGCACCTGCAAGATCAGCGAGCGGTGGTCCCAGCCGATACTCCAAAGCGGGTCCGAGTCGTTTTTATTGCCCTCGATCCCGCCGGGGCCGGTCACCTCCGTGAACTGGTTGCGCCGCACGACCCGCCACTCCTGCCCGCTCCACTCGGCCAGGCAGCCGGAGGGAATATCGGGCTTCACGAGCGCGAGGTCGCCGTGCTCGCCGTTGTTGGCATAGACCACGCGCCCCTGCCCCGAGTAGAGCCCCTTGCCGTGGTAGCCGGGGAGATTGGCCTTGCGCCCAGTCTTCTGCTGCTCGTCGGCCCAGAGCTCCGTGACCGCGAGCGAGTGGACATCGAGCTCGTAGAGCCCCTCCTCCATGGTCGCACAGTAGACCTTGTTCTTGGGATCGGTGAGGTGGCGTGCATTGCCCGTGTGCCGCCCGAACATCTTGCTGTAGGGGATCGTGCGAACTTTCCCCGTGGCGTCGATCACATACGGCCCGATAAAGAGCTGCTGGGACTCGCGGTGAATAAAGCGGTTGGCGGGTGTCCCCCCGATACTCTCGGGGCGGATGGTCTGTTTCAGATCGGGCGTGAGCTCGTAGAGCTTGTCCGACGAGCCGGTTGGCTTGTGGGGGGCATAGGTCACCGCCCACAGCCGCCCAGCCCAGACCACGACCGCGCCCGTGCCGCACTCGCCTTCATCGTTGAACATCGCCAAGTGGGGATAGATCCCCGAGACAGAGTGCGGCTTTTGCATCGTGCGTCTCTTGCCTTAATCCTCAGCGCGTGTCCACTGACGGCGCAGTGATTTTTTCTGAAACTTCGCGTGGCCATCCGTGAAGCAGATATTGAAGCCCTCGTTGTGGCGGCGTGTCATGACCATGTTGGTGTTGTTGTTCCAGCACTCGCCGGCCGGGTTGTTCGTGGTAACCGGACAGGTCAGCGGCCAGTAATCGGCGATATTCTCCGCCCAGAGATCGAGGTTCTTCGCATCGGTGATCAGAATCGTGTCCGCTGGCAGGGCGATGGAGGCTAGCGAGACACCAAACTTGCCCTCCCCTTGCCCCGCGGCACCGGTGCCCACCCACTCCGATGCGCCCAGATACGAGCCCGCAACACGGAAGTTCTGGTTCTGGTCACGGATCGAGCTGTAGGCGTAGGAAACATCGAGCGTGCGCGTCCCCGCCGTGGTACTCGTGTCTCGGATGACGATATTTTGTACGGGTGCGCTGGGGCACTTAAAGATCTGCCAGTTTTTAATGTAGGGCTGGATCAAGAGATAGTAGGTAGTGCGCTGTGAGAAGGGCTGACCGGTGTAGGGGACATCCACATACCAGAACGGCATGATTGTCTCGTCGTAGTCCTGGGCATACATCATCGCTCCAAGCCCCTGCTGCTTCAGATTGGAGAGACAGGTGGTTGCGCGGGCCTTCTCACGGGCCTGGGCAAAGACAGGAAAGAGGATAGCGGCAAGAATCGCAATGATCGCGATCACAACAAGAAGCTCAATAAGGGTAAATGCTCTGCGTTGCATCAGAAAGTTCCTCCTGCGGAAAAGATGGTGCATTATAGATTTCCCCTACAGGGATTTCAGCCGCTCCTAGACGTACTCTTTGTGGTTTTCGCTCGTCTTACGCGCCGGGGCTACGCAGGAGCTGGCGGTAGCGGGCGGGTGGGTGGAGGTAGCGCTGGGTGAAGATTCGCGTAAAGTGGCTCAGGCTCTCAAAGCCGACCTCGGTGGCGATCACAGCGACTGTCTGGTCGGTGGTGACTAGCAGCTGGCGGGCGGCGCGGAGGCGCTCCTCGGTGAGGTAGCTCTGGGGAGACTGGCCCAAGAACCGATGGAAGGTGCGCCGCAGGTGAGCGGGGCTGACACTCAGCTGCTGGCAGAGCTGGGTAATGTCGTGGCTGGGCTCGCGGCGGATACGCTGGAGCGCCTGCCAGAGCCAGAGCGGTGCATCGAGACGGGTGAGGGTCGCAGACTCCGAGCTGGCACGCAGGTCCCGCCAGCAGATACCAAAGACTCCGGTCGCCAGCCCGTTGGCGATCAGGCGCGAGGTCGCGTTTTTGGGCCGTCGGCTTGGCACCAGAGCCGGCCCTCCGACGTCCTCCCACTCCGCGACAATCGCGGCGGCCAAGGGTGCGAGGGGAACCGACGGTGTCCAGAGCTGTGGCCCCCCAAGGAGCGGGGCCAGGTTGAGGCGGCCGTGAAACTGCACCCGGAGCCCCACGGAGAGCCACTGAGCGCCCTGGGGTGTCTCGATCCGGTCACGGGGGAGATCGGTTGGCACCAGGAAAGCCTCGCCGGGCTGGACGCGCCAGGTCTTGCCCCCCAGCTCGACCTCCAACACGCCCGCCTGGACCACATAGAGCCCCACTCCCAGGCCCACCCCGCTCCAGCCGCGCACGACCGCCCCCGGCTTCCAGTCCCGCAGGCTGGCCCAGACCACAGCGACCTCTGCCCCGGAGAGCAGTGCCTCGTCAAACACGGCTAGTCGTAGTTCCGCACGGCCCCGACCGGCGTATCGGCGGTGCGGCGGAAGCGTGCCATGCGCTGCACATCCTCAGGCTGCGGGAGCCACCAGCGCTGCGCCGGTCGCCACTCTCCCAAGAGCCAGCGCGCCTCTGCCGAGAGCCCCTCCAGCTCGCCCTCGCGGGGGAACTCCCGGTCCAGGGGCCGCATCCAGGTCGGGCAGTAGGAGATGTAGGCATTCTTGCGCTCGATCGGGCTCTCGTTGGGCGGGGCGGCGTGCCACTGTGCCTGGTGAAAGGCAACCACGGTTCCTGCCGGGCAGTCGAGCTTCACGAGGTCGCGGGCGTAGTCCTCGATCTGAAATCCCGTGCCGCGCTTGCCATCCAGCTCCGGCCGCTTGTGCGAGCCCCGCACGACCTGCAGGCTCCCGCCGTTGCCATGGGTAAGATCGGTGAGAAAGTAGCCAAACTTCAGGTAGTGCAGCCCCATAGCCCCGTCGATCTTGGGAAAGAGACCCGGCCGCGGCCCATCGGCGTGCCACGGTGAGGCGCTGACAAAGTCGCTCTTGCCGGTGCCATCGTTGGGGCGGCTCACAAAGTTGGACTGGCACAGGTGAAACATCGGCCCAAAGACATCGTAGGCGAGCTGAAGGGCGGGCTCGTAGAGGGCGAGGTCCAGCAGCGCCGGGTCGTGGACCACGCAGTTGGCCACCTTCACGCTGCGCCGGGTATGGTCCCCGCGCTGCGCCGTGGTTACCCGGTCGATCGCCGCCAGTGCCGCCTTGCAGAGTGCCTCGGGGAGGAGCTCTGGCAGAATAAAGTAACCGTCGTCTTCCAGCTGTGCAATCAGCTCGCGACGCTGTTCATCGGTGAGGGAAGGCATGGCTCTATTGTAGCCCAAGGCGGCCGAGCGCCGACCGCCTCCGGGCTCAAAATTTGTGATTATCGCTCCCCTATGCCCCGTGGGCACCGTGCTTGGCACTCTCCTCCAGCCCACTGTCGGGCGCGGCGAGGTCGTCTGGGGAGACAAGCGCACGCACCTCAGCGAAGGCGGGGCCTTCCGGGAGGGCCGGGATCTTGTCCACAAAGGTCGCCAGAGGCTCGAAGGCAAAGACCCGTGCCAGCGCATCGCCCCAGGTCTCGGTGCAGGTCAGGCGCAGGGCGGTCGCTTGGATGTCGAGGGGGACGAGCACGAGGCGCTGGTAGTTGTTTTCCTCGGTGTAGACCTCGCGCCAGGTGCCGCTCTCGTCCTCAGCCTCTAGGCGAAACGCTCTCACGAGCGAGTCCGGGACAGCGCAGCGATCGGCGCTCTGGGGGTAGACATGGGCCATGCGCTTGGTGTTGCTCAGGTCACTATCGAAGACAAGGCGTGCCCCGGCAATGGTCTGCGGAGTCGCCCAGTGGTAGGAGACACTCTCCCCCACCGGTGCTTCCCAGGCATGGGCCTCGTCCTCGCGGTCCCGCTCCATGCCATCGAGGAGTCGCTTGGCCGGGTCGCCGCAGAGAGTCGCGGCGCAGGCGAGTGCCCCGGGAAGCTTGAGCTTGCCCGGGAGCCAGCAGTCGTCGTCCATGAGGGTTTCTTGGAGGAGCGCGATATCGAGCAGGCGTGGGTTGCAGTTTTCCGAGATACACAGCGCCGCCGCCGTGCCCGCCGCCTGCCCGATCACGGCGCAGGTCGCCATGACGCGCGTCGACGAGAGCGCGGCGTGTGTCACCGAGATATTGCGCCCGGCGAAGAGGAGATTCGGGACGTTTTTCGAGTAGAGCGAGCGGTAGGGAATGCCGTAGGGCGAGGGCGCGGGATGAAAAATCGTCGGGCGGCCCGGGTAGAGCAGCCCCGCCGGGTGGTGATCGTCCATGCTCCAGCCCCCGTAGGCGACAATATCGTCGAATTTTCCTTCCGCGCGAATATCGTTCTGGGTGAGGATATAGTCCCCCACATAGCGGCGGCTCTCGCGCTTTCCGGGCAGCGAGCCCAGCCACTCCAGCGCCCAGTTGGTGGCCTTTTCACGCTCATCGGCCTTGTTCTTGAGGTAGTCCCAGACCCCGTAGCCCACCCGGACGAGCTCATCGCGGATCGCCTCGGAGTCGCGGATCGTGTCGTTGATCCCGCCCAGCTCGATCCACCAGAAGTTGTGGCCGCTCACCCCGCTCATTCGGTAGCTGAAGTCTGCTTCCCCATTGAACTTATAGGCCCAGCGCGGCGCGGTGAAGGGCTGGGGCTCGTCGGTGCGGCGCAGCTGGATCAGGAGCGAGTTGCCCATGGTCTTATGGTCGGCCTCCAGCGGCTCGATGTCCTCGTCGAACTCCGCCCGTGCCTCCCGCCCAACCCGGTACTCGGCGGGGGTCAGCTCCGCGAGGATGCTATCGCCCGAGCAGTCGATAAACTGCTTGGCCGTGATCGTGTGCCAGGTCTGGCTGGTGAGCTGCCAGGCGCGCACCGAGACGATCCTCTCGCCGTCCATCGTGGCATCGGCGCAGGAACAGTTCAGGAACGGCGTGAGGTTCGGCTGGAAGCGGATCTTGCTCCAGAGCACCGCATCCCAGACCGAGTAGTTGCGCGCCGGGTTGAGGTAGAGATTCTCCAGCTGAATCTCCTCAAGAATTCCGGTCTCTTTGTTGTGCTTGCCGTGCGCTCCGCAGATCCACATCCGAATCTCACTGGACGCGTTGCCGCCAAAGACGGGCCGGTCGTGGACGAGGGCAGTGCGTGCCCCGTTGCGTGCGGCGGCGATCGCGGCGCAGATCCCCGACATCCCGCCCCCGATCACACAGACATCAAACTCATGGTTTACTTCGTACATAGTTACAGTTCCGTTGCCAGGAACCCGTGGCCGTAGCGCAGGGTTCCCGTGGCCGTTGTGGTTGCTTGAAAGAGCGTCTGCTCTGGGTTGATTGCCTTGAGGCGCACTGCTGTCTGGCCTACCAGGACAGTCGCCGTCGGCGCAAAGATCGGTGCTTGGAGCGTGATGGTCTTGCCCTTGCGGGTGAGGCGCGTCGCCTCGCGGCAGGCATAGGCAAGCCCGACATTAAACGCCGCATTGAAAGCCGTCCAGCCCTCCGGGTGTCGAAACGCGCCGTCGGGGTTGTTGGGGTAGTGCTCCGTCGCCGCCGTGGACGAGAGCGTGCCGCGGACGAGCTCCAGCCGGGCGCAGGTATCGTCGCTGAACTTCTTGGGCCAGCCGCGCTCCACTCCATAGAAGTCCTGGGGGCCACGAAACGCCGCGTGTGCCCCGAGGGGATTGCGACCAAAGAGCGCATCGAAGTGGGCCGTGGCGATCACTCGCAGCCGCTCCGCACGCTTTTTATCACCCGTGAGCCGTGCCACGGAGAGCGCGCAGGCAGGAAAGCCCGCGACATTGCCCGGCTCGTTCCAGCCCGCCCCGCCGTGCGAGCCCGCCGTGAAGCGCGGCAGGGTCCAGTTGGTCTCGTCGTACTTGCGAAAGTCGTAGGCATTTTCGGAGCGCGCGATCATCACCTCGGCCCACTTCGCCAGCCAGGGCCGAATCAGTGGCTCGGCGTGTGGCAGGAGCGCCGTCAGACCGGTGACAAGCATGTGCTCGCTCATGCGCTGGCCCTTGGTGACTTTGGGGTCGGTCGGATCGAGTGTCGTGCAGACCCAGCGTGCCTGCGCGATCGCCGTGTCTAAGAAGCGCTTGTCTTTGGTCGCTTCGTGGAGCAGGACATTGGGCAAGATCGAGTGTCCCGGGCACTCTCGGCCCTTGTAGTCCCCGACTTCGGTCTGGATCTCAAAGTTCCAGTTCTTCAGCACGAAGGCCTTGGCACGCTCGTAAACACTCACCGGAAGCCAGCGGGAGAGCTGCGGCCAGGCATAGACAAAAAAGGCGAGCTGCTCGACAGTCTGTGGATGCAGACGTCGTCCCTTGGGGTCCCCCGACGGATCCGCGCTCTCGGGCTTGACCAGGAGCCAGCCGACACCCCAGTGAATCAGCTTGGCAATATCAGGCGCATCGGATTTGGGCGGCTCGATCTCTCGAAAGTACGCTTGAGCGGCTTCGAGCGCCCCGGCATCGCCATTGGCTTTTACTTGCTTGAAGCTTGCCGCCAGCGGCCTCCACTCCACCTCGCGCTTTGCTTGGTCAAAGAACGACGGGTTGGCGAGATAGAGCATCACCAGCGAGGGCACCTCGTAGCTGTAGTACGTCCCATCGCGCCAGGCCGACCCGCCGTAGGCCGAGGGGTGCGTGCCGATCAGGGAGCGGCAGTCAACAAAGAAACGCAGCGCAGGGTCGAGCGAGGCCCGAAGCGTGACAAGGGGCGCGATCTCAAACGGATCAGAGACCAACCCAGCCGCTTCGATGTGAACCTCTGCCTGAGTAACCTCTCCCCCTGCCCCTCTCCCGGGCGCTCGTCCCTCGCTGGGAAAGGGGAGTTTGAGCGCGGTGAAGTCGCCGATGCCGCCTCGAATCACGCCCTTAAAGAGTACTTTTTCGCCTTGCTTGACGACAAACGGCGTGCCGTCGGGGAGGGTGGGAGCGGTGAAGCGCTTGGGAGAGTCCGGGTCGTAGCCGGTCTGGTTGAGAAAGAGGGGGACGGGCCGCGGGCGAGGCGTCGCACCGGGGAGTGTCAGGGCGGGGTAGCTCGCAGACGGTCCAAAGACACGTACCTCGACCAGGCGCACAGTGCTCGGCTCGGCAAAGACCAGCTGGAGTGTGTCGGTGGTGACGGGCGCGGGCAAGCGTAGCTCGACCACGGTCTTATCGTTGCCCGTCACCTTGGCTAGCTCGCGCCCCCGTCCATCCCGCACGCTCAGGTCGTGGAACTCGCTCCCCCACGCGCCCTCATTGAGCCAGCCCGTGCCGAGCTGCAGGCAGGCGATTGTCTGTGGCGTGGCCCACGTGAGAGTGAGCGTGTGCGGCCCCGTGCTCCCACTCACCCAGCGGCTCTCGTTGGTCAGCTTGCCATCGGTGAGATTGCTCGGTGCGTAGCTAGGATTGAGCACCGACGAGGCTTTGAGAATCGCCGTCGTCGCAAGGTTAGTTTGTGGTGTCATTTCGCTTAAAAACTCGCACATAATCGATATAGGCTCGTGCCGTGCCACCGTCTTGGATGAGCTTGTTTTGGAAGATCGTGCCCGTCACCCAGTCGTTTACGCCAAAGCAGCTCCCGGAGAAGATGAGGTAGTGCGGCACCTGCGGGATGAGCGTGGGCTTGTCGATCGTGCGGACGAGGTTGCCATCGTAGTAGAACTTTAGCGCCGTCGGGGACCACTCAAAGCCAATGGTGTGAAGCTCTTGAGTGTGTAGGCCGGGTGCCTTAACCATGGCCCCGTTGGACTTATGCGCGGGCTTGGCGTAGCCGTCCCAGTGCAGGCCCGTCGAGTAGGTATCCCCTGCTTTATTGCCCTCGATAATATCGATCTCGGCACCATCGTTGGCCGTGCCATCGGTCACACCTTTGGGAGCGGTCAGCCCTGCCTGATCGGGCATCATCCAGAACGCGGTCTGGTAGCCATCGGGCTTGACCAGGTGCAGGCGCGCCTCCAGATAGCCATAGGTCGTCGCAAAGTGCCCCTGGGAGTTGAAGCGCCCTGCAAAGTAGGTATTGTCCTCGGTCTTGGATTTTCGGTAGTAGAGATAGGCATAGCCGTCTTTTTCCTCGACCTGCTCGGCATCGGACTTCACCAGGATATCGGGGCGCTTGCGGGTGGTTGTCTCCACGGTCCACTTGCGCGGGTCGATCACCGTGTCGTTGAACTCGTCGGAGAAGACCAGCTTCCAGCGGTCTTTATCGCTAGCCGCCACCGACACGGGCCGTGCCTGCGCGGGAGTCTGGGGGTCCACCAGGCTCGGCGTGGTCTGCGACAAACAAAGGAGGGGGAAAAGAAACATCATGTTATTTTTTCTTCAGGGCCACGCTCAAGAGAGCGAAAGCGCAGAGGTGGAGCCCGGAGAGCGCAAAGAAGGTCGGGCGGTAGCCGAAAGCACCGACGGTATTTCCGACCAGAGAGTTCATCAGGAGTCCTCCGAGTGTGCTCCCGGCCGCCACCAAGCCAAAGACCGTCGCCAGCTTGTCTTTTGGCACGAGATCGGTGACCAGGGTGCTCCCATTGATCATCCAGGCCATGTGCGCCAGGGTCACGACCATCGCAAAGGCCAGTGCCGCATTGACCGTTGGCGCAAGGACGATCAGCGCCGTGAGGGGTGTCAGGCAGGCACAGAGGAGCATCACCCGCAGGCGCCCTGCCACGGTCGGCATCCCACGCTTGATGAGTACTCCCGAGAGCCAGCCCCCGCCGAGTGCCCCAAAGTCCGCGGCGAGAAAGACCACCCAGGTGATGCTGACCTGCTGCTGGGTCAGCCCGCGCTCCGCGACAAGATACTTGGCGAGCCAGGACTGGATAAAGTACCACAGTGGGTCGGTGAGCAGGCGTGCGAGGAGCAAACTCCAAAGTACAGGTTGCTTCCAAAGCGCGACCTCTCCTCCCCAACCCTCCTCTCCCGGGCGCTCATTCTTCGCTGGGAAAGGAGGGAGGCAATCCCCTTCAGGTTCCCCTTTCCCAGTGAGGTACGAACGCCCGGGAGAGGGGCTAGGGGAGAGGTTAGACTTGTACACCAGCAGCCAGGGCACCAGCCAGACAAGGCCCGCAGCTCCCGTGGCAAAGAACGCGTTCTGCCAGTGGCCGGTCGAGGCGAGCCAGAGGATCAGCGGCGGCGCGATGGTCGCCCCGATAGTCGCCCCCAGGGTGTAGATGCCCACAGCCAAGCCCCGCTCCTTGGCCGTAAACCACTCCGAGACCAACTTGGGCGCGGTTGTCCAGTTCCCCGCCTCCCCCAGGCCCAGCAGGAAGCGAAACGCACTCAGCGAGGCCATCGAGCGTGCCAGTCCGGTGAGCATGTTGGCCACGGACCAGAACGAGATATAGAGCGAGAGCGCCTTTCGTGGCCCTAGCTTATCGGTGAGGCGCCCGGAGACCAGATACGAGATCGTGTAGGCAACCAGAAAGAAGTTATTGACCGCCGCGTACTGCGGGTCGGTCATGCCCAGGTCTTTCTGGATGGTCGGGGCGAGAATGGCCAGGGTCTGCCGATCCACGTAGTTCAGTACCGATGCCAGAAAGAGCATTCCTACCAAGACCCAGCGTAGGCTCATAGAGAGACCTCCTTCACCACAAGACCATAGGGCGGCAGCGTTAGTGCCAGAGTCGTCCCGTGCGCCGTGACCGTCGCCGACTGCACCGCCGCACTGTCACTGAGCACGAGCACAAAGAGCGTCTTGTGATCGTCGGACCGGGCCGCGAGCACCTCGGTCATGGGGTTGCTTGAGGCAAGCTGGCCGGCGGGCATCCAGAGGTGCGCGGACTTCCCGTAGACCGTGCCGGGCGCAAACCCCACACTCTGCTGCGGCCCCACTTTCGGAGTCACAAAGCCACGCGGAAAGACAACCTTACCCTCCGAGCGCAGCTGCGCCTCAGCGAGGAGATAGTCCATGATCCAGCCGACCTGCCACCAGGCGTGGTGGGGATACGGCCCCGGCCCGGCGTTCATCGCCTTCCAGTAGTACGATGCCACGCCGGATTTTGGGTCCACAAACGCATCCCGGCCCAGCGCGGCGTGGCGCGCCATGTCCAGGAAAAGCCGCTCGTGGGTTGCCTCATAAAGACGAACAAAGAGCCCGGCGTGGCTACAGAGCTGGATCGGTCCCATGGAGTTGGCGGAGCCGTGTGTCCCCCCATGCTCCATGCTGAGCCCCGCTTGCGTGAGCTCCCAGTCCTCACGCGGGAGATTCTTGACGGTTTTCTTCTTCCGTGTCGGGACCGGGTGCGTGTAGGTCCAGGTCCAATAGAGCCGCCCCGCCTTGAGTGCCGCGTCTTTGTAGCGTCGCTCTCCCGTCGCGGCGTAGAGATCGAGAAGGCACTGGGCACTCTGGCCCGTGGCAAAGTCCATCACAAAGTCCGCATCGCCACAGACCCCAAGGTAGTGGCCGCGCTCCACCGCACTCTTGACAAACCAGTCCGCGCCGCGCCGCGCCGCCTCTAGGTAGCGCCTCTCGCCTAGAATCCGCCAGGCAACATAGAGGCCGTACCAGGTCGGGCGCAGATCGGTGAGCTTGGGGTAAGAGAGCTGGTGGCTCTCGCGGTCGTAGGCAACATCAAAGGAGCCATCGGGCTTCTGCCAGCGCAGCAGAGTCTCCGCCCCGAGCTTGAGGCGCCCACGAAGCTCCGTGTCTTGGGGGGAAAAGAGCAGGATATTGCCCATGTCGATCAGAGTGTAGTAGGTCAGGGCCATGGGCTCGACATACGGCCCCCACTCCTCGACAAACTTCTTCTGGGTCTGGAGCCAGTACTGCCCCAGCACCGCGCCCTGGAAAAAGCCCCCCGTGGTCTCTTGCTGGGCGAGCTTGAAGTTGCGCACCAGCGGCAGACGCTCACGCTCCAGCACGGGGTCTCCCGTCACCTTGGCGAGCATCCAGAGCGCCCCGAGATCGGAGTTTTTCATCGCCTCGCCCTTGGTCGCGCCCTTCACCCCTCCCAGGTACGACTGCGCCCCTACCCGCAGGCCACGTGCGGTGTCTTCTTGCCAGCGGGAGGCGACCGGGTCGCTCACGTAGGTGTGCATCTTTGCTAGGCGATCCGTGAGCGAGAGGGTCTGTTTTTTCAGCGCCAGCGCCGCCGAGAACGCATAGATCTTCTCCACGACATGGGTGTAGACCGGCTCCCAGCCCCCCGGACGCAGCACAAAGCGCAGGTTGAGGGTCGCGGTCTGCCCCGGCTCCAGTAGCGAGCCCGCCTCGCCGAGGACCGGAGCGTAGAGGGTCGGGGTGAGCGCTCCGGCACGCTCCATCAGGGAGAGGCCCAGCTTCCAGGTGTTGTGTGTCAGGGCATCCCGCTCCCAGGGATCGCGCCCCGTCCCCGGCTCTGCGACCGCTGCCAGCGTGGCGGCCCGAGTGCTGAGGAGCGCGAGCAGCGTGGTCGTGGTGCGCTCCCGGGCGAGCACGGGCTTACTCGGAATCCCCTGGCCGTAGGTGTAGGCCAGGTCAAGATCGGGCTGGAGCGCGGTGCCTTGCCAGTGCCCGGGGATCATCCCCCAGGTCAGCTCGCGGGTGGTCAGGGTTGTCAGTGCTGGTGACGCCAGCGAGAAGTAGCCGCGCCGCTTGGCCGTGAGGGTGAGCGCCACCCGCACCTCACCGGGTGTCTCTGGGCTCAGGCGCCACTCCGCCTGGACGGTCGCGGCGGGGCACTCGCCGGAGAAGGTATTTTTATCGCGCACCGACAGCAAGAAGCGAAAGGCCTCGCCTGCGGTGTTGGCGGCGACCTCTTTAGGATCGGGCTTGGTCTCGGAGAAGAGGATCGTGTACTGCCCTGCGGGTTTCCCCAGCGCGCGGCCCTCTACGTCTACAGTCGTCAGTGCCCAGCCAGCGTCCGTCTTTTTCCACGCTAGCCGACAGAGCGCATCGCGCAGCTCCCAGGTCTCCATCTTAGCGTCTCTCCACAACTCGCTGGAGTGCGTCAAACCAGCGCAGTGCCAGCTTCTCCGCACCTTGGGCATTGGGGTGGACATGGTCCGCAATGGTATCGGTGTGCCAGTCAAAGCCCGTCGCCTGATCTACCCCAATAACCTTGAGGCGCTTTGCCAGAGCCGCAAGTCCGACATTGAGCTCCGGGATGTAGGCGTACTTGGGAAGCTTCCCCGCTGGAATCACTTGTGCCAGCAAGACCACCACCTTTGGATCGATCGTGCGTAGCGCGGTGATGAGGCTCTCGGTCGCGGCCAAGATCCCGGCGACAGGCTTCTCCTCGACAAAGTGGTTGTGGCCCGCGTGGATCAGCACGACCTCCGCGGGGAACTTCTGAAAGTTGGCGGGGACAGTCGCGGCGAGGAACTCGGCGTTCTTGCCTCCGTAGCCCTCGTGGCGCAGACCAAAGCTCTGGCGCGAGCCAACAAACTCGGCTTGATAGCCTGCCTTGGCGAGCTTCTCCGCGAGGGGGACGCGGTAGGTCACAAAGGTGCTCCCTCCCTCCGTGATCGAGTCCCCGATAGGCATGATGCGGGTCATGGGTTGGCCTCGGGTGGGAGGGTCAGGCGGTTGAAGCCGAGGGGATCGGTGCCACGGAGCTGGATATTGGCGTGCCCCGGAAAGAGCGGGCTGATGTCGTGGGTGATCTTCACAAACGGCACGGTGATCCGCATGGTCATCCCCAGCCGCCGCTTCTGCGAGGCGTTTTTATGGGACTGGTGGAGCGTGCGCTCATTGAAGAGAAAGAACTCCCCGGGCTGGAGCTCCATCGAGATCGCCTTGCTCGCATCCACCTGCGCGGGGTCGGCCTCCTCGCCAAACGCCATGCCGTCGCGGCTGGGCAGGTGCTTGATGATCTTCTTGTGGGAGCCCGGGATCAGGTTGACACACGCGTTCTCGACCGTCACCGGGTCGATCGCCAGCCAGACCGAGAGGTTCACCACGGGCTCCAGCGGCCAGTAGTTGAAGTCCTGGTGCCAGGGAATCTCGCTCCCTCCAGGTTCTTTATTGAAAAAATAAGTGGCCCAGAGAATGAGATCCGGCCCAAAGAGGCTCTCGGCGCGGTCCAAGATCGCCGGGTGGGCGCAGAGGTCGTAGAGAAAGCGCTGGTCTAGGTGGCGGCACTGGAGGCGTGTCTTGGGATTGGGACCGTCGGTGGTCAGAACCTCGGTTTCAATGCGCGTGCGAATCGCTGCCATCTTCTCTGGGGAGCAGAGCGTGTAGGGGCCAAGGTAGCCTTGCTCGTGAAAGTGCGTGAGCTCAGCGGGAGTCAGCCTAAAGTCCATGGTCGTAGTACGTTCACAAAAAGACGCCCGAAGCCCTTTCTGTGAAAGAGAGTGACTTCGGGCAGGGCAGACAAAACTTAGAACGCGCGGGTGTAGGCCTTGTTGTAATCGACCGTGATCGGATCGTCCGGGGCCAGACCGTAGTCGCTAGAGCGCATGGACTTGGCCTTGCGGTGCTTGGCATGGCCATCGCAGAAGAGGACATTTCCCCCCTCCATGTGGACGGTGGTGTAGTTCTCCAGGGTTCCTATTCCACGGGGGAAGTGCCACCACTGGTAGGTTCCTGCCGCAGCGCTCAACAAACGCGGCCGCATAAAGGCGTAGTTGCGCTTGTTGAAGAGCTCCTGGGTGTAGACCACATCGGCGGGGTTGGGGATCACCGCAAGCGTGGCACCGATCACGGCGGCGTTGCCCAGGTAGCTGGTGCAGCTATTGGGGTAGGTAACTGGGTCGCAGGCCTGTGCTCCGGTGACATTGGGCACCGATGGACAGGCGTAGATGTCCTTGTTCTTCGAGTAGGGAGTCAGCACACCCAGAAAGTTCGGGGTCCTGGCAACCACCGCAGGGTCGTTGAAGTTGACCACACCGTCGTTGTAGGGCGGGTTGGTCTCGTCGTAGTCCTGCGTGTACATCATCAGGGCGAGCCCCACTTGCTTGAGGTTGGAGAGACAAGCTGTCGCGCGTGCTTTCTCGCGCGCTTGGGCAAAGACGGGGAAGAGGATGGCGGCTAAGATCGCGATAATGGCGATAACGACTAAGAGTTCAATGAGCGTAAAGGCTCGATTGCGACTTCGCATAAATAGCTCCTAAAATGAGAGAGTGCCTGTGTGTGGCTTCCTGACCTCACACAAGCACCATTTTAGAAGCTACGTCCCGCCCGTGGTTTATCCGCCACAGACGACTTGTTATCGGATTCGCTCTCACTTTAGAGGCTCACAGCACGTGCCGTCCCGCCCCGACCCGCTTGGGGGAGTCGCTGCCGGGGAGCACGACCTCGGCCTGGCAGCTCTTGGGTACTGTCAGCTCCAGCACGATTCGCTCGCCCTGCTTGCGCCAGCTCACCGCGATGTCTCCGTGGGGTGTGGGGACGACTCCCTTCGCCCAAGCAAGGCCGCAGGGCAGGGGCGCGACCGTGAATGTCGCAAAGCCTGGCGTGGTCGGGCGCACCCCCAGGACCTGGGTCGTGAGCTGGTAGAGCGGTGTCCCGCCCCACGAGTGGCTCAGGTCCCCACGGTCCCACATCTCCAGCAGCGACTGCGTGTCCTCGTTCACCTTCCACCGCCGTAGCTGCTCGGGCGCATGCTTCTCAAAGAGCCCTGTGTGAGCCAGCGCCGCGAAGACAAAGTGCATAAAGTACGGCTGGCAGGTAAAGTTCGCCGCCGTGATCGCCTTCTCGACAATCGCCGCCTGCCGCTCTTTCGGGGCGAGGTCGTAGAGCGCGGCCAAAAACTGCAGGTGTGCCGTAAAGGTCTCGATCTCTTTATCCGCGGGGAGCCACTGGCCGGGCTTGACATGGGTCTGGAACGGCTTCCCATCACGGTAGAGCCCCTTCTCTGGCACCCAGAGCTCGCGCTCAAAGGCGGCGAACAGCGCGGCGCGCGTGCGGGTGTAGGCTTGGGCACGAGCCGTGTCTTTCAGCAGCTCCGCCACCCGGATGCCATCGGCGAGGGCGCGGTAGACAAAGGCGGTCATGTAGCCCTGCCCGATCACGGCGGGCGGGTGGTGGCCGGGGAAGCCCGCGATATCCACCCAGTCCATGAACATGTAGTTGGGTGCCTCCGAGACCAGGCCATTCTTGCCGATATAGCCCGTGAAGGTATCCAAGAGAGAGTGAATCTGCGGCGCAAGCTCACGAGCTAGGGAGTCGTCGCCAGTGTGGTCCCCGTAGTCTAGCACCATCTGGAGCCAGAGCAGCGCGTAGCTAGTGTGGAAGTTCTGGTTCTTGCACTGCTCCAAAATCCAGGCGTACTTGCGGGAGTCTTGGACCGTGAGGGCGGGCTGGAAGAATGCGGCGTAGTTGACCAGGGAGGCGATCAAGTAATCGCCGGGGTCGCTGATGGGCTCCTGGTGGTGGGGCGAGTCGAGGTGATGAGTCTGGAGGCAGATCTGGGTCGCCCAGCGGCACACCGACCAGAGGCGGGTGAGGGCGGGGTCGCTACAGGCAAAGCTCCCCCGATAGGCCACGGGCTGGGAGACAAAGCTGGCGCGGATATCGAGAATCTCCAGCGGCTCGGTGACATTCTTGGCGCTGAGGTTCACGACCGAGAAGCTATCCATGAAGGGCAGCTCGAAGGTCTGCAGCCCGCCTGCCAGGGTCGCGGTCGCCATGCGGTGGTGGCCCGGTGCATTGGGCTCGTTGGGCTCGATCGTCAGGGTCGCGCCCTTGCCGCCCTTGACCACGAGGCTGAGATACGCCGGAAGCACACGGTCCCAGCGGATGCGCACTTCCGCCCCCCCCGCCCCCGTCCAACGGGGGAGCGTGGTGGGCAGGTGCGGGTAGACCACCTCCATGCGGGCGGGAATCTGGCTGGGAACAAGCGGCTGCCAGAGGTCAGAGACAGGTGTCGCGGCGCTCCAGCCCGACACGTCAAAACCGCTCTCCCGCCAGCTGTCGGGCTCCGCGGCGGCCTCGTAGTGCCAGCTGCCCTTCTTGACCCAGTGCTTGCACGGCGCCGCGTGCCAGGTAGCGTCGGTGGTGGTGATTCCCGGCGCATCGAGGAAGAAGCCCCCCTGCCCACGCGAGCCCTCCCAGCCGATCAGCTTGGTAAAGAAGACCTCAGCGGCGATGGTATTGACACTGGGCTTTAGATACGGCGCAAGGTCGACCGTGTCGTAGAACCACTTGCCGGTAGGCACCCGGTGGTAGTCCATGCCGATATCCGCCGGGCCACGTGCCACCAGGACCCCGTTGATCCAGAGCCGGTAGGCATTGTCCGCGCTCAGGTAGGCTAGGGCCTGCTTGGGCACACACGCTACGATCACCTCTTTGCGAAAGAGCGCGGCGTGGCTCTCCCCCGCCAGCCAGATCCACTTGCCCGCCTGTGGCCTACCACGGGGTGCGGTGTTCTCGGACTTGTAGCCCTTGGCTTCAACCCCCTCAGAGGTGACTCGGGGCTGGACAGCCTTGCGGGTAATGGGACCACGTGGGTCAGGCGATTTCATGCGCGTATTTTACCCACCTCAACGGCTTCTAAGGCCCGCTGACTCGGAGCAATTCGTATTAGAATTATGTTATACTCAGCTTAGCTGGCAGACCGTTGCCAGACTCACTGGCAACGCGTGCCACTCCAAAGGTGATTTTCATGAAGAAATCTTCCCGACTCGGTTTTACACTGATTGAGCTTCTTGTGGTCATTGCAATTATCGCAATTCTTGCTGCCATCCTCTTTCCGGTCTTTGCCCAGGCTCGTGAAAAAGCCAGGCAGACAAGCTGTCTCTCTAACTGCAAGCAGATCGGAACCGCACAGATGATGTATGTGCAAGACTACGACGAGGTCTATCCGCTCTGGGGCTACTGGAACCCCATGCAGCGTGTCAATGGCTGGAAGCAGACCTGGGTGCAGATCCTCCAGCCCTATGCCAAGAACATGCAGATCTTCAAGTGCCCCAGTGACTCCAACGACGGTCTCAACCTCTACTGGGATACGGCAGATGCTCGGGCCTCCTGGACATCGTCGAGCTACTGGCAGAATGCCTATATCACCCGCTGGTCGGGAGCATCCTTCGGAATGAGCTCGGTCTCCCTGCCGGAGATTAACTACCCGGCAACGACCGTAACCTTCTGTGAGGGGCCGACCAACAATGGGCAGCACACCTGGCCTGGGCCTCCCAGCGAGTGGTGCGGCACCAACCCCATCTGTGTGAAGTCGCAGGAGCGGCATGGCGGCGGTATGAACAATGTCTTTGCGGACAGCCATGCCAAGTGGTTTAAGCCCAGCCAGTTCAAAACCACCAACACCGACTTTGCAAGCGACAACGTCGCAGGCATCGGGGGGCGACCTCAAAAAGCCAGCAACGACGGCTCCAACCCTTGGTGGCGTCTGTAGGTTAGAGGCCTCTCTGCCGTCACGACGGTAGTCGTCGTGACGGCAGAGGGAGGTTTTCAGCGCGAAAGTACGTCAAGGATCTCTGCAGCCTTGGCGCGGCCACCGTGAGAGCGGCTGATCTTTGCAAAGACCACCTTGCCGCTCTTGTCGATCACAAAGGTCGAAGGAAATGCGGTCTCGTGGGGGGCGTTCCAGCGCAGGCCGTACTGGTTGGTGAAGGCGTAGTCAGGATCAAGGACCAGCGTGATATTGGTGGGGAGCGTCTTCCCACGAACAAACTCCTCGGCACGCTGCTTCAGGCCTTCGGCTGGCCCCGGATAGACCAGCACCAGCTGTGTCTTTGTCGCGGCGAACGCCTCACTCTTACTCAGGAGCTCCCCCACTTGCACCGTGCAGATCGGGCACTGGTAGCCAGGGAAGCCGCGGAGAACCACCAGCGCCACAGGGCCTGTCGCCAGCAGCTTGGAGAGGGTCACCGAGGTCGCGCTGGGTGTCTGCCAGGTGACATCGGGTGCCTTCTCCCCGACTTTCGGCGGGTTCGCAGGGCCGGCAAAAGCGGCAGCCATCAGCGAGAGAGGGAGGAGAGCGACGACAGTCAGCATCACTCCAAGACGACTAATTCGGGCTTTCATGTTCTGTCTTACAAATAAGAAGCGGGCATTAGTTCAATCTTACTCCACGAGCTCGGGGAGATTTTTTCGCGTCCAACGAAGGCGCCGCTGCGAGAGAAACCAGGTCTTGCCCTTATCATTGTTGCCCTGGAAGAAAAGCACCGTCTTGCCCTCCTCGTCGTAGATGCCCGGGTGCCCCGACTCCGACGCGTTCCACTCGCCGGGCTTGCCGTTGGCGAGCAGCGGCTGGTCGCTGAGGCGCTTCCAGTGGACGCCATCCGTACTACTCGCCACCCCGATCTGCTGCGGCGCGTTGTTGTAGGCCCCCGCGTAGAACAGAAAGAGGGTCTTGCCGCGCTGGCAGAGAGTCGCGGCTTCCAGGCAGTCCCGCTCCCACGGCAGCTCCGGGGCGAGCATGGGGCCGTCGGTGGAGAGATTGGTCCACGCCGCCCGCCCAAAGTCCGACTTCAGGTCCGCGACCGCGACACCGAGCTGCTGGATCTTGAACGCCGGGTCGCGGGTGGCGTAGTAGAGATAGAGCTTGCCCTTGAAGGGAAAGACCTCGGCATCGATCGCGCGTCCACAGTTCCAAGCGCCGTTTGGCCGAAAGACCGGGTTGGTCGGGTCATGGTCGAAGTGCAGGCCGTCGCTGGAGACCGCATGGCAGATCGCATCCTTGGGCCCCATGCCGTAGGTCTGGTAGAAGAGATGAACTTTACCATCGAGGACACGAGCCCCGGGTGCACAGATACCGCTCTCCTCGACCGTCCCGGGCTGGCCTAGCACCTCTCCCACCTTCGTCCAGTGCGTCAGGTCCGTGCTCGTGGCGATCCCAATTCCCCAGCCCTTGGGAGCATCGGGCGGGGCGAGCTTGGGGTCAAAGGGCGGCATCGAGTAGTAGAGCCAGTACTTCCCCTTAAATGAAATCACCGAGGGGTCTTTGGCAAAGGGGCGTCCCAGGCGCGAGGTATCGCCGTAGTACATTTCTGGGGTATCCATGTCTTCATAATTTCCTTACGATCCGGCGATATCCTCTCTCCACCATGAAAAAGACAGCACTCACGCTCCCTCTCGCCCTTGTCCTGGGCATGGGGCTCTGTGGGCTTGGGGTCTATGCCCGCTCGCTCCAGGCTCCTAAAACCCCCACGCTCATCGCCGATCCCACGACCAAGAGCGTGGTCGCCGCAGCCGATGCGCTCCTAGCGACTCTCACCCCCGAGCAGCGCAAGGCTGTGAGCTTTGCCTTCACCGACTCCCAGCAGCGCGTCCGCTGGTCGAACCTGCCCACCGGGATTGTCCAGCGCGCCGGCCTCCGCATGGGCGACCTCAATGAGACCCAGCAAAAGGCCGTCCACGCGCTCCTCCAGGCGATCCTGAGCAAGCAGGGCTACCAAAAAGTCGTGGATATTGTCAATGGCGATGAGGTCCTGCGCCAGACCGACGGCGGGGGGCGGCTGATCTTTGGCAAGGCGGAGTACTATCTCTCGTTCCTGGGCAAGCCATCGGCAACCAGCCCCTGGATGTTCCAGTTTGGGGGGCACCACCTCGCGGTCAACGCGACCGTCGTCGGCAAGGACATCACCCTAGCTCCGAGCCTGCCCGCCGCCCAGCCCGCCAAGTACACCCTGGGAGGCAAGACCATCCAGCCACTGGGGCGCGAGCTGAGCAAGGGCTTTGCGCTGATCCAGGCACTCACCCCCGAGCAGCAAAAGACCGCGATCCGCGCCCCTTACTTTATTGACCTCGTGCTGGGGCCGGGCCAAGACGGCAAGACGCTCGCCCCGGAGGGAATCCCCGGCTCGGCGCTCACCGAGCCCCAGAAGAAGCTGCTTTTGGACCTGATGGCCGAGTGGATTGGGAATGTGAACGACAACGACGCGGCCCCGAAGCTGGCGGCAGCGAAGGCGAACCTGGACAAGACCTACTTTGCCTGGGGCGGCCCGACCACGACGGGAAGCGCGGCCTACTACCGTGTCACCGGTCCCACGATCGTGCTGGAGTACTCTCCCCAGCGCATGGGCGGCGATGGCACGGGCCACACCCACTGCATCTACCGCGAGCCTGGAAATGACTACGGCGCTGCGCTTACCAAGTAGCCTGCTGGTGCTTGTGGCTCTGATGCCGCTCTCTGCCCATGCCCATCCGCGCGATGAGCTGGCGCAGACAAGCTACCTCGGGGTCACGCCGCGGGAGGTCACGGTCGAGCTGGTTTTCACCCCCGGAGAGCAGCTCACCGAGGCCTTTCAAAAGCGAAGCCAGGACCCTACGTTTGCCAGTGAGGCGGCGGCGGCGCTCCGGCTCTGGGTGGATGGCACGCTCGTCCCGCTCCGGCTCCAGAGCACGACTCTGCCATTGCGGCTCTCCGCTGCCCTTCCCACGCTCGCGCCCGGCCCGCACCAGCTCCGCTACGAGAACCGCTACGCCCCGCTTAAGAGCGCCTACCTCGCCGCGGCTCTGGCGGGCACGGGGGGGATCACGATTGGCCCCCAGACCCGTGATGCGCGCCAGCAGCAGCTCGGCTTTACCTTCACCCTCCCGGCGCAAGTGCCGCCGCCCTCACACCTGCCATGGGTCGTAGGGGGCCTCCTCGCGCTTAGTTCGCTCTACGCGCTTGGCCGGGGACGGCGTTATCGACCGTAACTGCGCGGAGGGTGCCGACATAGTTCTTGTACTTGCGGGGTGCCGCCGACGGCGTGCCGGGGGCGATCACATCCCCCACCGCATCGTAGATATCGTTCACCGCACCGAGCCGCCCCGCCGCCGTGGCATCGTCGGTGGTGAAGGTGATCCCTGTCGCTTGGGCAACCTGCTTCCCATCGAGCGAGATCGTCGCCGTGCCCCGGTCAAACACGCAGACGACACGTGTCTCTTTCCCCACCGCATAGCCCACATCGGCGACCACGTCCTGGTGGGTCGCGCCGCTTCCGATCCGAAAGACCACCTGTCCCTGCTGCGTGAGCAAGACCGACCAGCCTGCCGTCCCCGTCTTAGGCTGACGCGCGAGCGGGGCGGCGTCCTGGCGCTTGGCCGGGTTCATCGTAAAGTCGACCGTGATCGCCGCGCCACGGCCCACACTGCGGTCGAAGAAGTAGAACTTATTGTCCCCCGTGAAGGCAATCGGCTCGCTCTGCGCCAGCTGCCAGGCCGGCTCCAGGCGCAGGGAGAACGGCTCCGGGGCCGGGGGCGGCGTCTTGGTGGGCTTTAGGAACTGGATAGCATCCACCTCGAGCCACTGCCCCGCCTCCCCCGCGGACTCAATCGCAACTGTGACACTGTGGTTGGTGACGGGAATCTTCGGGAGCGTGAGCGGTGTCCAGCTTGCCGTCGCAGGGACCGTCAGCACTAGCTCCGGGCCACCGTAACCACGAACAACCAGGCGCGCGGTCTTCTGCCCGCCGGAGCTACGGACGCGTGCCGTGAGCTGGTAGTCCCCGTTGCGGATAAACTCCAGGCTCTGAGAGGTGGAGAGCTGGTACGCCCCGCCGGGGCTGGCGTGGCGGAGCTTGTAGCGATCCCGCGCCGCCTCCCCCGCAACCACCTTCCCCGCGCCGGGCGTGCCGTCTTGCTGCCAGGCGATGGGCTGGTCGCCGCGGTCCTGGTTGTACTCGAAGCTCCCGTTGGGCAGGAGATTCACCCCCGGATAGTCTTTCGCATAGTAACGGAAGTAGGCAAACTCCGTGGTCGCGGGCTGTTTCGCCGCATCCACCTTCCCCACCCCGTTGAGCGCCGTCAGCCAGACACACTGGGCCGCGGTCAGCTCCTTCCACTCGGCTCTTGCGACCACTTTGCCGTTGTCGTAGAAGATCACGCCCTCGGGGGTGTACTCGTAGGCATCGAGGAACCAGCCATCGGGGCGGAGAGCGAAGGGGATATTGGCCCGGTGTGGCCAAGGGACACTCTGGTTTTTTGTCCCCAGCTGAAGATAGAGGTTATTGCACCCGATCCACGAGCCTGAGTCGATCTCGTAGGAGTCGATCTCGAAGATGGTGTTGTTGGGAATCGAGCCACCGCGCTGCCAGAACGCCGAGTGCACCCCGCGCCCCGCCATGAACGGCTTAGAGAGGGTCTCGTAGTAGCCGTAGCCGAACTGGTGCGTGCTGATCACCCCGCCGCCCGTGTTCTCCGGCTTGCCGTCGATCATTTCCTGCCGCGCCGTGATCAAGAGCGAGCCGCCCGCCACCGCGACATTCTGCCGCCGGTTGAGCCCGTTCATGTAGCTGTCGGTGCGCCGGTCCTCGCGGAAGCGCCAGTGGGCCGGATTGACCTTGTCGCCGTCGAACTCATCGGAGAAGAGCAGCTCGTAGCCCGCGCCCACAGGCGGCTGCGCGTGTGCCGGAAGCGTGGCCCCGAGCACCAAGAGGGACGCCAGGATGTGGGCTAGCCTCCCCCCGCGCCTTAGAGCGCGACCCCCTCCGGCTTCGCGAAGGGGGACAGTATTGGTAGCCCGGCACGGGCTTTGCGGCGGCACGCCATTGCAGACGCCGGTTTCCAACCGGCGGCGAAAGAAGTTTCGTTTCATCTCTACCTCAAAGGAAATGTGACGCTCTCGCCCTTGCGGAGTGCCTTGGTAAGCTGTTGGGTGCCGTAGCGAACGCGGCAGGTGGCTGCTTTGTCGGCGCGGATACGGGCGTGGGTGAGTGCTCCTGCCGCCCACGCGATATCCACCGTGAAGCCGCCTCGTGCTCGGAGGCCGGTGACACTACCCTCGGACCAGGCATGGGGTAGCGCGGGGAGAAGGTGCAGCTCGCCCGTGTGGCTCTGCAGAAGCAGCTCGGTCATGCCCGCGGTTGCGCCGAAGTTACCGTCGATCTGAAACGGCGGGTGGGCATCGAAGAGGTTGGGGTAGACCCCGCCGCGCTTGCCATCGGTGGGCGTGAGCAGGCTCTGCAGGAGCGCATAGGCCCGGTCACCGTCGCCGAGCCGCGCCCAGAAACAGATCTTCCACGCCTTGCTCCAGCCGGTGCCTCCGTCGCCGCGGGCATTGAGGGAGACCCGCGCCGCTTGGGCAAGCGCCGGGGTTGTGAGGGGCGTGATCTGTCGGCCCGGATGCACAGCGAAGAGATGGGAGACATGGCGGTGCTGGTCTTTGGGATTGTCCAGGTCCTCCGCCCACTCCTGGAGCTGCCCCCACTTGCCGACCTGTGGTCCCAGGAGCTTTTGGCGCATCCCTTGAATCTTCTTACGGTAGGCGGCATCCGTGCCCAGCACCTCGGACGCCTCGATACAGTTGGTGAACAAGTCCCAGACAAGCTGCTGGTCGTAGGAGACTCCTGGATAGGTTGTCCGATCGCCCTCGCCTTTAACCGGGCCGTGCTCGGGGGACCAGCCATCGGGGGTGACCAGCGCGCCGTTTTTATCCTCGACCAGGTGCCCTTCCCAGTACTCGGTGAGCTCGCGGAGAATGGGATAGGCACGCTCGCGGAGAAATTTCGTATCCCCCGAGAACGCATAGTGCTCCCAGAAGTGCTGGCTGAGCCACGCGCTTCCCGGCCGGTGGATCGCCCAGGTGGAGTTCCCGCCCATGGGATTGTTGGTGCTGTGGATCACCCAGCCCTTGTTGGTGGCGAGCGCGGGCTGGGCGTTTTTCTTGCGGACAAAGGCCAGGTTCTCGATCCAGTCGAAGAGCGGCGCGTGGCACTCCGACAGGTTCGTGGTCTCGGCGATCCAGTAGTTCATCTCGACATTGATGTCGGTGGTGTAGCCGCTGTACCAAGCAGGCTTGAGGTCCGCGTTCCAGATTCCCTGCAAGTTCGCGGGCAGACCGCCGGGGCGGGAGCTGGCGATCAGCAGGTAGCGCCCGTACTGAAAGAACAGCGCCGCCTTCGCATCCGGCAGAGCAAAGGCAACACGTTGGTAGAGCGCCTGGTAGTCCTTAAGGTGCGCGGCCTTGAGGCTCTCGTACGGGAGCTTTGCCGCTTGATTGAGCCGTTGCTCCAGCTTCTTCTTCGGATGCTCCCCACGCCAGCCTCGGCGTGGGTCATTGGCAAACGATGTTCCGGCGGCAAGGAGCACTGTCGCGCTTGTCGCTCCTGAGACGACGAGTTTTCCGTTCTCCTCACGCTGCGTGCCGCCGTCGGTGAGGACGCGTACTTGGACTTCGTAGACGAGGCCGTTCTCCAGTGCTCCCGAGAAGCCCAGCGGGGTGACCGTGCCACCGTGGGAGTCGGTGAGGTGCAGCGAGAACGAGACAGAGGCGGGCCTATCGGCGGTGAGGCGCAAGACGAGCACTTGCGCGGGAAAGCTGATAAACGCCTCGCGCTGGTAGTGGACTCCGTTTGCCGTGTAGGAGACCGTGTGCAGGGCATCGTCGAGCGCGAGCTGGCGCGTGTAGTGGCTGATGTCGGTGTGAGGAAACTCCAGAAAGAGGTCGCCTAGCGGCTGGTAGCTGCCCATCTGGGTCTCATCGCCCAGCCAGAGCGACTCCTCATTGAGCTGGAGACGCTCTTTCTCCACACCGCCGAAGACCATCGCCCCGAGGCTTCCGTTGCCCAGCGGCAGTGCCTCCGTCCAGACCGTGGCAGGCGTGTCGAAGGCCAGCACGAGCGGCTCAGCGCTTCTTTTCATAGTAGCGGACATAGTCAAAGAGCACGGCGGCGGGGAGCTTGGTATCGTCTACGGCTGTCGTTCGCCCGAGCTGGGAGGCGATACTGGTCAGCCAGATGTGCTGGGGGCTGTGGGCAAACTTCGTGGCATCGACCGTCTGCACCAGCGCGCCATCGAAGTAGTACTTGACGGTAGCCGGGGTGAACTCGCAGCCAAACGTATGGAAGTCGGCGGAGAGATCGGGGGTCTTGACGTGCTTGCCGCCAAAGCTCTGGTGGGGCTCGGGGTTCCACTTGTGGGTATTGACGCCGTAGCCGAGGGGGCTGATGGAGTCATTCTCGATGATATCCAGCTCCTGGTTGGTGGCCTTGGGGCTGGTTCCCCCCGAGCCATCGTGGGTCATGAGCCAGAACGACGAGTGCCAGCCGGCGCCGGGCGGGGTCTTGAAGCGCGCCTCGTAGTAGCCGTAGGTAAAGGTTTTCTTAGAGATCACCCCAGCGCCCGTGTAGTGCTTATCGCCGGCGTCCTCTTTCTTGAGCTCCAGGCGCAAGAAGCCATCTGCGACCCGCACGTTCTCGGGCTTCTGGGTGCTCCAGTGCTTGCTATCGGTGCGGAAAACCCACTTTTTCGTGTCGAGGGACTTGCTGGTGAACTCATCCGACCAGGCAAGTGTGTACCCCTCCCCTGTCCAGCGGGGTGGCTCAGAAGCGGGAGGCTGTAGCGCAAGCGCAAGTGCGAGGTATAGCATCATGGTTCTCTCTGGAGCGTCTGAGGCTCCGTTTTTTGAAGTTTGCCGCCGACAGTCACGGCTTCGACTCGGTAGCGAAAGGCGGTAGCGTTCGGGGGAAGGGCCACGGTGAACTCAAAGGGGTAACGGCTGTCGGTTTGGGTGACCTCGGGAGAGTCGTTTATCTGGTAGGTCAGCCGCGCCTCACGGATCTCTTGCGAGGTGCCCTGGAGGTAGACAAAGGCGCTCTGGAGACTCGGGCCCAGGTTGAGAACCATCCCGATCACCTCCCCTTGGATAAACGCCGCCCGGGCTTCGTCGCGTGCCCAGGGCTTCCCCGGCGTGCCGAGCAGCTCTGTCTGGAAGCGAGGCTGAATCTGCACACCAGAAATCTTAAGGGTGGCGATCCCTTTCGGCCCAATGCGCACGCGCCGCTGGTTCCCTTTCAGGCCAGGCAGGAGTGCTTGGTTGAGTGTCAGCGTAACCTGCACCAGCTCCGACGACTGGTTCGTCAGTGCGAGATAGAGCGTCTTGTTGTCGCCGCTTCGGGCAGCGATGTAGTTGACCTGTGGGACGCTCACCTTGACAAGCCCACGCGGCATCCAGAGCCAGACATCTTTTTCTCCCTGCCAGACTCCGGGACGATCACCGTAGATGCGGTTCTTGAGGTAGGCATAGCCCTCGGCGTAGCGCCCCGGGAAGCGGATCGTGCCGTGGCTACGGGTCTCGACCTCGGAGATCAGGTAGTCCAGCAGGAGTGCGATATGCGGCCAGCTGTGGTTAAAGTGGAACGAGTTGTAGCTTAGCTTCTCAAAGGGACGAAGCGGGTAGTCCGGCTTCTCGTAGACCGTCGTCCGCGCCGTGTTCATGTGGTAGCCTGGGAAGCTGGCGTAGCGCCCCACCACGGCGGCGCGTGCCAGGTCGTGCAGGAAGGAATCGCCGGTGAGGGCGGCAATCCGCAGGAGCCATGGGGCAAAGCAGGTCAGAAAGATCCCCCGGTGCCCCACGCTCGTCCCCGCTGCCTCCGCCGTCAGCCCAATCTCCGAGAGCTGCCAGGCGGGGACGGTCTCCTCGGGTACGGACATTGGGCCGTCGGTGCGCTTCGCCAGGTAGCTGTAGACCGGTGCCTTGCCTCCCTTGTTGACAGTCACGGCCTGGCGGGGAATCAGCGGACAGAGCCAGATAAACTGCGTGAAGCGCAGGGCTGCTTCGTGGGCGGCCTCCAGGTAGTGCTTCTCGCCCGTCGCTTCGTAGAGAGTGAGGAGCGAGAAAAAGTCAGGGACAAAGCTATTCCAGAAGAACGAGCCCGGTGCGAACTCGCTCTGCCGGGTCTGCACGTAGGACTTGAGGTACGCATCGGCCTTCGTGCGTGCCGCATCGAGCCAGCGCCGCTCCCCGGTTGCTTCGTAGAGCGCCAGCAGGTTCTGCCAGGTGTCCTCGGACTGGGGCGTGTCCAGGTTCAGGGTGCGTTTTTGCTTCAAGAGCGCCGTGGCATCGCGCAGCAGCAAGGGCGAGCGGCGCTGGCCGATGGCGTAGAGTGCCGTGAGCTCCGAGAGCGGTGCACAGGGACCAAGCAAGCGCCACGACGGGTTCTGGATCTTGATATCGGGGGTTGTGGAGAAGAGAAACTTCTCCCGCGAGAGCACGTACTCGATCTGTGGGTAGGCCCGCTTCTCAAAGATCTCACGGTCATCGAGCACCAGCGCCGCGGAGAGCGGGTGGAGCGCGGAGACATTCTTGACGGTCCCAGGCGCATCGGTCTCGTAGGAGAAGCCCTTGAGCTCCGTGTTGAACCGGCTGTACTCGCTCAGCCCGTAGGTCACCATGTTCTCCAGAGCCTGGTTCAGTGAGTGGGTCGTGCTCTGGCGGTAGTCCTGGAAGCCGTAGAGCTCCCGCGCGAGGCTCTGGTAGGTGGCGAGCAGCGACCCGGGCTGCACGATCAGCCGTAGCGAAAACGTGAACGCCTCGCCCGGCTGGCGCTGCGAGCCCGTGCCCCCGAGCATCGGGGCAAAGAGCATCGGGCGCGCCTTGCCGTCGCTGTCGCGGAGCGCCACCCCAAAGCGGGAGTTCTCAAAGGTCGGGAGGGGCTGAAACGGTAGCTCGCTGGGCTCGGCGATCAGGCCGTAGGTGCGGTCTTGGGCCATCACCAGGGTTGTCGGGAGGGGGCAGTGGAAGGCGGGCGTGAGAAACGAGGCACTGGGGAAGCGCTTCTCTTGCCAGATCAGGGGTTGCCAGCTCTCCTGTGTGCCTGCGGGCTCGGTCGCAGCGGCCCCGAGATAGCCCACGGAGTAGAACCCTGCCCGCTTGGGCGTGACCACAAAGCGCAGGCGTGGGCTCTCGCGTCCGGGCAGGAGCGTGACCTCGGCGGTCAACGAGAAGTCGGCGTGCTCAGGGAAGTGCCAGTGGACCGTCTGCCCGACCACCTCCGTGCGTACTGCCGTGAGTATCGTAGAAGCGGCGGCGCGGAAGAGACTCCCCGTACGGTTGGCCCCACTGCCCTGGAGGGTCGCAGGGTCGAGGCCATCGCCTGCGGCGACCTTGGTATCGGTCGCGGCGGTTTTCAAGGAGCTATCGGCGGCCCCGGAGGCACGCAGCCAGGTGGGGACACTGTAGTTGATGTTCTGCGGCAGCTCAGCGCGACGAAGCGTCACTTTTGGGTCGTCGTCGCGCCGGAGCACCAAGAACTGCGACGCAAAGCGGACAGGGGCGCCCCCCGCGTTGGCGACCAGCGAGAGAGTGCCCTCCGCGAGGACGGTCAGCGTGTAGGCCGCGTTCTTCAGAACAGTCCGCACTAGCCTAGCTCCACCGGGATCGCGAGATTGAACGAGTGCGTGCGCTCCTTGGTCTCGTCGCAGGCACAGAACAGTGCGGCCTCTCTTCCGTCTGCGGAGCGCCAGAGCTGGGGCCGCTCCAGGGAGTTGAGCTTTTGTTTCCTACCATCGGCCCAAGTAATCTCGGTCGTGGAGATCAAGGGGCTCTCGGTGGGTGCCCAGTCCAGACCGTTGGGCGATGTGAAGAGCGCCAGAGACTTGCCCGCGTGGGTGAAGTGCCCCTCGTTGTCCTTCACAATTGCCCAGAAGCGCTTGCCCGAACTGTCTAGCCAGATATACGGGTCCTCGGCGGCAAAGAGCACGCCCTCTTTGGTGAAGACCGGGGTTGGGTGCTTCACAAACGGCCCGGTCGGGGTCTCGGCGAGGGCGGCGATATGGACAACAGGGCCGCCAAACGGAGCGGGTTTCTGCGTTCCTACGGCTTTGTAGACCATGAGTGTCTTGCCCTCGGGAGTCGCACAGACCGCGGGATTGCTGGTCATGAGGGCATCGTGGAAGCCAGGTGTCACGTCGATCAGAGGCTTGTCGAAGCGCTTCCACGGACCGTTGGGCGAGTCTGCCACGGCAACCCCGATACGCTGGTTGTTACGGTGGGTCCAGTTGAGGGTCTTCATCGCCACCCCATCGCCGGTGTTGCCCATGTAGTAGAGATAGAACTTGTTGCCGAACCTATGGATGGTCGGGTTGTGCGTGCAGAGGCCGTCCCAGAGCTCTTTTCCCCGCACGGGCAGCGCGACATCCGCATGTCGATACGGCCCCAGCGGCGAGTCCGCGACCGCATGGGCGATCTCGGAGTGGGTCACCCAGGCGTAGTGCCCCAGCTTGCGCGGCCAGCGGGAGTAGAACAAATGGCACTTACCGTCGTCGGTGCGGACCATGCTCCCGCACCAGATGTAGTAGTCCGGATCACGAAAGATCGCCCGCGCCGGAGCGGGCAAGAGAGTGAGCTTCATCGTGCTCCCCATTCTACGGGAGCAAAGCTAATTAGGGTTTATCCAGCACGGCAATCTTGTTATCGGATTCGCTCAGAGCGCGCCACTTCGACGGAGGAACCAGAAAGCGCTCGGTGAAGACACGGCTGAAGGTGTAGACACTCTCAAAGCCGATCGCCTCCCCTACCGCCGCGACCGTCATGTGGGTACTTCGGAGCAGGCGGCAGGCACGCTCCAGCCGACGCTCGGTCAGGTAGGCTTGGGGAGAGACCCCCACAAACCGGTGGAAGCAGCGCCGCAGGTGGGCCGGGCTCACCGCGTATGTCTCGCTGAGCTGTACGGGGGTGAGGGCGGGGTTGTCCTGGATCGCCCAGAGCGCGGGGACGAGCCAGTCCGGGGCCCCGGTGATCCGCAGGGGGCGGTCCTCGCCGCTCTCGCGCACGCTCAGCACGCGCCAGCAGAGGCCAAAGATCGCCTTCGCCAGCCCATCCCCGATCAGGCGTGCCTGCTCATCGCGGGGCAGGCTCGTGGGCAAGTAGCCCAGGCCATCGTCGGGCCACTGCTGCGCTGCCTGGGTCATCCACTGCAGGAGCAGGGTCCGGGTTGGCAGGTCTGGCTGCCACAGAACCGGCGGGTGGAGCAGCTGCAAGACATCCAGACGGCCAAAGAGTAGGGCCTCAAACCCCACCGACCACCAGACCGCACCCCGGTCGGTACGGAGGCGCTCACGGACCACGTTCCGTGGCAAGAGAAGCGCACTCCCCGTAGGCACCACCCAGTGCTTGCCATTGAGAGTCGCCTCCAGCTGTCCCTGCCCCACGTACCAGAGTGCCCCCGTATCGCTGTGGGTCGAGGCCGTGTCGGTTCCCGCTTTCCAGTCGTGGTCGTTTGCCCAGCGTAGCGAGACACTGAGCTGTCCGAGAAGTTCTTGACCAAGCATTCTGCGGGCATGATACAACAAGTTTTGCCTATGTCACGCTCCGCATCCGCGCTCTACCTCCACATTCCCTTCTGCTCACGCAAGTGCGGCTACTGCGATTTTAATGCCTACTCGGGCTACAAAGACGGCACCAAGGCACGCTATGTAGAGGCCCTCTGCCGTGAGATTGCCGCGGCGGGCGAGGGGAGCGCGCTCCAGACGATCTTTTTTGGCGGCGGAACCCCGACGAACTTAGAGGCCCCTGCCCTCGTGCAAATCCTCAGTACGGTCAAGAGCCACTTCACGGTTGCCAGCGACGCGGAGATCTCGCTGGAGGCCAACCCCTCGGATGCGGATCTTCCCTACCTAGAGACGCTCCGCGCGGCAGGCTTCAACCGCATCTCCTTTGGTGTCCAGACCTTCAACGACAGCCTCCTCAAGCTCATCGACCGCGAGCATAGCGGCGAGGCGGCAAGGCAGGCGATTGTCCACGCGCGTGCCGCGGGCTTTGAGAACCTCTCGCTAGACCTGATGTTTGGCCTGCCCCGCCAGACAGTCTCCGATTTTGAGCGCACCCTGGAGACCGCCCTCACGCTCGATATCCCCCATCTCTCGATCTACGGGCTGATTGTCGAGGAAGGCACCCCGTTCTTCGCCCGCCGCGAGCGTGGCAAGCTCCCCCTACCAGAGGAGAGTGCGGAGGCGGCGATGTTTAGCCGCGCGCTGGAGAAGACCCAGGCTGCAGGCCTCGCACGCTACGAGATCAGCAACTACGCCAGGCCGGGCTTTGCCTGCCGCCATAACCGGGTCTACTGGCGCAACGAGCCCTACTTCGGACTAGGGGCCGGCGCAACAGGGTACTTAGACGGCGTGCGCCGGGTGAATATCCGTCGCCCCTCGGCCTATATCGACGCCGCCCTGGCAGGCCGGGAGCTGGCTCTCGAAACGGAGACTCTCTCTGCCGAGGAGACCATGGGCGAGACCATGATGCTGGGACTGCGCCTCGTGGAGGGTGTCTCACTTAACGACTTCGCGGCGCGCTTTGGTGTCCGCGCCGAGCAGCACTGGGCCCCGACGATCGCCGAGCTCGTGGCGCAGGGCCTCTTAGAGCACACGCCTACCCACCTGCGCCTCACCGAGCCCAAGGGACTCTTCCTGGCCAGTGAGGCGATGGCAAAGTTTATTTGAAGGCAGGCGCACGGCGGGGAGTCCTACTAAGCAACCACCTTACAGGAGATTCCTATGAAATTCGGTACCTTTGCCACTATCGCCATCGCGCTCAGCCTGACTGCGATCCCCCACACCGCCCTTGCCCAGAAAGCAGACCTCACCGCTCGGGTGAGCGTCGATCTGAAAGACGCCCCGACACGCGATGCCATTGAGGCGATCTTCAAGCAAGCGGGGATCCAGAACTATGTCATCGACAACAATGTCGTCGGCTTTGTGACCCTCAAGCTCACCGAGCAGCCCCTGGAGAACACCCTCAAGCTCTTCATGCGCGCCAGCTCCCAGCCCCTGACCTACACCATTGAGAACGGCGTCTGGATCGTCAAGCCGCGCATCCCCTCTCTCAGTCCCGCCCCGAGCGCCCCGGAAGCGCCCGTTGTCCAAGCCCCCAGCGGCCCCCACTACGAGCGGATCAACCTCACCTACCTCGATCCCGCCGATCTGGAGCAGCTCCTAGGCGGAGTCCTCACCATCCCCAGCTTCACGCGTCAGCGCGGCGGCCAAGGCTTCTCGTCGGGCAATGGCCTGATTGGGACGGGCGGGGGAACGGGGCTCCTCGGTCAGACAGGCAACGGCATGAGCGGCATGGGTGCCAGCCAGCTCGGCGCGGGCCGTGGCCCGAGCGGGTTTGGCATGGGCCAGCCTGGGATGGGAAACAACATGCTCGGCTCGGGGCCGGGCAGCGGGTTTGGCCAGCGCTTCGGGCGCTAGCCACACGCAAAAACAGCACCGGGCTAGCCTCCCCCGGTGCTGTTTTTTTTCGTCTTCCCCGTCTACGGGACGGGGATATTGATGATCCCACGGCTCGGCTTACCGTCGCGTGGGACAATGAGCGTCCGCAGGGTCACCAAGCTCCCCGACGAGACCGTAGCGGCGATCTTCTTGGCCTCGGCATCGGTGGTGACGGTTTTCCCATTGACACTGACGACGATCATGCCCCGTGCCAGCCCTGCTTCATCCGTGGGCGTGCCGGGCCGAACCGCAGCGACATAGACCCCCTTGAACGTGTCACTGAGCTTTAGCTGCGAGCGAATCTCATCGTCGAGCGGCTCAAAGCTCGCCTCAAGTGGCGCGATTGCCTTGAGCTTAGCCAATGGCTTGGGTGGGGTCGCCTCACTCTTCTCGGGTACCTTCTCTAGCTTGGCGGTAAGTGCCAGCGGCTTGCCTTCACGGAGCACCGCAATCGGAATCTTGGTGCCAGGCTCGGCGGTCGCGATTGCGTTTCGCAGGCTGACCTCATCCCGAATCTCGGTCGTGCCAAACTTCACCACCACATCACCCGCATCGATTCCCGCGGTGTCGGCAGGGCTGTCTTGGCTGACGGTGGAGACATAGGCACCGTGCGAGACCTTGAGGGCGGAGCGCAGCTCAGGCTCCAGGTCCACGGGAGTGAGCCCGAGATAGCCACGCGTGACCTTCCCCTTGGCGATCAGCTGGTCCGAGACAAACTTGGCGGTGTTGGCAGGAATGGCAAACCCAATCCCCACACTCCCCCCCGACGGCGTGTCGATTCCAACATTGATCCCGATCAGCTCGCCCTTGATATTGAGCAGGGGCCCGCCCGAGTTGCCCGGGTTGATAGCGGCATCGGTCTGGATCAGCTCGGGGTAGTAGCGGCCATCCATCGGCCCGCCAATCGTGGACTTGCGCTGGAGTGCGGAGATGATCCCCGTGGTAACCGTGTTGTCTTGGCCAAAGGGAGAGCCAATCGCAATCGCCCACTGCCCCACTTGGATGCGCCCAGAATCGGCAAACTTGATAGCGGGCAGGGGCCGCTTGGCATCAATCTTCACCACTGCGAGGTCCGAACGGTCGTCCCGGAAGACGCGCCCCGTGAAGGTCTCGCCCGTCGAGAGCTTGACCTTAACCTTGCCGTCGCGCGCCTTCTCCACCACATGGTCGTTGGTGAGGATATAGCCATCGCTGCGGATGATCACACCAGAGCCACCGATAGGCCGTAGCAGTGGCTCGGGCTCCTCAGTCCCCTCTCCCGGCTTTGGGGTGCTGGGGGCGTTGGGACGCCGGCGCTGGGTACGCGGGGCAAAGAGCTGCTCCAGTCCAGACTCCGCGGGGGAGACCTCGGCAACAGCACTGATCGAGACCGCAGAGGGTCCTATAGTCTCTGCCAAGTGGGTAAAGGTCGTCTCCAGCGACTGAGCAGTCTCCCGGCCTTCCTGGATCTTCGCTGCCGAGTCCCGCGCCGTCAAGCGGGCGGAGAAGGGTAGAGCACCGAGAAGTAGCCCTCCCGTGAGGGCAAGTGTGAGATATTTCCTAGACATTGAGCAACCTCCACAATCAAAGACGAGCTAGCAGCCCGAATCCGCGAAAAATAGAAAAAGCCCCCGCGAGCCAGCGCGGGGGCACAGGGAGAGACCCTAGATCTTGTAGCGACCGTCGCTCTCGTTGGATGTCTGCAAGATGCGCTTGACAAACGAGATCAGCTCCATCGGGTTGAAGGGCTTGGTCAAGTACATGTCTGCGCCACGGGAGTACCCACTTAGAACGTCCTTATCCTGGGTCTTCGCGGTCAGCATGATCACGGGAAGTGTCTCCAGCGCGGGATCGCGCCGAATGGAGGAGAGGAGCTCAAAGCCATCCATCTCCGGCATCATCACATCGGAGACAACCAGATCGGGACGGTTCGCTCTAATCTTCTCTAAAGCCTGGACGCCATTGTTGGCGGTCTCGACGGTGTAACCCATGCGCTCCAGGTTCACTTGAATCAATCGGACGATATTGGGTTCGTCGTCCACGGCTAGAATTCGTGCCATTCTCTTTAATTACCCTTTCCTGCGGAAAACCCTGTGCGGGTATTTTATCCCATCGCGACGGCTCACGTCAATGGGGATTATCGGTCCACAAGGCCATTCTGCAGGATACGGGGATTTAGGCTTAAATAGGGTAACCGATGCAACCGATCGCTCCGAGAGGGGTCGGAGAAGAAGGAGTACTCAGAGACAATGGGACCCGTAGGTGGAACCTACCTCATGGTGTTTCTGCTTGCCCTGAGCGCCCTAGCAGCGCTTGCCTGGCTGCTACGGCCTCAGCTGAAGCGAGCAGGACGCTACTTTATCAACTGGATCGAGCGCGACCGCCGCGCCGAAGAAGAGGCCCGCCAGCAGGCCAAGCAGCGCCAGCAGGCGGAGAAAGAAGTGCAGCAGTACCTGCACGAAGACGACGAGACGCAGGAGCAGGTGCCCCTGCAGAGACAGTAAGTCATGAAGTTTAAAACGTTTGCTCTAGGTTGCGGGGGGGTGCTAGTCGCCGGAATCGCCATCTGGAGCTTTATCGAGTCCCGCTCGGCCTGGATCGATGCGGGCTATGTCGGGATTCTCTACGACGCTAGCTCGGGGGTCCAGCCCAAGCCCCTCAAGCCGGGACGCGTCTTTGTGGGCTGGCGCCAGCGGCTCTACTCCTTCCCCACCAAGCTCATGAGCGCCAAGTACGTCCAGGATGCCAACGAAGGGGAGCAGAAGGTCGCCGATGGCATCCTCATCACCACGAGCGACAACGCCAACACAACCTTCGATGTCTGCGTCATCTACCGCATCAGCGAGGAGAACGCCATCAAGGTATTCAACAGCTTTGGCCCCATCGATGTGGAGACCATCCAGGCCAACCACCTGCGCCGCGCCATCAAGGATGTCGTCAATGAGATCGGCCCCAAGTACGATGTCTTTGAGCTCATGGGCCCCAAGCGCCAGGAGTTCTGCCAGCTTGCCACGGACTCGCTCAAGAAGCGCATGGACTCCAAAGGGATCGCCATCGACTCCCTCATGCTCATGACCGCTTACCCCGCCCCCGAGACCATGGAGAAGATCACCCGCCGGGTCAATCAGTACACCGAGTACGATATTGCAGTTCTCCGAAAACAGATCGCCGAGGTCTCCCGCCAGACCAATGTCATCACCGCCCAAGCCCGGATGACAGCCACCCAGCTCACCAGCGCCACCGCAAAAGACAAGGGCTTGGAGCAGCTCCAGCTCCAGGCCGACGAGGAGGCAATCGAGAAGTGGGACGGCCACCTCCCCGAGATTCGTACCGGAGGCAACCAGACCATGATCCTTGATGGAAGCTCACTCGCCGCCCTCAGTAAGCGCCGCGCCACTGCCCCAGCAGCTACAGCACGCCCACAAGGAGAAAACGGACAATGAAAACCCTATCCCCCAACCTTCTTCTCTGGCTAGCTCTCCCCCTGCTCGCCGGCTGTGCCCGAGAGATCCCTCCCGCGCAAGTCGGGGTTAAGTTCTCGTCGATGAGTGGTAACGAGGAAAGGCTCCTCAAGCCACAAGTCGTCTGGGTACTACCTCGCCAGCGCCTGGTTCTCTACCCCACCAATATCCGAAACGCTACCTACACACGAGGTGGCCATGGTGGTGCCGAGCGCTCTGGCAACGACTCCATCCAGTGCTCCACCAACGAAGGGGCCATCCTCCCTGTCGATGTCACCGTGAGCTACCATGTCGATCCCACTAACGTCATGACCGTCTACAAGAACTTCGGCACCAATGACATCCAGGAGATCCAGACAGAGTTCATCCGTCCTGCTACCAACTGGGCAGTCAATAGTGTCAGTGGTCAAAAGAGTGTCTTTGAGCTCACTAGCAAAGAACGTGCGCAGTTTGGCCAGCGGGTCAAGACCCTGCTCACCCCAAAGCTCGCTGCATGGGGCCTAACGGTCGATGATGTCTTCACCGGTGAGGTCTACCCCCCCGAAGAGGTAAAACAAAAAGTCAACGAGCGCATCTCCGTCCGTGCGGAGCTCGACACCGCTCAAGTCACCCTAAAACGCGCCACGGTGGAGGCAGAGACCATCCAGACAAAAGCAAAAGAACAAGCCGAAGTTAACCGTCTCCTCGGCGAGGCGGGTGATAAGGCAGTCGCGCTTAAAAAGATTGAGCTACGGCGTAAGGCAATTACAAAATGGGATGGAGTCGCTCCATTAACGGGAGATGGACGTATTCCCTTTACCGATTTAACCTTAGGCAGATAAGAAAATGGCATGATGAGTATTTCACTCATCATGCCATCCATTTCCCACTAAACGAAGTACAACTACCCTTTTTTCAAGAGTGGCAGACCTGTCGCATCACTCTCAACAACAATATATCCAGCAGGTACTTCATCAAGTGCCTTGGTTACGTCGTCACCAGCTTTAACTTCTTTCGCAAAGAAGTACATAGTGCGCGTGCCATTTGCAGTGGGGGTCACACGAGCATGAAGATAGTAAGCCACCCCATTTTTTTTCGATACATGACTATAGGCCATGATAATTCTCCGTTTCAGTATAGTAAATATAAACACAACTGGTAATCAGAAAACGTGTCGCCAGCGACCTTGACTACGTTCCCTCTAGCAGTTGAGCCTACAAGATTCGACAGAGTGTACCCTATTGTTTCCGACTAGGCAAGCATCTAAAAATAAAAATAAAGGAGCTAATTTGATACTTCATCGCCGTCAACCAAAAATCTCCCATCTGCAACAATATTAATCAGCTGCCACAAGCCTTTTAAGTCCTTCAAATCATATTGATGCCTACATACAGGTATTGCATCTTCACTAACTAAATATTTAGTTAAAATTATCTTACGCACGTGCTCATAATTCGCCACATCACCAATATCTTTTGAAATTTTAGCAATCAACAAAAATACCTCAATATCTACAGTACTATTACATAACTTCACATCAAAATAATTCGCTACTGACGCAATCATTGGCAAAATATCATTCATTTCCAAACATAGATCAACCAACTCACGAGACACAATACCTGATCCTTCATAATCTCCTGATTCATGGCACAAAAAACCACGACTATTCATAGACACGATCAAATCTCTTGTGCATCCAATTCTTCTTCCTATATCAATCGCATCATTGATATCCTTCTCAGCATCATCAAATCTTCCCAATCGTATTTTAGCTTGCGCAATACTATTAAGTAACCGCACACAACGAACATTATCATTATTGCGTTCATATATACCCATAGCAATACGATACAATATTAAGGCCTCATCAAAAGCTTTTTCCCTAACCAATAATATACCCTTATAACTTAACGCCTCAGCATATAATGATTCATCTGAAATCAGTAAAGCAATATCAATCACACCATTGATCAATTCAAATGATTCTTCAACATCTTTATCCTTCAGAACAGCAAATAATGCCAAGCATAACTTCCCCCTACTTACAGAATCACATTCATCAATATTCTTCAATGCAAACTGACACCAATTTTCTATTTCCCGTAAATACCTACGCCTCCTTAGAAAATAATCAAGATTCAGAAGTAATGGAACTAAATATTCAGATTTGTCCTTGCAGAGTAAGTCCACGGAAAGGCGAATTAGTTCAAAATCAGCTTCTAGGATATCGAAGGTTTTACCTTCTCTCGGTGAATCGAGATTATTTGCTGCATTCTGCGCGATACCACTACAGTAGCTAATTAAGCCCTTTTGTGCAAGATTTTCTTCCAGAGGCAGGCAAGATAAATATTCTTGAGCAAACTGGCGAACGAGGCTGAGCATGCGCCAACGACCATTGCTCTCGCGACGGATCAGAGACTTGTCTTCCAAGACACAGAGCCACTCCAAGATATCAGCTTCCTCACAGACGAGGCTAGCAGCATCAGGAAGGAAACTGCCGGGAAAAATAGAGAGACGCAAAAAATACTGACGTTCCGTGGAGTCCAAGAGATTGTAGGACCACTCTAGCGCACCACGGAGAGTCCGCTGCCGCTCTGGGACGTCGCGAGCTCGTGTGACCAACAAGTTCAGGGCATCATCAAGACGCCTCTCAATCTCAGGCAGAGAAAATAATCTGACGCGGACTGCGGCAAGTTCAATCGCCAGAGGCATTCTTTCTAAGCGTTCACAGATATTTTGGATGCTCCTCTGGTCCTCAGTCGTCAGTAACAGAGCGGTGTTGGCCTGATGTGCGCGCTCCATAAAGAGCTGACATGCTTCCTCAGGAGTGAGGTTAGCAACCTCAAATCGCCACTCGCCACTTAGAGAGAGGAGGGCTTGCGAGGTGACAAGGCAAACAACACCTGGGGCATCACGTAGGAGCTGTGCGACACGAGGAGCACAGTCAAGAACACTCTCAAAGTTGTCTAGCACAAGCAAGGCGCGTCGGTGAGCGAGTGCCTCGACGAAGTTAACCCGGCTATCACGAATCACGAGCCCCATCGCATCTGCGATTGCTGTCACCAGCTGGTCCTCGCCCGCTACCTCCGCTAGGGGAACAAACCAAACACCATCTGGGTACTGCTCCACCAGCTCTGCGGCAACCTGAAGCGCAAGGCGAGTCTTCCCTATACCCCCTGGCCCCGTTAGGGTCAGCAACCGCCGCCCTGAGTTCAGAATCGCCCGTATGGAAGCCAGCTCTGTGGCTCGCCCTAGGAGGGGATTGGGTTCGAGAGGGAGGTTATGTTGCCGCAGACGCAAGGTACGCGGGGGGAGGGTGCAGGGAGGGACATCAGGTGGGTTGAGCTGACAGAGCTCCTCAATACTCGACAGATCTCGCAAGCGATGCGTACCCAACACCGTGGCAGGGAATTCTGTGGTGGTGGTTAGTGCACGTGGAAGGAGCACCTGCCCCGCCTGTGCTGCCTGCATGAGCCGGACCGCCATACGTGGTGCCTCGCCAAGGTAGCCGTCGGGCAGGCGCTCGGCGCCCCCACGATAGATCCCAATACGCCCCAGCAGTGGCTTCGTATCTGGCTGCCACTGCCGATGATACAGCGCTTGCTGTACCATGACAGCCCCCTGGCAAGCCGCTTCGGGAGTGGCAAACACGGCACGAATTCCCTCTTCGACACCAGCGTTACTCCGATACAGAAAGCCTCCTGCCCGCTCAAGCGCAGCACAGGCTGTCTCCTCAAAAGCAATGATCTGCGACCGTCGGGTGGTACCTATCTCCAGCTCTAGATCCACTGCCAGGAATGTCGGCTCGGCAACCAAGGGAGGGATCGAGGGAGCCTTTGGGGAGATAAAAATACCGCCGCCTACGAGTGCTTTATCAGCAGCGTCCACCAGGGTTGGGGTAGTCAAAGGAGAGAGGAGCTCACTTCCAATCTCCTTGAGAGCCGCTTCCTTCTCTGCAACCCAGTCCACGGGGCGCAGCGTATCGACTCCCAGTGCACCGGTCGCCCCCAGGTTTGGCCGAATCTCCCGCCCAGTGAGCGCCGATAGGACTGCCAGAAAAAGGGGGAGCCCCAGTGAGTCGCCCACGGCCCTCTCCCCCCACTCGACACGGTAGAGCAAGCGGACGGGCCGAGGAGGTGTGAGCCTTGCTCGCTCAATGAGCCGTAGCGCTTCTGTCAGTGCCTGCTGAATGCTCTGCGCGATATCTGGGCTCACGGGTAACACCGGCTCAGGCGTTGTCCAGAGTATCCCTTCCTCAGTTGGTAGCGCCACGACTGCAACACGGCAAGGCTGGGCCTTTTGCTGTGCGGGAAGATAGAGCGCCCCCCAGAGCATCCCTACCCACCCCCCGGTCGTCGGGAGCGCTGCGAGCGCCTGGTCAATCGCGCGTTGCTGGCTATCCAAGCTTAAAAAGGCTCCATCCAAGGGCAAGAGTGGATCGGAGAGATGGGGCTGAAGGTCAGGATGGACAATGGCCCCCTGTGCGACCCAGAGCAACGCAGCCTGAGTCGCGGGTGCGCTCAGCACGATCGCCTCTAAGAGTGCTTGGAGCCGCCCCAGAGCTACCTGTGCCATCAGTCGGTTACCAAGGCCGCAGCGAGAAGCTCGACGCTCCCCTGCACAACAGGAGCAGGGCGCTCTAGGACGCCACGTCCCTCCTCATTCAGAGGAATCACCTCCACCCAAAGCTCTGTCGCTCCCTCCTCACGCAAGGCAAGAGCGACCCCCGTCGTCTCTCCTGAGATAAACTCCGCTGCGGTGCTCGCATCTGCATAGAAGCGTAGCTGTGCAGGCTCCCCAGGGAGCTGGTGAACTTCGAGATGAATCCCCTGCGTCTCCAGGACCTCACGCTGTACCTGGATCGGAGGCACGGGTGCCGCCAGAGCGGGAGCCAAGGCGGGTAGGTGCAAGCGCTTTTTGGGGAGCGAGAGAAAAGAGCGTATTCGTGCTCCCAGCAGTTTTTGCCAGTCCACGGTCGGCTCGGTCTCTCCCATGGCACGCTCCTGGAGCTCACGCCCCACCCGCCGTGCAGCGATCTGAAGGTTCTCTTGAAGCCGAGCAACCTCCCCCGGGGTTAGTGCAGGCAGAGGCGTGGTGTCTTCCGCAGCAGTCCGAAGTACATCAAGGCGGCGACGCACCATAGGATCGGTCAGCGCTGCGGCGAGCACGCGTCGCTCGGTGAGGGCATCCGCACTTCCCTCGACAACTGCCACTAGCTCCTCATTGGTTACTCTTGTCATCTCTCACCTGCGAGCTGTCCCAGCTCATACCGAAAGACATACAGCGCTCCACGCTCCGCCAGGGTAGTCCCACAGACGGTATTGACGGCCGCAAAGAGCTCGCTGTCACCAGACTCCGGGAGCGCTGCGGCCTGCTCCAGCACCCTCCAGTCCTCGCTCGCCACTCCCAAAAGCGAGACATAGCGCTGAAAAATCGCAGCGGTCTCTGCACTCGCGAGAACCTCCGTGCGGTAGTAGGTAGCCAACAAGAACAAGACATAGGCCTGGTAGTGCCGCCGACGACGCTTTGGCTTTCGGGCGCAGGCTGCCTGAAACGCCTCCTCGCTCTCAAACAGAGCTCCCAGGAGCTGCTGTCGTGGCCCCTCCTCCAACCAGAGGAGTCCCTCTCCCAGCTCTTCTTGGCCTGCCTGGGCCTCTGCCTTCCCTTCGTCATACTCCTGATCATCTCGTCCTTCTGCGCGGTCTACACTATCCAGAAAGCGCTGACGCACCATCCGTAACAAGAGCCGCTGGAGGTGCTCCTGGGTCTGGATCCCCTCACCCGCGGGCTCCGTCAGGTAGGTAAGTGCCCGGAGCCATGCCTCCTGGACAAGATCCTCTCCTTCTAGCCCCAGCGGGCGCCAAGACGAGCGCACCATACGCCGCGCTTGGTCCACAAGTGGCTGCCAGAGCGCCTCGATAAGGGGCGCGACAGCACGGTCAATAGAAGCACTATCTCCAGAGCGCAGTGCCCAACGAAGCTGGACAATGCTTTCCTCCGGCTCTATAACGGTTGACATAGGCGGAATCTGACAAAATCTCGAAAAAATTTTAGGAGTTTTTTGACAAGAGTGCCTGAATTTCCTCCAAGGGAATTTGAGAGCTTCCCCCCAGCCGCCGACAGTGGCATGCCGCAGCCGCGCTAGCAAACGCGACAGTACGCTTGAGAGGCCAGCATTGCACCAGGCCATAGCAGAGCCCCGCGCGAAAGGCATCGCCCGCGCCCGTGGTATCGAGGATATCGAGAAGGGGATGGGCCGGGTAGCGCCAGAGCCCCGCCGCTTCTTTGACTAGCCCTCCCACGGCTCCCTCCGTGAGGATGCAGGTGGGAGCAGCCAAGGCATGCACGATCTCCTCAGGGCTTCCTTTTGGCCCCCCAAAGCGTCCCAGGGACTCCGGGCTACACTGAAGGATCGTCGCTTTCGTGACAATATCTAAGGGCCGAAAGAAGTCCATTGCGACCAAGGGGCAGCCCGCCGCAAGCGCCGCACGGGCCATGGCAATCGCGCCCTCGCCCAAGTTGGGATCCACTGCGACCACAGGCTGGTTTTGGAGAAGCTCGACAGGGACGGGAGGGGCAAGCGCCTCAGCAAAGCCACGCCCGCGCATCGTGCGCTCTCCGTCCGGGGCGACGGTAATCTCACAGAGGGGAGTGACCGCCGCGGGGTGATCGGGGATGTAGGTGCGCTCTAGGCCCCCTGCCGTGATCAGCTCACGGAGCCGTCGCCCCTCAGCATCATCGCCAAGGGTCGTACCGACCAGCGCTACCGAGAGCCCCCAGCCTGCCAGCTGAGAGGCGGTGTTGAGGGCCTCGCCCCCCGCAAGCTCACGCCCACTGGGGAAAAAACGATCCAGCGCAACCGTGCCATAGACAACGACGTCTGGTGAACTCACAGCTCCAGTTTTGCGAAGCGATCCTCGGTTGGGTTGTTCTCACGACGGATGTTGTCGTAGGCGAGGATGACCCGCTCCAAGATACGGCGTGCCTGCGCTTGCTCCTGAGAGCCCTCGGGGAAGCGCTTGGGATCGCTCCGGCGTGTGAGGTCGTCGTAGGCGGCCTGCACCTCGGCAAGGCTCGCTCCGGCGGAGAGCCCCAGAACCCGGTAGTCGGAGGCCAGGGGATTGGTGTCGACCGGTGCTACGGCGGCAGCTTTTGCGGTGGGGGCAAGCTCCTCACGCGCCTCAAGCCCCTGGCGTGCTGCGGCGATCTTCTCTTCCGCCCGACGCATCAGGCTATCCAGATCAGAGAGCTCGCTCGCAGGCGGAGGAGGAACCGCCTTGCCTCGCCGTGCCTCGCCCCCGTCAAGCTCACTCACTGCCGCTTCACGCTCGGAGAGCTCGGACTCAATCTTGTCCTTGATCGCGCCCACATAGGCCTTCCCTAGTCGCCCGAGTCTATCTGGAATGCTCATACCACCATCTCTTTCTGTACCGTGCGGTCCTTTGTCCCATAGAATACCAGCTCGCCGGGGGTTAGTGCCTCCCAGCCCGGCTCATGGTCCGTCGGCTCAGAGGCAAGAACCCAGCCCCCCTCGGTAAGGGGGCGAGCTGCCAGGGTGTAATAATCGGGATTTTTAGAGAACTGCCGCAGGGCATAGAGTCCCTCAGGGGCTGCAATCAAGAGGTTGATCGCGGTGTAGCTACGGGTCGCGTCCCCCTCAAGAGCAGCCTGCACGAGCAAGCGCCGGAGTGCGCCTGCGAGCTTGGTGAGCCGCTGCTCTGGGGAGACACTCCCAATCTGCGAGGCTAGCCAGCCCGCCAAGGCGACGGTATCCGAGTCGGAGCGTGCCTCGCTTCGGCCCCAAGCCGCCCCCTCCGAGCGTACCCAGTTCAGGAGCTCCCCTTTGAGGGTACCGTTGTGGATCACGAGGAGGCTATCGCCACTCTTACCCTCAAGCGGATCGATCCGAACCGGATGAGCATTGTCGCTGGTCACCGCGCCACACGATGCCTTCCTGAGGTGGCCCAGAAAAACACAAGCCCCCTTGGACGCGGCCTCTGAGGCGAAGACAAAGTACGCAGACGTATTGGCGGACCCTACCTGGCGCAAGAGAGAGATCTGCCCCGATGTGTCAAACCAGCCCACTCCCCAGGAGTCCTCATGGCCGGGTGGGTTGTCAGGGGGGACCTTACCGATACTTGCCTGGTGTCGCAAGGCATGAGGAGCTCCCACACAGTGCTGCCAGGACGGCAGGCCCGCCGGAGAGTCCCCCGGCGGGCCTGCCACCATTCCTAAAAGACGACACACGCTCTAGCTACCTGTGCCACCACTGCCGCCGACTTTTTGTTCCAGTCGGGCGAGCTCGGCTTCGATCTCGTTGGTAGGAGCGGTCGTGGTCTGGGCGATTGGCGCGGCAAGCCCTAGCTTGGCCTCCAGAGCCTCTAGCTCACTCTGAGCAACCACATCCGCCTCAGTGACCTCAAGCTGGCGCAGACGGCTCTCGACATTGGTCTGGCCGATCTCATTCATCGCCTTGGCTTCGTTGAGCTTGTTGTTGATCTTGCTCTTGGCCTGGTTGAAGACATTGTTGTGGTCTTCCCAGCTTCCCATGCCCTGGAGCTGCTTCTCCATCTCGGACTGGATCTGAGCTTGCTTCCACTTGGCCTTGAGGGCGAGTGCCTCAGCCGTCTTCTGGCGGATCTGCTCTTCCTCACGCTTGATGGCGACCTTGACTTGCTCGGAGGTCTCGATAGCCTGTGCCAGGGTCTCCTTGGCGCTCACCAGGCTCTGCTCGTAGCTCTGTTTTTCCTTGAGGAGCTGAAGAGCAAGCTCACGGTCGCCACGCTTAAGGGCGAACTCCGCCTTGGCTTGAAGATTATCAACGGTCTTCTGAAGATCATCGACCTGGTTTTGGAGGTTGTTTTTCTGGGTGATGGCAACGACAGCACGCTCGCGGTTTCGGGCGTGCATCTCTTGCATCTGGCGCTTGGCGTCATCCAAAAGGATCCCAGGATCCTCCAGCTTGTCAAGACCGGCTCCGAACCAGGATCGGATTACCGCAAGGAATCGCTTCCACATGATTGTTCACTCTCTCCTGCGCACTTGCTAGCGGCGCGTTTTCTGTACTGGCTTATCCGACACTGGCAGAGCGCGTTCGGTTGCATGTGAAATTATACCAGACAGATATTTCTAAACTTCGGTACGCAAGAGCACTAGCCTCAGGTTCCCGTTTTATCGACTTCTTCCCAGGCTGCCTCCAGGCGCTCCCAGTGCTCCGCCGAGAGCTGCAGGGTCTCCCCCGCAGGCACCCCGAGAGTTCGAATACGCTCCCGCAGCGTCCGCAGGTCGCTGAGGGCGCTTCCACACCCCGGACAGCGCTGGGCGTGGTTCTGTGTGTACCAGCGGGCAATCCCTTGGAGCGAGTCGTCTGCCAGCGCCGAGAGCAGTGTTGTCATGTGCGGACAGGGTTTCGTGCTTTTCATACCAGGCCCCTCTCTCTCCCCCATACCTGCAGGCGCTCGGCGAGCTGAAAGCGCGCCCGGGCCAGCCGTGAGCGAATCGTCCCCACAGGCACCGAGAGCCTCTCCGCCGCTTCTTGATAGCTCAGCTCCTGCATGTCCACGAGAATCACGGTCAGGCGGAGGGCATCGGGCAGCTCAGCGAGGGCTTTTTCGAGGGGTTCTTCTAGCGTGGCCTCGAGCAGAAGCATATCGGCGCTCGCGGTTCGGGTCGCCTCGGGGCCAATCTCCCCGCCTGCCGTGACATCCTCCACCGTGACACCCGCCCCCCATTTCTTCTCACGACGCCACTCATTGATAAAGTGATTGGTCAGAATGCGAGCAAGCCAGGCACAAGGCTTTCCCCCCGCCACAAACTTCCCTGCACGAAAGGCCTCGTAGCCACGCACAAGCGCCTCTTGCACCAAGTCCAGCACCCGGTCGTCGTCGCGCACCAAGCGCCGTGCGGTGGCGATCAAAGTCGACTCACACCCACGCGCCATACGGGCATAGTCGTCACGTACAGAAGATGTCATATCAGGCTAACAATTCAACATCTCGGAAAAGTTCCCTGCGTCCCAAGATTCCTGCGCCTCAAGACGCAGACGCTCCTCAAGCTCACGATGGCAGTTCGCACATAACAGATCGCACTTTTGTGCTTCGGCCAAGACAAGTGACCAAGCCTTGAGCAAGTTGTCCTTCCCAAGATTAAACCGCTTTGTTGTAGGGTCACGATGATGGAACTCTAGTGCAGCCACGCAGCGATCATAGCCGCATGTGGCACACTTCCCACCACACTGCGCTACAAGCAGTGCCTTTCGTTCCCGCCGCGCCTTCTCTTGCCACCGTCGGTACTTCTCATTACCAGGCGATCGTTCTCGTCCGAGCACTGTCACTAAGTCTCGGTTATTCCGTCCTTGAAATGGTGAGCAGCTGAGGCAACGACGGCGGTTCTTAAGCTGCCGCTCCACACCACCAATTACCGCCTTAAAGGGTATGGGATTACCACAAGAACAAACTTTTGTTTTTATGACAGATTATACCAGCAAAAACAGAAAAATCCCCCCAAATACCTGGGAGGATTTTCAACGTGCCGCCTACCGGACTTGAACCAGTGACACTCGGATTTTCAGTCCGATGCTCTACCAACTGAGCTAAGGCGGCCTACAGACCACTTAAAAAAGTGGTGTGCGAGGGGAAGTTTATCATGCCTGTGGAGGCTTTGCAAGATCGTTTTTCTCTTTGTAGCCCCACGTGACCCAAGCGGCAAAGGCGGCAATCGCGGCGGCTCCTCCCAGGACAAAGACGGGACCGCGGCTATCGATCAGGTACTTGATATTGAGTCCGGCGATCAGGGTGCAGACGATGCCGCCCAGTAGCTTGAGCCAGAGGGGGTTGGCATGCTCCCCCATTCGTCGTCGATCCGACGTGAAGGCGAGAAGAGGGAAGATCGCAAAGGAGAGCTGCATCGAGAGCACAACCTGGGAGAAGATCAGCAGGTCAACCGTGTTCTTGCCTCCACTGGCGGCGATCAAGACCATCGCGGGGACGATCGCCAGTGTGCGGGTGATGAGCCGCCGGAGCCAGGGCGCGATTCGGAAGTTGAGGAAGCCCTCCATCACGATCTGCCCCGCCAGGGTTCCTGTAATGGTCGAGGACTGTCCACTGGCAAGCAGCGCGACCGCAAACGCCGTGGCGGCGGCTCCTCCCAGCATGGGCTTGAGCAGGACATGCGCCTCCTCCAGTCCCTCTACATCGAGCTTTCCTGCGCTATGAAACGCGGCGGCGGCAACCACCAAGATCGCGGCGTTGACAAAGAAGGCCATGCCCAGCGAGAGCACCGTGTCCAGTGTCGCCCCACGGAGTGCATCGCGCAGGCCGGAGTCGGTCTTTTCGTAGGCACGGGTCTGGACAATCGACGAGTGCAGGTAGAGGTTGTGGGGCATGACGGTTGCACCAAGAATCCCCAAGGCGATAAAGAGAGCGTCTTTATCGGGGAGCTGTGGGGTGACGAGGCCGCGCGCAACACCGCCCCAGTCTGGGTGAGCGTAGAACAGCTGGAGGGCGAAGCACAGCGCAATGGTTCCCACAAGAGTCACCACGAGCGCCTCGATCTTGCGGAAGCCAAAGCGCATCAGTCCCAGCAGGAGCAAGACATCGAGGCCCGTGATGAGTACCCCCCACAGAAGAGGGATACCAAAGAGGAGGTTCAGCGCCACCGCGCTCCCGATCACCTCCGCCAGGTCACAGGCGATAATCGCCACCTCACAGAGCAGCCAGAGCGCGACCGCGGCGGGCTTTTTGTAGTAGTCACGGCAGGCCTGGGCGAGGTCCTTGCCGGTCACAAGCCCCAAGCGGGCACAGAGGGTCTGGAGCAGGATCGCCATGAGGTTGCTCGCAAGAATGACCCAGAGCAGCTGGTAGCCGTACTTTGCCCCCCCCGCGATATCGGTGCCCCAGTTTCCGGGGTCCATGTAGCCGACGCTTACCAGATACCCGGGTCCAGCAAAGGCCAGCAGGCGCCGCCAGCCCGTGCCCGTCTTGGGGATAGCCACACTGCGGAAGGCCTCGGGAAGTGAAGGAAGGGTTGTCTCAGGAGAGCTCATTGTAGGTCCCAATCGGAGTCGTCGGTCGTGCGCCAGGTTCGCTCAAAGGGCTGTGCCTTCGCGTGGCCATCGGCATAGAGAAACAGAGCCAGCCCGTTGTGGCGCTTCTTGGCAATCTGCAGGTCCCAGTCGCCACAGGGGGCTGCCGTCGGGAAGAGGGAGCAGGGAGGAAGCGCCTTACCCTTGCTCCAGTGGTAGGGACTGCTGATGTTGTTGGTGGGGTCCCAGGGATCGAGGCACATGTCGAAGAACTCGCTCTCCCAGAACGGATGGTCGGTCGTGGGAAGGGGAACCGGTGGTGTAACCCCCACCAGCTGGCTCCAGTTGTCGCCGCGGAGGGTTGCGTAGACCGTGGCCGCGGGGGCGCTAATCCCTGCCAGAGTCCGAGGTGTCCCCGTGAGAAACCCATTGTCGGTAAAGCTCCCCCACATCGCGGCAACACTCCGATCCGGGTCGGAGGGGTCCCACCAGACATTTTGTTTGTTTTGTTGGCCTCTCCCCATCTTGATATAGGGATCGATCGCGCCGTGGTAGTTCTGGATCGCCCAGTAGGAGACCGTCTGGGGAGTCCCACTCTGGGTGTCCATGGTCATGGGAAAGGCCTCATCGTAGTCTTGGAGGTACATCAGCACTGCTGTGCCGATCTGCCTGAGGTTGCTCAGGGCGGTGACTTGTCGCGCCTTGGCACGTGCCTGGGCAAAGACGGGGAAGAGGATCGCCGCCAAGATCGCGATAATCGCAATTACCACCAAGAGCTCTATCAGTGTAAAGGTTCGTCTCATTTCGTCTCTCCTTCGTGTTCTGGGATCGGGGAGCCATGGGGACAGGTAGTCGGGTGGTTCAGGAAGGCCGCGAGACGCTCCTCGAACTCCTCGGAGATCACGTGCTCCAGGCGCTCGGCCTCATCGTGGGCCCCATCGGGGGTGAAGCCCAGAATATCGGTCAGAAAGCGCTCCAAGAGCCGGTGGTGCCGGGAGAGCTCGCGGGCAAGGCGCTCGCCATCCGGAGTAAGGCGGACACCTTTGTAGGGGGTGTAGCAGACCAGCCCTTCCCGATCCATGCTCTGGAGCATCTTGGTCACAAAGGCACGCGATGTCCCCGTCCGCTCCGCAATCGCCGAGGGGGGAGCTAGCGTGACATCGCTCTGGAGGGCGTGGATCGCCTTGAGCATATCGCCTGTCGCCTTCCCTAGATGTCTCTCGCGTTCAAAGTTAACCATAGTTAATTTAACCAGGGTGAATTCTATCACTCTCTACTGCGCTTCGCCAGATTCTTCGGTACAATGCCAAGAAATGTCACAGACCGTCGACGCGCTGCCGATTCTTGTTGTGGAAGACGATCCCCACATTCTTCGGCAGATTGAGTTCAACCTTAAGAGTCATGGCTACCAAGTCACCACCGCCGTATCGGGGGCGGATGCTCTGCGCCAGATGCTCCTCCAGCGCCCGAGCCTCCTGATCACCGATATCATGATGCCCGAGATGGATGGCTACGAGCTGGTCGCGGCCCTGCGCCGGGATGAGAAGCTCAGCGACCTTCCGGTCATCATGCTCACCGCACGCACGAGTGAGGACGACATGGTGCATGGCTACACCAGCGGCACCGATCTCTACCTCACCAAGCCCTTCGATCCTGCCGAGCTCGTCGCCTTTGTCGAGCGCATCTTACCAAGCTAAATCTTCAGAGAAACCACTATGACCAAACGCATTCTGGCCGTTGACGACGAGGACAGTATCACTCGTATTCTCCAAGTGAACCTGGAGCGAGCGGGCTACACGGTCGATACTGCCGCCAGCGGACACGAGGCGCTCACCTGCCTTCTGCAAAACGACTACGACCTGCTGATCTCCGATGTGATGATGCCCGAGATGGACGGCCTTGAGCTTATCGAGCACATCCGCCAGAGCCCGGAGCTGGTCAAGCTGCCCGTGATCTTGCTCACGGCCCGCTCCAGCGAGAACGATATCACCCGCGGCTACATCAAGGGCACCGATCTCTACCTCACCAAGCCCTTTGATCCCAATGAGCTTCGGGTCTGGGTGGGGCGGATGCTGACTAGCGAGAAGGAGTAGCGCCGTGCTGCAAGAGCGCCTCAGAACCAGCGCTTTTGCGGTTCCGGCCGGTCTGACCCTCACCCGCATGTGGCACGGAAGCACCTGTCGTGCCACGCTCACCAACCCCACCAGCGCCCCGATCACCGTCCCCGAAGTCGTGCTTTTTGACCTGGCGCATGGGCTCGCCCCCAGCACGCCTCTCTACGGCGAGGCATTCCAGATGCTCAGCCAGCTCGCGGGAACCCTTCAAGCCCCCACCGACGTGGGCCACTACCCGGACCGCACGCACTACAAAATCCCGGAGCCGGAGGGCCTACGCACGGGCTATGGGATGCTCATGCTCGCTCCGCAGAACCAAGAGCGTGTCTTGCTGGGCTTTGCATCCTGCAAGCGCTTTATCGGTCGCTTTAGCTTCGACACCGTCCGTCTGCGCATCTCGCTCGACACGGAAAACCGCACCATCGCGCCCGGTGAGCACTGGGAGCTAGAGGAGTTTCTCGCCCTCACCGGCCCCGATCGCGAGGCACTCCTAGACAAGCTCACGGGCGCAATCTCCAAGCACCACCCTCGCCTCCGCCACAATCCCGTCCCGACTGGCTGGTGCTCCTGGTACTGCTTCGGCCCCGAGGTCACCGACAAGAACATCTACGACAACCTGGAGTGGGCCGCGAGACACCTTCCGTCCCTGCGCTACATCCAGATCGACGATGGCTACCAGCCGTACATGGGCGACTGGCTCGACACCGGCAAGGCGTTTGGCGGCTCGGTGCAGACCGTGCTCAAGGCAATCGCGCAAAAGGGCTTCGAGCCCGCACTCTGGGTCGCCCCCTTTATCGCCGAGCGGGAGTCACGCCTCTTTGCCCAGCACCCGGACTGGTTTGTCAAAGACGAGACCGGCGCTCCCCTTCCCTCCAACAAGATCGGCTTTGGCGGCTGGCGCAGGGGGCCATGGTACTGCCTCGATGGCACCCACCCCGCGGTCCAGAAGCACCTCGAAGCACTCTTTCGCACGCTCCATCAAGACTGGGGCGTGACCTACTTCAAGCTCGATGCCAACTACTGGGGCGCGATCCACGGCGGCCACCACTTCGATAAAAACGCGACTCGTATCGAGGCCTACCGGCGCGGCATGGAGGCCATTCTCCGGGGCGCGGGCAAGAACAGCGTCATTCTCGGCTGCAACCACCCGATCTGGCCGTCGCTGGGCCTGATCCACGCCTCGCGGTCGTCGAACGATATCGAGCGCTCCTGGGAGTCGTTTACCAAGACAGGCCGAGAGAACCTCTACCGCGGCTGGCAGAACGGGCGCTTCTGGTGGAACGACCCGGACTGTTTGTTGCTCACCGGCGACCTCCCTGAGAGCGAGTTTCTCTTCCACGCCACCCTGCTCTACGCCACAGGCGGGATGCTGCTCTCCGGCGACGATCTCACCCAGTTCCCCCCCGAGCGCCTCGCGATGCTGAAGAAAATGCTCCCCGCCACGGGTGTCTGCGCCCGCTTCGCCGACGAGGGCTTCACGGTCGGAGAGATTCGCCTGCGCGGCAAGACCCACTGGGCACTCTTTAACGGGGAAGACTCACCGGCACAGCGCACCATTCCCCTCCCTAAACCCGCCCACCTCACTGATATCTGGAGCGGCGAGGATCTAGGCACGCACAGCGGCAGTGTCACCATAGAGCTTCCGCCACATAGTGCGCGACTGCTTGAATCCGCAGATTAAGCCGAGCAACGGCCTACAAAGCTCTTCCTAGACGAGTATAATGTCGCATGGCCGCTCGTCAAAGCCCGTCAAATGTTGCTACCGTGCTCTGGAGACAGGTCCTAGAGCTCCTTCCCACGCTTGGGTTGCCCTCCAATGCCCCGGCGCTACGAGAGCTGCCTCTCTTGGTGCGTGCGAACTTGGCTCTCCAGCCAAAGCCCTCGCCTGAAGTTGCCAAGTACCTGAAGGAAGCCGGGGAGTTTGTCGGCAAGAGCTCCAACGGACTTATCTGGGTTGTGGAAGCACTTGTCGAGGCGGATGAGCTTACGACCGCACTCCGCCTTGGACTTGGCGCGGATGCCCCCGTAGACCAGGTCGAGACCGTCGGCATAGTCGCACGAAAGCAACGGGAAAAGGGCGATCTCGAGGGTGTCGTCAAGACGATTCGCCTCCTCAAAGACACCGAGCAGCGCGATGACGCGGCGATTATAGCGCTCTCGCAGGTAGTCCCCCTCACAACCCCGCAGGCGATTGCGCAGCAGAGACAGCTTGCCGCCCTCTTGCCCCCCTACTACCAGAGCCGCCTGCTCTTCGAGATTGCCGAGGCGCAAGCAGAGAGCAACGATCTCCACGGTGCACGGCGGACGACAGAGTCGATCGCAGATCCCTCGATCAGAGACTGGGCGCAGAGCTGTATTACCCTAGCCCTCGTACGGCGGGGGGATCTCGTGGGCCTAGAGAAACAGATCCAGACCATCGCCGACAAAGACTCACGAACGGTCCATCTCGTGCACGCCCATATCAACGCGAGAAATCCCTACGAAGCGCGGCGGCTGGCACTGGGCATGACGAAATCAACACTTCGAGAGGATATGATCGCCTCCGTGCTGGCGGCACTTGCCGCAGTCGGTGATCTCACTAGCGCCCGTCAGCTCCTGGAGTATCTCCCCGAGACTCCTGCCAACCCCTGGAGCAACAAAAAGTCTCAGGGACTCAGCCAGATCGCACTTGCCCAGGCCAAGGCCGACGCCCTCACCGAGGCACGCAAGACCGCGAACGCGATCGCCTCTGTCGAGGTTCGCTCCAGGACCCTCTCTCAGATCGCGGCCCTGCAGTGCGAGGCAGGTGACCGAGCGGGAGCCCAGCAGACCGCCGAGGCGATCCCCCACCCCTCCTGGCGTGCAAGTGCCCTCGTTGACGTCGCAAAGGCACGCGCAGCACTCCACGAGGACCCACGCCCGCTCCTTGCGCTTGCACACCAGGCGGCATCTGGCGACACGAGCCTGGCGGGCCTGGCGGTCGTGGAGGCCACCCTTGGGGAGCTGGCTCGTGCCAAGCAGACCTGTGACGAGATCAAGAGCCCACAGGAGCGCTCCACCACTCTTCTCCAGATTGCCAAGGTGCAAGAAGCCGCACAAGATCGTGAGGGAGCGCATGCGACTCTCACCCGTGCGATGGAGCAGGTAAGAAGCTTTTCCCCCAATAGCTACCAAGCCCGACAAGTCCTTCTCTCCGTCGTGGAGCACCTCGCCCGGTGTGGAGACATCGACGGTCTCCAGATCGTCCTCGCAGGAGTCCCCACGCCGGTGGATCGCCTGACTCTGCGCTGCCACGGCATTCTGGCGGCGAAGACCCCCACGGAGACAGAGAGGTCGTAGTATGCAAGCCCAGCAACAAAAACCGACCAAGCAAAACTCCTCCCCCAAGCAGCGCCTCAGTGTCGGGGAGGTTGTGGTTGCTATTCTCAACCTGCTGATCGGGGCAGTCGGGGCCTGGAGCGCCTTTGACCTCCTGATCCATCTTGGGGATAGCCCCATCTTCCTTCTCCCCGGTAGCACCGGAGCGCTGGGAGCTCTTGGGGCAATCCTCACCGGCATCCTCGTGTTTCTGCGTCAGCGCCGCCTTGCCTTTGCGACCCAGTGGCTGGGCGTGGCCGGTGCTCTGGGCTTTTTTGCCGTCACCGCTTGGGCGATGTTAAAAAATGGGTTCCGCCTATCAGATTTCATCTACTACATCTTGCCCCTCCTCATTGTCGCCCTCGTCTTCACTTGGTTCGCGTGGTTTCTCAAGCGAATCGACGAAAGCAAGTAGCCCTATCGGATCGCTCGCGTTTAGACCGCCCCCGTTGGAGGGGGGCGTCTTGCTATCGCTTCGCGACACGAAGGCCTTCGGCCATAATTCGGAATGGGCAGAGCCCTTTGTGTCCGAGGCACGAGGACAGCAAGACGCTCCCCTCCAACGGGGGCGATCAAAATGGGAGTGCTCCAAAACGAACGCAGGATACAACCGTCCACACGGCGAACCTGTGAGGCTATGAAGCACACGTTCGAGATCGGGGAGAAGGACTTCCTCATTGATGGCAAGCCCACGGTTCTGCGCTGCGGCGAGATGCACTACTGCCGCATCCCGCGCCCCTACTGGCGACACCGCTTGCAGATGCTCAAGGCCATGGGCTGCAACATGGTCGCCACCTACGACTTCTGGAACCTCCACGAGCCGACGCCCGGACGCTGGAACTTTGCGGGGATGGCAGACCTGGCCGCGTATATCAAGCAGGCGCAGGAAGAGGGCCTCTGGGTCATGCTGCGCCCCGGGCCCTATGTCTGCGCCGAGTGGGAGCTGGGCGGGATTCCCTGGTGGCTGCTCAAGACCCCGGACATCAAGCTCCGCACGCAAGACCCACGCTACATGAGCGCTGTCGCCAAGTATGTCGCGCGGCTGGCGACCGAGGTGCGCCCCTTGCTGGTCACCAACGGCGGCCCGATCCTGATGGTGCAGGTAGAGAACGAGTATGGTAGCTACGGCAAAGACAAGGAGTATATTCTGGCCGTTAAGAAGCTCTGGGAGCGTGCAGGGGTGAATGTCCCGCTCTTTACCGCCGATGGCCCCAGCCAGCTCTGGAACGGCTCGCGCACCGACACGTTCTGCGGTGTCAATGGTGGAGTGGGCTCGCTCAAGGAGCTGCGTCGCTTCCGTCCCAGCGGCCCGCTGATTGTCACCGAGTACTACCCCGGCTGGCTCTCGCACTGGGGCGAGCCGTTTCCCAAAGTGGGGACACCGGGGATCGTGCGGGATGTCACGACCATGCTAGCGGAGAAGACCTCGTTTAACCTCTATGTTGCCCACGGCGGCACGAGCTTTGGGCTATGGGCCGGGGCGAACTACCCGAAATTTGCACCGGACACCACCAGCTACGACTACAACGCCCCCATCCCTGAGGCGGGCGGGGTCACCGAGAAGTTCCTCGCCATCCGCGATGCCATCGGCAAGGCGACCGGCGAGGCGCTCCCCCCTATCCCCAAGCCGATCCCAACGATCGCACTCCCACGGATTCGCTTCGAGGAGTCCGCGCGGCTCCTGGAGCACCTGCCCAAGCCGGTTCTCGACAGCAAGCCCCGCACCCTGGAGAGCTACGACTGTGCGCTCGGGGCGATCCTCTATCGCACGATGCTCCCCCCCGGTGAGGCCGCGACACTCAGCCTCACCGGCATCCACGACATCGCCCAGGTGACGGTTGGTGGGGAGCGCCTGGGGACACTCAACCGCCGCGACGGTGAGAGCCACACGGTTTCCGTTCCTCCGCGCCACGACTCCCGGCCGCTGGATATCCTGGTCGAGGCCCTCGGGCGCATCAACTACGGCGGCGGCCTGCACGACCGCAAGGGACTCGCCGGCGAGATTTTATTGGATGGCAAGCCGCTCACCGCGCCCTGGCAGGTCTTCCCGCTCCCGCTGGAGGCCGCACCGACCGGTCTGCGCTACCAGCTCCAGGACTTTGCCGGCCCCAGCTACTACCGCGCCACCATCACGCTCACCCAGACCGGCGACACCTACCTGGACATGCGCGGCTGGAAGCGTGGGATGGTCTGGGTCAATGGGCAGCACCTCGGGCGCTACTGGAGTATAGGCCCCCAGCAGACCCTCTACTGCCCCGGCTGCTGGCTCAAAGAGGGCGTCAATGAGATCGTCGTGCTTGCCTGGGAAGAGCCCCGCCAGGCCGCGCTCTCCGGCCTCACCGAGCCCATCCTCGATGACCTCCGCCCCGATGCGCTCCCCGCTCAGCCGCACCGCAAGCGTGGCCAGAACCTGAGCCTGGTCTCGCTGGCCCCCACCTGGGAAGGCACGCTCCCCGACGGCGGTGCGCTCCAGAGCATCACCTTTCCCACTCCTGTCCCGGGTCGCTATCTGTGTCTAGAGAGCCTCTCCAACTACAAGGGCGATGCCTTCGCGACTCTGGCGGAGCTGACGGTGCTGGGGGAAAACGGCAAGCCGCTTCGGGCGCGCGTGATCTACGCCAGCAGCGAGGAGACGGACTCGGAGGATGGCAAGTCGGACAACGTGCTCGATGGCAACCCCAACACGCACTGGCACACCGCCTACTCCAGCGGCGAGCAGAACCACCCACACCATCTGGTTGTGGATATCGGTAGTGAGCAGCTCCTCACGGGGGTCAAGCTCCTGCCCCGACAGGGCGATCCCGCCCCCAATGGCCGCATCAAGAGAGCCCGCTTCTACGTCCGCCGCGACGGATTTCCGGGGATTTGACCTCTCAACCTCTCCCCCTGCCCCCTCTCCTGGGCGTTCGTACCTCACTGGGAAAGGGGAAACCAAAGGAGATTGGCTCCCCTCTCTTCCCCAAGGAGGAACGACTGCCCGGGGGAGGGAGGGGCTGGGGGTGGGAGAGGTTAAGACAGTCTGATTTGCACCAGAAGTCTAAAACGGGTATCCTCTCTTATTGGCGGAAACGTCGCGCCAATGATGCCCGAGACGTATTCGCACATCTAATCGTTTTCGATTTGTGAGGAAAAAAATGGCAGTACGTGTTGGCATCAACGGCTTCGGGCGCATCGGGCGCCTGACCTTCCGCGCCATCTATGAGAAATATGGGCTGAGCGGCGACGTTCAAATTGTGGCGATCAACGACCTGACCGACGCCCCCACCAACGCTCACCTTCTGAAGTACGACTCCAACTACGGCCCCTTCAAGGGCACGGTTGGCTACGAAGGCACAGACCTTGTGGTGGACGGCCAGAAGATCCAGGTCTTTGCGGAGAAGGACCCTGCCGCGATCCCGTGGAGCACCGAGAATGTCGATATCGTGGTCGAGTCCACCGGCTTCTTCACCGATGCCACCAAGGCTGTCGCCCACAAGCAGGGCACGGTCAAGAAGGTCGTGATCTCCGCACCTGCCAAGAACGAGGACCTGACCATCGTCCTGGGCGTGAACGAGCACATGTACGACCCGGCCAAGCACCATGTCATCTCCAACGCAAGCTGCACCACCAACGGCCTGGCTCCCGTTGCCAAGGTCCTCCACGAGAGCTTTGGGATTGAGAAGGGGCTGCTGACCACGATCCATGCCTACACCAACTCCCAGAAGACGGTCGATACCGCCGCTAAGGACCTGCGCGATGCCCGCGCCGCCGCGATGAACATCGTCCCCAGCTCCACCGGCGCGGCCAAGGCTGTCGGTCTGGTCATCCCCGAGCTCCAGGGCAAGTTCACCGGAATGGCCTTCCGCGTCCCCACCCCCACGGTCTCCGTGGTCGACTTCACCGCACTGCTCTCCAAAGACGCTCCCGTCGCGGACATCAACGCCGCGATGAAGGCCGCCTCCGAGACGCCGGGCTTCCAGGGAATCCTGCAGTACAACGACGAGCCGCTGGTCTCCACCGACCTCAAGGGCAACCCCCACAGCTCGATCTTCAGCGCCATTGATACCGTCGGGCTGGGCAACTTTGTCAAGGTCGTGAGCTGGTACGACAACGAGTGGGGCTACTCCAACCGCCTCGCCGACCTGCTCAACTTCCTTGAGGACAAGGGCCTGTAGGCACCTCGCCTCGAAAAATCAAAAAGGCTCCGCCCCCGCGGGGCCTTTTTTGTTTGCTCCTGGTAGAGTTAACGCATGAAACCACTGATGGGGCCGTATCATGACTTTTGGGTCTTTGACGAGGCGCAGAGAATCCCACAGGATTATTGGTCATTACTGGGGCGTAAGGATGCCCCGCTTCGGATTGAGGATGACTTGCTTCTTGCGTTTGCCAAAACGCTCCCAGAATTCCAAACGGACAATCCTTCGTGGAATCCTCCAAAGCAATATCAGGGCCTGAACTGGTTAGGGCCAACGGTTGTGCGAGGGAGTAGTGCCCTCCTGCTCGCCGAAATCGCCTCACGCTGGTGTGAGACCTTCGACACGGAGACGGAACCAATCACGTCGCTAGAGGTTCCACGTTCCCTTTTTCGCAGCCGTTTTGAAACCCTCGCAGAGCTGGCCCGCCAAGGGGGGGAGCCTGGATGCTATCTGCTTCACTTGGGTATCTGATCCGCAGTATGCGCCCTGCTCGCAGTAAACTTCGCCCCGTGGGACGCCATCGCGCTTTTGTCCAGTTTATTCTACTCGCTTGGAATTGGAAAGGTGACGACAACCTGCCCACCGCCGCTTGGGCTACTCCCATAGCTCACTTGCCCCATGAGATCGTACTGGATAACACCTTCTATAAGCTCTAGTCCGGTGTTTGCTGCGTGATGGGGATTGAAGCCTTCCGGGAACCCTGGGCCGTTATCGTTGACTTCAAGACGTGCCTCTCGCCCTTCACTCTCGACCATCAGGCTCAGATGAATTGTCCCTTGGCCATGCTTCACAGCGTTGGCGATAAGCTCATTGACGAGAATGGCGAGCGAGTTGAGGAGCTTCACCGGAAGGCGAAATTCGTCGGTTTGGTACGTTATCTGTTTCTCACCGACAGAGCGCTGTACAAGGGAAAGGAGTTTTTCGAGCATCACTTTCGCGGAAAGGTGTGTCGCGCCCGCATCGATCTTCACCTCCTGTGTCAGCAGCTCCTGAATGGAGACCATAGCCTTCAAGTGGTTGGTAACCCCCTTGACACTGGTGAGAGGAACCGCCCCCTCGTGCTCGTGTCCCAGGGTATGCATCTCAATGAGGGCACACGCGACCTGCAGGCTGTTCTTAACCCGGTGGTTGGTCTCGGCGACCGCACGCTCCAGCCGCCCCTCGTAGCGTTTCCGCTCGGTAAAGTCTCGCAGGATCTTCACCCAGCCGCGGAACTTGCCACTCTCATCTTTCAGCCCCGTCATGATCCCAAAGGCCCAGAAGCGCGAGCCATCTTTTTTTATGTGCTCCCGCTCATCCTCGGCACGCCCCGTTTGCACCGCCTGCCAGAGCTCGGCTTTATCTGCTCCCTTCTCTCGATCTTCTGGGGTGAAGATGATCGAGACGGGCTGCCCGAGTGCCTCCGCTTCCGTGTAGCCTAAGATACGCTCCGCTCCAATATTCCAGGAGGTGATATTGCTCTCGATGTCCAGAGTAAAGATGGCGTAGTCAACGACATTCTCAATCAGAAGCTGAAAGAGCTCTTGTGCCTGAGGCGAGTAGGCCGCCTCGCTCGGGGAGAGGGGATTTTTATGGACGGCGTTTGATCTTGGCATGGGAACTTCCTCGACACGGCCCTACAGCAGGCTCATTAGAACAAAGTGGCAGGCGCTGGCAATCAGCACCAGGAGATGCCAGAAATCATGGTAATCGAAGGCCCTCCCCGGGGTCGGCTTGGGATACTTGACACAGATGCCCGCACCGAGGCTGTAGATCAGCCCCCCTGCCCCGAGCCAGGCCAGCTGCGCGAGGGTCATGGTCTTGAGCATGGGGCCAATGGCGATCAGAAAGACCCAGCCCATCAAGACGAAGAGAACACCTTGGAGCCAGTGGGGTGCCTTGCACTGGGTAGCCCAGTCCACGATGATCCCGATAATGGCAAGCCCCCAGATGATCCCAAGCAGGGTCCAGCCCCAGACCCCACGTAGAGGGATGAGGCACAGAGGGGTGTACGTCCCGGCAATCAGTAAGTAGATGCCCGTGCGGTCTAAACCGTAGAGGATATTCTCCACTTTCTCAGAGACACTCAGGCTGTGGTAGAGCGCACTGCTGACAAAGAGCAGAATCAGGGTTGCGCCATAGATGGAGAACGCTGTGGTGTGCCAGGGTTTCCCGTGTGACCAAACCAAGAGGAGGACCAGGCCAACAATCCCTAAGAGAGCTCCGACGGCATGGGAGAGCGCGGAGAAGGGATCTTTAAGGCGCACCGGACTCTTGCGGCGCAGGGGGCGGGTGTCGCGCTTCATTGCTCGTTGTTACCCAGGCGATTGCGACTCAAAAAAGAAGGCGTGCTGCTCGACGAGCAACACGCCTTCTTGGGAGAGGAGGACGCTGTTACCAGCGATTCCCGCCGCCACGGTTTCCACCGCCACGGGAGCCCGATTCCTCACGAGGACGAGCCTCGTTGACAGAGAGACTGCGTCCGCCCATGCTGTAGCCGTTCAGGCTATTGATAGCAGCCTGTGCCTCAGCGTTGTTGGGCATCTCGACAAAGCCAAAGCCCTTGGAATCACCGGACATACGGTCGGTAACGACGTTCGCTTCGGTAACTTCGCCCTTATCGGCAAAAAGGGCACGCAGACCCTCAGAATTCGTGGTGTAAGGCATTCCGCCAACAAAAATACGCATTTTTGAAACCTGTTAATCTTCAGATTTAGTGCTAAAACGTGGATAACAGGGAGCGATGAGCCAGGAGCGGAAGAACCGGAGCGGGGCAGAACGTGGAACTGTCATATTTTGATTTGGGATCAGAAGATCATTGATCCCTACAAGCACATATCTTTGTATCACCATAATTTTTTAAACGCCAATGATTTCAGATATTTATTTTCCTGAGAAAAACCCACATAAAACACGACCACTACAAAACGTTTTTTGCAGTGGTCATGTATTGCAACACGATATGTCGAACGAGGCCCTACGCTTGGTGTTGCTGGTGCTCTCGAACCTGGGCTAGAAATCCCACACGCTCCTGCTTTGCCAGGTTGGCTGAGGCGGAGACTTCTTCCAGCTTCAGGACTGCCGCGGAGATGGAGACCGTAATCTGCACCTTTTTGCCCTGCTCATTGGCTCCCGTGCAGATGATCTCTTGACCACGTGACGAGTCAATATGGTGCAAAATGATAACCGTGCCGTCTGGTGAGACAAGGGTTGCTTGCATCTCATTGCCAGAAGAGAGGTTGGCTCGGAAATCTTCGGCTTGCTTAAAGAAGCGAGCACAGTATCGGTCTGAGGGGGAGCGCTCTATGAGTGCAGATTTCCCCGCCATGAGCTGCGGCTCCAGGACTTCTTTGTGAACACGTTTTATGGCCTCCTGCATGGGGAGCACCACTTTTTCGACTGCGACCACTGAGGCGATGGCTTTTGCCCGAATCCCCTCAGCCCTCTTCCACTTTTCATTCGCCACGATACTTTCCTTTCCCTGTGATGACTCTAATCCTACGACGGAATCCGCTCACGAAACGAAACATCGTACGCTCCTGACAGCATACGCCTCCCCATCCCTGATCACACTGCGTTTTTTCCACCACGGCGGTTCAGGGGCTACCTTGTTATAACACATCCTTACGCATCTCCTCCTCAAGGTTTTCCCCCACCCTACCCCGAACCTAAGACCACCATGCCCGATTCGCGACTAACTATCGAGCCGACACGCGTGATCCTCGTCCGGGAAACCCAGAGGATCCTCTTCGCGCTACGTGACGATACCTATCACCTGACGACCGAGGTGAAGGTGAGAGGACACTGGCAGCCGTTCTTCACGGGGGAGCGCCCTCTTCTCCTTGGCCCCCAGCTCGACCTCCGCCTGACACGCTACACCATAGAAGGCGAGAGTCGGCTTGTCTTCAACGATGGGCTTCTCACGGTGGAGGCCGATCCCAGCGCACCGCTCCTGCACTTCACTCTCCGCTACCCGCTTGCCACCCCCTTGACCCTCACCACGCCCCAGCCCACTATCGCTCTCTGGCGGCAAGCGACACCGGCGGCCTTCTCCCTCGATCAGGGGCCTGAGAGCATCTACGGCAGCGCAGGGATTCCCCATAACTTCGGCTTCCCCGCCGCCTACCTCTGGGACGAGGGTATCGAGGCGGCGGTCTTCTTCGACATGACCCCGATGCGCTGGATGCAGCCCGATGGCGTCGCGCGGTTTTACGATGTGCGTGTCCAGACCAAGAGCGAGTCGGGGCGCGTGGGGCTGGGGCTGCACACCCACAAGCTCACGGGGAGGACGATTCCTGCGGGCGAGCTGGTGGTGTCGTTTGCCCTCTACCAAGCGCAGCGCTCCAAACCACCGACCGGGCTTGACGCACTCGCCACCCTCGTGCGCACCTTTGCGCCGCTCCATCCCCAGACAAGCGCCCCGCCAAGCCACCGCTGGGAGACACTCGCCCAGCAGACACTCGCGGATCTTGTCACCCCACAGACCCTGGCGACTCTCACCGCGGCTTGGCAGGACGCGCCGCTCGCTCTGGTTCCCGCACAAACGGCGCTGCTGGTTCACCCGGCACAGGTGCAGCCAGCAGGCAGTACCGGAGAGCTCCCGTGGGACTTCTCTACGGTCAATAACCACCTCACGCCCTGGCTCCTCCTCGCACGCCTCCACGGGAATGCGGGTCAGCTAAAGCAGGGACTCCAGAAAGTCAACGCTCTCCCGCGCTTCTACGATCCCAAGGCCCAGCTCCTGCGCCACGGCACCCTTCAGCCCCTGCATGTCGGCGATAAGGAGATGTCCTGGCAGAACTTCTTCTTCTCTGTCGAGACCTACCGCGCCGCCGCCGCTGTCCCCACGGAGCACTTCAATCCGGCAGTCATGGGACGCTTCCTCATGGGGCTACGGGGCCTGCAAGCGCTCGCCCAGAAGTCTGATTACGCCTTTCCCCAGTGGTTCGATCCCGACACAAAAACCGCACTCCCTCAAAACGATGTCCCCGTGCTGGGCGTGGTCCGTGAGCCCTGGCAGGGTGGCACCTACGCCCTACTCCAGCTTCATGGCCATACGATCACCGGTGACAAGGCCTATCTTGCCGAGGCCCAGCGTGCCCTCGAGACCCTCTTTGAGCGCCTGAGCTTCCGTGTCAAGAACGCCCTCTACGACCGGACCTACTCAGACCCGTCCACCTTCCCGCTCACGGAGCTCTTTGGCAATGCCTATGGCACCCTCGCCGCCTACCAGCTCTACGAGCAGACACGCAACCCGAGGCACCGTCGCTACGCCCACGACTTCCTGCACACGCTCCTGCGCCTGACGTTCTGGTACGAGGATGAAACAACTCCCATCAGCCGTGAGCTCAAAAGCACCGGGCTGTTCTACCCGCATGGCGCGGCCCATGTCGCGACACCGTGGGAGACCGTGGAGGCCCATCTCGCGATTGCGGGAGCACTGCGCCAAGCCCCACAGCACCCGCTTACCGAGCTGCTCCTGCGCCTCTCGAACCTCAACCGGGTCAATGCCTTCGACTTCTTCCCCGCGTGCTGGTCGGAGCGCGTACGGGCACACGATCCACGGCCACGCTCTGCCCGCGAGCTACACTTTCCGATCGAGCCGTTCTACAGCCTGGAGGGAACGGGCGGACACCAAGGCCCGACGGCGGCGTACATGGCGAGCCTCTCCCTCTGGAACCACTGGCTCTACGATGCTCTTGCCGAGGCCGACGACCCCACGGTGCTGGTGCTGAACCTTGCTAGCTTCGATGGCTACGAAGAAGCCCTCACGGGAGTCGAGCGGCAGTTTATCGTCTACAACCCCGCCCCCCGCCGCCGCACCATCCGCCTGCGCCATAAACATATCCCCAAGGGATGCGCTTGGCCGGAGAGCCAGACTCTCACGCTCCACGCTGGTCAGCACCAGCGTGTCGTTCTCAGACGACCGGATCGTGGCGTTCAACAACAGCTGCTCTCTCAACAGCGTAGCGCCCAGAGTGCTCTTGCCTATGCCTACCAGCGCCTCCAAGAGGGTGCCCAGAGAGATGCAGTCCCTCGTACACAGACCTTTACCGATGCCCTTGCGGCCTATCACGAGGGGCGGATTGCAGACGCCCTCACCCTGATGCGGCCCCTCCTCCCACGCTAGAGGTCGTCAAGCCGACTTTCTCAAGGGGAGGGCAGTCCTCGAACCGGTACACGAACCACACTCACCGAGTAAGCAGGTAGGGTGAGCTTGATGCGATTGCCTGCTACGGGAAACACTGTCTCACGTGGCACAAGCTTGGTGGGGTGCTCTAGCGAGTTGTCGTCACTGAGGGCGCTGGCCTGGTAGATAGCGTGCCGACCGCTCCCCTCCCCAACCATCGCGCCCTCGATGACAAGCTCCGTCTCTTGTGGCTGCGCACTATAGTTGGTTGCCTTGACGATCACCGTGCTCTCTTTCTGGCGTAGGCCCGCGGTTGCAAAGAAGCTCGGGAGCCTCTCCATACGGGCATCGGAGACCTTCTTGCCATCGAGAAACAGCTCGGCGCGGTTCTCGGTAAAGACCAGGCTCAGCTCGTACCAGCGCCCCTTTTCCATGCCGCCTGGTGTGCTCCGTCCCCCACGAAAGGCGCAGTCGTCCGGCACGCCACGCTCCTGGATCGCGCTAAACTCATTGCCATTTGCACCATAGTTTCCAAACAGAAAGCGCTCCCGGTTTTCTGCGTTGAAGAAGAGCAGAAAGCCCTCGCGGCCATCGACACGCCGCGCCTTGACCGTGAGCTTGCCCGTGGTGAGGGGGCGCTTGAGCAGGAGCATCGCCGGAGAGGTGCGCTGGTCGGTCTGCTGCAGAACCCCGTTTTTCACCGACCAAGCGCCGCTCTGAGGAGCCTCGAAAGCGGAGAGATCGACAAAGTTATCGCTGTGGACCAGAGCCCCCGCGCCGTCGTAGACCCGCAGCTCTTTGAACTCAACCGACGTGTCCCAGGAGCCCAGCCCGACCTTGCCGGCCATCAGGGGTGCCTTGGGATCGGGGGGGGGACGGGTCGTGACAACGGTCTTGACGCTACGATCCGGGTGGTTCTCCCGAAAGAGCTTCTGGACATAGTAGGAGGCATGGGCAAAGCTGCGGGAGCTGTCAAACTCGATTAAATTAACGCCCCAGTCGCGCTTGTTGACATTGGCTAGCAGCGGCGCGTAGCTCGCCATCTTGACCAGGTCCCCGTTGCGCTCCATCATCATCAGGAAGAGAGAGTCATCGAGGGCGGCGCTGAAGTCGGCGCGCTGGTTGTGGGCGTACTCGCCCATGTAGATGCCCCAGCCCTTGCGCGGGTAGCGGTCGAAGTAGTCAAAACTGCTGCGTGCCCACCCGGAGCCGCGGTAGGCGTGCTCGTCCACAATATCAATATTGGCATCGCCGACGCGGTTTATGGCAGGCTGGTTGAGGCCGCTCCAGAACATGGACATCACGACTTGGATCTGCGGGTACTTCGCCTTGATCGCCTTGCGAAAGACCGCGTAGTAGTCGCCGTAGAGAGCGGGTGGGTGCTCATTGCCGATCTCCACATACTTCAGAGGAAAGGGCTTAGGGTGGCCGCGCTTGGCCCGGAGGGCGCCCCACTTGCTCGTGGTCGGCCCGATCGCGTACTCGATGGCATCGAGGGTCTGCTGCACCACGGGGTCGATCTTCTCCAGCGGCCAGTTGTTCTCCGGGTGAACCGTCATCCCCGCAAAAGCCACATAGAGCGCATCGGCCTTGAGGGTCTCACAGAGCTGAAGATACTCATGGAAGCCGAAGCCATCGCTGGAGCGGTACTGCCAGTAGCCCCACATACCCGGGCGCTCCGTGGGCTGACCGAGGGTCTTGCGCCAGTCCGGGGCCATCTCCCAGGAGAGGCCTTCGACATAGCAGCCCCCAGGGAAGCGAATAAAGCTCGGCTGAAGCCCCGCTAAGTACTGCGCGAGGTCGGGGCGCAGGCCATTGGGCTGGCTCTTCCAGGTCGGGGGAAAGAGCGAGACCCAGTCAAGCTGGAGCGTCCCCGTGCCCTCGAAGCGCAGGCGAAGCTGCGCCTTCGGGTCGGTGGCACTTGCCTTGAGGCTGCCCATCACCTCGCGCCACACCGTGCCCGGCGTGACAGCCGCGCTCACCGCCGACGAGAGCACTTGGCCACTCTCGGCAACCAGCTCCGTGCGGATCGTGCCACGGAAGGTTCCGGGGCGCACAAAGTAGCGCAGGGCGTAGGCGCTGCTGGCCTTGACCGCGATTCCCCAGTAGCCGCTATTGTGGAGCGCGACTCCCGGCTTTTGAACCGTCAGCTCTAGAGAGCGGCTGGAGGCGGCGTTCATCGGGTTGGCCTCGGTGAGCTGCATCGTCCCTGTGCTCCCCCCTGCATTGTGGAGTGACCACCCAATCAGCGCCCGCTTGGGATCCCAGACCGAGTTGCCGTTCCAGGGCCAGGGCATCTCCCACTTCGCCTTGGGGACACCCGCGGGCAAGCTCGCCAGCTCCATCTTAAACGTCCCATCGGGCTTAGGGATCATCGTCATTCCCGGCGGCGGCACCCCCTCTTCAAAGCTGCGGTTTTGCACCAGTTCGCCGTAGAGTCCCCCGTCGAAGGCATGGTTGATCTCCTCCAAGAAGATCCCATAGAGGTTGGGAGAGACGGGCTTAGAGGGAGCACTCAGATCAATCTGGATGCGGGCAGTGGGCTTCGTTTCTGGGGCAGCTTGCGCCCCCAAGAGCGCGAGGGCCAAGCAGGGAAGCAGAGAGAGATTAGTCATTGCGTAGCTCGAGCTCCGTGAGGCCACTGCGGGACGCGCCTCGATGCGTGAAGACGATACGGAGCTTTTGGCAGGTTACGGGGCGGAAGGTAGCGGTGTTGAGGGCGCTCCCGGCGGGCACTTGAGGCGACTTGACGAGGTTTTCTACCTCGTGCCAGCCTTGCCCGTCGAAGAACTCAATCGTGTAGCTCTCCGGCGGCTGGACACCGCCTCTATCGTCGTAGACCGCCAGCTCCGCGCGACGGACCTCCTTGGGGGTGCCAAAGTCCACCTCGAACCAGTCGGTCTTGCTCGGGGAGCCGTAGCTGGTCCAGCGGTTGACGGGGGTGGGCTTGTAGTTCACCCGCCCATCGATCGCTTTCTCGGGGAGGCCACCGTAGATATCGTGAAACGACGCGCTGGCCTTGGGGAAGCCCTGGCCGGTCTGGTTGAGAGCAAGGTTGCCGGGGCGCGGTGGCGGCGCGACATAGGGAAGCGCCCCTGTCCCCCAAGCCTCGATCTCGGTCAGGCCGGTGTAGCCGCCGGGCGCATGGACAAAGACCACACGCAGGCGGGCGAGCTCACGTGCCCCAAAGCTCAGTGACGTGAAGCGGTGCCCCGCAGGCTTGGCGACAGCGAGCGTCCTCCAGCCGGTTCCGTCGTGGAACTCCAGGGTCACGGTCTGCGGCGCGACAATGCCCGTGCCGTCATCGAGAAAGGCAAGCTTGACAGTATCCAAGAGGCGCTTGGTGCCAAAGTCCACCTCCAGCCAGTCCGACTTATGAGGGGAGCCCTGGGTGGTCCAGCGGTTGGGCGGGTGCACCGTGTAGCGGTAGTTACCATCGTTGACCGCCTCCAGCGATGTCTTCGGGTTGGTGAAGGAGGCGGTGAGGCGCGGGTAGTAGTCGCCGTCGTTGTTGACCGCGTAGTTGAGCCGCACGGGCGGGCGGGTGGCTTCCTTAGCGAGTGGCGCGGGGAGCTTGGCGGTCAGCTTTCCCAGGGTCGTGCGCGCCCCGAGCCGCTTGCCATCGGCCCAGACCTGCAGGCCCTTGCCCTTGCCGTAGTGGGTGCCATCACGATCCCAGACAATAGTCAGGTTATGGCCTCGGTACGCCACGTCTTCCAGGGCGAAGTAAGGCCACTCCGCCGGGGCGAGCGGTGCGATCTCGACAGTACTGTCCGGGCGAGGGCTCAGCCCAACCAAGCCCGTGATGACCAGATCGTTGAAGCTACTGTGGAAGTAGTGCTCACTGTGGTTGTAGCCATCGTGGCCGGCGAAGGAGCCCGTGTCCGGGTTCAGCGCCTCGGCAAGGTAGGGCACGCCGTCCTTACGGTGCGAGACAGCGAAGAGCTGGAGCAGCTTGACATAGTCCGCGGGAGTGACCACGCTCTGCTTGTAGTGCTGGAGGAGGTTCGCCATGGCCTTGAGGGTCTGCGCCGTGGCGTAGGGCCAGGACTGCCCGCTCCACCAGCAGCAGCTTGTCTTGAGCACGAAGAGCGGGTCGTGGCGCTCGACTGTCGTGGGGCCAAAGGGAGCGAAGAAGTACTCCGGGTCCATCAGGAACTTCCACGCCGATTCGTAGCCGGGATCGACCATGCCAAACTGCCACGGGATATAGCCGTGCTCCTCACGACCGTGGGGGGTTCCCGCGAACTTACCGGACTGGTAGGTCAGCGTGTGCTTCTTGACCACATTGCCCTCGGCATCGGTCTCGTCGCGCATCGACATCGGGAAGAAGAACTCCCGCTTGGGGTCCCAGAGCAGCTTCTGGACATTGGCCTTGAGCGCGGCGGCCTTGGCGCGGTAGGCCTGGGCCGTGGCGCTCTCCCCGGCCCGCTCGGCGGCACGGGCGATAGCGAGGGCATCGGCGTACATGTAGGCATTGAAGCCAGGTCGGTAGCCATTGGCACCACGCAGGATATCCTTGGTCTGGCGGCTATTGATATTGAACTCCATGCCATCGTCGTGGCCGTTCTGCCAGAACAGCCCGACCTCGGGGACAAACTGCCGCTTCTCCCAGCCTTCGTAGTTCTTCTTGAGGTCGGGGAGGAGCTCGGGCAGGAGGTTCTCGGCGGGGTGGACGGCATCCACGGCGGCGATCCCATCGGCGAGCCAGCAGCCGTAGTTACGGGGCTGGGCACCGGGAGTGCGGAACCAGTAGCGGCTGTAGTCGCTGGCGTACTGGGGGTTGCGGAGCCAGCGGAGCTCGTAGAGCTGGTGGCCCACAGGGCAGCTAATCGCGCCATAGGCCCCACTCCAAAACGGGCGGTCGATAAACTCGGTGAAGCTATAGCCGCTGTTGGGCGAGCCGTAGGTCAGGTGCTTGGTCACCAGCTCCCAGCGGTAGTACCAGGTCGTGACCAGCTCCTTATCGGGGCAGTCGAAGAAGGGGATATTTGCCTTGTACCAGCCCCAGTCCCGGTTGTCCCACCACGTCTGGGCATCGAGGGCCTTTTGCTTATCGAGAAGAGAGGCGGGCTGAGCCAGAGAGGCATTGCCACCCAGCGCAAGGTAGCTCAGAGAGCCACAGAGAGTTCGGCGATGAATCTTCATAGTTATTCAAGAGAAACAATTTTATGGGCAAAGAATACCCCTAGTGAAGCATTTTCTCCAGCGCAGGTTTCATGTTCGGCAGGAGGGCCGGGTCTTTCAGCGCACGCTCGGCGATAGCACGTGCCTTGTCGGGGCTTCCCAGCTCGTTGTAGAAATACGCAATCCCATAGCTACTCAGGGCATCTTTACCCTCCCCGGCGGCCTCGAAGGCATCGAGTCGTGCCAGAAAGAGCGTGCGCGCTCGATCGGTCCAGCCCACCGGAGCCGTGCGTTCCCCTCCCATCATTGCCGCGACCGCCAGATCCATGGGTGAGGTCATGCCATCTAGAACCGTCTTGAGTGCCTTTTCCGCCTCCGCGAGCTTCCCGACTTGATGGAGAAGGATCACTCGGTCTATCCCGAACATCTTGTTGGCCATCGGGTTGAGCTTGCTGAGTCGTTCGAAGACCTGAAGCGCCTCGGTGGCCTTTCCGTCCGTGCGGAGCTGCATGAACTTCTGGGAGAGCTGCTGCATCTCCGCCTCCTCGGGTGGGGGCAGCGCGGCCATCTCATACTTCCAGGAACCATCGAGCACGGCCTTGAGAGGGCGCTCCAGGTACATAGGGTGGCCGATCCAGGCGATCTTGGACTGCCGATCCACGACAAACGCTACCGGGATTCCGTTCTGCCCAGCAGGCTTGAGCCAGGTCTGGTTCATCGTCCCCTCATCACGTCCTTTGCCTTGGGTGACGACCTCCCGCCCGATGGTATAGCCCATCTTCGTGCCCATCTTGGCCACAAAGGGCTTGACCTGCTTGGTATCGGGCTCCAAGACACTGATGCCCAGGATCTTGGCCTTGGGGTACTTCTTCTGGAGCTCAGTCAGGTGGGGCATGTTCTCGCGACAGGGGCCACACCAGGTTGCCCAGAACTCGATCACATAGACCTCCCCCTTCTTGAAGGCGGAGACGGGAGCGCCCTTGAGCCACTCTGCTATCTGAATTTTCGGAGCAGGACTTCCTGCTTTAAGCACCTGTGCTTGTGAGGGAGCGGCGATCATTCCCACCACACTGAGTGTTGCAAAAGCCGCCTGTAGAGATGTCTGCATTTTTAGACCCTTTTTCTTACTGTTGATTTGTAAAGATACTTTACCTCAATTAAGACAGGTCTGAATGATAAAAGTTGTCTACATTTTTTCAGACTGAACTTTTTATTTTGTGACCGAGAGATTCCCTTACTTCCAGCGTATCTATAACGCAGAGATCCATTTATGCTAAGCCTCTCCCTCGTCACTAGGCTCCGGAAAACCAGTGCCTCTATCGTCTCTCCAGAGCAGCTAGAGTCCCTCTGCCAGAGGGAGGTGTACCACTATGCCCTGCGACGGCTCTCCAGCACTCAGGATGCGGAGGATGTTGCCGCGGAGGTCTATGTAGTGGCTTTGGAGACGCGCTGGCATCCGTCACTTGAACCCCGACCTTGGCTCCTTGGGGTTGCCCGCCGTAAGGTGGCTGACCGTCTTCGCCTTCGCCTTCGCCGCCCTGAGGCCCCCCTTCAGGAGGCACATGAGCTTCCTTGTGCGACAGCGAGTCCCGAGGCGGATGCGCTTCGGGCCGAGGCCGTCGCCACGATACGTGCACTCGTTCGCGCTCTGCCCGAGCTCCAGCGGGAAGCCCTCTTGCTCCAGACGGCGGAGGAGCTCTCTGTCAAGGAGATCGCGCAGGTGATGGGGAAGTCGGTCTCAGCGGTCAACAGCTTGCTGGGCCGCGCCCGGGAGACCCTGCGTCTCAAGGGTGGCTCTTACTTTCAGGAGGATGGACGATGAAAGATACTCTCGATTCCCTCGTTCGCGAGGCGTTTCCCGTGGAGGGCCAGGCTCCTGTGGAGCACCTCCGGTTCGCGGCACGGCTGAAGCAACCGGTGTCACGAAAGCCCGCCCGACGCGCCGTTGTTGCCCTGTGCGCCGTGCTCCTGCTCACCGCGAGTGCCGTCACCGCCAAGGTGGTCTTGGGATACCAGCTCCTCTTCGAGAACGGTCGGCTGGTCGGCTCGGTGTCCAAGCAAGGGAAGGGAGTCTATATCCTGAACTTCGACAAGAAGCGCATCCCCGAAAATGGCACTCCGCTCAACCTCGAAGTGCGCGACGAGTCAGGCAAGGTAGTCGAGACGATGTCTATTGGCCGTGCCGTTCCCCAGCTCTCCAGCAACAAGAAAGAACCAAAATGAGAACCACAATGACGGTTGCCCTCGTGGCAGCCCTGCTCCTGATCCCTGGCCTTGCCCAGGCCGATACCGCCGAAGGGGAGATCGTCTCCTATACCCCAAACAAAAGCGTCGTCCTGCGCATCAAGGGCAAGACCCGAACCTTCGCGGTCAGCACCAAGACCAAGTTCTACGACATGACCGGTCGTGAGTTCCCCGAGTTCGCCGACCCGAAAGAGGGACTCTGGCAGCTCGCCGATAGCCTCACCGTGCTCTACCACAAAGAGGGGGCTACGGAGATCGCCGACGGGGTGAAGTTCCCCTACGGCAAAGTCCCTAAAGAGCTGATGGGGAAGGGTGCACCGACACCGCCCGACGGAGCCGCGACACGTACGGTCGAAGTCCCGGAAGCCGCTGCTACTCCCCCGTTGGCGATTCGGGTGGGCGATAAGCTCCCTGCCTTTGCGATAAAGACCTTTACAGGCAAGACGCTCACCAACGCTAGCCTTTCGGGCAAGGTGTTCGTGCTGGACTTCTGGGCGACCTGGTGCGGCCCGTGCAAGAAGCTCTCCCCGGTGATGCAGGAGCTACACAACACGTTCAAAGCACAGGGAGTTGCGGTGATCGGGGCGAACTTCAAAGAGGGCTGCCAGCCGGGACAGACAGGCTTCGCAAAGGGGTATGTCAAGGAGCACGGCTATACCTTCCCCTTCGGTGTCGCGGATGCGCTGGGCGAGAAGCTCAATATCTCGGGGATTCCGCTGGTGCTGATCATCGACAGGAAGGGTGTGGTCCGGCACATTATGGAGGGCTACGAGCCGGGCTGCGGGAGGACACTCTCGGCGAAGATTCAAGCCTTGGTGAAGGAGACCAGTGGACGGCCACGTCAAGGCGATCTCCGCGGCGCGGCCGAGCAAGGGGACGCAGCCGCACACGCTCAATGGCCCCGGTAGCCCCTCAAGGTCTACAAGGTCGGGGCCAATGGCGGTTTCTAACCTGATCCAAAGCCTCCATACCCACTCAATGGTAAGAATGGAGGTTGGCTCAACCTAAAACTTGTAGTTCACTTCCATATAGCCAAAGCTTCCCTTGCTATCTGGATAGATTGACTTCACGATCTCCTTGCCAAGCATCTGACCGAAGTAGAAGCTCGCTGTCGTGCTCTTGCTGAGGGTCATGTCAGCCGAGAGGTCTATCAGATCGGCGAGGTTGTGGCTTCCGCTGGAGGGTCGCCCGGTAAGCCCAAAGGCCGTATTGTTGAACGGACTGCCGGACTGGTACCAGAGATCGTTCGCATTGGCAAGCTGGAGGAGGTGGTAGTCCCCCCGAAGCGCAAGCTTACTGCCGACCTTTCCCGTGACGCTGACAAAGGCATCTTTGAGGTTTGCCTCGGCGAAGAAGGGCGTTCGGGCAAAGAGACGGGGCGTATTGAGGATCGGGTAGAAGGTTCCATGCTGGTTGTCATTGGGGTTGGAGTCGCCGCTGGCGTAGTAGTAGCCGCCGCGCACCGCCAGGTCATTTTTCTTTCCAAAGCCTGGATGGACAGCAACCTGGGCGGTCCAGCTATTGGCGTTGGCGCGCTGGCTTCCCCACTGCCCGCTCTGCACGGCAGCCCAGAGTAGGCCATCCCCAGGGCCAAAGGGAGTGGGGAACGTGCCCAGGAGATTGCCTCCCAGCGTTGCCAGGCGAATGGGATTCGTATCTTTCGCGGCGGTTGGGTTATCGTCGGTCTTGACCAGTCCCCGCGTGTCTTCGTAGCCGATCAGGAAAAGGCGGTCCTCCCCATTCTTATAGAGCTTCGTATGGGAGAGCGAGGCCACTTTCACCTTGGTCAGGGTATTCTGGCCATCGAGATCGTAGACTCCCTGTGTCGGCATGGCGGCGAGCAAGGTCGTGTTGGCGCTCTTCTCCGTCCTGCTCCAAGTGAAACCGTCGAAGCTACGCCCCACATGGGACCACCCCACGGTTCCAATGAGACGAGCGGCCACTTGCGAGCTCTTGGTAAATGCCATGGCAGGGTCGGTTGGGATCGTCTCCTTTCCTTCGTCGAACTCAAAGCGCCCCACCTTGAGTGCTCCCTCGGCGGCCTTCCCCACGAAGAACCCTTGCTTGAGAAACACCGACCCGTTCTGGCTCCCGTTTTGTGCCCGATAGACGGCCCCGACTCCCAGAGACCCTGCGGGTAAAGGAGCGCTCGCGTTTGTCGGCAGTCCAAGCAGCAGAGGAGCCGCCAGCTCGAGCTTTACGGGCGAGTTCCCGACCTTGCCGTCGGCACCGTAGCGCAGGATCGATCCCACATAGTTATACTGGTTCTGCTTGGTCGCATCGGCGGGCTTGAACCAGTCCCAGCTCTCCAAGCGAACCCGCAGGCTCCCCGTGTACTTCCACTCTCCCGACTCTGTTGTCTGCGCATGAACGGAGGCGCAGCTCCCCAGTAAGGCGATGATCGCCCATGAGTGTTTCAACGTTCTCTTTCCCTTTCGTTACTTGGCCTTGGGGGTATACGCAGGAAGCCAGTGGATATGGCCGGTCTTGAGGTCGTAGACCGCCCCGACCAGCAAGACTTCCTTCTTGTCGATTGCGCTACGGAGTGCCTCACTTCCCTGGTAGATGTCTTCCAGAGACTCTTGGACATTTGCCTCAATGGAAGCGGCCACCAGGGGATCGCCCTTGAGCTCAGGCTTCGTCTTCTTAACCGCGTTGACCGCGTCTGTGATATGCACGGCCAGGCTATTGAGGTTTGGCCCGGGGAGATACTCCCCCGACGCGACTGCGGTCACTGCCCCACACTTGGAGTGGCCAAGGACAACAATGAGCGGAGTGTGCAGGTGCCCCACAGCGTACTCCATCGAGGCAAGCTCGTCTTTGTTGGCGACATTGCCTGCGACCCGAACATCGAAGATATCCCCGACTCCCTGGTCAAAGAGAAGCTCGGGAGAGACACGTGAGTCCGCGCAGCCAAGAACCACCGCCTTAGGGTGCTGACCATAGAGCGCGGTATCTTGGAGCCGCTTCACTCCCTCATGGGGATGCTGTGGGTGCCCCGAGCTATAGCGCTGATTCCCCGCCTTAAGATCAGCCAGCGACTGAGTCGCGGAAAGCTTCTCGCTGGAGACCGCTGGCTTCTGCGGGGACGAAAACGCGGAAGTCCCGAGCAAAGAAAGAAAGCCCACGGAGGCAACAGAGGCCATTGCTAATACCCTTACAGAAACAAAACGAACTGTTTTCATTACCATTTTTCCTTTTATCCATCGTGCAGATCGGTCATGAGGAGCGCAGTATCATTTATCTTGCCAATACCTGGTGATAAAAACCAAGTACCAGACTTAACAGAATACAATTCGCAAATCACAACACCGATCATTAATTCGCATGATAAAATCCATTAGTTCCAAAACACAAAACAATCTTAAATAAAAAAACTACGAACACAACACAAAAAATAAAAAACTGTTGCGCATAACCCATTCGCAACAGTGCAACACTCTCATTTTTACGCCAAAGCCATTTTTTTAGAAAATGCGACAATCACGTTTTTTTGGTTCCCCTTTCGGGGCAATCGTAGGAAATTTTTACGAGCTGCCTCGCTGGGCGAGAGCGTCTTCCTTGAAAGAGTGACGCTTGGTCGGAACTTTTGACGATGCACGTGTCGCATACGTACTGGGTTGGTTTCACGAGGGTGCCCTGTGCAGGTATAACAAAGAACCAATCGCCGCTCCTTCACAGGGAGAGGGCTGAGAGTTTGACGATTATGAACACAGAAGATACTAGCGACTCACGAGATAATGCAGACTTAAGGCAGGTGCTACGTAGTGCCTCGGTACCCGATCCTATCGGGGGGCCGGAGGCCGCTCGCGAGCGCGTGATGAGCCGTGTGCGTCACCAGTTCCCTCCCGAGACCGTGCCTGCTCAGCGCTCCTCGCCTTTCCGCCGGTCTTTTATCGGTGGTGCTCTCTTAGCGGGCCTCTCCCTCGTGGTCTTTCTCATGTGGCCGGAGAGAGAGGCGGAGGCCGACCCGCTCCCTTCGGAGGCGCAGATGCAGCAGTTCTACGACCAGCATGAGACCCACCATGTAGCCCACCAGCAACAGTCCGAGGCGCAGCGATGAGAGCTTCTTGGGGAGCTGCCCTCTGTCTTAGCCTTGGTGCCGCGGGTAGCTTGCCCGTAGCCGCACAGACAGCGACAAAGGCCCCGCCTGCGACAAAGCGCGGAACACACGCGATTTCTATCGCAGCGAAGCTCGGCCTTCCGGAGCGTGTCGGAGCCTGGCGACTCGTGCGCCATGTCCCTGGCGAGCACGCCCACTTCCTCTATGCCAACCAGCAGCGCACCTTCTCGCTCTTTGTGACTGAGACGAAAAACAATCGCCCGCTCAAGCCACAAACAGGCTGGAAGCCTACTGTCCTCGGGCAGGGTACCAGCGCGTTCCTGCACCAGGACTCCCGTCACTCAGAGCGAAATGCTATCGCCTTTAAATCTCAGACCCAGCGCAGGATGGTTGTGGGGCGTCTCACTGGGCTCGAGCTGGTAGAGATTGCCAAACAGCTCAACTAAGCCACCAAGAGTTGAGCCTTTTTTAGGAGCTCGGGGATTTCTCGAGGAAGTAGGCGGCGTGGGTGAGCTCGTGCTGGTCGTAGAGCTGCTGCATCTGCGCCTCAGAGGGAAGAGGTTCCGCCTCAGCCTCCCGCTCAGGCCACGCGAGGAAAATCCCCACTGCCATCATCATAGCCAGTGCCGTCGCCCCCAGCGGTCGCCAGAGCGAGCGCTGGCCCGTGGCGTAGCTCTTCTCGGGGGGATAGTGGTGGCGCAGAGTGCCCATCAGCCGCTCACGTGCGGCGGCACTTCCGCCGATGGGCTCAGGGAAGGATGCCTCGGTGAGCATCGCCCGTATAGCATCGTCTTTCACAGTGTGTCTCCAGTTTCTATCGGTGCAGCTCTGCGCTCAGTGCCTGGCGCAGCTTCTCACGGCCTCGTGAGATTCGCGAGCGCACAGTACCGATGGGGATACTGAGCATACGGGCGATCTCGGTATAGTCGTAGCCCTCCACATCGGCGAGCAAGACAGCAACCCGGTTCTCCAGGGGCAGGGAGTCCAGTGCCTTCTGGACAGGCTCCGAGTAGAGCGGGTCCATCAAGACCTTCTCAGGACTCTCGCGAGAGTCTGGGATATCGCGCCCCTCCGTCTCGGAGAAGACCGTGTCGAGGCTCTCGGCCGGACGGCGGTTGGCTTTGCGCGCCATGTCGATCCGATTGGTGGAGAGCATCTTAAAGAACCAGCTTGCGAACTTCTCCCCACGGTAGCGATCAAAGGCAACAAAGGCATCGATCATCGTCTCCGAGAGCAGATCCTCAGCGAGATCGCGGTCGCCGGTCAGGCGGTAGGCAAAGCGCCAGAAGCGCTCCCAGTCCTGGGCGACAAGCGCCTCAAACTCGGCATGTTTTTGTGCAGTCGTTGAGCTACGGCGAAGCCACATACTCTTACTTATGCCCACGCTGGGCCAGCTCGCCACGAAGTTTTTCATATCTCCACTGCGAGATAAGTCCCCCAGATCGTTCCCATTTTTGGGAATTATCGCCCATTATTTTGCTCCCTGTTTTTTCTTGAGGTCATCCAGCGAGACAAAGCGATAGCCTTGTTTCTGGAGCGTCTCTAGCATTTGAGGGAGGCACGCAATTGTCTGGTCCACCCCATCATGGAGCAGGAGGATTCCTCCGGGCTGGGTCTTTTGCAGGGTCTTTTGCAGGATGACGTCTTTACCGGGACGGTTGTAGTCGCCGGGGTCGGCTGTCCAGAGCGCCATGGTGTATCCCAGGGCTTGGCTGATCTGTGCCACCTCGCGGTTGTACTCCCCTCCCGGTGGACGGAACCAGGTCGGGGGCTTTCCTAAGATCGTCTGGATCACCTTCCCACAGGCCTTGATCTCGTCGGCGACATACTCTGCGGGGATCTTGATGAGGCTCACGTGATGGTAGGTATGGTTGGCGACCACATGTCCCTGAGCAGACTCCGCCCGTACCAGCTCTGGCGCTTTCTCTGCCATCTCTCCGACCACGAAGAACGCCGCAGGAACTCGGTAGCGGCCCAGGATTGCAAGAATCTCCGGTGTGTAGGCAGGGTGTGGGCCATCGTCGAAGGTGAGCGCGAGCTCACGCCGGCGCGGGTTTCCCCGGATTAGTTTCGAGAAGGCGAGCCCCCGCTCTTTCTCATCCTCGTGCTGCGCAAAGATCTCACGCGCTCCCCGGTAGACCTCTTGACGGGCATTTTGCCAGTAGCGATCCCGCTCTTGCTGGAGCTCCTTGAGAGCATCCTTTCCCGAGAGCTTGTTCGGGGCCACGGGTGCTTGTATTTGCAAATGGTTCATATTAAAGCGACGAAATTTTAACATCTTCGTCCCGCAGTAGCAAGGTAACCACTGACAAAAAACGGCTGCCTCGGCACATCGATCTCAAAGACTCCTGTAAAAAAAATTGACAGGCGTGGGAACGTTTCTATTTTAAACGACGCATTTACCTCCAGAAGCGCTCAAGAAAGCGCAAAAACAAGAAAGAACAAACAAAAATCATGAAAACAAACACCTTACGAACCATTATCGCTGGCCTGTCTCTATTCTGTATCATTGGAGCGAGTGCAAATGCACAAAGCCCAAAAGTCGACACGAAGAATATCGGCACAAAGAAAGCGATTACGACAGTAAAGTCAAGTGCACGAAAAACAGAAGCCACAGCTGGCAAGGATGCTCGTATCGCGGGAAAGACGACAGCAAAGGATGCTAAGAGTGTTGAAAAAACGGCTTCCAAGGATGCAAGATCCGTCGGCAAGGCAATCTCCAAGGATTCTCGCAAGCTAGAGAAAGCAACGGGCAAGATTCTCGGCATTAAGAAGTAAACCTCGACAATGGAGATCACACCTCGCAACGCCACAGACAAGGAAAATAAAATGAAAACTCGAATCGTTAACCTGGCACTCGCTGCCCTCGTTGTCGCTCCCTGTGCTCTGGGAACACAGTCCCATGCAATGGGCTTGAAGCTGGGCTCTGTTAAGCTTAATCATGGGCTCTCGTTAAAGCGCATCGGGAGTGACCTATCCCTGAAGAAGGTCGAACATGCGGTTCACAATGCCTTCGATCTGGGCAAACACCTCTAGATAGAAACGATAAAGCCATGAGAGACTGAGGCCTAAGGCCTTAGTCTCTCTTTTTTTGCCTTTACGGAATAATCGCCTCTGCCGTCCGGCATATTGTGAAGCATGAAGGAACCAAAGTGCAGTCAGGCTCGCCATTACAAGCACACAAATACCAAAGGCTAATTTCTATGAAGACCACGAATACCACTTCGCAAGGAGCCCGACGATGAAATCTGGCTGGCTCTTTGCTCTGATCGGGCTTACGACGGGAGCTCTCGCCGGGTGTGGGGGGAGCCTGAAAGGGACGAGTGTCCCCGTCAGCGATACCCAGACACGGCTCTATATCGCCAACTACGGCGACAACACCGTCGCACGAGAGACACTCTTTGGCGTGCAGGACAAGCTTGCCTCGGGCCTCAGCGGGCCGGTGGCACTCGCCTTCGATAGTGCGGGGGTACTCTACGTCGCCAACAAGACCGCCGCCACCATCCAGAAAATCGACAGCACCGGCACCGTCACCAGCTTTGCCACCAAGGTCAACAACCCCAGCGCCGAGGTCTTCGATAGCACGGGGACGCTCTATGTCACCAGCGCGGCCGATGGCACCATCCTCAAGATCGCATCCGATGGCACCAGCACGGTCTTTGTCTCGGGACTCTCCCTCCCAACCGGGCTGGCCTTCGATAAGAACGGTGTGCTCTATGTCGCGGAGAACGGCCTCAGTCAGATACTAAAAGTAGGGGCCGACGGCACCCTGACACGCTTTGTGAGCGGTATCAGCGATCCCAACGGCCTGGTCTTCGATGCGGCGGGGATACTCTATGTGTCGAGTGGCTCGGGCAATAGTGTCTACAAGGTCTCATCGGCGGGGGCGGTCAGCTTCTTCGTGGGCAAGCTCAATCTCCCCGCGAGCATGGTCTTTGATAGCACCGGTAACCTCTATATCGCCAATATCGGCAACAACACGATCTCCAAAGTGGCTCCCGATGGCACGAGTACGGTCTTTGTGAGCGGCCTTGCCACCCCGACAGGGCTCGCGCTCCGATAGCGATCGCACCCACCCCACCGAGCACGCTCCCACAGCGCCTTTCGCACGGAGAAGGGCGCTGTTTTTTGTGGGTATGCCACGCGACAGATTGTCAGGCATTTCGGAACGACGACGCACAGCCACTCGCAGTAGCTCCTATACGAAAGTCACTGAGGTACTTCCATGACAGCAATCGCAACTAAGCTCACAGGCACCACACCCCCTCCGATGGTACGTCGAGCACGGCGCAAATCCCGCCTCGTCCCGGGGCTGGCAGTCACTCTCCTTTTCCTTGGCATTGGAAGCTGGGGCTGGAACAAAACCCACTCCCCCGCCGATCCCACTGCCAAGCTCCTGACCGCCCTCGCCACGCAGGGCGAGCTGACGGAGACAGTCGCGGCCACGGGCAGTGTCACCTCCCAGACCGGCTCGCAGGTCAAGATCGGCTCGCAAGTGACAGGCCGCATCAAGCACCTCTACACCGATGTCGGTAGCGTGGTGCAGGCGGGCTCGGTGATCGCGGAGCTCGACCTGCCCGATGTTGTCGCGCAGCTCCGGCAGGCTAAGGACAACCTGGAGACCGCACAGACCAAGCTCGCCCAGCAGCTCAGCGGGGTGGCGATGGGGCAGATTCAGACCAGCAGCAGTGTGGCACAAGCACGGGCACAGCTCCGTAGTGCCCAAGCAAAACTGGCCTCCGCACAGGCGGCTGACAGGCTCCAGGCCACCCAGACCCCCGCTGATATCCAGCACGCGAGAACCGTCCTCGCAACCGCGCAAGCGGCGCTCTCCACCGCGAAGTCGAACCTCGCGCAAGCACAAGCAGGGGCCAATCTCCAGGTCGCCACCGCCCAAGAGCAGCTCAACCAAGCGCAGGCCAACGCCCAGAACTCGGCACAGAGCCTCAAGCGCGAGCAGGCCCTCCTGGCAAAAGGCTTTGTCGCAACCAGCGAGGTGGACAGTGCCCAAGCGCAGGCGACGGTCAACAAGTCCCAGGTGGAGACGGCACGGCAGAATATCGAGCTGGTACGGCAGAAGGTTGCCGCAGACACACAGGCAGCCCGAGACGCGGTCACCCAGGCAGAGCAGGGCGTGGAGTCCGCCCAGGCCGCTCTCGACGTGGCGCAGGCCGAGGTCAACCAAAACACGGTCAAGCGCTCGGAGATCGACGATGCCCGTGCTCAGGTGGAGCTCGCCAAGGCCAGCCTGACAACGGCGCAAGGCAATGTCGCACAAAATACGCTCAAGCAGCAGGATGTCCAGCAGGCGCGTGAGGCAGTGCGAGTGGCCCAAGAGCAGGTCGCCTACGCCCAAGCGCAAGTCGATAAAACCTTTATCCGCTCCCCTCTCTCCGGGACCGTGCTTCAGCTTGCGGCGCAGCAGGGCGAGACCCTCGCCGCCGGGCTGTCCTCCCCAACCCTGATTGTCGTGGCCGACCTCAACCGCCTTCAAGTCGATGCCTTTGTGGACGAGACCGATATCGGCAAGATCAAGCTAGGGCAAGAGGCATCGGTGACCGTGGATGCGTTCCCCAAAAAAGTCTTCAAGGGCCGTGTCACCAAGATCGCCTCCGGCTCCACGATTCAGCAAGGCGTGGTCACCTACGATGTCAATATCGCCCTTGAGAACACCGGGCACCAGCTCAAGCCGGACATGACCGCCAATGTCACGATCCAGACCGGGCACAAGTCCAATGTCCTGCTCGTCCCCTCCGAGGCGATCAAGGCCAGCAAGCGCGGGGCGAGTGTCACCGTGCTGGTCAATCACGAGGGCAAGCGTGTCCCTGAGCCCCGCAAGGTCACCACGGGCGCAACCGATGGTGTCCACACAGAGATTCGCGAGGGTCTCAGCCCCGGCGACACGATTGTCCTGGCGGGGCTCTCCCAGAGCCGGGGACCCGTGGGCGGCGCGAGCTCCCCCTTTGGCCCAGCCAGCGGCGGTGGCGTGGGAGGAGGACGACCCCAATGAGCACAGCAGTCGAAAACCCAATGCTACGGATGCGCGGGATTCAGAAGACCTACCCGATGGGCGGGCAGATTGTCCGCGCCCTCGATGGCCTCGACCTCGATATCTGCCCCGGTGAGTTTGTCGCGATCATGGGGCCATCGGGGTCGGGCAAGTCCACCCTGATGCACATCGTCGGATGTCTCGATGTCCCCACCGACGGCTCCTACCAGCTCGATGGGATCGAGGTGGCGGAGCTGGACGAGTACGAGCTGGCGCAGATCCGCAACCAGAAGATCGGCTTTGTCTTTCAGGGCTTCAACCTCTTGCCCCGCATGACGGCTCTGGAGAATGTCGCGCTCCCCTTGCTCTACGGCCATGTCCAAGACCGAGAGGAGCGTGCCCTGGAGGCGCTGGAGCGGGTGGGGCTGGGTGCACGGGTGGATCACAAACCCACCGAGCTCTCGGGCGGCCAGCAGCAGCGTGTGGCGATCGCCCGTGCCCTCGCCTCCCAGCCGCGCTTGATCCTCGCCGATGAGCCCACGGGGAACCTCTCCAGCCTCCAGAGCGAGGAGATCATGCAGATCTTTCAGGAGCTCAACGACGAAGGCAAGACCGTGGTGATGGTGACCCACGAGCCGGATATCGGGCAGCACTGCAAACGAATCGTGAGTATCCGCGACGGCAACGTGGTCGAGGACGAGCCGGTACGAGAGCGCCTTCACGCCACGGAGGTGCTGGCGCGGATGAGCACCCAGAACGGAGGGATGAAGTGAATGTCGTAGAGAGCCTCCAGGTCGCCCTCAGAGGCCTGCAGAGCAACAAGATGCGTAGTGCCCTGACCATGCTGGGGATCATAATCGGGGTGGGCGTGGTGATCGTCGTCGTGGCAATCGGTCAAGGCGCAACCAAGAGTGTCACCGACTCGGTCAACTCCCTGGGAACCAACCTGCTCACGGTCTTGCCCGGCACGGCGCGTATTCGTCTCACTGCGGCAACAGCCCAGAGCCCTGGCGCCAATGGCTCGGCCAGCCACCTGACCCTGGAGGACGCGAAGCTGATCGCGAGTGCGTTCCCTAAGAGCGTCGACTCTATCGCCCCGCAGGTGCGTAGCAATGTCCAGATCCGCCTCGGGGGCAGCGACTCGACCACCAACCTCACGGGGACGACCATAGACTACCCGCTTGTCAACAACTACGAGGTCAGCCAAGGCCGCTTCTTCACTGCGGCAGAGACCGAGGGAAGCCAGAAGGTGTGTGTGGTGGGCACGACAGTCGCGCAGAAGCTCACGGGCGTGGCGGACACCGATCTCACCGGCCAGACCATCGCGATCAACCGCCAGCAGTTCACCGTGGTCGGGATGCTCGCTCCCAAGGGTGCCGGGGCGTTTGGGCAGGACCAGGACGACCTGATTCTTGTGCCGATCACCACAGCGATGCGGCGCGTGCTCAACCAGCAGTTCATCAACTCGATGTCGGTGCGCTGCACCAGCCAGGAGATGATGCCCCTCGCGCAAGAGGAGCTCACCAACTTCCTGCGGAGCCGCCACCACCTCCAGCCCCCCTTCCCCGACAACGATGACTTCAGCATCCGCAGCCAGACCGAGCTGATGCAGCGCCAGAAGAGTGTCACCGATACCATGACCTCGCTCCTGAGTGCCGTGGCTGTCATCTCGCTCCTTGTCGGGGGGATCGGGATCATGAACATCATGCTGGTCTCGGTCACCGAGCGCACGCGTGAGATCGGGGTTCGCAAGGCAATCGGGGCGACTCCTCGGGACATCCTGCTCCAGTTCCTGATCGAGTCGGCGATTATCTCCCTGCTCGGTGGGCTGATCGGCGTGGTGCTGGGCGGTGGAAGCGCGATCGTGATGGCCCGGATCGGCGGCTGGCACACCATTGTCAGCACGGCCTCGGTCTTTATCGCCCTCGGTGTCTCCGCAGCGGTGGGGCTCTTCTTTGGGATCTACCCTGCCAGCCGCGCCGCGGCGCTCCATCCCATCCAGGCACTTCGCCAAGATTAGGGAACGAATACGCAGTGAAGATCGCATGACTTTCACGTAAGAAAGGGTCACGGCTATGTACACCTATCTCTCCGCCCTCGAAATTGATATACGCCTCAGCAATGGCAACAAAACCCGCTTTGTCCAGAGCCAGCGGGAGACTGCCAAGCGGGTGGTGGAGCACCTTCACCCAGAGCGGCTCTTTGCTCAGAAGCAGCTCATCTTGGCAGGAGAGCACTCCCTCTCGGTCTACCCTTGTGCTGCGATCGAGCGGATTGACTTCCTCACAGAGGACTTCCCCACCTGGTCGTTTCCGCGCAATATCACCGATATTGTCGAGATCCCTGAGTCGGATTTCCTTGCCCACTACGATCTGAACACCGCCCGCGGTCAGCGTCGCTTTCGGCCAGGGGAGTCCTTCCGTGTCTATAGCGAGCTAGAGCTCACGAGCGGCCAGCAGCTCTTCCGCGAGATCCATCTCTTGATCCCCCCCGAGGAACCTGGCCCGGAGATTCTGCCTATAGATCGCACCATTATCTTCCAGCAGCTCTGTCACGCCCCCAGCCTTCACTTGCGTCGCTCTGGTGGGGGGATGATTGTCATTAACCCAAGCCACCTTGTCCGAATGACGTTTTACCCTGGCCCCGCCGATGCGCCGGAGAACGCTTGGCTCGCGGATTCCGAAGGGCACCCGTGGCAATAGCCTACGAGCAATAGCGAAAGGAGAGAGGCAATGAAGATCTACCGTGCCGGTGAGCGCGTCGCGCCTGGTACCTACAAACAACTCAATAGTGCACGCATCGTCCGGCTGGAGCAGGAAGACTACCTCCCTGCGAGCCTGAACGGACGTCTCGCCTGCTTTGAGCGTGTCGAGAGCTCCTGGGAGGAGCTCCTGCAGCAGTACGCAAGCTATCCCCCGCAAACGCCCTCCCTCTAGGAGACACGGCCTTGATTGAGAAGACAAACGACTCAGAGCTCGTGGAGGTCAATCTCTCGGTTCACCTCTTTGCAACCTCTGCAGCCATGGTGGGCGTCTGCCTGACCGTGATTGGCTTGCTCCGTATCGTCACGACAATGAAGCCCATTCAGACGGCGGGCGATGACTTACTCGCCGTCGACGCGATGCTTTTCCTCTGCTCGACCTTCAGCTCCTATGGGGCGCTGAAAGCAAGCTTCAAGTCGCAGCGGCACCAGCGGGAGCGTATCGCAGACACGGTCTTTCTCTCCGCCCTCTCTGTCATGGCGATCGTCTGCATCCTCATTGTCTACGCACTGACGGAGAGATAACCATGAGCTCAACTGAGTCGATCAAGCGCTTCCTCCCCTGGCTGGTTGCTGTCGCCTTCTTTATGGAGTCGCTCGACACGACCATTCTCAACACGGCTGTTCCGGTGATGGCAAGGGAGCTTGGCACTGCCCCACTCAGCATGAAGGCGGTGCTCTCCAGCTACACGCTCAGCTTGGCGGTCTTTATTCCCATCAGTGGCTGGGTGGCGGATCGCTTCGGCACCCGGCGCGTCTTCGCCTCCGCGATTGGGCTCTTCACTCTCGGCTCGCTTCTGTGCGGCCTCGCCCCCACGGTTCACCTGCTCATCCTCTGCCGTATCCTCCAAGGCTGCGGGGGAGCCATGATGCTCCCGGTGGGCCGCCTGACCATGGTACGGACCTTCGATAAGTCCGAGCTGACCCAGGCCATGAGCTTTGTGGCGATTCCCGGCTTGATCGGTCCCATGCTCGGCCCGCTGGTCGGTGGCCTGATGGTTGACTACGTCCACTGGCGCGGGATCTTCTTTGTCAACCTGCCCATCGGCCTGCTCGGCCTGATCTTGGTCTACCGAAACCTGCCCAACTACCGCGCAGCCAGCCCCCCCAAGTTCGACACGCTGGGCTTTGTTCTCTTTGGGGTGGGCATCTCCTTACTCTCGTATATTTTGGAAGTTTTCGGGGAGCACACGCTCCGTGGCAGTGCACTTTTGGGGCTGCTCGCGCTCTCTCTCACCTGCCTCGTGGGCTATGGCATCCGCACCACACACACCCTGTTCCCCCTCCTCCCGCTTGCGCTCTTTCGCGTGCGGACGTTCCGCGTCTCGGTGAGCGGGAGCTTCTTCACCCGGCTGGGGATTGGGGGAATTCCCTTTCTCTTCCCCCTTTTGTACCAAGTGGGGCTTGGCCTCTCTCCGATCCAGTGTGGCCTGCTCATGATGCCCCAGGCGGTGGGAAGCCTCGGGCTGAAGCTCCTCATGCCGGGGATTCTCAAGCGCTTTGGCTACCGGCGCATTCTGAGTGTCAATACCCTAGTGCTCGGGCTCCTGATCGGCCTCTTTGCGCTGGTTGGGGCGGCTACGCCTCTTTGGCAGATCGTGCTCCAAGCGCTCGTCTTTGGGTTCTTCACGTCGCTGCAGTACACCAGCATGAACACACTGGCCTACGCCGATGTGACACCGGAGCAGACCAGCGGTGCCAGCAGTATCGCCAGCACGATGCAGCAGCTCTCGGTCAGCTTCGGGATCGCCCTGGCATCGCTGCTCACGGCTGTCTTTGTCCCGGATCGCTTCTCTACCAGCGGCCCGGAGCTGATTGCAGGCATCCACAAGGCGTTTCTTCTTTTGGGAGGCTTGACCCTTGCCTCAGCGCTTGTCTTCCGGGAGCTGAGGAGCGAGGACGGCGACTTGGTCAGCCAGCACCACGCCCTCGCTCACTCAGAATAGGGCTTGGGTCAGTCCAGGTGTACCCGATCCCCGACCTTCGGCTGGAGCTTTCCCTCGAAGCGCCCCGTGGCGGTATGGGCTGAGACCGACGTGATACGCAGCGTTCCGACACGGGTGTAGCGTTGCTCCAGGACACTGCCCGTATCGGGGTCGCGGATGACCTTGACCACCCCCTCCACACTCATGACATCTCCCACACGCACCCCTTGATCGTCCCCGATCGTGACCGTGAGGGTATCGCCCTCCACATCGGCCACTTTCCCGACAAGCGGTGTGGGCGCGACACTCGTGGTCAAGGCAGCTCGCAGGTCCAGGTTCGCTGTCCCCTTGACAAGCTTCTGCGCGAGGTCGCTGACACACTTCCGGGTCGCCTCACCGATCAGGGTGTCTTGGAAGGCACGGGAGCGAAAGTCGACCCCGCCCGCATAGATCCCTCCTCCTCGGTTGATCCCAAAGCCCGTAAAGCTACCCCGCGCCGAGCTCCCCGCGGCGTCAAAAGTCTTGAGAATCCGCCCTGTGGCCGCGTCGATGAGCTGGCAGCTCATTCCCACGCGGGCGCGGGTCTCCGTAAAGCCAACCCCAAACAGGGAGCCGGAGGGACGCCAGCGCCTCCGGTACCCATCGGGCCTGTAGAGTCCGTCCCGGAGCCCGATCCCGTCTCTCTCGAACTCAAAGTGGGTGATCGTCCCCCGCAGGATCGTCCCCGTGGGCACGCCTGCACCCTGGCGGCTGTAGACATCGAAGCTCCCTTGCTTGATCAGCTCATCCTCAACGAGAGCGGAGAGGCCTTGCCCAATCTGCCAGTCCCCGCTCCACCAAGGCGAGATGCTTGCATAGGAGAAGGGAGCAACCATGATGCGCAGACGCTGGTGGGGCTGCGACTCAGCGAGAGCCGCCGTTGCGCGAAGTGGGGTCAGTACCAGAGTTCCTGGGATGAGGAGACAAAGCACGCTCGTGGCGCACCGTGTCTGTGTCGCTCGTTGCTTGGTGTTCATTTTCATAACCTCTTACTTGTGGTGCGTCCTCGGGGGGCGCTGCGTTCCGACCTTGCCTACAATCCGCCCCACGACAGAGAAGGCAGCTCGCAGCCTCTGCCGCACGGCATATTGGCGTACTGTCGGGAACGTCGCGCGGTGGTGTGACGCAGTACAAAACGTAGGTTCGACTGCACTCTAACTCCTGACACCTAACCGAGGACACTGCCCGAGGTAAGTCGAGCAAGCCCTCGGTCTTTTTTTGAGATACCGCATTTCTATGGAACCAGAACAACTCTCTACCAATGCTATTGAGCTTACGCACGTCCTCATGATGGCGCGTGAGGAAGAGCGCCGCATCGTTGCCTACGATCTCCACGATGGCCTCACTCAGTACATCGCTGCCACCAACGCCCACCTCGAGGCCTGTATCGCCGCCTGGGACTCGGGCCAGCACGAGCGGGCACGCGCCCAGCTGGCGAAGGCGCACGAGTACATTGGCTTTGCGGGGCTCGAGTCGCGGCGCATGGTCAATAGCCTGCGTTGCCTCTCTCTGGAAGATCTGGGGCTGGCGGGCGCAGTCGAGCAGCTCCTGGCCGATGAACAGAAGCGCACGGGCTGGGAGTCGGCGACCCTCTCACACAATCTCTCGTCGGAGCGTTTTGAACCACGTATCGAGACCGCTGCCTTTCGGGTGGTTCAAGAGGCACTCAACAACGCCCGCAAGCACGCCCAGGCAAGCCATGTCCAGGTCATGCTCTTGCTCGCCCCCGACAAAGCCGTACTGACTTTAGAAGTCTCCGACAATGGGGTTGGACTGGAGCACCCCGCCCCAAACGATGGCAAGATCCCTGTAGGTATGCACGGCATGCGGGAGCGAGTTCGAACACTGGAGGGCAGCTTTGAGGTCCAGAGCCTCCCTGAGGGGGGAGTACGGGTCAGAGCGAGCATCCCTCTAAAACAAAAAGGAGATCAACAGTATGAGCGAGTATAGAGTCTTGTTGGTCGACGACCATGCCATCTGGCGAGGCGGTGTGGCGGCGATGCTGGAGGGGAGCGCGTTCACGGTGGTCGGGGAGGCGGGTAGTAGCAAAGAGGCCCTCACGGTCACCGAGGCGACATCCCCCCAGGTCGTCTTGCTGGACATACGCATGGCAGGCGGCGATGGGCTGGAGGCACTTGTGGCGCTCAAGGCACAAAATCCACATCTTGCTATCGTCATGCTCACCACCTACGACAACCCAACCTACATGGCCCGTGCAGTCGCGGGGGGAGCCGCAGGCTATCTCTTCAAGACCGTCTCCCGCGACCAGCTTCTCGGTGCGCTCCAGGCCGTGATGCACGGCGAGCTCTTGCTCAGGCGCGAGGAGCTAAGCCGCGCCCTACGCAGTGTCGGGGAAAAGACGGCTGGGTTTAGTGATCTCATCACTCCCCTCTCCCCGCGCGAGGAAGAAGTCCTTCGCTACGTGGCCGAGGGGCTCTCCAATAAAGAGATTGGCAACCTGCTATTTATCGGCGATGGCACGGTGAAGTCCCATGTCGAGCATATCCTGGGCAAGCTGGGAGTCTCTGACCGGGTCCAGGCAGCAGTCTGGGCGATGCGCCACGGGCTCATCTCCCCACAGGAGATTTCTCACAGCTCCCTTGATTAAGAGAGGATGGTAGACATGCGGCAGATCACGCCATTGGGAAAGCGTAGCACCGTCTTGGAGAGCGAGCGGTACTTGTCGGGCAGGGCATCCACAGGGACGAACGATGCCCTTCTCTTGAACCAAGGCGAGGACTTGCTCGGTTGGCAGAGTGATACCAGGCTCTGATAGTAATATATTCCACGGCTATTACACACTATTTTCGGAGCCCGAGAAGATTCTCTTTGCCATATTTTGCCCACGGGTTAGATGTGGAGATTGAGTTCTACCTGCTCAATCCTCACGCCGAAGTTAAAAGTAAAGTCTTTGAAATCAAGCTGTGCATCGCAAGCGTGAATCGCTCCATGATGGTTCGGGCAGACAAGCAGAAGGTTCTTTAAATCATCTTCCCCACCCCGGCTGAGCCAGTGGATATGATGACCGTGACAGAGCCAGTGCCCGTACTCATTTCTCGGATTCCAGCCGCAGAGCTGGCACTTGCCCTCATAAATTTTCTGGAGTTCCTTCACCAGCTGACGGTTTCGAGTCGGTGCTTGAGAAAACAGATACGCCGCTCGCGCCTCCGCAACGCCTGATGGCTCCTCTATCAAGAGCTGGCGTACGGCCTCTTCGTCGCCCAGGAGAACCGCCGCCTCCAGACGCTCCTCGGGGAGAATCCGCGCCCGCGGCTCCAATGACAATCCGCTTGCCGCCACCCGAAGCATCTGATGATCCGCCTCGGTGATTTTCCGAACTGCAGCGTGTCCCTGAAACGACTGCCCAAGTCGCGTGGCACCTGCTTTCACACTGAGCGAGCGAATAACTTGCTCCACGCTGGGTGCATCGTCATCGGCGAGAAAATAGCGAGACTCCTTCAGGTTGCCCCAGATTCGATACGGGCCGTAGCGAAAATTCGGAGGGTTTTCGGTCTTGGCTTTGACAAGCAGCTCAGCGGCTAAAACGTACTGCCCAGACTTGTTTCGCGTGAACGCCCAAAGGCTATCGCCCACCTCAATGGAATGTAGAAGAGGATTCGACTGATTTAAATGAAAACCCGCCCCCATATCCAGATCGCGGTGGTAGTTGTCAGGGTGCCAGTAGTACAGTAGGGGCATCGGATAGTCGCATTGTAACCGATAGCGAACTTACCCCCAAGTCCCTTCACCTTTGGTTGCGTGTCTTCTCAGTACGCAATACCGGCGCTTTCGGGCTGCTGACAACCTGCTCTTGTCGTTTCTCCAGACCGATCCGACTTAAAGCGTGATCAGAGATGCCGCCCGGCTCTTGCCCAGTGTGGATGCCAAGAATGCGGAGCGAGAGCACTTGACCTGCCGCTAGGCCGTGGAAAACATGGCAGGCCCGCGACCTAACGCCGCTCAGGTTGCTGGTTTGTGGGCTTCGTTCTCAGAGCTCTGGGACGAAGCAACGAACGAAGAGCGGCACCGACCCCTACGCCTGATCGTGGATCACGTGGAAATCTCAGGGGTGGATGAGGCAGAGCCAAGCAAAACAAAAAGGAGCCTCCACTTGATTGTGGAGACTCCCCCGAGTTTTGAGTCGTCTAACGAGCACTCATCAATGTAGGTTTACGTCTTAGACTCTGCATGGGTGCTTGCCCCCACGACACTACCACGTTGGACTCCCCACAGGCACCGCGTCCGCGCCGCCGTCGCCCCTTCTCAAACCCGTCGCGCCTTACCCTCACTGCCCTGATCCCCCCCTATCGGAAGGGGCAAAGGGGCAAACGTGCCACACCTTCAAGCCAACTCTGACACAGCTTCTCTCATCACTATTCCCGACGGACGTTGGGACGCCCAGCGGCGTCTTGCGCGGCTCTTTCGTGACATCTGCTACAACGACGCACGCACTGATGGTTGCATCGTGGGTAACGAGTTCCTCGCCAAGCAGGCGGGGATCGTCCCCGATCACGTCCGGGCTTTGCTACGCCAGCTCAAAGACTACGGACTAATCGAGATTGAGGTACGCGGCCCTAAGCGTCGCATTCGCCCGCTGGTAAAGCTCACCGAGGTGATGAAGCGCGGCTGGCATGCGCTCTGGCTCGCCATCCTGGAGCGAGACACTTTCCCTTCGGCTATCCGAAGACTTGCGGCGGCTCTCGTCAAACGCCACTGCCCCAATCGCCCCGATCTTAAGAAGCTCGGAGTTGATCTCGCTACGTCCGCTTCGCCGCCGCCTGCTCCCAAGAACTCTTCGGGTAGGCTTCGGCAAACTCTTCGGCTCTCACCTGATAAAGGGAATCCGGAAGAGACTACAACAAGCCAAGCCCAACCACAGGCTCGGGAGAAGCCTCAGGCGAACCTGGGTTCTGCTGCTGTCTCTCTGCTGACGCAGAAGGTCGGGATTCCCGAGGCCGAAGCCGAACTCCTGGCCGAGGGGATCGCTTCAGATGGAGGGACGCTGGAGCAACTCACTCATGCCGTCGCCGTTGCCAGTGCTTCAAAGCTCCGATCACCTGCCGGGTTCATCCGCGCCGCTGTCCGCTCGGCAGTTCGAGGCGCGGTCTACCTGCTGCCTGGTGGTAAACCGACTCATACTAGCGATATTGACGAGCGCCCCCAGCGCATCGTCAAAGCCCTTCGACCTATCCCGGCAGACTGGCTCCCTGAATTACCCTACGACCAAGCTCGGAGCTACTGCAACGAGGCAATGCGACTGCTACGAATGGAGGGGCAGGAGCGCCCAGCAGATACCGAGATTCGGGATCGAGCGCGGCAGCTTCGGCAACGGGCAATGAGTAAATCAGCGGTAGAATAAGGCAAATCTATGGCTGACCAAATTCCTGTATGTGATCTTGCTGAGGCACTCGCCACACAGGAAATCGAAGCATTGGTCTTTCTGCCCTTTGCAATCCGATGCCTCCAGGCGAGCAACGTCGAGGCAAACCAGGCTCAGCTCTCGGTACGGATTCTGCAACGAGATGGGATCAAGCTGACAAAAACTCTGAGAGTGCAATGGTCTCAGGAACACATTCCGACTCTGCCGCCCGCAGTGCAGTCTCACATCATCACAGAGTGGGGTGCTCTGGGAGTTGCATGTGCGGTGCTTCATGGGCTTGGGGATGGGCTCCGGCTCACCTCAGTGGCACATGAGGGGGATCGGTTCGACTACTGGGTCGGCAACGATGAGCAAGAGTGGGGCCTTGAAATCAGTGGCACGGGTGCAGAGAGCTTGGAAGAGCGACACAAAGAGAAAGTGGATCAGCTCCTCGGCAACCCTTACGGCGTCGATGGTTTTGTGATCGTGGTGCGCTTCGCCTCGCAGGAGGCCTGGTTCACCTTCCATAGAGTACGGGAGCGGAGAGTACGATAATGAGCAGCATGAGGCGTGGTGTGCGTACCGAAGAGATGCAGGAGCAAGAGCGAAGCAAGTCCGGGCTTCTGCTGCGTGGCCGCTTGGCAAAAGAGCTGGGCCAGCACGATGAAGCGGCAAAGCTCTTCGGCGAGGCGGCAGCGTTGGAAGAAGCCCTCGCTCAGGCCTACGCGGCGCAGGGAATCTCCGAGCAGGTCTGGCGGCACGAGTTCAGCGCGGCGGGCTGCTGGTTCCAGGCGGGTAACTTCCTGCGCTCCCTGGAACTCTGCGACAAGCTCATGGCCACTCCCGATGCTCCCGAAACTCTGCGTGAGCGAGCTCGCTCCTATGCGCAGACACTTCGAGAGCGGAGAGATCGCCTCTGGACGGAATTGCTCCAGTCGGAACACACGCTTGTCGCTGCCTAAAACCGAACCTGTGTAAGGAAGGTTTAGACGTTACTCATTAGGTTAGATGGTCGGCGAGATGGCGCTTGTAGAGCTCACAGCGGAAGCGGACACTGCCGTCGCGGTCCTGCCGAATGATCCCGGCGGCAAGTAAGCGGTAGTAGGTGCTCTGGTCGTTGTTGGGCTTGCCGGCAAGTAGGGCGCGGACGAACTCCAGCACGGGGGGGAGGCTGGAGACCGAGACCAGGATGCGCTTAAGGTGATCCCCAAACGGGCCATCGTCGCGGGTGGCGCTCTCCAGCAGACCTGCAAAGTCCAGCTTGCCGGTGGCGAGGGAGTCTAAGGCCCGGCGGGTGAGAAATGGCTGACCTGCGATGAGCGCCTGGAGCTTCTCCACCTCCTGGTAGCTGCGTAGCGGCGAGCCATAGCGCCCATTCAGGTCCACCATCTGCTGTGCGTTGAAGTCCTCCAGCTCGATGCGCCGCCCGACATTAAACGGCGACTGGTTCAGATCCTGAATGAAGAGATGTGCCTCCGTGGCGTAGGAGATCACCACCGTCAGCTTGCTCCAGGGGCCGTCGGGCTCGATGGAGCGTGAGTTGTGCCAAGAGCGCACCAGCCCAAAGAAGTCGCTGGCAAACGGCGCGAGAAAGAGCTTGTCCACCTCATCCATGAACCAGACCAGGTGCTCGTCCTGCTCTTCGATCAGCGCCCGAAGAAACGCCTCCATGTTTAAGTTGGCCCCAAAGAGATCTAGCCACTCGTTCTCAAAGTCGTACTTGAACTTGAGCTGACGGGCAAGAGTCGCCGCGACAAGTTTGTAGAACGTCTCCTCATTGCTCATCTGGCTCATGTTGAGCTTCTGAAAGTCGGTCATCCCGATGCGCCAGCCACGGTCGCGGGCATGCTTGTTGCCCTGGGCCAGCAGGCTGGTCTTGCCCATCTGCCGCGCACCGCGCACCAGCAAGATGCTCTCGTGGTTGTCCAGCGCGGTGAAGAATTCCGGGTCGGTGGCGCGTGCGATATAGAACGGGGAGCCGGGGGGCACCGCGCCGCCGACGGGCTCTAGCTTGATCTCCTCTTGGCGGGGCCTCAGCGGCTCATGGATCGCAGAGAGCAATTCTACGACAAGCCTTGCGTCGTCGCCCTCGCCGTGCCACTCGAAGTAGTTGAGGGGCTTGATGATTGAGGCAATCACGCCGTCGAGCGGCTCCTCGTTGCCGATCTTGACGGGCAGAAGCGCAGGCTTGCCGGTCTTCTGGTGCTGGTCGTGGGCGGTCTCCATCTCGTACTCGAGCATCTCGGACTGCATGGCCTTGGGGGAGACAATGGCGACCACGGCATCGGCGGCGCGGATCTTGTCCTCGATGGCGCGTGCCCACTCCACCCCGATCTTGAGGTGCTGGTCCACAAAGACCTCGTGGCCGTTCTCGATCAGGTGCCGCTCCAGCAGCTTCAGCACCTTCTCGTCCTCGGGGAGGTTGCGCTTGTAGAGCAGCACCACTTTCTGGCTGGGAATCCCCGATGTGGGCCGGGTGACACTCGCAGGCTTGGCTGCGTTGCCAAAGCCGTCGCCGTGGAGGCTAAAGAGCTGGATCTGCAGATCGTGCTTGGCGGTGCCATCGCCCAAGAGGTGCAGGCGCGGCTTCCAGTCGTCGAACTGACTGAGCACGAGGGCGTACTGGGCGGAGAGGAGGATATGTCCCGTGTCGCCAAAGCCCATCACGCGGCTGGCGGTGTTGATGCCCTCCCCGACCACGTTCTCGCTTCCCGTGATATCGAGCTGCTTCTGAACCAGGCCGCTGTGAATCCCCATGCGCACAGGGACACCAACCAGAGCTTTCTGAATCTCGATAGCGCACTGGGCGGCAGCGAGCACATCGACAAAGAATAGCAGCGCCATGCCATCGCCGGTGGGAATGGGCAGGACAGCACCGTCGTTCTTGGCGCGCTGGAAGGCAGTGCTGGCGTTGACGGCGGCATTGAGCTGCTCTAAGAGCTTGCCCTGGGTAGTCGTGGACTCCTTGGAGTAGCCGACCACATCGAGAAAGAGCACGTGGGCGATCTGTGCGGCGCGTATCGGTTCGTTCATAGTCATAGTATAGAAATTCCTCCGTCACCGTTGCGTGACGGTGGGGGGCTTGCGTGACGGAATCTAATGGCTGGCGTTACTGCCCTGCTGGCTCAGGGAGCTTGAGGAGCCCCCGCGCTTCCTTGCCGATGGTGACCCAGAGCGCTTCCATCATGAAGTCCTCCTTGAGCTCTCGGCGGAGTGTGGCGGCATTTTCATAGGCGGCCTTCGCTTCCGCAGGCTTGCCCAGTTTGGCGTAGATACAGGACAGGTAGAGCGATATCTCAAAGTCATATTCCCTGCGGTCGCCCGCCTGTTTTTGGAGGAGAGTCAGAGCCTCTTGGTACTCCCCAAGGCGGTAGAGTCCTTCCGCGAGGTTCCCTGGCCCAACACTGCTGCTGATGTCATTGCGCGAGCGCCATTGATCTACGAGGCGACGAAAGGCCGCAGGATTGGCGGTAAGACCATCTGGAGTAAAGGTGCAGATGGAGAGGAAGGTGGAGGTTGAGTCGCTCCCGAGGACCTTGCTGTAGTTTTCCAGAATCTCTTTGCAGAGCTGTTGGTAGCCGCGTGTGTCACCGGCAAGGAGGAGAGCACAGGCGGCCTGAAGCGCGTTTTCTTCGTTTTTGGTTTGTCGGCAGATGGCGAGGTAGGCGGTTGCGGCCCGGGCGTAGTCCTTACGGGCGATTGCGTCACGGGCAGCACGCTCACGGGGAGCAAGAAGCGCCTCCTGGTAGGTACTCTTGACGCTGGTATCGTCGGGGTAGCGTGCGAGGAGCTGGGCAAGTAACGTCATGTCTACCCTCTCAGCCGCCTGTAGCTGAAGGACGCGTTTAAGGAGCTTGCTGTCTTCCACTTGAGCGATCCGCGAGACAGGAGTCGCAGGCCAAACGAGGATCTGTCCGTTAGCATCGCCACTGACGAGCGTGTGGCCGTCCGGGCTGAAGGCAACGGCATTGATCCAGTTTTTGTGTCCGTAGAGCGTGCGTAGCTCGCGGCCCGTGATGGTGTCCCAGAGCTTGACGGTCTGATCCCAGCACCCCGACGCCAGGGTCGTGCCGTCCGGCGAGAAGGTGAGGGTGTTCACCCGAAATTTAGAGTGTCCCACGAGAGTGTGAAGCACCGGAGAGGTCGGCTTGGTGGGGTCCAGAAGCTCTACACGACCATCGAAAAAGCCCACCGCGAGCTGCTTGCCCGAACGAGAGAAGGCGAGGGAGGTGGGCGGGGCACTGACAGTATCGCGACGGTAGGTGAGTGCCCAGTCGTTGCCTTTTTTCTGGTAGAAACTGAGCGTTCTATCCAAGCAGGCAATCACGAGAGTCTTGCCATCCGGGGAAAAGCCCATATCGAGGATATGGTTCAGGAAGCCCTTGAGTGTCTGAATCTCTCGTCCTGTCGCGGTATCCACGATAGCAACCGTCTGTGCATAATTACGAGTGGTGTTTTGACGGTAACCAAAGCCGACTGCCATGCTTTTGCCATCCGGGGCATAGGCAAAACAGGAGATCGATCCCTGGAAATCCTCCTGAAGGTTGCGGAGGCTCCACGCCGCTTTCTCTTTGCCGCTCGCACGGTCGAAGGTCACGAGCTCCCCGACGACGGACAACATGATGGAGCGCCCATCGGGAGTGAAGTGGGCACAGAAGCTCGCGGATGTTTTCCGGATCTGGGCGAGCGTTCGCTTGTTCCACGCAGCGTCCACATCGGCGACGGTCGCCGTGGGAGGAAGTTGAAAGAAAGCCCTCCCCTCCGCCGCTGATCGCACGACCTGTAGTTGGTGCAGGTAGCGCCCCAGCGTGAGTCCCTGGGGGGAAACGTCTAGCTCGACGACATCTCTGTTGGCAACTAGAAGTCTCTTGCCATCCGAAGAAAACTGCAGGGCGAGAACCGTGGGATCCACTCTTGGATCGTGCACAAACCTCACGGCTGCAATCGCCCCGGCTTTGGTCTGCAGGGAGCTCGTGGAGTCCTTCAGGGACCAGAGGCGCAGCCCCCCCTCCTCATCGGCGCTCAGGAGCTGGGTATCGTCGGAGGAAAAGCTTAGATGGAGGATACGGGATGTCTGCCCCTTGAACGAATGGAGGAGTGCGCCCGTCTGTGCATCCCAAACCCGTACGGTCCCATTGTCCGCTGCCGTGGCCAGTGCTTTGCTAGTGCTGGAAAAGGTTGCCACCCCCCCACGGGTGGCATGGGCATCGATCTTGAAACGTCCCAGGTTGGTCTTCAGATCCCAGACAATCACCTTGCCACTCTCGTCGGTGGTTGCGGCCTGTGTGCCATCGGGTGAGAGTGCCATCCCCGTACCGCTGGAGCGGTGCTGGAACTCACCGACGGGACGCAGCTCCCCATCCCCATCCAGCCTCTGCCCGAAGTACTGCCCCAGCGCTTTTACTGCCTTCCAATCCGGAAGCGTTTTCGAGGCGGTGTCGGGGAGGAGGAAAAAGTCGAAGGCATCCCGATAGGCGATGCGTGGGTTCGGCCCGGAGGTGACGAGTAGGCTCTGGGGACGTGCGATGTAGGTACTCGGCGAGATGCTGAACGGGAAGCGATGGAGAAACGTGCCTGTTTCCTGGTTCCAGACCAGCCAGCGTCCCGCTTCGTCCACGGCGGCGATATTATCGCCCTCCGGCGCAACGGTAACCCAAGCAATCGCACTGGGCTTCTCGTCCACGGTGAGCCACTTGGTCACGCGCTGGCTGGCAATGTCCACCACCGCCACCTTGCCCTCTTTTGTGCCGACGAAAGCGACATTACCCTTGGGCGAGAGGGCATAGGCATTGAGGCTGGCGCTGGGAACGAGCTTACTCAAGGCAATGGTCTTGCTGGGCGTTGTCTGGTTGGCCGCGTAGTGCGTTAGAATCCCACCTAAGTTTACCGTCCACAGCGAGCCATCGGGCAAAAAAGCGCTTCCGATCACCCGCGAGCCGCCATGAGGAAACGCCCGGCAGTTGCTCCCGCCCTGGTTGAGCTGTGTCCATAGATAGCGCCACGCAAACGAGTTGGTCGTGCTGGGATCGCGCTGGCAGTCCAGGAGTAACGAGCGTACTGCCTCCCCGGAGCCATCGGCTGTCTCCCACGCCTGGGCAGCGAGCTGTAGGTTTGCGTTGGCAAAGTAGCGCTCCGCCAGCGCCTTGGCTTCCAGTGCGCTCTTGCCGGATGCCAGCGCCTTCTTGCGCTGGTCGTCGGCCTCACGTCGTGCTCTCTCCCGCTGCTCGGCGAGCTGGAGCGACTCCCGTTTGGCCTGCTCCGAGCGGGTCAGCGCCAGTTTGGTCTGTTTCTCTGCGTTCGTTGCCTTCACGAGAGCGAGCTTTGTGGCGCGCTCTGCCGTGGTTGCCTTGACCAGTGCTTGCTCCTTCAAGAAACTCTGCTGGCGCTCCCGGCTTGCGGCCCGCACAGCGTTCTCGGTCTGCTGATCTGCAACAGCTAGCGCCTGCTTCAGTTTGGCGGCATTGTCTTGGGCGAGCTTGGCATTACGCTTGGCCTTGCTTTGCTCATTGAGCGCCCAGCCGGTGAGTCCTGCCATCCCTAGGGAAACGAACCCACCTAGAGCCGCCGCCCGGATCAAGCCCCGGCGATACGCTTCTTTCTGTCGCCGTAGCTCGGCGTCGGGCATGTGGGAGAGGACCCAGTTTTTGTCAAAGACATGGTCGTAGATCCGGTTGCGAATCACCAGATAGTCTTTGTCCAGCTTACACGCACCAGAGAGCCGTAGCACGCCACACAGCGGGTTTGTCTCATCGTCGCGCACCTTCTTGCCAGAGCTAACCTTGCCGTACAAGTCCAAGAGGCTCGCCAAGTCCACTTCACTCTTGAGCAAGCGATTTCGAACGAAGCTGATATTGTCATCGCTCTCTTGGGCAGACTTCGCCAAGAACAGTCCGTCGCAGAGCTGATCGACACTGGTATTTGGCTCTTCCACTACAGCTCGGCAAAGACGTTGTGTGAGATAGGGCTGCCCACCTGTCCAGTGCAAGATTCGGTCGAGGGTCGGCTTTCCATCGGGCAAGTGCTCGGCCAGTGGTGCCGCTTCAGCAGGCGTGAAGTCTCTTAGCTCAATGCGCCGCCCGACATTGAAGGGCGACATGCGCGTGTCGGAGATTAAGTCTGCCGGAGTGGCGGCACCAACGAGACAAAACGTCAATCGTTTGTAGATATCGTCCTGTGTGCGGCTGTTGTAGCAAGCGCGAACGGCGGCGAAGAACTCGTCGGCGGGGAAGCTTAATGAACGAACGGCGTCGATCTCGTCCACAAAGATCACAATGGGCTCGGGGATAGCCTCCAGGAGGACATCTCGGAGGGCGGTAAAGAAGCGCTGGACAGGCGGCAGGTGCGTGTTGGCGCGCCAGAACGCCAGCACTTGGCTACGGTGCTCCAAGGCACGTCCCGTCTCCGCGAGCAGTCCCGCGTACCACTGCTCTGCGGTGACGTTCTGTGCGCCGATTCGGGTCAGATCGAGAAAGGCGGTTTGTACGCCTGCGGCTTCGAGCTTGCCAATGGTACGGACGGAGAGGCTAGACTTTCCCATCTGGCGAGAGTTGAGTACGAAGCAGTAGTCACCAGCGAGCAACGCGGCAAGTAGATCGGTATCCGCGCGGCGCTCCACATAACTTGCCGCATTCGCTGGAACGGTGCCGCCCGTGATGAAGAAATTCAATGCCGTACTCATGAACTGTGCTTTCCTAGAAACCTTCTTTGCAGGAGTCCTGACGTTCTATAGGGAACTGAAGATACGTGCAATATACCCTTATTATAGAGAGGACTCCGTCACCGTTGCGTGACGTGCGGTGGTTTGCGTGACAAAATCCGTGCCGGTGCTGCTCTCGATACGGCTCTTTGGGGCCTTTTGCGTAACCAGAGGGGGCGTGAGTGTTCCTGGCCTGCATCTGCGGGAGGGGGAGCGCCTCCTGGCCTATCTTGTACTCCACCACAGCACCCCGATCACCTACCGAACCCTCGCCGGACTCTTCTGGCCCTCCGAAGCTCGTAGCGAGTCCGGGGAGTTTCCCTCGACGCGGCAAGCGATCTACTCGCTCCGCCAGCACCTCGGCGACGATGCCGGGGTGCTGGCCAGTGTCGGCAAGGGGGTCGTTCAGCTTAACCTCGACGGTATTGACTGCGATCTGCTCGCCTTCGACACCCAGGCCGCCAGCCCCGATCCGCAGGACTGGCAGAGAGCGCTCGTGCTCGCCGAAGCGCCACTCTTGGAGGGCTGGAGCGAGGTGTGGGCAGTGGAGGCACGCCAGCGACGGGCACGGATCGCGCAACGCCTACGAGAGCGCACTGCCAACACGACGCCCACAGAAACCATCGCTCTGGAGACCACGGGTGGGGCGGTTTTCCCTGGCTCGCGCTTCTATATCGAGCGGCCTGCCGACAGGGACTTTGCCGATGCCATCGCCCGCCGCGATAGCATCGTGCTGGTCAAAGGCCCCCGCCAGATCGGCAAGACCAGCCTGCTGGCACGCGGGCTAGAGCAGGCACGCCACCAGGGAACCCGCGTCGTCCTCACCGACATTCAAGCGCTCCCCGAGACCTGCCTCGCCACCCCGGATGTCTTCTTTCGCTTCCTCGCCCGCACCCTGGCGCTGGAGCTGGAGATCCCCTTCTACCCCGCCGACGACTGGCCAGAGGACCTGCCGCCCCAGACCAACCTAGAGATGTTCCTGCAGAGCCGCATCCTCGCTGCCGATCCGTCGCCGGTGATCTGGGCGCTCGACGAGACCGACCGGCTGCTCAGTAGCCCCTTTGCCTCGGATATCTTTGGCCTCTTTCGCTCCTGGCACAACCGGCGCGCCCTCAAGCCCACAAGCTCCTGGTCGCGCTTGACCCTGGCTATCGGCTACGCCACCGAGGCGCATCTCTTTATCCTGGATGCCAACCAGTCGCCCTTCAACGTGGGAACCCGTGCGACCCTCTCCGATTTCACACTCGCTCAGCTCTCAGAGCTCAACCAGCGCTACGGCTCCCCCCTGGCAACACAGAGCTCTCTGGAGCGCGTTCACGCTCTCACCGCTGGGCATCCCTACCTGACGCGCTGCTGCCTAGATGCGCTCGCCAGCCGTAACGCAACACTGGAGCACCTAGAAACCGAGGGGAGCCGCGACGAAGGCCCGTTTGGGGATCACCTGCGGCGCTTGCTAAGCGGAGTGCACGCCAGCCCCGAACTCGCCGCCTCGCTCCGTACTTTGCTGAGCGGTACCCCGCGCGTGCCAATTGACCACTTCTACCGGCTTCGAAGCGCAGGCATCATCGCCGGAGAGTCCGCCGATGCGGTGTCGCTCCGCTGTCGTCTCTACCAAGACTACTTCGCCAGACACCTAAACTCCTGAGTCGCTGGTTCACAAAATCTGACATTCTCTGAGACTCTCCTCTTGATTCAGACGAGTTCGAGCCAAACGAAGCACCTCAGATTCAATCTAGGGCTCTCCTTTTTGTTCCTCCAAAGTGGTTTGTGTGATTTCTTGACCAAACCTAATCATTTTTGATGGATTTTGATAGATTCCCTATTCTCCACAGCTCATTCATAGCCACGAGATGGCGCAGAGATAGGGCTAAAAATTACCTAGTCTAGAAGCAAAAAACCCTCATCTCTCTGGGGGGAGAGATGAGGGTCTGCGAAGTGCGGGGGAAGGACTTGAACCTCCGACCTTTGGGTTATGAGCCCAACGAGCTACCAACTGCTCCACCCCGCGTCGTTATGCAAGAGGTAGTATAGCCTGCACTTTCTCTTCTGTCAAGGAAATCAAAAAATTGTTTTCCTTTGCTTTACCACCAGACAGGGCTATGGTCGCTCAGGGTGCCGGGGGTTAGTTGTTGGAGGCCATTGGCGGAAAAGTCGAGCAGGGCGAGGGCGTAGCCGCCCGAGGCGGTGCGCACGCTCATGACGAGCTTTCCCCCATCGGGGCGGAAGGTGGGGTGGCGGTAGTCACCCGGTTCTGTGGTGAGGCGGCGAGGCTCCTCTTTGGCATCAAGATCGACCTTCCAGAGGTGTTTTTTACCGGGGGCCTCTTCAAAGCTGGCGACCAGAAAGCGCCCGTCGGGGGAGAAGGTGGGGTCGGAGGGGATGCCGGGGGGACAGGCTTCTAGTGCCGTGGGATTGCCACCTTGGGCGGGGATGCGCCAGAGAGCGGGCTTGCCCCCACGGTCGGAGACGAAGACGATCCACTTGCCACCGGGGGACCAGGCAGGCTGTGTATCGCGGCCGGGATGATTGGTAAGGCGCTGGGGCCTACCTCCGCCGGCAGAGACCGTGTAGAGCTCGTCGTTGCCGTCGCGGTGGGAGACAAAGGCGATTGTATTGTCATCGGGCGACCAGGTAGGTAGATCGGCATCTCCCCACTTCGGGTCGGTGAGCTGGTGGGAGCGTGTCAGGTTGTCGGCGATGGTGAAGAGTGCGAGCTGGTTGTTGACCGGTGCCACATAGGCGAGGCGGCCCTTGCGGGGGGCGCGTGCCGGGCTCTGGGCCCCGAGGGTGATGTTGCGTCGCAGCACGAGCGGCTCCTGGCCCGCCTCCCCCGTTGTGCAGAGGCCCACCCCATCGCGGACAAAGGTCAGGCGCGGGACGTGCAAGCGGTCGTAGTCTTGACGGGGCCAGCGGGAGTCCGGCCAGCGCGGGATGGGATTGGTGAGGATGATGATATCCCGAAGCCCCCCCGAGTCCCGCCGGTCCCGGTCGTCGCGGCGGTCGTTGCGATCATCGCGCTGCTTGGTCTCCTCACGGGAGCGCGTCTCGGTCTTGGTGGGCTTCTCTTCTTGCTTTTTTTCCTCTCGCCCCCGTGCTTGGGCAAAGGCGGTGGACGCGACGCTTAGGGCGAGGGCGGTCACGAGAAGTTTCTTCATGGGTTAGTGTCTCCGGTTTCGTAGCACCGCGCGGGTATGGGCACCCGAATCGGCCTCAGGAGTATCGGTGAGGTGGCGGACATTGAGACCGTCGGGGTCGGCGGCATAGATCTCAAAGTTCCCCGTACGGTTTGAGGCAAAGACCAGGGTCTGGCCATCGGCGGTATAGCTGGGCGAGTCGTCGTCGGCGGCATCGCTGGTCAGACGGCGCAGGTCCGAGCCATCGTTGGCATTGAGGGAGTAGAGATCGTACTTCCCGTTGCGGTTGGTGGCAAAGGCGATCGTGCTCCCCGACGGTGCCCAGGCGGGGGAGTCGTCGCTGGCTGTATTGTTGGTCAGGCGCTTCTGGTTGGTTCCATCCGCGTTCATCACATAGATCTCAAAATTACCATCGCGGTTGCTCCCGAAGGCAAGCTTAGTGCCATCGGGCGACCAGGCAGGGGTCTCTTCCTGGGCAGAGGTGTTGGTCAGCCGCCGGACATTGGTGCCATCCGCGTTCATCACGTAGACCTCGTCGTTGCCATCGCGGTCCGAGACAAAGGCGAGCTGCGTCCCATCGGGCGACCAAGCGGGATCGGCATCGAGCTTGTTGTTGCTCGTGAGCTGGACCACACTCTTGCCGCGTGCATCCATCGTGAAGAGATCGTAGTCACCACCATCGCGATCCGAGGTAAAGACAATCTTGGTGCGGTCTTGACTGAGCTTGGGCTGGAAGTCCCGCGCGGTGTTGCTGGTCAGGCGGGTTGGGTTGACCCCGCGGGTATCCATCAGGTAGATCTCCGCATTGCCATCGCGCGTGGACGTAAAGACGACCCGCTGGGGGTAGCGTAGGTCGAACCCGCTGCTCCCACAGCCTGTTAGTGCCAGGCAGGCGCCGAGCGCGAGCCCCCAAGAAACCAGTGTGCGTTTCATAGTCTCCTCTTAAAGACGCGCTCCCGCATCTCTTTGTGACAGCCTAGCGAAAACCGCCGCCCAGCCAGACCAGCCAGAGCAGGATCGCCCCCAGTGCCAGGAGCACCGTCCCCACCACCCCGAGCACGAGTCCTGCCTGGGCATTGGAGCGCTGGCGCTGGTCGGCCTGCGGGTTCTGGTCGAGGAGCTCTAGGGCACGCTTGCCGTGGTACCAGGCAAAGGGCGAGAGAATGGGAGTCAGGGTCAGGCCGAGGATTCCCATCACCAGCACATTGGTCCCATTGACGGGCGGTGCGACACTCGTGCCCACCATGGGGCGCTCCTGCTGGCGCTGTGCCTGGCCGTAGCCGTAGCCCGGTGATGCGGCGCTGTAGCCCCCGCCGTAGTCCAGGGTCGAGGGCGGGGTGTAGCTCTGGTTTGTCGGAGCGTAGTTCGGCGGTAGCGGCACCCGTCCCCCACTCGGGGCGGATGTTGGTGGTGGCGGCGGGGGTGCCATCCGCACGGGCGGGACCGTGGGGAGAGCATCGAGCTCCCGGAGGCGCTGCGTGGCTTGCTCATAGCCGGGATCGAGGGCCAGGGCGTGTGTAAAGTGCTGACGTGCCCCGCTCCGGTCGCCTGCCGCCTGGAGCGAGAGCGCGAGGTTATAGTGGTTCTTGGGCTGGTTGGGATCGAGGGCGACCGTGTGCTGGAAGGCCGCAACCGCCCCGGGGGTGTCCTCCAAGGCAGCGAGTGCGCCTCCGAGCAGGCGCCAGGCCCCCACATCCTTGGGATCCTGTGCCACGGCATCGGCGAGGGCGGCAGCGGCCTCTGAGAAGCGCCCCTCCTTCATCCGAAGTACCCCAACCTCACGTGGTGTCGACATCGCTGGTCTCTCCTTATACGTCACTCTGCCGCCAGAGCGATCCGGTAGGCCTGGCGTGTCCCCACTACAACCGCCAAGACATTGACAATAATCCAGATCCAGTCATCGGGGGCCCGGGCGATAAGAATCCCCCCCAGGATCACAAAGGCCACTCCTGCCACCCCACCGGCCAGCAGTGCGGCGGTTCGTCCGCCCCGCCCACAGGCCTTGGCGGTCAGGAGTCCCACCAGCCAGCCCGCGCCGTAGGCCACCAGCGGACCGCTGCCGACAAACTGGGACGCCAGGTTCCAGAGCCAGCAGGTCGCCCCTGCCACCACGACCGCAACCGCGCCGCCGAGCACAGCTCGCCCCAGCGAGACCGGCCCGCGCTGCCGCTCCAGCTGCGACATTCGGCGCTGTGCCTGCTGTGGGTCGTAGGTGGGGGCGGCGCTCAGGGCGATCACCTGCTTGAGAAAGGCCTTGCTGGGCGCGTGGTTGGGATCTGCCTCCAGAGCACGCTCCAGATAGAGGCGGGCCTCATCGTGGCGAGAGAGCCCCTCGCTAAGGGCGACCGCCAGGTTGTAGCGGTTGCGTGCGGTCGACTCCAGTGCCTCCGCCTTGCGAAAGGCGGAGACAGCGGCAGCCCAGTTCTTGCTCTGGCTCTGTGCAGCTCCGAGAAACTGCCAGGCCTCGGCGTCTTGTGGGTCGGCGACAGTTAGCTTTTGAAAAGCCGCTGTCGCCTCGGTAAACTCTTTGGCGCGAAGATGCGCCTTCCCGGGCTCGTATCGCGCGTTGGTTTCATCCATGAGTAAACGCTATTTTACCGCCCCATACCCCCTGGTTGCATTCCCTGTGTCTGACCATTGGGCTGGGTGACCGTCATCTTGCCCTGAGCATCAATATGCATCACCGTCCCATCCGACATTCGCATGGTCGAGGAGCCATCTCCCCCCTGCTCCTGGCGGATCTCCATCCGGGTTCCATCGGGCGCACGGATAGACTGGGTCTTAGGTTCGTCGCGCATTCCCGTGAGCGCGGAGAGGCCCAGCATAGAGAAGATAAGTGTCGAGACCGTGAAGAAGAGCACTGCTCCGAGCGCCACAAAGCCCAGCGCCCACCAGGCCCAGGTCCGCTGGCAGCTCTTGAAGTCATCGACATCGTCCCAGGAGCGGTTCTCCCAGCCCAAGCGGTTGCCAAAAAATCCCAGGAAGACACGCGCCAGGAGCTGGAGCACCTCGACCACCATGTCTCCCCAGCCGATATTGAAGCTTGCAAACCCGATACGGAGCACAAAGCGTCCCACAATCCAGTACTTGGCGATATCGCTCATCCCGTGGTTCCAGAGCCAGATCGGGCCAAAGATCATCGCCCCGAAGTTGAAGCCACGCACCGCCCCCTCGACATCGCCCTGGAGGCCGCGGTAGGCATCGTAGCCCGTGGCGCGGATTCCCTCGTGGATATCGAGGGGCTTCTCGCGCGAGCCGGTCGGGGGTCCCGCTGTAGGCGCACTGAGGCTCGACGGTGGCGTGTAGCCTCCCGGCGAGGCGCTGTACTCGGGCGCACCTCCTCCAACGGGCTGCAAGCCCGCCATTGTCGGAGCGGGCGGCTCTGGTGCCCCTCCCCCAATGGGCGCGAGCCCCCCAATCGGAGCGAGCCCCGCGCCTCCCCCGACCGGTGTCAGGCTGGTGCGCGGCGGCGGCGGCGCGGCGGGCGTCAGGGTGCCCATCGGGGCGGGGGCGGTCTTGGCGGCCAGGTCGCGCAGACGCAGGCGCGCTTGCTCGTAGCTGGGGTCCAGCGCCAGTGCTTTCTCTAGGTGTTGCCGGGCCTCGTTGCCACGCTCGGCCACCTGGAGAGCGACCGCCAGGTTGTAGTGGTTCTTTGCGGAGGTCGGTAGCAGGGTAACTGCCTTCTGAAACGCGGTAACCGAGCCCTCCGGGTCGTGGCTCTGCCCTAGTGCGGCCCCCAAGAGCCGCCAGGTCCCCTCATCTTGGGGGTTCTGCTCCGCTGCCTGCTGTAAAAGCGTGACCGCTTCCCGAACCTTCCCTTCGCGTAAAAGCTGCGCGCCCTGGTCGCGCAGTGTCTGCTCATCTGCCATATCAACTATCTCCTTTGCGATTAGCAAGAGTATACGACTCTTTACTTCTCCTGGAGTGACACAAACGGAATTTTTTTCTTGCGAGGGGTATAATCCCGTTTCCATGAACTTGACCGCTCTGCTCTCACAGGCGGATGGCTGGAAGACCCTGGCGCAGGCCGAAGAAGCACTGCGGCAGGGTCTCTGTGCTGTCCAGCTCGAAGGAATGCCTGTCGCTGGACGAGGCTGGCTCCTGGCACGCCTCGCCCAAGACTTCTCTCAGCCTCTGGTTGTCGTGACCTACACCGACGATGCCGCGGCGCGGCTGGCGGAGGATATCGCACTCTTTGGGATCGAGGGGGTGGAGCGGCTTCCCAGCTCGCTCAACCTACTCTTAGACGATGCCGACTCGGAGCGGGATGTGCGTGGCTCGGGCAAGCGCGTGCGGCTCTTGGGCGACCTAGCACAGGGGAGCTACCCCAAGGTGCTGGTGACCACGGCCACCGCCCTGCTCCAGCTCGCCCCGCCACCGTCGGTGCTCAAGGCACGGCGCTTGACAGTCACGGTGGGCAGCACGCTCTCGCTCGACCAGACCGCCGCGCGCCTCAATGCCTTTGGCTACCGCCGCACCGATCTCGTGCAGCTTCCGGGGACGTTCGCACGGCGCGGCGATCTCTTGGATGTCTGGCCCGCCGACTCGGAAGGCCCGATTCGGATCGACCTCTTTGGCGATGATGTCGAGAGCATCCGGCCCTTTGACCCTGAGAGCCAGCGCAGCGACGGCAAGCGAGAGAGTGTCGTGATCGTCGCGGCGCACGAGATGGCCTACTCCCGTGAGCGCATGGCCGCCGCGCAAGAGACGCTGAAAAAGCAGCTCGCGGTCGCGCTGAAAAGCTTCGCCAGCGCCCCCGAGCGCGCCGAGAAGCTCCGCGATAGCGCCGAGGGCGACATTGTCAAGATCGGGCTGGCCAACTACTTCGGTGGGGTAGAGCGCTACCTGCCCCTCCTCCACCCGGATGCCGTCCCCACCGCCAGCTTCCTCCCCGAGGGTGCCCTCCTGATCCTCGATGAGCCCGCGCAGCTGGAGCCCTACGCCGAGCGCGTCCTCGATGGCATCACCAAGAGCCTCGCCGGCCGCGCCGAGCGCGGCGAGATTCTCCCCCCCTCAGGCTCCCCCAATCTTGGGGGCGGGGGGGGCCTCTGGGGCGAGTTCACCCCAACCTTCCAAGCGCTCACGGCAGCCCACCCGACCTTGCTCCTGACACTCTTGGCGCGCGCCCTGCCGTTCTTGGCACCGTCGCAGCACCTCACTGTCCAAGGCGCGCCCGCCGAGAGCTTTGGGGGACGCCCCGCCCCCCTCAAAGACGCGATCGCGACCTGGACCAGCAACGGGGCCACCGTGGCGATTGTCTCGGCGCAGGCTCCGCGGATTCGGGGTTTTGGCGTTCTGGAGACCGAGAAGGTCAAGCTGATCGACGGCCTGCTCCCCGCGGGCTTCCGCCTCCCCGAGGCCGGGCTGGTCGTGCTCTCCGATGCGGAGATCTTCGGAGACCGGCATAAGTTCAAGAAGCAGACCAAGCGCAAGGAGTTCCGCGAGGGAATGCGCATCACGAGCCTGCTCGATGTCAAGGCGGGCGACTACGTGGTGCATATCCACCACGGGGTCGGGGTCTACGCGGGGCTGACCAAGATGAACACCGCGCCGTTTCCGGGCGCGCCTCCCGTGGAGAAAGAGTTTTTAGTCATCGCCTACGAGGGCTCCGACCGGCTCTATGTACCGGTGGACCAGGTGGACCGGGTCCAGAAGTACATCGGCAGCGAGGGCGGCTCGCCCAGTGTCAATAAGCTGGGAGGAACGGAGTGGCTCAAGGCGACCGCCAAGGCCAAGCGTCAGGTTAAGGAGATCGCCGGGGAGCTGATCGCCCTCTATGCCAAGCGCCAGTCCATTGAGGGCTATGCCTACGCCCCCGACTCGCCCTGGATTCAGGACATGGAGCAGGCCTTCCCCTACACCGAGACCCCGGATCAGCTCGCGGCCATTGAAGACGTGAAGCGGGACCTAGAGTCTCCCCGCCCAATGGACCGCCTGATCTGTGGCGATGTGGGCTTTGGCAAGACCGAGGTGGCGATGCGCGCCGCGTTTAAAGTGGCGAGTGAGGGCCGGCAGGTGGCGGTCTTGTGCCCCACGACGGTTCTGGCGTCCCAGCACTTCCAGACCTTCAGCGAGCGCCTCGCCGCCTTCCCCGTGCGGGTCGATCAGCTCTCGCGCTTCCGAAGCAATAAGGAGCACAGCAAGACCATCGAAGACCTGCGGGTTGGCGGTGTGGATATCGTGGTGGGGACGCACCGGCTGCTCTCCAAAGATGTCGCGTTCAAGGACCTTGGGCTGGTGATTGTCGATGAGGAGCAGCGCTTTGGAGTCGTGCACAAAGAGCGCCTCAAGCAGCTCCGGCAGAGTGTCGATGTGCTGGCGATGAGCGCGACCCCGATTCCCCGCACGATGCACATGTCGCTCTCGGGAATCCGCGATATGTCCCTCATCAACGACCCGCCCGAGGGCCGCAGCGCGGTCAAGACCTATGTCAAAGAGTTCGATGACATGCTCATCCGCGAGGCGATCCTGCGCGAGCTCGATCATGGCGGCCAGGTCTACTTCCTGCACAACCGGGTCGAGAGTATCTACCATATCGCCAACCATATCGAGCAGCTAGTTCCCACCGCGCGCTGCAAAGTGGCGCACGGACAGATGAGCAACGACGACCTCGAAGACACGATGTTCGAGTTCTACCACAAGAAGTTCGATGTCCTGGTCTGCACCACCATTGTCGAGTCCGGGCTGGATATCCCCAATGTCAATACGATCATTATCGACAACGCCGACAAGCTCGGGCTCAGCCAGCTCTACCAGCTCCGCGGGCGCGTAGGGCGCTCCAAGGTGCAGGCCTACGCCTACCTGCTCTACCGGCGTGGGAAGAACCTCTCGACAATCGCCGAGCAGCGCCTCGATGCGGTCCGCGAGCTCACTGACCTGGGCAGCGGCTACAAGATCGCGCTCAGAGACCTAGAGCTACGCGGCGCGGGCAATCTTCTCGGGGCGGAGCAGAGCGGAACCGTGAGCTCGGTGGGCTTTGATCTCTACCTGCAGCTCCTGGAGCAAGCGATTCATGAGCTCAAGGGCGAGGAGCCGGATAAAGAGGATATCCCCCTCCCGACTGTCGATCTGCCCGTGGCCGCGACCATCCCGCAGACCTACATTCCTGCCGAGCCGCAGCGCATCCTGATGTACAAGAAGCTCGCCGCGGTCCGCGACCGCGCCGATGTCGCGCGCCTGCAAGATGAGTTCGAGGACCGCTTTGGCACGCCGCCCCCGCCGGTTTGGAATGCACTGGGGCTCCTGCGCCTGCGCCTGCGCTGCGCGGAGGTGGGGATCGAGAGCATCCAGACCGAGGCACGCCAGGTGATCGTCACCTTCAAGGCCGGAGTCGCGCTTCCCAAGCACGCGGTCCGTGCGCTCGCCGCCGCCTTCAAGCCCGCGCAGGGCTACAGCTTCGAGCCGGGAAAAGTGGTGATGAACATCCAGACCCTAAAAGTGCTCCCCCAGACCGAGGAGCTGGTCGAGTACCTCGACAAGGCGCTGAAAGAGCCCCCGCCCACCCCGGACTCCAAGTCCGAGGAGCGCCGCCGCGACATCCGCGCCAGCCTGCGAGGGAGATAGAAAAGGGCCGGCCTCATGGACGAGGCGGGCCCGCTTCGCTTCTGGCGCAAGCGCCACAAAGTCGCTCCGCGACATCCCTCCCTGCGGGCTCGGCCCGCTTCGCCGAAGGCGCACCCAAAGGGTACCCGGTCAGGGACTTTCAGGCCCTGGCTCTAAAAATCGCGGCCAAAGAGGCTGGCGATGAAGCGGACGACCATCGCCCAGAAGCCAAAGATCCAGTAGCCACGGCCGCTACTTGCCACGTCAGAGACGCCACGGGCGACTTCGTGGGCGACGCCGCGGGGGCGGAGGGGGGTTCGGTGGCGGGAGCAGGCCTTGCAGCGGTTACCAGCGGGACCGAAGACAACACATTTCTGGCAGATGGGAGTCTCGCAGCGGCCACAGCGTAGGAGTGTCGGGACTTTGGGGTGGCGCGAGCAGTAGTACGCGCCGTCTTGGCCCTCGACAGCGACGGGATCGGGCGCGGGCTCTAGCTTTGCGCCACACTCGCCGCAGAACTTCTTTTCGTCGTCGTTTTGGGCATTACACTTCTTGCAGAACATTACCCCTTCTCCTTGCGCCCATTTTAGCGTAAACTCTCTGGCATGACACTGGGATTTTTAACCGACGGACGGGTCGAGGATGTCGCCTTTGCCGCCGCCGAGGGGTTTGGCTGCCTGGAGCTGGCGCTCTTTGGGGACACGCCACTCTTCGATGACTGTCGTGCGTTTAAGGCAGCACTCGCGGAGCATCAGATCACGCTCTCTGCCGTCTCGCTCTTTGGGCAGAACTACTTTGACGAAGCCACGGGGGCGGAGCGGCTGGTGCGCTTGGAGCGCGTGATCGCGCTGACCGCCCTGCTGGGGGCACCGGTCGTGGTCTTTGGGAGCGGCTCGGGTGCCGTAACTCCAACAGCCGCGGTGCGCAAGCTCCTGCCCCTAATCCACGATGCCCAGCAGCTTGGGCTGACCGCGGCGTTCTACAACTGCCACTGGGAAAACATTATCGACCGGCCCGCCGCCTGGGACGAAGCCCTGCCGCTTGCCTCGGGAGTGGGTGTCAAGTTCGATCCGTCGCACCCGATTCAGCTCCACCGGGACTGGAAAGCCGAGCTCTACCATGCGTCGGCGCAGCTCAAGCATGTCCACGCCAAAGACGTACTGGAGGTGGGCGGGAAGTTCGTCGCCGACCCCAATCCGGGCCTAGGCTCGATCCGCTGGGAGGAGTTCTTTGGGCTGCTCTACCACGCGGGCTACGACGGCGCGGTCTGTATCGAGCCCCACAGTGCGCTCTACACCGGCCCCCGCCGCTACGACTTCCTCAAGTTCTCCCGCGACTACCTGGCACGCTTCATCATTTAATCTTTTCTTGTTATTTCCGCGCAACTATGGAATATAGTGTTTGTATGAAGTCCTCCTCCATTCTCTTAGTCGGCGGCACCTTGGTGATTATTACGGTATAACCCGGGTATGCAATGCTGGGAATACGGGCGCTTTGTCGCCGGCGCAGCCACGCGCCGGTGGTCCGACGGTGCCCCGGTTGTGGTGGTGAAACAGCTTGAGAAGACCCAGAGTGTCTCGGGCTACACCGATAGCCTCTACGACGTCACGGTCGCGGGTCAGCCCAAGACCCTCTGGGGCGGCGAGCTCGCCAATGCCCTCTACCCCCTCTCCGATGGCCGTGTCTTTCTCACCCGCGTGGTGGGCACCGGCACCGGCAAGCTCCGCCAGCTAGAGGCGCGCCTCCACCAAGGCGGCAGTGTCCTGCGCTTCCCCGCCATCGAGGTACAAGAGAACGACCGCTTTGGCTACTCGCTGGGCGTCCTCGCCAGCGCCGGCCGTGGGCTACGAGACGTCGAGCGGCTCTTTCGTCTGAAGTTCACCTACGAGGCCTGCGACTACCCCAACGGTGAGGTGATCTTGCTCCAAAGAGGCAACCAGCTCGTCCTGGGTCCGCGTGCGCTCTCCAGCACGGGTGAGGTCGGTAGCCGCACCTATAAGCTCGTCTTCCCCCACGATTCCAGCGGTCGCCCTAACCAGATCCGCGAGGTGGCCACCCTCACCGAGCGCAGTGAGAAAGGGACGGTTCTACGGCAGAAAACGACGATCACGACCTACCACTGGACCGGGAGCCGTGTGATAAAATAGCCCAAGAGCACCCGTAGCTCAGCGGATAGAGCATCCGCCTTCTAAGCGGAGGGTCGCAGGTTCGAGACCTGCCGGGTGTACTGACAAACTGGCCCCCTGACCCCCGCTTGCGGGGGTCAGGGGGCCTTTAATTATGCAGCGTTGATGATAGCGGCGAAGTCGGCGGCTTTGAGGGCTGCGCCCCCGATCAGGCCACCGTCGATGTGCGGCTGGCTCAGCAGCTCGGCCGCGTTGTCGGGCTTCATGGAGCCGCCGTACTGTACCCGAACCGAGTCCGCAACCTCCACACCGTAGAGCGAGCGGACGGTCTGGCGGACGATGCCGCAGACACGGTTGGCCTCGGTGGGGTCGCAGACCTTGCCGGTGCCGATCGCCCAGACGGGCTCGTAGGCGAAGACTAGCTTCGGTGCCTGCTCGGTGGTGACTCCGGTGAGTGCACCGGCCACCTGCGACGAGACAACCAGGTCGGTCTTGCCCGCCTCACGCTCGTCGAGGGTCTCACCGATGCAGATAATCGGGACCAAGCCCGCCGCGATGACTGCCTTCACCTTGAGATTAACGGTCGCATCGGTCTCACCGTAGTGCTTGATGGTCTCCTCAGGCTCCGGGACACCAAAGCGCCCACGGGTCTCGGAGTGCCCTAGAATCACATAGCCCACGCCCGCGTCTTTGAGCATCTCTGCCGAGACCTGGCTGGTGTAGGCGCCCGTCGTCTTCCAGAACGCATCTTGCGCTCCGAGTTTTACTGTAGAGCCCTCTACCGCACCCCGCACGGTATGAAGCACCGTATAGGGGGGGCACACGATCACCGTGACTCCGCTCTTTTCCGCTACCGCCGCGACCACTTCTTGCGCCAGTGCCGACGCTTCCGCCGCAGTCCCCTTATTCATCTTCCAGTTACCCGCGATAATCGGGGTTCGTGCCATTTTCTCTCCCTCAAGTGCGGAAGGCTCCGCTCCATGAGTGTATCATACCCAAAATTAGCTCGGAACTATACGCCAAGATTACACGTAGGTTAACCGTGCGACGATATCTCCCCTTGGTATTAAGTGGTGCGGCGGCACTGGCCTTTCCTGCGGCGCTGGCCTGGGTCTTTCTGCACCCCCCGCGCCGTCGGCACGCACAGACCCCACGCGCCGGCCTGGGGCTCGACTATACCCGTGCGCGCTTCCTCGCCGACGATGGCGTGCGTCTCTCGGGCTGGCTGGTGCCGGCGGCAGAGCCACGCGGGCTGGTGATTCTCTCGCATGGCTACACGGGCTGTCGCGATACCATGTTCCCCTACCTGCGCTTCCTGAACGCGGCAAACTTCTCCGTGCTCCTCTACGACTTTCGTGCCCATGGGTGGAGCGGCGGTCAGCAGGCAACCCTAGGCCTCACCGAGCCACGGGACCTACAAGCCGCGATCCGGTGGGTGGAGACCCAGCCCGAGCTCTCATCGCTCCCGCTCTTTCTCATGGGCGAGAGCATGGGAGCATCGGTCTCCCTTCTCGTCGGGGCGCAGGAGCCATCGGTACGGGCCGTGGTGGCGGACTGTGGCTTTGCCCGGATGGACGGCCCCATTCAGAAGCGTCTGGAGACCTTGTTTGGGGAGCCGATGGGGCGTGCCCTTGCACCTGCGACACAGCGCTTTGGAGAGCGGCTCTTGGGGACCTCGGCACTTCGCATCGCGCCGGAAGAGGCCATTGGCAAGCTGGCTCCCCGTCCCGTGCTGATTGTTCATGGAACGGCAGATGCGCTCGTCACTCCGGACCATGCCCACCGCCTCTATGCGGCAGGTGGGGAGAGTGCGACACTCTGGCTGGTGGAGGGCGCGGGCCACACCCACAGTGTCCAGACCGCCCCCGACTACGCCGAGCGGGTCGTAGATTTTCTGGAAAAATCGATCACCGCCGATTAGAACGGCGGTGCTGGAGAGCCTGCGGCTAGAATGGCCGGAACGGCCTTTGTGTCCGAGGCACGAGGACAGCTAGACGCTCCCGTTCATGGGAGCGAGACGCTACGCGCGGTCGGTCTCGACCTGGAGGCGGATGCTCGCGATGATCTTGGCGACCCGCTCGCACTCCTCCTGGGAGCCGGAGAAGCAGATCGCACGCCCTTCGAGGTGCACCCGCAGCGCGATCTGGAAGCCTGCCTCGACCGTGCAGCCGGTGGCTTTCTGGAGAATCTCGATCACATCGTCAAACGTGTGCCAGTCATCGTTGTAGAGGATCACGACCCAGGGGCCATTGATCTCCACACCGTCGCGGATGTCGCTGAGCTCATCCAGGCCAGGCATATCCAGGTGACTGGGGACAAAGTCCGGAGGAAGCGTCGGGGCTTCTTCAACTTCGGGGCGTTCAATCGTTGTCGGCATAGCTCTGTGAGAGATTTTATCATACAGGAGCCGAGCGAGAGATCAGCCCTGGTGTCTCAGGGGCAACAATTGCGAAAAGCCGCCCAAAGACCTCGACAAGCCGCTCTTGGTCGTCGCTTTGTAGCGTGGGGATTCCCACGCGTCGCCCCAGCTGCATCAGCCGCCGTGCCAGGCCCGAGTCGGTCTCGTAGGCCAGGACCCAGCGGTGTTGGACAAAGCGCTCCGTCACCCCCGCCAGCTCAGGGAGCGCCTCCCGCTCCAGCAAGCGCGCCGCCTCCGGAGCGATCTCAGGCTGGCAGAGTGCTAGCCGCGCGAAGAGATCGTCGGCGTGGGCAGGGTCCGTGCGCAAGAGGTGGGCGTCCATTGCCAGCTCCACCGCCACATGGGCAAAGAAAAACACCCGCGTGAGAGGAAGCGGCCGCAAGAGTTCCTTGGCCTGCTCACAGAGCGCCACAAAGACCGGGTCACGGTGGAAGCGCAGGTCGGCCAGCAAGTGCAGGCGAGCCCCGTCGGCCAGTGCGCCGTCTTTGCCCTCGAGATGGTGCTTTTTCAGAGCCCCCTCCTGGGAGATTCCCAGCCAGTCCGGGAGCAGGTTGCCAGCATAAAACAGAGGCGGGTTGTCGGGGGCAAGCGCGAGCGCAAGAGCGTGGTGCGAGAGGAAGTTCACGCGCGGGAGATGCCCTCGGGGAGCGTGAGGCGGGTCTGGACCGTGCCATCGGTGCTGCGCTGGTGCTCCACCCGCACGAGCCCGTGGGGGGTGGGAAGGGTTCCCCGTGCCCAGTCTAGCTCGCCCAGGTGCGGCTGGCAGTGGAGCTTGCCCATCCCCGGCTCCGCGGCGCGTAGCCCCAGGACCCAGTCGGTCAGCCAGGCGGTGGGGCCGGCGGCCCAGCCGTGGCAGAGCGAGTGGCGCAGGCCCTTGTAGCACCAGTCGCCAAAGTCCGCATGGATATCGGGGCGCCCCCGGACCGGGAGCTCGTCGATCCGGGTGGCGTTGTGTGCCCAGTCCAGCTCAAAGCCCTCCCAGAAGGTAGTCGCGCCCAGATCCAGCATTCCTCCCCAGTAGCTTCGGATCAGCTCCAGGCAGCCGGTGAAGTCGCCTGCCTGTGCCCGTGCCTCTAGGACGTAGTAGCCGTAGAAGGTCGAGAGCCCCCGGTCGGGTCGCACCGAGAAGACATTGCGGTTGGCCAGGTCCGGGTTGCTCATGCCCGCGAGCACTTTCAGAGCGTGGGCTTGCTTGCTGACCGTGGGACGCTCCGCACGCCGGGCGCGCTCGACCACCAGCTCACAGCGCGCCGCCAGCTCCTGCTCCCCCAGCACCCGACAGAGCTGGGTCCCGCGCTGCAGGGTACGCACCACCAGCGCCTGAAGCCCCGCCGCGATCGCATCGGGGTCCCCCGAGGTCGGCCACTCCAGGAAGCGATGGCCATCGAGGAACTCTCCCCCATCCGGGCGGATGCACCGCAGGATTTGCTCCAGGAGCCCCTTGAGATAGCTCCGCTGCTGCATGAGATAGCCAAGGTCGCCAAAGCGGGCGTACCAGTCGGCGTGGATCAGGAGCCACCAGAGAGAGTACGACGAGATCCCGTTCATCCACTGGGGCAGCGGGGTGCGGTCGCGGACAGAATCCAGGCTCTCCCGGACAATCGGGTGGTCGCCAAAGACCGTGGCAATCACCATCGCCTCGGGGTGCAGGTCCCCGATCCAGACCAGGCGATCGCGCTTGATGCCGTCCCAGACATGGTCCTGCATGCACAGGTGCACCGTGTAGGCTCCGGTCTGCCAGATCTGGTTGAGGCGTGGGTCGGAGCACTCAAACGAGCCCTGCCAGGGCTCGGGGCGGATCAGGTGCACGGCCTCAACCGACCGGAGCTGGATCGTGATCCCGGGATCGACATTGTCGATGCGCACAAAGCGAAAGCCCGTCTCCCCCACCTCCGTGCGTCCCATCCAGGCGACCGGCACCCGGTGGTCGTGGATGGCGTGGTCCTGGTCGGGGAGGCCCATGGCCTCACTCACCGACTCCCCAAAGCGCACCCGCACCAAGGGGCTCCCATTGGGCGTGGTGGTCGGGACATCGAGGCGCACCCCACCGTGGAGCTCGCGGCCAAAGTCCAGGAGAATCCAGGCACCGGGAGGAAGCTGGCAAACTTCTTCCGTCTCTTCCAGGAGTGCCTGGGCGAGGCGGGCGTCTTCTTTGGCAACCAGGCGTGTCGGCTTGATAAAAAACCGCGCCCGGGGATCGGGTCTAATAGTCATGTACTCCGATATTATATCGGGAGGCAAGCAAAAACCTTGCAACCAATCGTGTTTTCAAAACACTAATAAGCTATGAAACGACACTTACTCATCATCGACCCGCAGGAGGACTTCTGCAACCCGAGCGGTGCACTCTTCGTCCCCGGGGCGGAGCGGGACATCCCACGCATCGCCGCGCTCCTGAGCCAGCCCCTTGCGGCGGTCCACGTGACCCTCGACACGCACCATGTTTTGGATATCGCCCACCCGCTCTGGTGGCGCGACTCCGACGGAAACCCGCCCGCTCCCTTTACGATTATCGACGAGCTCACGCGCTGGCACGCCGCCGACCCCGCGCACCAGGCCCAGAGCGCGGCCTATGTCGCGGCGCTGGCGCAGAACGGGCGCTACCCGCTGTGCATCTGGCCGCCCCACTGCCTGATCGGGAGCGCGGGCCATGCGGTCGCCGCCGAGCTCTTTGCCGCGCTCTGCGACTGGGAGGCGCGCACGGGCCAGAGCGTGGACTATGTCCGCAAGGGCGAGAACCCCTTCACCGAGCACTACAGCGCAATCGCCGCCGATGTCCCCGACCCGAGCGACCCGGCGACTCTGCCCAACCAAGCGCTGCTCTCGGCGCTCCAAGAGGCCGATGAGATCCTGGTCTGTGGCGAAGCGGGCAGCCACTGTGTTGCCAACACGGTGCGGGATTTGGTCGCCCACGGCATCCCGGCGCAGAAACTCACGCTCCTCACCGATTGCTTCTCGCCGGTCCCTGGCTTCGAGGCCCTGCAAAGCACTTTCCTCAGCGAGCTCACCGCCGTGGGGGCAAAAATTACCGGAGGTTAAAATCCCCGGCAGAAGCAAGGAGCGTCCCGAGGACGCAAAAAATCCTTATACTCTCTGCGTCCTCGGGACGCTCCCTTTTCCGAAGGCGGGTAATTTATTGCCCGACTCATTGCCCGACAAAATCAAGATGATAACATCGCTTTTAGATACCGATCTCTACAAGTTCACCATGATGCAGGTGGTCTGGGGACGCTTTCCCCAGGCGCAGGCCGAGTATGCGTTCCAGTGCCGCACCAAAGACGCCGACCTGGCCCCCTTTGCCGCCGAGATTCGCGCGGAGCTCGACAAGCTCGCCACGCTCCGGCTCCAGCCCGACGAGGCAGCGTTCTTGCGCTCGATCCGCTACCTTCGCCCGGAGTTTGTGGACTTTCTGGAGCATGTCACGCTCGATCCGCGCCAGATTGAGCTCACCACGGAGGGGGGCTTCGCGCTCCGTATCCGAGGGCCGTGGCTGGCGACCATTCTCTTTGAGGTCCCCGTGCTGGCCACCATCAACGAGGTCTGGTCGCGGCACCACTTTCCGCTCACGCCCGAGCGCGAGGCAGAGGGGCTACGACGCTTGGAGGAGAAGCTAGGACAGCTAACAAGCGCCGCAGTTCCCCTCAATGTCATGGAGTTTGGGACGCGGCGGCGGTACTCCCAGGCGTGGCAAGAGCGTGTCACCGCGCGGCTGGCCCCCCACCTGATCGGGACGAGCAATGTGCACCTGGCCCACAAGCTTGGGCTCAAGCCTTTTGGGACCATGGCCCATGAGTTTCTGCAAGCGGGGCAGGCACTGGCCCCCCTGCTCCAGTCCCAGAAGCTCATGCTGGAGGAGTGGATGCAGTTCTACCGCGGGGACCTGGGAATCGCGCTCTCGGATGTCTTTGGCTTCGATGCGTTTCTTGCCGACTTCGACCGGCTCTTTGCCAAGGCCTACGACGGCTGCCGGCACGACTCGGGCGACCCGGCGGCGTGGGGCGAGAGGCTCCTGGCACACTACGAGGCCCTGGGGGTCGATGCCCGTGCCAAGACTGCGGTCTTCTCCGATGGCCTGAATATCCCCAAGGCGATCGCCCTTGCGGAGCGCTTCGACGGGCGGATTCGGACGATCTTCGGGATCGGCACGGACCTGAGCAACGACCTGGGCGACAAGGCGCTTCAGATCGTCCTCAAGCTCGTGCGCCTCAACGGTCAACCCGTGGTCAAGCTCTCCGACTCCCCAGGAAAAGCCATCACCGACGATGCGGCGTACCTGGAGTATGTCCGCGGGATGTTTGCGCCGCACGAATAAGCGCCTGCGCGGTCCCTCGCCCGGCCTGCTGCTCGCCGTAGAGCTTGTAGGCCAGGGTCACCTCGTAGCCGCCTTCGTCGAAGGCGCTGTCCGGGTAGAGGTAGCCGAGATTTCCATTGGCAAACCCAACCGGCCACGCATCGGTCTCAAGCGCCTGCCCGATCTCGGTGAAGATCTCCCCCGGCAGCCCGACAAGGGTAAGCGGCCCCAGTGCAAGCTGCGAGACTGTGGCGCTAGCGAAGCGGCGCTCGGGCTTTTTTCGCACGGCGGCGATCCACTCCAGAAAGCCCTGGTCGATATCCGAGCGCCCGAGTGCGGCGAGCCTCTCCTGCGCCTCCTGCTCCCGCTCGGCGAGTGTTGCGTGGTCGGGATAGGGGTGGAGGGGCAGGCGGGCGCGGCGGTGGACCGCAACGGGGGCAGTCAGCGCGACGCGCTCGCTGGCCGTCGCAGCAGCAAGCACGGCCTCCGCGACCTCCTTGCCGACCCGAGCTGCCTCACTCTCGCCGCGGCTGGTGCCAAAACGAGGGTTGATGTCGCCGCAGCAGCCCTGCAGAAAGAGAGTCGGACAGCCTAGAGCGGGCTCGGCGTGCTCCCGCAGGCTCGCGACCCAGTCGGCGGAGAGCAGGGTGTTCTGGTTCCCCAGCGCGACTGGGTGGCAGGCAAAGTGCACCAGGGTCACCAGGGGGCCGCTGTCGGTCTGTAGCTGCAGTGTCCGAACCCGTGCATCCCGTGGCCCCTCAGCGCGGCGGCGGTTGATCGCCGCATCGCAGCTCGCCTCTCCCAAACGCGCCTCAACCAGGGACCTGGCGCTCGCCTTCGCCTCCTTAGCCGCCATCTCGACCCGCCGAAAGAGCTCACGCGTCCAAGCCACTTCCTTGTCGCCCGTCGCCCGAATCGTCATCGTGGCCGCACCCGAGTGCGTGTGGCTACAGGCGATGAGCACGGCCTCCGGCGCACACCCCACGGCGCGGGCTAGCCGTCGGCGCAGCGCTCCGTCATCACGCGGCGTGAGCCCAATGGTGTCCAGCGCGACAATCAGCGCTCCGTCTATCCAGAGCACGGTCGCACGAAGCGGGTCGCGGACTCCCGTGCTCACAAACCCCGGCACGGGCCGCCCCGCGAACCCCGATAGGCGCGTCCCCACCGGTGGCGTGATATCGGCGAGCGCGACTCCTGCTCTCAATACCCGCCGCCCCCCAGCGAACCGGAGGTCCCGAGCATGCTCTTGGGCTGGCTGGGCCGAGCCTCTTTGATACTGCCGATGAACTTCAGAAACTCTGGCTTGAGCTTGGGCCAGTCGCTCTCATCGCACCAGCAGAGCACCGCACCGATCAGGGTCGCTCCTGCCACCACTGCGCGGTAGCCATGGATCGCCCCCCGCTGGTGCAGGCCTGCTCCTTGCGCCGTGAACTCGTACAAGACCGCATCGGCGACAAAGGTCTTGCTCTCCCCGATAATCATCGCCCCCATGCCGCTGGGACAGGCGGGCTGCTTGGTCTCTTGGTAGCCGGCAAGGCGCTTCCGTACCCCTTTTTTCTGGAGATTTGCGACCGCGAGGGCATTGGACTGCCCCTGCATGGAGCCCGGGGTCAGCTCATTCCCAAAGAGAAGCTGGCCCGTCATCAGGCCACGAACCGTGCTAAAGGTCACCTCCATCGTCCCGCCGCCGGAGGTGACACGGACACCCGGGCTCGTGGTGGTCTGGCCTCCCTCCGCGGCGGTTCCCAGGGGAGTCTTGTCCCAGTTGGTGGGGATGTCGCAAGCAAATGCCTGGTCCGCCGCAAGAAACGGGGTCGTGCCGGTGGGAAGTGCGGCGGGGCCCAGGGGTCGCAGTAGCGCGAAAACGATCGACGCGGCAACCAAAACGCCGGCCCCGATCAGCCAGGGAAGGCGCCGCCGCCCTGCGTCTTCTTCGTCGCGGTAAAAGTCCCGGGTATTGGGCGCGGGCACGGCAGTCCGGGGCGCTCCGGGTGGGGTGACAGGGCCCGTGGGTGCTGGGGCTGCGGGGGGCGCGGGGGGTGTCTCTTTCTTCTCTTCCCCACCGCCCATTGGTGTTAGGCCGCCCCCAAGCGGCTGGAGTCCACTACTCATCTCTACTCTCCTCCTACAGCGCGTATTTTAGCTTAAAACTGCTGTAGGAGAAAAGAGGGAAGGACTGGCCTCGACGGAAATCGTCGGGCTGTAGGGCGTCGTACCTCCGCCGCCTCGCTTCGCTCGGAATTCTCTTGTACCGACAAGGCTCACAATACCGACGAGGCACGAGGAGGCGACCAAAGGCCCCAAAGCCCCGAGGTTTACCGTCGAGGGCGATCACAGGAAGTAAAAAATTTGTGCATCGCCTACTTGATGGTCTCCGGCTCATACCCCAATGCTGGAGCGAGCCAGCGCTCAGCCTCGGCGAGGGTCCAGCCCTTGCGCTGGGCGTAGTCGGCCACTTGGTCACGGTCGATCTTGCCGACCGCGAAGTAGTCGCTCTCGGGGTGGGCGAAGTACCAGCCGGAGACCGACGATGCCGGGTACATGGCCATGCTCTCGGTGAGCGTCATGCCGATGCGCTCGGGCTGAAGCAGCGAGAAGAGCGTGATTTTCTCCGTGTGGTCCGGGCAGGCGGGGTAACCCGGCGCGGGGCGAATTCCCTGGTACTCTTCCTTAATGAGCTGCTCGCTGGTCAGGCTATCGCCAAAGCCCCACTCGCGGCGTGCGCGGGAGTGTAGCCACTCGGCGGTCGCCTCCGCGAACCGATCCGCGAGCGCTTCGAGCAGGATCGCGCTGTAGTCATCGCCGGCGGCCTTGAACGCCTCGACCCGCTCGGCCATCCCGATTCCTGCCGTGACCGCAAAGGCCCCAAGGTGGTCTCCCTCAGGCGCGAGAAAATCGGTCAAGCAGCGGTTGGGCTCCCCCGCCCGCTTCTCGCTCTGCTGGCGCAGGGAGTGGAGACGAACCTCCCCCCCATCCCCCGCCCGGCGGGGGGGATTCAGGGAATCAGTTTCCTTATTGTCCCCCCGCTCGGCGGGGGTTAGGGGGGAAACCAAAACAATATCGTCCCCCACTGGCGTTGCGGGGAAGAAGCCGTAGACCGCGCGGGCCCCGATCCACTCCTCGGCGACCACCTGCTGGAGCATCGCCTGGGCATCGGCGAAGAGCTTGCGCGCCTCCGTGCCGACAATCTCGTCGTCGAAGATCGCCGGGTACTTGCCGTGGAGCTCCCAGGAGATAAAGAACGGGGTCCAGTCGATAAAGGGAACCAGCTCAGCGAGGGGGATATTGTCGAGCACGCGGACACCGGTGAAGCTGGGTGTGGGCGGCGTGTAGGGCCGAGTCGCTCTCCAGCGGTTCTCGCGCGCCTTCTCCAGCGACAGCAGAACAGTCTTCTGCTGGCGCTGGGCGTGCTGGGCGCGGGCGGCCTCTTGCATCGCGGTATTCTCGGCCAGGTAGGCATCGCTCTCGGCCCCGATGAGATTCTGGAGTACCCCGACCGCGCGGCTGGCATCGAGCACGTGGACCGTCTTGGCATAGTGCGGGGCGATCTTCACCGCCGTGTGCAGGCGGCTCGTGGTCGCGCCCCCGATCAGCAGCGGGATATCAAAGCCCTGGCGGGTCATCTCTTTTGCCACATGGATCATCTCATCGAGCGAGGGTGTGATGAGCCCCGAGAGCCCGATCACATCCGCCCCGATCTCGCGCGCCTTGTCGAGGATCTTGTCGCAGGGCACCATGACCCCCATGTCGATCACCTCGTAGTTGTTGCAAGAGACCACCACCCCGACAATATTCTTGCCGATATCGTGCACATCGCCCTTGACGGTCGCGATCAGCATCTTGCCCTGGCTGCCAGTCGCGTTCTGGGCTTTCTCGGCCTCCAAGTACGGTGTCAGCACCGCGACGGAGCGCTTCATCACGCGCGCGGACTTCACCACCTGCGGCAGGAACATCTTCCCCGCCCCAAAGAGATCGCCCACGACGTTCATGCCGTCCATCAGCGGCCCCTCGATCACCAGCAGTGGGCGCTGGTACTTTGCGAGCGCTTCGAGCGTGTCGGCCTCGATATAGTCGGTCAGCCCCTTGAGGAGCGCGTGCTGCAGCCGCTCCTCCACCGTGCCACTTCGCCAGGCATCGTCGGCGCCCGCGGCTTTCTTGCCCTTGCCCTTGACCGTCTCCGCGAGGGTGAGGAGGCGCTCGGTGGCATCGGGGCGGCGGTTGAAGATCACGTCCTCCACATGCTCCAGCAGCTCCTTGGGAATGTCCTCGTAGACCGGAAGCTGGCCCGCGTTGACAATCCCCATGTCCATCCCCGCTTGGATCGCGTGGTAGAGAAACGCCGAGTGCATCGCCTCGCGCACCACATTGTTTCCCCGGAACGAGAACGAGAGATTACTGACGCCGCCGCTGACTTTTGCGCCCGGGAGATTGGCCTTGATCCAGCTGACCGTCTTGATAAAGTCCACCCCGTAGTTGGCGTGCTCCTCCATTCCCGTTCCCACGACGAGGATATTCGGGTCGAAGATAATGTCCTCAGGCGGAAAGCCAACTTCATCAACAAGGATTCGATAAGCACGCTCACAGACTTCGATTTTGCGCTCGTAGGTATCTGCCTGCCCTACTTCATCAAACGCCATAACCACAGCTGCTGCACCATACTGCTTGAGTAAACGAGCCTGACGTTTAAACTTCTCAACATCATCTTTTATCGCAATCGAGTTAGCGATGGACTTGCCAACGCTGCACTTGAGGCCCGCTTCAACCACTTCCCAGCGCGACGAGTCGATCATCAGGGGGACTTTATTGATCCCGGGCTCGGCCTGGATCAGCTTGAGGAAGTGGGTCATGCACGCCTCACGGTCCAGCATCCCCTGGTCGTCGAAGCAGATGTCGATCACCTGAGCGCCGTTGTCCACTTGCTCTAGGGCCACACTCAGCGCGTCCTCGAACTTCTCCTCTTGGATGAGCTTGAGGAACTTCGACGAGCCCGCGACATTGCAGCGCTCCCCGATATTGACAAAGTTGGTCTCCGGGCGCACGACAAATGGCAGGGTTCCCGCGAGGCGAAGGTACGGCTCGACTGTCGGCACGACGCGCGGTGGGAGTCCCTTGACCGCCTCGCCGATTGCCTTGATGTGCGCGGGAGAGTTGCCACAGCACCCGCCGATAATATTGACCAGCCCCGCCTCGGCCCACTCGCGCAGCAGCGGCCCCATGGTCTCCGGCGTCTCGGGAAAGCCCGTCTCCGAGAGCGCATCGGGAAGGCCGGCGTTGGGGTAGGCGATAATCGGGATATCGGCCAGCTCGGCGAGGCGCGCCAGAATCGGGCGCATCTCTTTAGGACCGAGCGAGCAGTTTAGGCCCACGGCAGTGAGCGGGAAGTGGCGAATCGAGTACCAGAGCGCCTCGATATCCTGCCCCGAGAGGTTGCCTCCCGCCAGATCGACAAAGCACGACGCCATCACGGGAATATCGCGCCCCAGCTCCGTCAGTAGCTCGCCAATCGCAAAGAGCGCGGCTTTTAGGTTCAGCGTATCGAAGGTCGTCTCACAGAGCAGCACGTCCACGCCGCCGTCGATCAGCGCCCGCGTCTGGCGGCTGTAGGTCTCCACCAGCTCGTCCCAGCTGACATTGCGGTACGCCGGTCGGTCGGCGTCCACCACCACCGATGCGCTTCTATTCAGCGGCCCAATCGAGCCCGCCACCCAGCGAGGCTTGCCGTCTTTTGCGATCGCCGCATCCACGACTTGGCGGCAGATACGCGCCCCCTCCAGGCTCATCTCATCAGCCCAGTCCTGGAGACCATAGTCTTCTTGGGAGATCGTGGTCGCCGTGAAGGTGTTGGTCTCAATCAGCTCCGCGCCCGCATCGATATAGGCCTGGTGGGTCTCCGCAACAATCTGGGGCTGGGTGAGGTTGAGCAGGTCGGGATTGTTCTTGACATCCTTCGGGTGGTCCTTGAAGCGCTCCCCCCGGAAGTCGGCTTCTTCGAGTCCCTTTTTCTGGAGAAGCACCCCGTAGGAACCGTCGATGAGGAGAATACGCTGGGCAAGATGTGCCCGAAAGTCGGCAGACATGGACGTATTTTATCACTGTCACGCGTTACCCGAACCACAAGGGTTCGGGCTTAAGAGGGCGACGGGCACCTTCGTGCCCAAGCGAATCTACTGCTCGCGAAGGCGAGCGTCGCCCTCTTAAGCCCAGACACTTGTTGTCAGGGCGTACAAGAGAGTAAAATAGCCCCATGCAATCTGCTGCTGAGTGGCGTCGTCGTGCGGAAGCGCTGGAGAAGGCGGGGAAGTTCGCGGAGGCGGCAGACGCCTACCGCAAAGAGGCCGCGATCTACCGCAAGAACGGGGATACCGAGGGGGCGCGTGTCGAGGAGGGCAAGGCGGCCCGCATCTCTAGCAGCGTCCAGCTCTTTGCCCACCTGCCGACGGTCGCGCCCAAGATTATGTCGCCACTAGCCAAGTGGGAGCCGCCCTACGGGTGCTACCTCGGGGGCTTTATCGACCGCGACGAGCGCCTGGGCACTACGTTTCAGGACGAGAACTTCCAGAGCCACGAGGACCCGGCGGCCTTTGGGGAGAAGACCGGCAAGAAGCACGCGAGTGTCTTTTGTTATGTCAGCTACGGACGGCCGTTTCCTAAGAAGTGGGTCGCGCGGCTCAAAGAACAAGGGGTCGCGCCGCATATCGCCTGGGAGCCCAACGATGGCCTGCAAGTGGTCAAGCAAGATACCTACCTGCGCCAGTTCGCCCAAGACGCCGCCGAGGCAGACTGCCCGATCTTTCTGCGCTACGCCTCGGAGATGAACGGCGACTGGACCCGCTACGGCGGCGATGCCAACGCGGCTGACTATATCGTCAAGTGGCAGCTCGTGCGGCAGGTCTTTGCCCAGATTGCGCCCAATGTGGCGATGGTCTGGTGTGTCAATGTGATCCCAGAGAAGAACATCACCAAGTTCTACCCCGGCGATGCCTATGTCGACTGGGTGGGCATTAATTTCTACTCGGTCCCGTTCTACGACAACGATCCCAAGCGCTCGGGGATGGCGGACAACCCGGCGGACTACCTCAAGTATGTCTACGCGACCTACGCCCCCAAGAAGCCTATCGCGATCTGTGAGTTTGGCGCGTCCCACCTCTCCAAGGCCGATGGCAAGGACCGGAGCGCCTGGGCCAGCAAGAAGATCAACGAGCTCTACGCCTCATTGCCGCGCCTCTACCCGCGCGTGAAGCTGGTCGATATCTTCGACATGGACAACCTAAAGTACGCCACACCGGGCCGCCAGCTCAACAACTACTCGGTGACCGACTCCGACGAGGTCTTGGCGGGCTACAAGCGGGCGATTGCGTCGGACTACTTCCTCTCCCGTATCGGCGCGACGGCCAAAGTGGCGACCACGGTTCCGATTCCTGCGACCGGCCTCACGGTTCCGAGCGGCACGCTCCGGGTCTCGTCGTGGGCGCGCTGCTACGCCGAGTCGTTCCGGGTGACCTACCAAGTGGACGGTAAAGACGCCGCCTCCGCCACCGAGCCTGGCGGTCGCGAGGCAACACTCACGCTCTCCCCCGGCCCCCACAAAATCACCGCTATCGTCACCGACGACAAAGGCCGTGTGGCGACCAAGACAGAAGCGAGCGTGACGGCGAAGTAGCTCGCCCCGGTTGGAGCGGGGCGTCTCGCTGTCGTCGCAAGCTCCGACACGAAGGCCTCCGGCCATACCGAATTATGGGCGCAGCCCTTTGTGTCCGAGGCACGAGGACAGCAAGACCGGGTACCCCTTGGGTGCGTTCCTGGGAGCGATCTAAACGCGAACGATCTAACGATCCCCTACTCCCGGTCGGAGGGCATGGCGAAGTCGCCGTTGGCGTCGAGCTCGAAGGCTTCGAGAGCAAGCAGGTCCTCGCTCTCAATCCCGGCGTAGACCCGCAGGCGGTGGAGCTGCTCGGTGTCGTAGTCGTCGAGCATCCCGGCGGCTTGGTAGTGGTGCACGGCGTAGTCGTCGAGGCGTAGGTCGGAGTAGAGATCGGCGAGGAGGCAGTGGTAGGGCGCGTTCTTCGGCGCGAGGCGCAGGGCCTGGCGTACCGCGAGCGCGGCGTCCCGGTACATCTTGCGGCGGCGGTAAAACGCGCCCAGCCGGACATTGTAGTAGGCATCGTAGGGCGCAAAGAGAGTCGCTTGCTGCAGCTCCCGGATGGCCTCATCGAAGCGCTCCGCACGGCCGTAGAGATCGCCGAGCCAGAAGTGGTAGAAGCCGTCCTGGGGCTTGAGCTTGACGGTCTCCTCCAGCTCCGCGATCGCGGCGGGGAGATCGCCCATCTGGAGCAGGGCCTCGCTCAGGCGGTAGCGGTACCAGGCATTGTCGGGGGCGAACTGGAGGGCGGTGCGGTACTCATGGACCGCGCTGGGGAGGCGGCCGTAGCGGTGGTAGAGCTCGCCCATCGAGAAGTGCGGCTCGGCCTTGCGGGGAGAGAGCTTGATGGCGCGCTTGTACTGACGAAAGGCGTTGAGGCCCTGACCGGAGTAGGCGTAGGCATCGCCCAAGTTCACCCGGTGGTCGCTCTCATCCTCGCCCGTCTTGCGGGCAGCGCGAACCGCTCCCCGGTACTTGTCCAGTGCCTCCCCGATATTGCCCTCATCGAGGCGCTTCTCCCCTTGCTCGGAGAGGAGCTGTGCGGTGGGCTGTGCCTCGTCCTCGTCGCCCGAGAGCGTGGAGTAGGGATCGCTGTCTCGGACATCGTCATCGGGCTCTTCGTGCCCGGCCTCGCCCGATGTCGGAGCGGCATTTTCTTCCGCCACAGGTGCCAGGTCGTCGTCGCGTTCGTCCATTTGTTCTCAGAATGCCTTCCTGCTGTCCAGCAAGATCGTCACCGGGCCATCGTTTGTGAGCTGCACCTGCATGTGGGTGCGAAAGGTGCCGGTCTGGGTGGGAACCCCGCGTGCTTGAAGGGCGGCTACCACGCGCTCATAGAGCCGCTTGCCCTCGTCGGGGCGGGCGGCGGCAAGCCAGCTTGGGCGTCGTCCCTTGCGGCAGTCCCCCATCAGCGTAAACTGTGAGACCACCAGCACCGCGCCCGCCGTCTCCGTCACCGAGCGCTCCATGCCACTGGCTTCTCCCTCGGGGGGAAAGAGGCGAATCTCGGCGATCTTGGTAGCGATTGTCTCGGCGTCCGTGTCGGTATCGCCCTCGGCGACCCCCAGCAGGACCAGCAGACCGGAGCCGATCTGACCGACAACCTCGCCCTCCACGGATACCGATGCCTCGGTCACTCTCTGTAGTACGGCTCGCACAGGAACTGATTTTATCACGCAGTGGTCAGGGGTCAAGCCCATAGAGACTTGTGTAGCTCGCGCGTACCAGCTCCGCCTCCGCCTGGGCTTCCTCGGCGTGCTCCGGGTGCGTGCGTGCAAGGGAATCCAGAAAGTCCGCGGCCGCTTGGTAGGCCGGGCGCTCGTAGCGGGCCATGACATCGGTGCGGGTAAAGACCCCGCTCCAGAACGAGTGGGTCTTGAGCAGGGGATGCTGGCGCGTGTGGTACTCCTCGTGGACCAGAGTCTCCGCCAACCCAACCACGCCTTGGTAGAGCGCCTCGGGGCCAATCAGGATCACGCCGGTAAAGCGCGTCACCTGCCCCCGGTCCTCCAGAGTCGGGACATAGCGGATCGTGCAGCGCCGCAGGTGCGCCGCGACTGCCTCGTAGCCGGGCACCGTCGCGATTAGCGTGATGGCCTCGTCGAGCCGCGCGTCAGGGCTCAGAGCGCACCACCAGCTCAAGATAGCCTGTCTCGGGGTCGGGCTCGCGGTCGAAGATCACACCGGGCAGGACTCCCAGAACCAGCTCCGCGGTCGTGCGCACTAAGCAGCCGTCGAGGAGATGTCCCCCCAGGGTCTGCCCCTGCTCATCGGCGACCGTGAGGTGCAAGTGAACCCCACCGCGCCCCAGGGTTCCGACAAGGCTGAGGATTTCCAGAGGCCGCTCCAGAGTCGCCCCCTCGGACTTGCCCGCGTAGCGCAGGTTCGCCGTGCTCAGGCTCCCCACACAAGTCAGCACGCACGCCGCGCCGATCCCCTCGCGCTGGCTCAGGGCGACCAGCGCTTGCTTCAGATCCTGCCCCGGTGTGAGCCGGAGGGCAACTACTGTGCAAGCTTCTTGAGCCATGGGTTCTCCGGGTCGTCCTTTCGGGTCTTATCGTACCAAGCGCGCGCCTTTGCCGGATCGCTCTCCAGCCGCCCTAGCGCCGCAAACGCCGCCGCACGCAGCTTCCCTGCAGGGAGTGTCTCGCTTGCCTTCACCAGGCTCTTCTGCGCCTCCCCAGTCTTGCCCTGGCTGGCTTTTAGGAGTCCTAGGGCCAAGGTGGCTTCCCCGGAAGAGTCGTACCGAAGTGCGATGCGGTACCATGCCTCGGCCTTGTCGTCTTTTTTCAGCGCCTGGAAGTAGATATTTCCCTGCTCGAGAAGCGCCTGCCCCAGCTGTTTCTCGGTGAGGCCGGCAGTATTGGGGGTGAGCTTCCCCAGCGCGGCTAGTGCTTCGGTGTGATTTCCCAGTGCCATCTGCGAGTAGCCGAGATAGAGCTGGGCCTCGGGGTCTTCGAGGCCGGTGAGGCGCTTGATCGCGGCTTCGTAGCCCCCGGCGGCGTAGTAGGCCAGCCCGACGGCTTTAAGTGCCTTGGGGTCTTTAGGGTGTTTCGCCAGCTCGGTCTCGACCCGATCGACATTGGTGTCGGTTCCGGGGGGGACGAGGCGCCGGCGGAAGATATCGGCGTAGAGGACGACTGTCGAAGCAGGGGTCGGGCTCGCGGCGGGGAGCTTGATCTCCAGAGGCTTGGGCTTCTCGCGTGGCCCCTCACAGCCCGAGGCTAACAAAAACAGGTAAACCCAGGGAGATAATTTCATAGAGCTATAGTATCGCCTCAGTAGGAGTAGGTAGAATCAAAAAATGAAGCGACTTATCTTACCCCTGGTTCTCGTCTGTGCGGCCACTCTCCCGGCGAGCGCACAAGTGCAGCTCTCTCTTCTGACTAGTGTCAGCCTCACGGGCGCGATGGGCAATGGGATCCAGCCCTCGGCGGTGGCCTGGGACGGCACCAATGCCTGGGTCGGGGTCTACAACAACTCGGGGGCGGCGGCCAACACGTTTATCGTCCCGGTCGCCAATGTCCTGACCTCGCCGACCGTCGGGACGAGCTTTGGCACCTTCAGCACCAGCAATACCCGCGGAATCTCCAGCCTCTCGGTCAATAGTAGCGGAACCCTGATCGCCTCCCTGGACAACGGTGCGAACAATGCCAGCTCGATCCGTGCCTTCACCGGAAGCACAGGGACACAGCTCTGGGCACTCGGGGATGCGGCCGGAGGCAACGACTCTGCCAAGCGTGGCAACGGCACGGCCTTCGATCCGGGCTTCAACGGCACGGGAACCAACGCGGGGGGGGCGGCGTTCCTCTCGATCGGCTCGGGGCGGCGCTTCGTGGTCAATCCGACCACCGGGGCGTACCTCAACGGCGGCACGGGAGGCAACGCCGATGCGATCATCAACTTCTCCCCCACCAGCACCACCTGGCGGGATCTGGCCTTCGACCCGGCAACCGGCGATCTCTACACCCGGGAGAGCAACCGGATCGGCAAGGCGACCCGCACGAGCAACAACGGCTTCTCCGGCAACGCCAGCACGACCCTGGTAGCGAGTGTGGGCGCGACCGCGGTGGACAGCCAGAACATCGCCTTTGTCAATAACAGCGCCACGGGCAACTTCCTGCTGGTCAACAACCGAGCCAGTGGAGCCAGCGGCCAGCAGCTGGGGACGGTTCTGCAGGCCTACACCACCACAGGAACGGCGCTCACGCTGGCCTTCACGGGGATCGACCCGGTGGCAACGGTGGGTGTCGGGTCCTACGACTTCTCCTACGACTCTGTCAGCAAGACCCTGGCGGTGAGCGACTTCTCCAACAAGCAGCTCTATATCTTCTCGGTCGGCGCGAGCGCGGGCTCGGTGGCTCCGGAGCCGGGAACCCTAGCGCTGTGCGCCCTCGGGCTGGGCGTCGGGCTGGGCCTGCGCCGCAAGCAGACGCGCTAGCCACACAACGCAAAAAGAGGCCGCCCGCCGGAAGATCCGGCGGGCGGCCTCTTTCTTTTCCTGGGGCTCAGCGACGGCGGCGAGCACCAAGGGCGAGGGCTCCCAGGCCCAGCAGACCGAACGCCAGGGTCCCTGGCTCCGGCACCACCCCGGCAATGCCGCCCCCGAGGCCAAAGAGATCCTGGGAGAGGCGAAGCTCATCGAAGAAAGCGCTTCCATTCCAGTTGCGCGAGGCGTAGTTTAGCCGGACCAAGTCGGTATTGGAGGAGAGGACATTGGCGTTGGCGATCGTGCCGGTGCTGGCACTCGACGTTCCCAAGGTGGTCTCGTCGGTGAAGTCCGTGGGGTTGAGCCACCAAGAGACAGAGTCGGTGATGCCTGCGGTGTTGACCTGGATCTTCACTACCACGGCGTTCGTGATATTATCGAGAGCAGTCCCCGCCCCCGAGGCCAGCACCGTCTCCTGCCAAGCCGCCGTGCCTCCATTGTCCCGGTAGCGAATCGCCAGGTTTCCCACATCACCCGAGTAGCCCACAAAGAGCCCTGGGCCGGTCGCCGCTCCGGCGACCTCACTCGCCAGCGTGGGAGCAGCCGTCCCCCCGAAGCCTGCCATGACATAGTTGCGCCCGGTGGTCGCGGGCACCGCGCCGCGGTTGAGGAGAATACTCATCCAGTAGGTGGAGCTGGAGGGAGCGGCGGGTGCGAGGTTCCGTGCCGTAGAGCGCACGGTATTGTCGAGGCCTGTTGCCGAGTACGTGACCTTCCCACTGGCGGAGCTGCTCGCGTTCAGAGGAGCGTAGTTCAGCCCCGACGATGTCGCAGCGAACTGGGCGGTTCCGGTTCCCCCAGCGTACCGCCCGGACTGGAACCCAATCGTCGCCAGCCCCGTGAGCACACCGGTATTGTTACTCAGTGCGGTATTTGCGGGATACTCCCCGTTGGCGAGGTTACTACCAATCGGGTAGGCGTCCGCCGCGATCAGCTGCGCGTGGGCAGCAGAAGAAACCCCAAACAGACTAGTGAGCCCCAAGAGAGTAAGCGATGCGAGTTTGTCTTTTTGTCTCATGATTATTACCGCCCTATGTGATTGGAGGATTATAGCACATAGAAATCCGTTTATTTATCAAGATCAAAAGATTTATTTCCGCTATTCCATATCCTGCGAGCATCCTAATCAAAATAAATTATGAATATACAACTCAATTACAAAAACATAAACAAGCAAAAACAGACAGTACAAAACACTTAATAAAAAACCAAAAACATACAATACGCCCACAAACAAACCATCAATCAAAACCAATCCAAAATCTACACAATACTATAACCAAAACAAGATCACAATCCCGATAATATCATACCAGCAAAAAACACACACAAAACACGAAAAACAGTATTTACGAGGATAGCCTGACAGCAGTTCAAATTTTCAAATCTCCATGCAACAAGAGAGATTCTATTTGTCTACATTCTAGAATAAAACGCTAAACTTCTCCTCGTGAAACTTTCTCAACAGAGCTCACTAAACTTTTCACGAGGAGTAAAGAGCAAAACGCTCACGAATAGGCAATTTTACCTAACCTTGCGGGCCATCCATCTTGATGGTTCTCCGGTCCTTGGCATCCAATTTCGGAACCTCCACCTGATCGCCCGGCTTGAGGCCCGAGAGAATCTCGACCCGGGCATCGTCCTTGAGGCCAAGCGTCACCTGCCGCTCTTCTTTCGCAGCTTTCTTCCCGGTTCCCGTCACGACCACCACTTTGTTTCCCGGACGGAGCGCCTCGGCGGGCAGAACCACAACATTGTCTTTCTTATTGAGCAGGATATCCACGTTGGCGGTCATGCCGGGGCGCAGCCGCCTGTCGTGCTCCGTGACCGCGATCTTGACTTCAAAGCGGACAATGTTGCCGCTGGCGCTGGCACTGGTGCCTTGCTGGGTGCTGGTGAGCGAGGCGGGCGCAAGCGAGACGACTCGGCCATGAAAGGTCCCCTCTTGAATGCCGTCCACACGAATCTCCACGGGCAGCCCCACCGAGAGCCGGGAGACATCGACCTCATTCACATTGACCTTCACCTGCATCTTGGCCAGATCCGCGATCGTGACAATCGCCGCGCCTTGGGCAAACCCCGCCGTGGCCGAGGCGACCAGCTCCCCCTCTTCCAGGTACTTGCCGGTCACCTCGCCCGCGATCGGGGCGACAATGCGGGTCTCCTTGAGCTGTACGGACTGCTCCGCGAGGCGGTTCTCGCTCTGGGCGACATCGGCCTGGGAGCGCAGGATATCCTTACTCCGCACCTGCGCCTGGCGCGCATTAGCACGCTCGGTAGCGAGCTGGACCTCGGCGGTCTTGAGCGCGACTTGTGCCTGGTTGTAGCGCACCTTCGACTGCTCGACACGCACCTTGGCGGTCTCGACCCGAATCTTGGCCGACTCCACCGCCATCTTGGCCGTGTCCACCCCGATCTGGGTGGGGGCGATATCTTCCTTGCGCGGCCCCTCCTTGAGGAGCTCGACCCGCTGCTGGGCACTGGCCAGATCGGCCTCCGCGAGATCGATCTGGGTGCGTGCGGAGTCCACCTCCTGCTGGGAGATGTAGCCCTTCTCCAGCAAGAGCTTGCGGCGCTCCAGAGTCCGGTTGGCATCGGCGATCTGGGCCTTGATGCGCCGGACACTCTGCTCGGCCTGCTGGATGTCCTGAGAGCGGGTCGGGGCCGATGCCTGGTCAACACGGGTCTGGGCCTGGACAATCCCCACCTTGGCATTGTCCAGCGCGACCTCGGCATCCCGAAGGCCCACCTCGGCGTCTTTAACATTCACCCCCGCCTCGCGCAGGCTGACCTTGGCGTTCTCCAGCCCGACCTCCGCGCGCCGGACCGCGAGCGCCGTGGTCTGGAGGGAGAGCTGGTAGTTCTCCCGCGACTGGGCAAGCCCCGCCTGGCTGGCCTGGAGCTGCGCCTGCACACTGGCGACCTGGCGAGAGACCTCCGTGGGATCGACTGTCGCCAGGGGAGCGCCCACGCCCACGCGGTCGCCGGGCCTAACAAAGATCTTGAGCAAGCGTCCCCCGACCCGCGACTTCACATCGACCTTGGTCACCGGCTCCAAGGTCCCCGTCTCCGAGACCTTGATAGCGATCGCCCCGGTCTTGGCGGTCACGAGCCGCCCCAGTTCCGGCTTGGCCGTCGCCTTTGCCTGCATTCGGGAGTAACCAAAGCCCGCGCCCCCCAGCACCACCAGCCCAATAATCGCTGTCCGTAAAACTTTTCCTGACACCTGTCTTGCCCTCTTCGCACACTAGGACAGCACTTGCTTGCGGCAGGTTACAAATTCAGGCGGTAGAATACGGCAAAGGAGCGTTTACCGATGAAGAAATCTGTTCTCTGGACTGCCGCAGGTGTCGTCACCGCCACCGCGATCTGGGCTGCGATCAGCCTCCCACAGCGCACCGTGCACTGCAACAAGAACGCCACCGTCGCTGTGCAGGCCCCTCCGACACAAAGCACACTGACTATCCAAGGCCCCAACGCGAGCATCCTGGCTCCTCTTGCGGAGTCGCAGACCTTCTCTTGGGATGGCTGTACCGCCACCATCACACGGGATCATGGGATTAGACGTGTACGAGCGCAGTGGGGCACCTCCCCCCAGCCGGTAACCATCACCGTCACCAAGCAGGTCGTTGAGAATGGTCCTCACTACTACAGCCGAAGCACGACCTCTTACAACCGGCTCGTCCAAGTCGGCGAGTCGTTCCAGCTCTAACTCCAAAGGAAAATAGCCCGCCGCAAACACTGCGGCGGGCTATTTTTATTTTCCTACCGAACTCCGAGGCGCCGGCAGACATTCTCCCAGGAGTCCGACGACTTGAACACCTCACGGACGGTGTAGAAGCGTCCCGGATCGGTGAGGCGTGTGTAGAGCAGGAAGGCAGTCTCTTCCTGATCCCTGGGCTGGTCGACCACCTTGATCAGCTCCCGGAGCTGTCCCACACTGATCCACGGCCCCACCGCCAGCTGCCGCACGATCCGCATCTCCTCGCTCGCGGTCCGTGCCCGGTGCACCGAGAAAAGGACCTGGTCGAACTCGCTGTCACGGATGGCCTGACGCTCACGAGAGCGGTCCAGCGACGGACTGTAGCCTTGGTTCCGCAGGCGGGAGATCTCTCGCTCTAGGTCCCGGGCATTGCGCTCCGAGCTCTCCAAGAGCAGCTCCAGGCGGCGGCGGTCGCTGTCTCCGTCGCGGCGAACCTCGCGCTCCCGTGCGCCCCCGTTTTCGCGCACGGTGCCACGGGATGCCAGCAAGACCCGATCCAGGAGACCGCGCGCCTCCCGTAGGTCATCGCCTAGGTCGCGCGCCATTGCCTCGGGGGTGGTGGCTCGAACCCGCTCCCGCTGTGCCCACACCGGCACCAGGGCCCCCATGCCCACCACGGTCGCTAGCATCACAATCGTCTGTCGTTTCATTGTCGTCTCTCCTATGCTTTATACAACGATTTTGCCGCGCTGTCCGTGACCGAGGGACGGTATACTGACTGCTGTATGCCTGCCTCGCTTCGCCGCTACCTGCCCCTGCTGGTTCTCTTGCTGGCGCTGGTGCTGCGGCTCTGGGGGATCACCTGGGGCCTCCCCGATGCGAGTCATGCCTTCTCCTACCACCCCGACGAGTCCATGGTCGTGGGCTATGGCTCCCTCCAGCCCGGCCAAAATCTCCTCGACACCGGCTTCTACAACTACGGCTCCCTCGCCACCCTCACCGACCGCTTCCTGCTCCTCGCCACCGGCGCGGCGACCGGCTTTCCCACCACAGGCAGCCTGCTCCTCGCCCGCTTGCTGACGGTCGCCTACGGAGTCGGGACGTGCGGCTTGCTGATCGCCCTGGGCAAGCGCCTGGAAAAGCCCGAGGTCGGCCTGAGCGCGGCGACACTCTACGCGGTTGCACCGCTCGCGGTCCAGCACGGGCACTTCGCCACAGTCGATGTCCCCGCCACGTTCTGGGTCACGGCAAGCCTACTCATGGCGCTCACCAACCCCAGGCTCTTCTGGGCCGGCCTCTTCGCGGGACTCGCCGCGGCCACCAAGTACAACGCGGGCCTGGTCCTGCTGACCGGTATTGCCACTACCATCTTCCCCCTTCGCGAAGCCGGAGAGGGTGGCGAGCCTAAGCGAGCCGGGGGAGGCAAAAACATGGTGCTGCTACTGGCTGGTGCCGCACTCGGTTTTCTGCTCGGCTGCCCCGGCGTCGCCATCAACTTCTCCCAGTTCTGGACCGACTTTTCCTTTGAGCTCAAGCACGGGCGCGAGGAGTACTTTATCGGGCAGCTCGCCGCACTCTACTGGCCGACTCTGGGACTGCTCGCGGCGCTGGGAAGCCCGCTCTGGATTCTTGGAGTCGGGAAGGCGCTGGCAAGCCGCACCAAGACCGAGCTTGTCTTGCTGGCGTTTGTGCTGCCCTACTTCCTCCTGCTCGCGGTCTCGGCCAACCAGTATCTCCGCTACTGCCTGCCGCTCCTGCCCGCACTCTGCTGGCTGGTGGCGAGCCTGCCGTGGAGGCCCGTGGTCGCTGTGGGTGGCCTCCTCGCAGCGGCGTTCTCGGTCGCACTCTGCTCCGTGATGGCCGGCCCCGATCCGCGCGACGAAGCCGCGGCGTTCCTCATGAAAAGAGGCGCTACGTCGGTGGGGTTTGCCCGTGGCCCGTGGTTCTGGTCGCCACCGCTCGATCCTGGGCTTGCGCACCCTTCCCCGCTGATGGCAAAGGGCACCGCCAACAAATCGACGAAGCTACGGCTCTTTGCAGTGCCCGACGGCCGGGACTGGGATGCCTCCCTGCTCGACGAGACCCAGCCCGATGCGGTCGTGCTCTCAGAGTTTGAGTACGCGGCGGCGCTTCGCACCCAAAACCCACAGGCGCTGGCCTATCTGGCCGCCCTCACGGCGCGCTACCCCACCAAGACGGCATTCGTGCGCCCCTTGCCCCTGCTGGGAGCACGCGAGAGCAATGGCCTGCCCGTCCAGCCGCTCCCCATCGACATGCTCTATCCCAACCAGAGTGTGGTAGTTTTTACCAAAGAATAAGCTATGATAAACGAACCAAAAGACCGAGTTTTAGTCGCCCTCGACTTCGATACCGCCGACGACGCCCTCGCCCTTGCCCAGCAGCTTGCCGGGAAAGTAGGCGGCGTCAAAGTGGGCCTGGAGCTGGTGAACGCGGCGGGATTTGATATCTTCGCACGCCTCCAGGACGCCGGGATCGACCGCATCTTCTACGATGCCAAGTTCCATGACATTCCCAACACAGTCGCCGGGGCGATTCGCGCCGCCACCAAGCGTGGGGTGTGGATGGTCAATGTGCACACGTCGGGGGGGAAGGCGATGATGGAGGCCGCCCGCGATGCCGCCCACGCCACGAGCGAGACACCGCCCCTGCTGATCGGGGTGACCGTCCTGACCAGTATCGACCAGCTCACGCTCGCCTCGGACCTGCGGGTGACCGGCCCCGTGAGCAAGCACGTCAGCCACCTCGCCGCTCTCGCGCAGGAGGCGGGCCTGGATGGGGTGGTCTCTAGCCCGCTAGAGCTCGATGCCATCCGCGCGACCTGTGGCCCAGACTTTGTGACCGTGATCCCCGGCATCCGGCCGGCGGGCGTGGGCGCACAGGACCAAAAGCGCATCGCCACCCCAGCCACCGCCGTTGCCGCGGGCGCACACTACCTGGTTGTCGGTCGGGCCATCACCGCCGCCGCAGACCCAGTCGCTGCCACGGATGCCATTGTCGCCGAGATCGCCGCGATATAGTCCGAGGCAAGCTGGGTGGGGTGCGGCGTGACCGCTCGGGTCGGGAGGGTGGTGAGCACCACGCAGGTCAAGTCGCGCTCGGGGTCGGCCCAGGCATGGGTCCCCGTGGAGCCGGTGTGGCCAAAGCTCCGCTCCGTGCCCGCAAGGCCCAAATCAAAGCCAAGGCCGCGCGGCTTGAGCCCTTCGGGGTTGTGGTTCTGGACCATCAGCTGCGCGACCTCCGGCCGAAAGAGCTCCCCGTGCGGGTGGAGAAACGCGTCTAGGAAGCGCAGCACATCGCCCGCCGATGCGTGGACACCGCCCCAGGGAGAGCCTAGCGCACGCCAGTACGGGCTGTTCCAGTCCCACCCCTCCGAGCCCGGCGCACCGCCGCCCGCCTCGATTGCCGCATGCTCCACCTGGCAGGGCATGAGCAAGGCCGGGTCGAGTTCTCCCAATCCCAGCGCGGAGTGGTACATCCCCAGCGGCAGCAAGACCGCCTCCGCCACCAGCTGCCGAATCTCAACTCCTGTGAGCCGCTGTGCCAGCTCCGCCGCCAGCAAGATCGCCATGCTGGAGTACTCGTAGCGTGTCCCCGGCGCAAACCCCAGCGGCACCCGGCACGCCCCCTCCACAAACGCCGAGAGCGGCGCATGGCCCTGGCGCAGGGCCGCGTTCTCCGGGAGCTGGTCGGGGAGGCCGGAGACATGGGTGAGCACGTGCCGCACTGTCACCTGGTCGCGCCCCTCCCCCGTGAACTCCGGCAAGTAGTCGCGCACTAGGTCGTCGAGCCCAAAGCGCCCCTGGTCGAAGAGGATCATCACCGCCGCCACGACGATGGGCTTTGAGATCGAGCCCAGGAGAAACGCCACGTCCACAGAGGGTGTCTCCCCAAACACCTGGGTCACCCGCTCCGCCCCCCACCGAACCGCCAGCACCGCCCCCCGCACCTGCCCCTGCGCACAGGCATCGGTCAGGATCGCAGCCGCACGCTCCACTTGGTCTTGCATAGGGGTATCTTACCGTTTATACACCACAGCCCCAAAACCATGATGGAGTTAAACGGGGAGAGTAAGCTTATCGGGATTGCGAACTTCGAAGGTAGAGGTGGGTAAGAGGTTTTCCACAAAGATATTTAGATTCACCCCACCATGGGTAGAAGGAGCGAGGATAGCTTCGTAGCCCGCATCTTTGGCGGCTTGTCCGAGTGCCTGAGGAAGTACCCAATCCCCGAGGAGAAGATCAGATGTGAGCCCTAGTTCGGTGAGTACAGTATCCTCCGTGAGGTCAAGCACTTTGGAGAGCTGCGCCGTTATCGCGAAGATCGTCACGGGGAGCAAATCCGCAATAACGAAACCAGCACGGCTTACTGTATGAAAATACTCGGCTTGCGCGACTTCAAATGTCGTTGCCGTGTAGACCAATCGGAAAGCCCCTCTTTCGTGGTAGCGTCCAGCCACACGAAGAGCCCCAGCACCAGAGAGAGCATCACGGACATTTGCGTAGCGCGGGGCCGAGATTCGGTAGCAGAGCCCATTGTACTGCGCGGGGTTGGCAAGAACGGAGTCAGGAATAGATACCATGCTCGACCATCGCAACCAGCTCTAGTACTCGCTCTGTCTCCCCTTGTTCGATCAGATCGCGCGGCGATGCGCCCTCTAAGGTGGGATTCGGTGCATAAAGCCAGCGCTCTGCCTCCGCCTCTAAAACCAGTCCTCGTAGATGATCCCAGACCTGTTCGAGGTCACGATAGACGCGCTCTTGCGACAAAGGAACCAGCCGCTTACCATGCACAACAAAGGTTCCCTCTGCCTCGCCCACGCGGACACGCACCTGACCATTTTCAAGTAGTGTGGTTGTCGCCTGTTCCATAGCGCTATGCTACCATGCTCCCCAAAAAGAGAAAACCCATCCTCCCATTAAAACGAGAGCGTCCCGAGGACGCACCAAACGCACTGCGCTCGGCGCGTCCCCGGGACGCTCTGGACAACCAGCCGGGGATTTGAATCCCCGGTGATTTAGAACCCGCCCATGCCGCCCATTCCGGGCATGCCACCACCACCGCCACCGGCGGGAGCGGGAGCTGCCTTCTCGGGGCGCTCGGCGATAAGGCACTCGGTGGTAAGGACGAGGCCAGCGATCGAGGCGGCGTTCTGCAGGGCAGAGCGGGTCACCTTGGTCGGGTCCACGACACCCACGGCGAGCAGGTCCTCGTAGCTGTCGTTGGCCGCGTTGTAGCCCTTGCCGGACTCGCGGATGTTGTTGACAACGACGGAGCCTTCCTTGCCACCATTCTCGGCGATCTGGCGGGCCGGAGCCTCCAGTGCCTTCTTGATGATCAGGGCACCGATCTTCTCGTCACCGGTGTAGTCGTCCAGGTTGATCGCGTCGGCGGCCTGCAGGAGCGCATGGCCACCACCGGGAACAATCCCCTCCTCGACCGCGGCGCGGGTTGCAGAGAGCGCGTCCTCGATGCGGAGCTTCTTCTCTTTCAGCTCGACCTCGGTAGCAGCGCCGACCTTGATCACCGCGACGCCGCCGGCTAGCTTGGCGAGACGCTCTTGGAGCTTCTCACGGTCGTAGTCGGAGTCGGACTTGTCGATCTGTGCCTTGATCTGGGCGATGCGGCCCTGGATATCGCCGGGAGAGCCTGCGCCCTCGACAATCGTGGTGTCTTCCTTGGTGATGACCACACGCTTGGCGCGGCCAAAGTAGGTCAGGTCGACGTTCTCCAGCTTCAGGCCTAGGTCCTCGGTGATGAACTTACCGGCGGTCAGGATGGCGATATCCTCCATCATGGCCTTGCGGCGGTCGCCAAAGCCAGGGGCCTTGACCGCGACCACGTTCAGGATACCGCGCAGCTTGTTGACCACCAGGGTCGCCAGTGCTTCGCCATCGACATCTTCCGCGATAATAACCAACGGCTTGCCGGAGCGTGCGACCGACTCCAGGGGCTTGATCAGGTCCTGCACGGAGCTGATCTTCTTCTCAAAGAGCAGGATGTAGGGCTCGTCGAGCTCCGCTTCCATGCGCTCGGCGTCGGTGACCATGTAGGGGGAGATGTAGCCCTTGTCGAACTGCATTCCCTCGACCAGGTCCAGCTCGGTCTGGGTGCCCTTGGACTCCTCGACCGTGATGACCCCGTCCTTGCCGACCGCGTCCATGGCCTTAGCGACCAGGGTACCGATCGTCTTGTCGTTGGCGGAGATGGTCGCGACATTCGCGATTGCATCGTTGCCCTCGACCGGGACGGCCAGGCCGAGCAGGCTTGCGACCACGGCATCGACCGCCTTGTCCATCCCACGCTTGATGAGCATCGGGTTGGAACCCGCGGCGACATTGCGGAGACCCTCTTTGACGATCGACTGCGCCAGAACGGTCGCGGTCGTGGTACCGTCACCGGCCACATCGTTGGTCTTGGAGGCCACCTCGCGAACGAGCTGTGCGCCCATGTTCTCGAACTTGTCCTCGACCTCGATCTCCTTGGCGATCGTCACACCGTCGTTGACGATGCTCGGGGCACCGTACTTTTTCTCCAGCACGACATTGCGGCCCTTGGGGCCCATGGTCACGCGGACTGCATCGGCCAGCACGTTGATCCCACGCTCTAGAGCGCGGCGGGCGGCCTCATCGTAGATAATTTCCTTGGATGCCATGGTGTTAGATTAACCCTCCACAATCCCAAGGACATCGTCCTGGCGCAGGATAATCAGCTCCTGGCCATCGACCTTGATCTCGGTGCCGCTGTACTTGCCGTAGACAACCTTGTCGCCCACCGCGATCTCTAGCGCGACAACGGTGCCATTGTCCAGGGTCTTGCCTGGTCCCACGGCCAGCACTTCAGCGGTCTGCGGCTTCTCTTTTGCCGTATCGGGCAGGAGGATTCCCCCCGCGGTGGTCGTCTCGGCCTCGACAGCCTTAACAACGATTCGGTCTCCCAGTGGTTTAAGCATCTTTCTTGAACCTCAAAATCTCGAAATTTTCTGACAGTTTTAGCACTCTCGTACTGAGTCTGCCAACGGGTATGAGGATACCGCAGTGCGCTTTGAATTTCAAGATAGGACGCGGAAAACTTACGAATTTTTCGTAGGATTGTGCTAGGCAGCCCTTGCCCAGCGGTCGCGGCCCGCGTTCTTGGCCTGGTAGAGCGCCGTGTCGGCGGCGGCGATCAGGCGGTCCGGGGTGATTCCCTTGGTCGCCAAGGCCACCCCGACACTGAGAGTCACGCGACGGTGCGGAAAAGGGGTCTCCCGGATGCGCTGTCCCAGCTGTGCCGCACACGCGTGGGCACGCTTGGCCGAGGCCCCGGTGAGGATCACGGCAAACTCCTCGCCCCCGTAGCGTGCGGCGATATCCCCCTCGTGGAGGCTCTCGCACAGAACACGTGCAAGCCGCTGGAGAACCTCATCGCCGGCGGGGTGACCAAAGGTATCGTTGTAGTCCTTGAAGTGATCCACATCCAGAAAGAGCAGAGCAAGCGGCTTCTCACGCGCCAGAGACTCGCGCAAAAACTCCTGAAAGGCACGGTGGTTGTAGAGCCCAGTCATGCTATCGCGGCGTGTCAGCTCCTCCAGCTCTCGATTGCGCTCCCGCTGGCGGGCCGCCTCCCGCTCGCGGCGCTCGATATCCAGGCTCATGCGGAGCATGAGGCGCTGCTTCTCGGTGACACTATCGAAGCGCTGGCGCTCCATGCGGTGGAACTCCTTGTGATGGTAGAGGGCGCGCTCGAAGTCTTGCAGCAGCTCCATCGTCTCAACCAGGTACTCATGGCAAGTTACCAGCTGCAGGTTGGCCTGCATCGCCCCAGCGAGCTCCAGGCAGCGCTCCAGGTGCCCCCGTGCCTCGTGGGGTCGCTGCCAGCGCAGGTAGAGGTTTCCCAGCTCATTGAGAACCCGTAGCTCCAGCTGGTTGTCGGGAAGTGTGCGGGTCTCCTGAAGTGCCCAGAGCAGGGAGCGCTCCGCACGCGGGAAGCGTCGTAGGGCACAGTAGACCATACCATCCAGCAAGCGCGCATTGATCCGCCAGCTCGGGTTGCCGAGCACACGGGCCGTGCGCCGGGCGTGGCGGGCAAAGGGAACCGAGTGCCAGGGCTCGTCTAGGAGGATATGGGCAAGAGCGATATTGTAGTAGGCCGATGTCTGGAGCATGAGGTCCCCACACGCCAGAGCACACTCTAGTGTCTCATGGTAGTACCGAAGCGCATTTGTGTAGCTCTTCCAGTCCGCCTCCAGGAGCCCGAGGTTATTGAGAGTGGTTCCCTCGCCAAAGACATCCTTGACTTGGCGAAAGAGCGCCCGGGCTTGACTGTAGCAGGCAAGCGACTGATCGTAGTCCCCGAGCTCACGGTAGACAATCCCCATCGCGTTAAATGTATTGGCGCGCGGTGTCTCCAGCCCCGGCCCCGCACGCAGGGTCGCCGCCTCGGAGTAGCTGGCAATCGCCTCCCAGAGCGCCCCCTGGGAGTAGAGAAGCCAGCCGCGGGTGTAGAGACAAGCGCTGATCGGTGCGGGGTCTCCCAGGGGCCGCGCGAGGGCAAGCCCCTCCTCAAGACGCTGTGCAGCTTCGTCCATCCGCCCCTCTTGCAGGGCGATACCTGCCAGCAGGCGCTGGGCATAGACACACCCCGAGGCATAGTCTTCTTCCTGACAGCGTCGAAGCGCTTCCTGAGCCAGCACCTGTGCTTGCGTGAGGCTACGCCGCTCCCACTGTGTGGCTTCGGCAAGTAGCTGGTCGAGGGCCTCGTTCGTTTGTGACATTCTAAGTAAGGATTATTGGCAAACTGCCCTTAGATTCTCATGTGCCGTACAATACGCCATGCGGGTGCTCTTGATTGAGGATGAGCTGGCTCTGGGGCGACTGATCTCCCAGGGACTAGAGCTAGCGGGCTACCAGGTCACGGTCTGCCGCGACGGCATCGAGGGCTTTGAGCGTGCCTGCGAGGGGGGCTGGGCGGTGATCTTAATGGACGTCATGCTCCCGGGCATGGACGGCTGGGGGATCTGCCGCCGGCTCCGCGATAGGCGCAACACCACCCCGATCTTGATGCTCACGGCCCTCGATGAAGTCGAGGAGCGAGTGAAGGGGCTGAATCTGGGGGCCGATGACTACCTGGTCAAGCCCTTTGCCTTTGAGGAGCTCCAAGCGCGGGTAGCAGCGCTGATCCGACGGGAGCGCCAGCAGCGGCGGCGGCATATTAAAGTCGCGGATATCGAGATCGACACCGAGGCGCAGGAGGCAACACGCGCCGGGCAGGCCCTTAGCCTCACCCCCCGAGAGTACGAATTGCTCGCCACACTCGCCAGCCGGGAGGGGCATGTCGTGAGCCGGGAGGCGATCCTGGCGGCCTGGGGCGACCCGGACTCGGCATCGAACACGGTCGATGTGCATGTCGCCGCGCTTCGTCGGAAGATCGACGGGGGCCGCGCGGAGGAGGAGAAGCTCATCCACACGGTCCACCGCCGCGGCTATATCCTGCGGGAGACTTCGTCGTGAGGCTCTCGGTGCGCACGCGCCTGACGATGGGCAATGTCGGGCTCCTGGCGCTGGCGCTCCTGGGCTTTGCCACCGCGACACGCCTGGTGATCGGCAAGGTGCTCCACGAGCGCCAGGAGCAGCTCCTGATCGCGCAGGCCGAGCCACTCGCCAATGCCATGGCCCGCGGGCTTCCCGGCGGTGAGGGCGGTCCTGAGGGTCCGCGTCCCGAGCGCGAGGGTCCCCCCGGCGAGCGAGAGCGCGGCGGTCCACCAGGCCTAGGACGGCCCCGTCCCGCCGACTTTGGGCTCCCTCTGCGCCCCCGACGCTGGAACTTTGACCAGAACGAGGGGCAGGCCCCCTGGTCCGAGGTCGGTCTGGAGGCGGCACGCCAGGGCAAGGCAACCTGGAACCTTGGGGACTCGGAGGGAGTGGAGGTCCTGACCTACACCCGGCCCGTCTACGCCCCCGACGGCCACCTTCTCGGGGCGGTTCAGACAGGTGCCCCCACCGGCCCCGTCGAGGCCGCGCTCTCGTCGGTGACCTACTCGCTGGTGCTCTTGCTGCCGATCCTCTGCCTCTTTGCGGGTCTGGGTGGCCTCTGGCTGACCAGCCGCGCCCTCGCCCCGGTCCGCCAGCTCACCGAGGCGGCGAGCCATATCGAGGCGGAGAAGCTTGGGGAGCGCCTGCCCGAGCCGGGAGGCGGCGATGAGCTCGACCAGCTGACCCAGATGCTCAACCGCTCGCTCGCGCGCCTCGACGATGCCTTTACGCGCCAGAAGCAGTTCACGTCGCACGCCAGCCACGAGCTCCGCACGCCCCTTGCCACCATCAAGACCGCGCTGGGCCTGCTCCGCCGCTCCGACCTTCCCCCGGCCCTCCATGCAGAGGCGGTGGCCAGCGCCGACGATGCCACGGACCGGGCAAATCGTCTGGTGGGCGACCTGCTCTTTCTGGCACGCTCGCAGAACGGCGCGCTCCCGGTGCGACGCACGCCCCTCCAGCTCGCCGAGGTGCTCCGTGCCGCGGTTCCGCCCCCCGCCCTCCTGGAGATCGCCCCGACACTGGAGTTTTCGTCGGACCGCGATCTGCTCCTGCGGCTGGTGGGTAACCTTGTCAGCAACGCCCTGCGCCACACCCCGCCCGATGGCCTCGTGACGGTTCAGGCGCAGCGTGTGGGCGACTCCCTTGTGCTCACGATTCGCGACACCGGCTCCGGGATCGCGCCGGAGCACCTAGCACAGCTGGGACAGCCCTTCTACCGCCCCGACACAGCCCGAGCCCGCGACGATGGCGGGACGGGGCTGGGGCTCTCGATCTGCCATGCTATCGCCGCAACCCTGGGAGGGACACTCACCCTGGAGAGCGAGCCGGGCAAGGGCACGGTCGCCACGGTCACCCTTTCTTAAAGGCGTGCTGGTACCCCACCGCCGCATGCGTCAGGATATCGTTGAAGTGGATCGCCTCCGCACGGACCAGCTTTTCGTACTCATTGACCAGCTTTCCCGCCTCGCCGTGGAGGGCGGGGTTGTCGGTGGCGATCGAGATGGGGACGCCCGCAATCGTGCAGCGCTCAAAGACCGGGCGTAGCTCGGCGAGGTCGGGGAGGGTGTTGGTGCGTAGGTAGGTTGTCGGGCAGACCTCCAGGCAGATCCCCCGCTCCGCCAGCTCGGGGAGCAGCTCGGGGCGGTGTAGCGCGATCTGAATCCCATGCCCGATACGCTCTAGATAGGGAAAGAGAGTGGGGTGGATATCGGTGGGGTCGGACTCCGCCATGTGCGCGGTGGTGTGGAGCCCCCGCGCCTGTGCCTCCGCGTAGAGCTCGACCCACTGGTCCAGGGTCGGGCCACCGGGCTGGTAGGGCCCTGCCAGATCGACCGCGACCACGTCGGGGAGCTGTTCGGCCAGCGCGATAATCTGCCGGTTGAGGGTGGGTGAGAAGCCGCGGTCCATGCAGAGAATAAAGGCGGTCTGAATGGGAAACTCGGTCTGGGCGGCGCGGATCACCTGCTGCGCGGCCTCGGGCATGAGGGCAAGGCGCTCGGCCTCGGGGAGGCCAGCGGGGGTGCGCTTGTAGGGGTTGAAGCGCAGCTCTAAATAGTCCAGCGCCTCGAAGACCGCCGCGCCCCGAACCGCGCGGTGGGTGAAGTAGGTCAGCTCCTCGGCTTGGAGCTCCTCGACCAAATGATGGACCGTGAGGTAGTCGGCGAGATCGTGGAAGGGACGGTTGAAAAAAAAGGAAAAGGCGGCGTAGTCCGGGAATCGCTCCCGAAGCCTCGCCGCCGTCTTCGTCTCTCGACCGTGCTTCTCGATCCAGCCCCAGAGAATCCGCGGGTGGGTTGCCCCGCCGAGGTGTCGGTGCAGATCAGGAAAGTTCACCCGATCATTGTACTACATCCGCATCAGGGGAATGCCCATCTCGCGCTTGGCTAGGATATCCAGGAGTGCAGCCTGCGCCATGTCTTTATCATCGAAGTAGGCCAGCATCTGCGGTTTCCCCGCGATCTCCGCTTTTAGCGCCGCGCCACTTCCCGTCACTTCAATAAACAAGCGTGCGACATGATTCACATTGTACGCAGCACTTGATTTCTTACTATAGATCCACATAAACGCCTTCCTGGTGAAAGTATCGGCAAGACGGCCTTAGATCTTGAGGATAAACGCTAAAATCCGGTCCCCGATGTGCCTCGGTAGAGGATCACGGGGGGCTCGGGCTTTCCGCTGGCTTTTTTCTTTTCGCGGCGGCGGCGTAGCTCGGGGAGGAGGCCGGGGAGGGTGTGGGGCGCGGGCAGGGGCGTCTTGAAGGCCTCGGTGAAGAGCGGCCAGAGCGGCTCGATATCGTGGGAGAGGTCGAAGCACATGATCCCCTGGGTCGTGGCGCAGGCGGCTTGGAGGGTGCGCTTGAGCTCTTCGGGGCGGCCCTTGTAGTGCTCCAGAGAGATGCCGGCGTAGACAAAAGTGGCGTCCCCCACCGCTCGGTTGGAGAACTGGCCGGCTGCCTCCACCGTATCGCCGATATTTCGCCCGAGGGTGAGCGCATCCCGCAGTGTGGGAATCTTGTAGTAGCAGCCCGTGACCATAAAGTCGGTCAGCCCCGCCCAGCCCGTGGCACGGTAGCTATCGCTGAGGAAGTGCAGGCCGGCCTGGAGATCGTCGGCGGCCCAGTTTGCGCCCAGCTCCGGGTAGTCCGGGTACCAGGAGCCGACATAGGTTGCAAAGCAGAGGCCGGGCTTGACCGCCTTCACGGTCCGGGCCGCATCGCTAACAAAGCGCTTGAGGGTCTGGGCCCGGAAGACCAGCCACTGCTCGTAGAGCGGGCCGGGGACCGCCCAGCGCCGCTCCAGGGTGGGCCAGGCTACCTCCCAGCGGAAGATATCCTGGGGCCAGCTCTCCACCGGCTGGCCGCGCCAGGCCTCAAAGTCCTTGCGCGCCAAGTCGGAGAAGTCCGCGTTGAGGGCGGCGTAGCGCAGGCGGTCATCGAAGATCACGCCGTCGATATCGTAGCCGCTCGCCACCTCGGTGAGGATGTCCAGCAAGCGCTGGCGGACGTCGGGGTGGTGGGGGTTGGTCATCAGCGGAACTTGGCGCTGCGCCATCTCCCCTAGCCTCGCAAAACGCGGCGTCACGGTCGGCTGCAGGCTCTCCCCGAGCTTCTTGCTCCGCAGCCACGCCGCCTCGTCCTTCCCCACGGCCAGCAAGAACGCCCCCCCCTCGCTCGTCTTAGGGGTCAGCGCCGCCAGTGCCGCGCCCTCAAACAGCGCGACCAGCTTACCGTCTTTGTCCAGCGCCACGGCGTAGCTCTCGGGAGTGAGCTTGGGGAGCTTGGCGGTATCGGTGAGTATCTGAAGGTTCTCCCCGAGCGTATTTCCCTCGATCGCCACGGTGTTTTCGTAGAGGACCGTCTGCCACTCGGGCTTTGCCACCGCGAGGCCTTTCTTGGGGAACTCACGGTGCCCCTCGGAGAAGGCATTGAAGGCGACAATCAGGCTTAGCCCTTGCTTGCGGCACTCCGTGCTCATCACCTTCAGCGGATCAAAGTCAGCGGGGAGCTTGTAGGTCGCCCAGGGCCGCACCCACTCCGTGAGCTTGGGTGCCAGCTTGCTCGGGTAGAGTGTCTCCCCCAAGATCGGCTTCACATCAAAGACAATGGTATTGAAGCCCACGCTCTTGATCTTCGCGACCAGCACCTGGATCTTCTCCGCCGTATTGACCCGGTCGATATTGGCGGTTGCGTCCACCCAGAGGAGCCGCCCCTGCGCCTTTCGCTCACGGCAGAGCTGCTGCGCGAGGCCGTAGCCCGTGTTGGGCTCATCAAGGACGACGGAGGGAAGCTGAGGGAAGGGAAGGCTTTGCTGCGTTAGTGTGACAAAAGATATCATTATTTACTATGTTACCCCGTTTATAAACAAGTTATTTTACCGGCTTATCGTCAATTCAGGACAAGCGCATCTTAAGTACCAGCCAGAAATTAAACAATTGGCAGGAAAAACGATGCGCAAACTAAAAATCTATCGAAGCTCGCTACTTACTACTACCCTCCTCTCCCTCATCACTTCCTCCTCGTGGGGTCAGGCTCCAAAGACGGATGCGTTTCTCCAGGCAAGGCGCACGCAGTCGTCGGGGTGGACTTCGGTGATTGTCCGCTCGCCACAGGGAGTCAGTGCTGCCGAAGAGGCGCAGCTCAAGGCCCTGGGAGGAGATATCTACCGCCACCTCCCGCTGGTCCACTCTGTGGCGCTCCGTATCCCCGCGCGCAAACTCACCGCCCTGAGTGCTCTTGCGTTTGTGGAGCGCCTCTCCGCCGATGTCACGGTCAGGAAAACGGATGAGTTCACGGTTGGGCACTCGGGAGCCGATGTGGCGTGGAGCTACGGCTTCAAGGGAACGGGCGTGGGGGTCGCGGTTCTGGATAGCGGAGTCGCTCCCCTCCACCCCGACCTCCTCGATGGCCTAAAGTCGCGCATCGTCTCGTCACCCGACTTTGCCGGTGAGGACAAGGCGGGAGACCCCTGTGGGCATGGGAGCCATGTCGCAGGCATTATCGCCGGCGATGGCTCCGCCTCGTCCGGCACCAAGGCTTTCCGGACGTTCTATGGGATCGCGCCGGAGGCTAAGATCATCAATGTCCGCATCCTCGATCACAATGGCGAGGGGAAGGTCAGCAACGCCATCGCTGCGATCCAGTGGGTGATCACCAACAAAGACCTCAATGGCAACAATATTCGTGTCCTGAACCTCTCCCTCGGCCATGAAGTCGGGGAGAGCTACAAGACCGACCCCCTCTGCCTGGCTGTCGAGGCCGCGTGGAAGGCGGGGATTGTCGTGGTCTGTGCCGCAGGAAACGAGGGCCGCTTGAATGGGGTCGCGAAGCTCGGGCAACCCAACGAGGGCTACGGCAGTAACTACGGCTCGATCACCTCGCCAGGCAACGATCCCTATGTCATCACGGTCGGGGCGGTCAAGAACAACTTCAACAGCCGCCTGCTCGACCAGATCGCCACCTACTCCAGCCGGGGGCCTAGCCGCATCGACAATGTGATGAAGCCCGATCTGGTCGCCCCCGGCAACCGTGTTATCAGCCTCAACTCCGCTCTGGGCTACAACACGCTCAGCCAGGCCTACGCGGCCACCAACGCTCTGCCCTGGAACACCTACCTGAATGTTGGGTCCTCCGACGACTCTCTGCGCTACTTCTACCTCTCGGGGACCTCGATGGCGGCTCCGGTAGTTGCAGGGGCAGCAGCACTTCTGCTCCAGAAAGACTCGACCCTCACCCCCGACACCGTCAAGGCGCGCCTGATGTTCTCCGCCGACAAGCTCTGGAGCGATCCCTGCACCTACGGCGCGGGCCTGCTCAATATTCCCGCGGCACTGGGCCAGAGTGTCAAGACCACGGTGGCGGCTCTGAGCCCTCCTCTCCTGAAGTCCGGCACCACAGGTGTCATGCTGGTCGACCCAAACCGTGCGATCTGGGGCGCGGTGGGAAGCACCCGCGCGATCTGGGGGGTTCAGAGTGTCACCAGCTACCAGGCGATCTGGGGCGTGCAAGCGATCTGGGGGGTCCAGGCAATCTGGGGAAACAAGGCGATCTGGGGCTTTACGGTCAACAGTACCCAGGCGATCTGGGGAAACCAAGCGCTCTGGGGCAATATGGCGATCTGGGGAACCAATAGCACCGCTGCCGACCTGAGTAGTACCGCGATCTTTGGTGAGAGCTAGGAAAGAGACTCCCATGCGAAATCGACTCTCTCTAGCTGCCCTGACACTCTTGCCCCTGCTCGCCAGTGGGGCACGAGCACAGACAGAGCTCACCAAGGCCGATAGCTTCCTCCGTCCTGTACTGGCTCGTGCCTCTAACCAGAGTGCGGGCTGGACCTCGGTGGTGGTGAAGTTTTCCGGCAAGCTCGATAGCAACCAGCGCCAGCAGCTCACGGCGCTCCAAGCAGACACCTACCGCAACCTGGAGCTGATCGGCTCAGCGGGGGTGCGGCTTCCGACCCGGAACCTCAAGGCCCTCGCCGCCCTCCCGTTTGTGGAGCACCTCTCCGCCGACACGACTGTCAAGAAAAGCGATGAGTTCATCACCGAGCACTCCAATGCTAAGGCGGTCTGGAACGACTTTGGCTACGCCGGCTGGGGAGTCAATGTGGCGGTGCTGGACAGCGGGATCAAGGACAACCATCCCGATATGGCAGGCGGTGTGATCGCCAATGCCAACTTCAACGCCAGTGGCAATACGGAGGATCCCTGCGGCCACGGGACCCATGTCGCGGGCATTATCGCCGGCTTTGGCTGTGCCTCGTCGGGGCCAGGCAGCTTCCGCACGTTCTACGGAGTCGCACCGGGAGCCTACCTGGTGGATGTCACGGTCCTCGATGGCAAGGGCCAAGGCAGTGTCACCGATGTGATCGCGGGGATCCAGTGGGTGATCGCCAATAAGACCGCGCTCAATATTCGCATCCTCAACCTCTCGCTTGGGCACCCTGTTGGGGAGAGCTACAAGACCGACCCGCTCTGCCAGGCTGTCGAGGCCGCGTGGAAGGCCGGAATTGTCGTGGTCTGTGCCGCGGGCAATACGGGGCGCCAGAGCGATACGGCGCAAGCGGGCCAGCTCAACGAGGGCTACGGGATCAACTACGGCTCGATCCAGTCGCCGGGCAACGACCCGTATGTCATCACGGTTGGAGCGGTCAAGAATGTCGATGGCAACCGGGCCAACGATAAGCTCGCGACCTACTCCAGCCGTGGCCCCAGCCGCCTCGACTTTATCCTCAAGCCTGATCTTGTCGCCCCCGGCAACCAAGTGATCTCCACTCTCTCAAATACCAGCTATCTCGCGACAACCTACGGTGCAACCAACGCGGTCAAGCAGACCGAGTACAAGACCGGCCGCGATACCAGCTCGCGCTTCTACTTCCGGCTCTCCGGGACCTCGATGGCGGCTCCGGTAGTCTCCGGGGCGGCGGCGATCTTGCTGGAGAAAGAGCCCTGGCTCACCCCCGACACGATCAAGGCACGCCTCATGCTCTCCGCCGACAAAGTGAGCGATAAAGGCGGCCTCTACACCGATCCCTGCTCCTATGGCGCGGGGATGCTCAATATCTACAACGCCATCCAGAGCACCGCCGTGGCCACCGCCCCCGCCGTGAGCCCCAACCTCTACCAGGATGGCGCTGGCAATGTCTACATCAATACCAGTAGCATGCTCGGGGGCACTCAGGTGATCTGGGGGGTCAATGGGGTCAATAACCTCAAGGTGGTCTGGGGCAACCAGGTGATCTGGGGAACCAGTGCCAATATCCTCAATGCCAGCCAGGTGATCTGGGGCAGTGCGGTCTGGAGCAACCAGGTGATCTGGGGAACCAATACCAACACGGTTGATCTCAGCAGTAAGGCGATTCGGGGAGAGTAAACCCTACGGGCGGTAGTACTCGGGGTACTTGGCACGGTCGAAGGCCTGCTTGCCAAAACGCTCGTAGAGAAAGCTGGAAGCCATCCAGATCATCCCGATCTCGACCAGCACTAGAAAGAGCTCCGGATGCCCTTCCGCGCGGTACGGCTGCGTGGGAAGGGCATTCGCTTTTTCGGGATACGGTGGCTGCCAGATCGGCCCAAAGGTGACCCAGCGAGCTCCGTTCACATCTTCGCGAATGACATAGGGCGGAAACGCCACCAGAAGCAAGACCAGAGCGACAACAGAGCTACGCAATAGACGCTGAGCAGAGTTCATTCTTTTGTCCCCACGGTAAAAATCTTAAAACCTTTACCACTGTACCATTAATGGGCGATATGGTGCCGTATGAGCTACAAAGACGCCTGTTGCCGCCATGAGAGTGGTGGCTACTATACCCTCGACCTGCGTGAGCTGGGGCTAGAGAAACCTGCACGTCTCTTCTTCACCGAAAAACTCTTCGGGCAGCTAGAAGAATCCGTGTTTTCTCAGCTCGCCTGGGCCGCCACCTACCCCGGTGTCAAGGACCTCGTGCTTACCCCCGATGCCCATGTCGGTAACTGTGTCCCCGTCGGCTGCGTGGTCGCCACCGATGGTACGCTGCTCCTCGCCCCGATTGGCTTCGATATTGGCTGCGGCATCCTCTGCTTCAAGTCCGATGTGCCCCACACCAAGGGACTCGATGAGAAGCTCCGGCGCAAGTTCAGCGAGGAAGTGATGCGGCGCATTGGCCTCGGGGTTGGGCAGCGCGGCAGCATCTCTGTCTCAAACAAGCAGTTTCAGGAGATCATCCGCACCGGTGCCGCCGCCCTAGGCTACGAGCGGGAGAACTCCGAGCGGGACTTTCTGCCGGTCGATGATGGCTGGGAGGCACCCGAGCGGGCGTTCAACCGCGGGATCGGGCAGCTGGGGAGCCTGGGGGGCGGGAACCACTTCGCCGAGCTCCAGTACGACCAAGACGGCTACCTCTGGGTGATGGTGCACACGGGCTCGCGCGGCTTTGGGTTCCAGCTAGCACAGCACTACATGTACGCCGCCCGTGACGAGGTCAAGGACCGTAGCGGTCTGGGGGTGGAGGCGACCTACATCAAGCCCGACTCCAAGCTCTGGTGGGGCTACAAGAATGCGGTCTCCGCCGGGGCAAACTTCGCGATCGCCAACCGACTTTTTCTCTGGGAGCAGATCGGCACGGCGTTTCGGCGGGTCTTTGGCAAGGAGCCCGAGCTGGTCTACGAGATCAGCCACAACCTCGCACAGCCGGAGAAAACCCCGGACGGCGACGATGCCTGGGTACACCGAAAAGGCGCGACCCGGGCCTACCCCGCAGGCCACCCGGAGCTGGTCGGGACCAAGTGGGAGACCACCGGCCACCCCGTGCTCATCCCCGGCTCGATGGGCGACAAGAGCTACATCCTGCGCGCCCGCCCCGGGGCCGCCAACGCGCTCTGGAGTGTCAACCACGGTTGCGGGCGCAAGATGAGCCGCGGTGCCGCCAAGCAGAGCCTCACCCAGAGCGGTGTCAACCGCCAGATGAAGGCACTCAATGTCCTGGTCAACGCTGGCGGCAATGTCCCCATCGACGAGTCCCCCGATGTCTACAAGCCCGCCAAGGACGTGATCGACGCCGTGGTCGCCGCCGATCTTGCCACGGTCGAGACCACGCTCACCCCCATTGCCAGCATCAAGGGTGTGGATTAAAGCGGGTGTCTGCTCAGGTGCTGGGTGTCATGGACGACACCGGCCCGCTTCGCTTCTGGCGCAAGCGCCGCACAGTCGCTCCGCGACATGAGATGGGATGTCGCGGAGCGACTTTGTGGCAGGATGCCAGAAGCGAAGCGGAGCCCCCCTCGTTCATGAGGGCGTGGCATTAAAATTGCGTCCACTTGAGCACATGCGACACCTTTTCTTTGTTTTTGTAGCCACACTCTCTCTCTTATCGCTGGGCCGCCCTGGCCGGGCAGAGGTCACCGCGATGACGCTGGGGATTCAGATGAACTGCCCCTACGGGCTCGCGGCGTGATGGCCCAATGTCCGTGAAGGACTCCTACGCCTGTCAGGCGTAGCCAACGTACCCCAGACCGCCGACTTTGCGACCTCGACGGCAACCTTGACGCTGACGTCGGGCCGTGTGCCCAGTGAAAAAGCGATCAAGACCTACCTGGAAGACACGCTCCAGATCGGTGCTCATCTCTACGGCATCGAGCTGAGTGTCGTAGGAACGGTTCAGAAGCAGGGCGAGACGCTCTGGCTGGTGAGCCGCAAGACCGGCGAGCGCCTGCCCCTGGTGCCGCTGACCCAGAAAGTCCAGTGGGACACCAAGGGCAAGTGCGCCGCACCCCTCCTCGACTCCGAGCGGAGCACCTACGCACGCCTCCAAACCCTTGTCGGCAAGCCCGTTACCGTCACCGGCCCGCTCCGTGCCGGACAGCTGGAGGTGCGCCTCCTCTCCCCCCTCTCGTCCCCCCTCTCGAAAGGAACCCCCTAGACCATGTCTCGTCTTCTCCGCATGGGTGCGGCTCTCTGCCTCCTTGCCGCTCCCTCGCTACTCCCCCGCACCGCGCTCGCGCAGACCAACGTGCTGGGTGAGTGGGGGCCGCTCCAGCAGTGGCCGATCCGCTCGATCCACAGCGCAATGCTCCCCACGGGCAAGGTGCTATTCTGGACCCGCACCCCCGAGGGCACCCAGCCGCGCCTCTACGACCCGACCACCAACACGCTGGCCGCCATCAACGGCCCCGGCTACGAAGAGTTTTGCTCGTCGCACAACTTCCTCCCGGACGGCACCCTGCTGATCCTGGGCGGACACAACACCCAAGACGGCGACGGCCTCCCCTACGCCAGTGTCTATGATCCCTTTACCAATACCTACACCCGCAAGGCCAATATGAACGCCGGGCGCTGGTACCCCAGCTCCGTGATGCTAGGAAGCGGCGATGTGGTGGTGATGGCGGGAACCTACGGCACGACCTCCACCCACAACGACCTGCCCCAGGTCTACTCCAACGGCACCTGGCGCGACCTCACCACCGCCCGCCAGATCGTCCCCCTCTACCCGGATATCGTCCCCGCACCCAATGGCAAGCTCTTCATGCTCGGGCCCAACCAGATGTCGCAGTACCTGGACACGGCGGGGACGGGCGCTTGGAGCAATGTCGGCAACCGGACCTTTGGCAACCGCGACTACGGCTTCTACTGCCAGTACGAGACCGGCAAGATTCTCTACGGTGGCGGCGGCGACCCACCCACCCGCTCGGCCGAGGTGATCGACCTCAACCAGGCTGCGCCCACCTGGCGTGCGGTCGGGCAGCTGGGGACGGCGCGGCGGCAGGCCAACTGCCTACTCCTCCCCGATGGCAAGGTACTGATCACGGGGGGGACATCGGGGGCGGGCTTTAACAACCTCACCACCCCCGTTCTCACCGCCGAGCTCTGGGACCCGGCCACGGAGCAGTTCACCGCGCTGGCTAGTATGGTCGGCAACCGCTGGTACCACTCCACCACCGTCCTGCTCCCCGATGGCCGCGTGCTCTCATCGGGCGGCGACAACAACCTCAGCATGGAGCTCTACTCGCCCCCGTATCTCTTCAAAGGTGCGCGTCCCACGATCACCAGTGCTCCCAGTGTGGTGGGAATGAACCAGAGCTTCGTGGTCCAGACCCCCGATGCCACCGGAATCTCCGCCGTCAACCTGGTCAAGCTCTCGTCGGTGACCCACTCCAACAACTTCGACCAGCGCATTGTCAAGCTGAGCTTCACCAAGCAGACCGGCCAGGTGACCGCCACCACGCCCAGCACGGTGGTGAACATGCCCCCGGGCTACTACATGCTCTTTGTCCTCAACAGCTCCGGCGTCCCCTCAGTCGCCAAGATGGTGCGGGTCGATCCGCAGTATGTCCCCGGCACCGGCACCGGCCTGCGCGGCGAGTACTTCACCAACTACAACTACAGCTTCACCGGCGCGCCCACCCTCACCCGTGTGGATGCGACGGTCAACTTTGACTGGGGAGTCGGCGCACCCGGAACCGGGCTCGGGATCAATGGCTTCTCCACCCGCTGGAGCGGCCAGGTCCAAGCGCCGGTGAGCGGCAGCTACACCTTCACCACCAACTCCGACGACGGTATCCGGCTGTGGGTCAACGGGCAGCAGCTCATCAATAACTGGACCGACCATGGCCCGACCCTCAACTCCGGGACACTCACACTCACCGCGGGGCAGCGCTACGACATCAAGCTGGAGTACTACGAGAACGGGGGCGGTGCGATCGCGCAGCTGTTCTGGAGCTACCCCGGCCAAGCCCAGCAGATCGTCCCTGCCAGCGCTCTCTACCCCGCCGCCGTGGCCTTTACTCTCAGCGGCACTGCAGGAAACCAGCAGGCGAGCCTGAGCTGGACTCCCTACCCAGGTGCGGCAAGCTACACCCTCCAGCGTGCCACCGCCGCAGCAGGCCCCTTCACGACAGTCGTCTCGGGGCTCACGGCAACCAGCGCCACGGATACCGGACGGACCAATGGGACGACCTACTACTACCGTGTCCAGGCACTCAGTGGGACGACCGTCCTGGCAACGACCAATGTCGCCAGCGTGACCCCCAGTGGCTCGGTCGGACCGGGGACGGGAACCGGGCTGACGGCGCAGTACTTCAACAACCTCACCCTCACGGGGACACCTATTGTCACCCGGGTGGAGCCGGGAATCGACTTTAGCTGGGTCACGACCGCACTGGCCCCAGGCGTCAATGTCGATGGCTTCTCCACGCGCTGGAGTGGCTTTGTGCAGCCCCGCTACTCGGGAGTCTACACGTTTACCACCACCTCAGACGATGGCGTTCGGCTCTGGGTCAATGGGCAGCAGCTGGTCAATAACTGGACCGACCACGGGCCGACGGAGAACGCGGGGACGATCACCCTGGTGGCGGGGCAGAAGTACGCGGTCACGGTGGAGTACTACGACAGCTCGGGCGGGGCGACCCTCAAGCTGGAGTGGGAGCACGCGCTTCAGCCACGGCAGATTATCCCCAAAGAGCAGCTCTACATCAACTAACCTCCCCCAACAGGCCGGGGCACCCACCCCGGCCTGGAAAGCTCTGTTTTTATGGTCTCTGTCTTTCTCTGTGCCCTCGCGCTGACAGCTCCCCAGCCCCCAATATCCGTGCGTGTCACCCCCGAGCGCCAGCTCCGTCTCGCGCCCGTGACAAGCCAGCCCTTGCGTGAGGTTCTCGCGGCGCTGGAGCCCTTGGTGGCCGCGCAGCTCACCGCCGATGAGGCCACAGGCAAGCTCCCCGTCACGCAAGAGGGACGCCCCCTCTCCCCCGAGCGCCTGCTTCTCTCGCTCACCCGCCAGACCTCGGCACGCCTTGTGGTGCGCTACTGCTTCATTCCCACCGATTCCCTGCCCCCACGTGAGCGCCGCCTGCCGCTCTTTTTAGACCGCACGGTCACGACGCAGCGTGATCTCCCCCTCACGCTCGCCGCCTTTGGGAGCCGCCAGGGGCTGCTCTTTGAAGGCCCGGAGAGCCTGCCTCCCCTCAAGCTGCGCTTCCAGCAGGAGCCGCTCATTCGGGTTCTCGACACACTCGCCAAGCGTACTCAGACCCGCTGGGAGGTGCGTGTTCGGCTGGAAGGGGGCGCACCGGCGGGGCGCGTCACCGACGATGCCACGCGCTACGATCGGCTCCAGCGCGACTTTCAGGGGCTGGTGCAGCTCTCGGACAGCGAGCGGGAACAGGAGCTGAGCGAGGGACTTACCCGTGCACTCGCCCTCGCGCCCGTACCGCGTACCTTTGCTCTGGAGCAGCTCACGAGCCAGCTGGAGGGAGTGAGCGCTCTCTACCGCGCCATCCCCGACGAGCACCGGGAGCGTCTCACCCCGCTCTACCAGAGCCTTGCCCAGAGCTACCAGAGCGCCTTTGCCCCCCTCCGCCCGAGCGACCAAGACACCCTCGCGGCGGTTCGCCGCGCACTCGATGCGCTTCTCCAGCAGCTTCGTTAACAAGTGTGCTGTCTGGTGCGATAGTGAAGCATGTCACTCACGTACGTCCCGCTCCTCCAGAAGCAGCTGGAGCTCTACACGCTCCCCCGTGGCACCGAGCGCTTCCAGAGCTATCTCAAGACCATGGTCAACGAGACCGGCGACGCTATCGACGTCGCACCGCTGATGGCGATGAACCCGATGGGCAAGGCGCACTGCAACGCACTCCTGGAAGCGTATCTCGCCCCTGAGATTGACGCCGAGCGCCTCGCCGAGGAGACGCTGGCAGAGCTCCCCACCGACGCCGCGCTCCGTGTCTCACTGGTCTTGGTGGACGATGCCAAGGGCGGCTGGACAAACCGCACTGACTACGAGTACAAGCTCCGCACCCAGCTAGCGGCGACACTCCGGCGCTTGGGCTGGCTCTCGGTGATGCTCTGGACCAGCGGCACACCAAGTGCTGAAGCGGTGGTCGAAGCCACCCGCACCACGCTCCACCGTGCCCTCCATGTCCTCACCCACGGCGACCCGACGACGCTCCGAGAGGTTCTCCAGCACGAAGCCGCCGCCCAGACTCAGTTCCCGACACTCGATCCCGAAGAGCTCGCCTACACCTGCGAGATTCTCACGCCGCTCCTAGATACCCCCACTGCCAACATGCCCGTGGTTGTCGCGGCGCTCTTTGGCGATAGCGCCGCTACGAGCCTGGGCTACCCGCCGCTCGGGCTCAGCGACAACGCGGGGCTTGCGCTTGCGACTCAGGGCTCTCTAGTCTAGCGTGAGCGGCTGAATCCAGGTATTGCGAAAGCGCACGGGGTTGTTGTGCCCCTGAAACAGAATCGGCCGAGGCTCCGGGCCCTCTTTTTGCCCCGCGCCCGTCTTGCGCGGAATCGCGTAGTCATCGTGGATCAGCTGCTGGTTCTGATAGACCGTCACCCGCGCGTTCTCCGTCTTTGTCTCCCCCGTGAAGCGAGCCGCCCGAAAGACAATGTCGTAGCTCTGCCACTCGCCCGCCTTCTTGCTGACCAGCCGATCCGGCTTCTTGAGCTGGTAGACACTGCCGCCATAGCTGGCCTTGTAGTCCTTCTCCGCGACCCCGTAGGAGTTGAGGATCTGGATCTCGTAGCGCTGCTGAATATAGATCCCCGAGTTGCCGTTCTTCTCGGGATCGGCGACATCCTTGACCTCATTGACACTGAACTCGACATGCAGGCGAAAGTCCCGGTAGGTGTCTTTGGTCACGAGGCTCTCCCAGCCCTGTGGGGCGGTGAGCACCCCCTTCTCAAAGACCCAGCGCGTGGGCGCCTCTTTCTCGGGGACAAGCGCATAGCCCGCCTCCCCGATCAACGAGATCGCATCCGCCGGCCTGCCCGTCTTGTTGATGTCAATCACTCCCCGAGTCGAGCCCGCGTGCGGCTTCTCTTGTGCGCTGGCGCAGAGGGCGCAGAGAAGCACCCCTAGCGCGGCGAGCGGCGTTCTTATCGTGTCTTTCATGGCGTTCCTTATACCCGGACAACGAGTCCTCGGGAGACTATTGTAACCCCTCTGCCTTCAAAACGTCCTGTGGCACCACGACAAGCTGCTCCGCGAACCAGTAGGCATCAAAGTAGCGACGGGTCTCCACGATATAGACAAACTGCCTTCGGTAGTAGTGCCACTCCACCCGTAGCACCCGCCGTGCCCGCTCAGGTTTCCCCCGTAGCCGCACCCACGTTCCGGGTGTCAGGGTCGGATCAGGAGAGTCCCGCCGCCCCGGCTCACTCGGCAACAGCGCACTTTTTTTGGGAAAATACTGCCACCAGGGTGTCGCCGTCTTCATCCCTACCTCTCCCCCCGCGACGGCTCAGAAAGCGTCGCGAGTAGCACCTGAAGCTCTGGTAGAATCGCCTCCAGACTATCGGTCGGCTCCAGCTTCTCTTCCATCACGTAACAAATCTTCAGAGCAGGATCGTAGTCGAGGCGCTTCCATTCCCGGTAGATCGCGGCGAGTCCGGCCTGCGGGGAGAGTTCGCCGGCAATCGTCCGCCGAGCCAGATCACACGTCTGTTCATAGGGAAAGCGCTCCGGGTTGGGAGCCTCCAGCCCCAAGGCAAAGAGCACACGCCGCAGAGAGCTCTCGACCTCCCAGCGGCTCAGCGGCCCGCGCAGAACCGCCAGAATCTGCACGCTCTCGTCAGTCACTCCCTGCTCCAGAAGCCAGAGCGCCCAGTCCACAAACGGCTCCCCATGACGCGCGTGCAACCGCGGCTCCCAAGCATCCCGCGCCGCGGCACGATCCAGCTCCAACTGCCAGCGTTCTTTCATGCCTCTTTATCGGTTTAACACCCTCCGTTCGTAAATTTGATATAACAAACCGATGTGGAAGCGGGACTGGAAAGAGCGCTCGGACAATGAGCTGGTGGCGGCGTGCCTTGTCGGGGAGGCGGCGGCGTGGGAGGCTCTGATCCTGCGCTACCAGCGGCTGATCTTTCACATTCCGCTGCGTATGGGTTTTGGGCAGGCCGATGCCGAGGATATCTTTCAAAATGTCAGCCTCAAGCTCTGCCTGCACCTGAGCGAGCTACGCGACACCGAGCGCCTGGCGGGCTGGATCGCACAAGTCGCGCGACAGGAGGGCCTGCGGCTGCTCCGACGCAAGCCCACCACGGGCCTGGAAGATGCCGAGGCCCTCGCCGATGCGCGGCTCCCGGAAGAAGACCTACTACAGGCGGAGCAAGCGCAGCTCGTGCGGCAGGCGCTGGAGCTGCTGCCGGAGAGGTGCCAGAAGCTACTGGGCCTGCTCTACGCCGAGGAAGCCGCGCCCTACGCCGAGGTCTCACAGCAGCTGGGGATTCCCGTGGGCAGTATCGGGCCACAGCGCGCACGCTGCCTGGAGCGGCTGAAAAAAAAGTGGGAGGAGCTGGAGCCGTAGGTGTATTTTCCGGCACCCCTGCGGGTTCTGTTGAGAGGTTATGGAAAAATTCACGGATGAGTGGCTAGAGACAACCCTGCGAAGAGCGCTGGCAGAAGAGCCGCGGCCGTCGCAGGACGCTGTCGGCTTTGCTCTGGGGCTGGCGCGCATGCTCCCCAAGCCCAGCCGGCCGTCGCTCCTGGCACGCCTTGTCTCCGGCGGTCAGCCGCTCGCGACGGCGCGTGGCGGCGAGGCACAGCAGCGCCTCTACGAGACCGATAGCCACCTGATCACGCTCTGGGACGAGGCCGATGCCGGCACCAGCCGCTATCTCATTGGGCAGGTCTACGACAAGGTCAGCGGGCCGCTCATTCCCACCACCGTGACTCTTCTCTCGGCACAGAGCCCGGAGCAAGACGCGCGTCAGGAAGGGAGCGAGTTCCATATCGCGGCGGTCGCGCCCGGCACCTACGCCCTCCGCTGCGCCCTGCTCGACACCGATATCCTCCTCCCCGAGATCGAGGTAGGCGGGTAGCCATGGACGCGCTGGCGGAGGCGCGTTCGCTCCGGCAACAGGGTCGCCACGAAGACGCGCTCCTTGCCTTTGCGCGCGCCGTACAAGAGGCAACCGACGCCGGCGAGACGCTCCGGGCCGCGCAGGTGCGGATCGGAGAGATCGACAGCCTTGGCATGCTGGGGCGCTACGACGAGGCCATTGCCCTGGCCCAGACACTACAGCCGCAGCTCCCGCCACGCGATGCCGCCCGCGTCCTGGGGAACCTAGGGAGCCTCCACCTGCGCCGGGACGAGTACAGCGCCGCTCTCGCCTGCTACGACAAGGCAAGCGGCCTCGACTCCGACCCGCGCCTCCAGGCAGGCCTCGCGGTCAATGCCGGGATCGCGCTGACCTACCTGGGCCGCGCCGACGAGGCCGAGGGGCGCTATGCCCTGGCCCGAGAGTGCTACGAGACCCTGGGCTCCGCCTTCGATGCCGCGGTTGTCACCACCAACCTGGGGTTTCTCAGTGTCAGTGCAGGCCGCTACGCCCGTGCGCTGGCCCTGCTCACTGAGGCGCGAGAGACGTTTCAGCAAGAGGCCGCCGAGCACGAGCAGGCACGCGCCGCGATCGACCTGGCCGAGACCTACCGCGCCCTCAACCTGCTCCCCGAGGCACTGGCCCACTACGAGAGCGCGCGGGCGATCTTCGACCAGCTCCCCCTCGACTACGACCGTGCTCGGGGCGCGCTGGGGCAGGCGGCGGTCTTTGCCCAGCAGGGGCGCAACGACGATGCCGAGGCGCGGCTCACCGAGGCCGAGGCGCTCTTTGTGGCGCAGGGCAATGCAGTACAACAGGCCCATGTCCAGCTCCTGCGCGCCCTCTTGCGCCAGCGCCAGGGCCGCACCGACGAGGCACGACAGGCAGCAGAGGCCGCACGCGACGGCTTCGCCGCCGCACAGCTCCCCGGCTGGGTCGCGGAGGCGCAGCTGGTCCTGGGGGAGGGCCTGGAAGAGGTCGCAGCGCTCGCACGCACCACGGGTCGGGTCTGGCTGGAGAGCCGCGCCGAGCGCGCCTTGGGTCTGCAAGCCCCCGATCGCACGCAAGCCCTGGAGCACCTACGCCGTAGCGTGAGCGCGCTGGAGAGCCTCCGTGCCGGGATCGCCCCCGAGGAGCTCCATGTCGCCTTCCTCTCCGATAAAGAGGCGGTCTACGGGGAGCTGGCGAGCCTGCTGCTCCAAGGCGTCTCCACCGAGAGCGAGCTCGCCGAGGCCCTCACGGTCACCGAGCGCTCCCGCTCCCGCCTGCTGCTAGAGCGTGTCCTCGCGGTCGCCACCCAGCTACCGTCGAGCCCCGCCCTGGAGACCCTCCGCGCCGAGCTCAGCCGCGCCTACCGCGAGACTCTCCCTCAAGACCCCAGCGAGCCCCAGCGTCATGGCCTGGTCGCCCGCGATCTCTCGCAGCTGGAGTCCGCCTACGCCCAGGCACTCCGCCAGAGTGAGCTCTCCCAGCTCCTCCCCCAGAGCATCTTTCAGAGCACCCTCCCGGACCTCGCGAGCCTCCAGGCAGCCCTCGCCCCCGACGAGACCCTCCTGGTCTACGGGCGCTTCGGCCAGAGCCTTGGGGCGTTTGTTCTGGAGCGGGAGCGCCTGAGCGCTGTCCCCCACCTCGCCTCCCTCACCGAGCTCCAGCACGCCGCGCGCCGCTTCCGCTACCACCTGCAAAAGATGGCCGGCGCTCCCAGCCTTCGTCCCCTCCTCGCGCCCGCCCTCAAGACCGAGCTGGATGCGGTCCTAGGGCAGCTCTACGACCTCAGCTTTCGCCCGCTCGCGGAGAAGATTCGCACCGAGCGGCTGATCGTCGTTCCCACCGGTCCCCTCCACGGCCTGCCCCTCGCCGCCCTACACGACGGCACTGCCTATCTTCTGGACCGTCATGAACTCGTGGTCACGCCCAGTGCGGCGGTCTGGCACACGCTCTCCCAGCGCAGGGCAAGCTCGACCCTACGCACCGGCCCCGCGCTCTTAGTCAGCCTCCCCAGCGTGGGAACCGAGCAGGCCCAAGCGGAAGTCGAAGCAATTACCCCGTGTCTCACGGGGGTGACGACACTGACGGGGAGCGCGGCGACCCTCGAAGCAGTCCAGGCGGCGAGTGCGGGGAAGGCGATCCTGCACCTGGCCACCCACGCGCTCTTCCGCCAGGACAACCCGCTCTTCTCGGGCCTACAGCTCGCCGATGGCTGGCTGCTCGCACGGGACCTCTACGGGCTGCGCCTCGACGCGGACCTGGTGACCCTCTCGGCCTGCCAGACCGCCGTGGCGCAGATCGGGGCGGGAGAGGAGCCTTTTGGGCTGGTGCGCGGCTTTCTGGCGGCGGGGGCACAGCGGGTGGCCGCGAGCCTCTGGCCCGCCGACGATGCAGCGACGGCGACCCTGATGGCGGATTTTTACGAACGGCTCGCCGAGGGAAGATCCCCTGCGGGAGCACTACGGGCGGCGCAACAAGCCCTCCAGAGGCAGCGTCCGCACCCGTACTACTGGGCAGCGTTTTGCTTGCTAGGAAGTGGATAATCAAGACATGATGACGAGATCAGCATTTGCACTCCTGGGGCTCGCACTGGTGAGCCTCGCTCTCCAAGGCTGCGGCGGAAGCAGCGGCACGACAAGCCCCACGCCCACCCCGTCTCCGACTCCCTCGCCCAACAGCGCGCTGGCTCGGGGGATTGTCCTACGGCTCCAGCCCGGGGTCGACCCTGCGGCACTCGCACGTGAGTACGGCCTCACCCTCGCGGATGGCGAGTCCGACGGCAGCCTCTACCAGTTCCGGCAGCGCGACGACGACCACGAGGACCGGGGGAGCCTCACAGCGCGGATGCTCAAGGACCCCCGCTTCACCGATGCGGAGCCCGACGACGGCGTGCGCTGCCCCGAGGGCGGGAGTGTCACCGGCGACCCGATCCATGTCCCGTTTGACTTTGTCGGCACTTCCGATAGTAGCTATGTCTCGCTGTCGAGCAACTACGGTGCGTCGACGGTCAACCCCAACCCAAGCCTGCAAGTCGGGCTGAGCGTCTCGCGCAGTGTCCGCCGTAGCAGCTCCGTGACGGTTGCGGTGCTCGATACGGGGGTCGAGGCGAGCCACCCGACGCTCAGTGGGCACCTGACCACGGGCTACAACGCCATCACCCCCACAGCCGCCCCCGACGATAGTGCCGACGGCTCCCAGAACCAGGCGCGAGGCCACGGGACCATGGTCGCGGGCGTGATTGCACAGGTCGCCCCCGATGCCAGGATCATGCCGGTGCGGGTGCTCAACGCCGACGGCACCGGGACGGTCTTTGACGTGGTCCGGGGGCTGCGCTGGGCGGTCTCCCACGGCGCGAGCGTGGTCAACCTGAGCTTTGGAACCCCCACGGCCTCACGAACCCTGCAGAATGCAATCCAGGATGCCCGCAAAGCCGGGGTCGTGGTTGTCGCCTCCGCCGGCAACGCCGGCAAGGAGCAGCGCGACTACCCCGCCGGCTTCAGCGATGCGATCGCAGTCGCCGCCGTGGATAGCACCGACCAGAAGTCCAGCTTCTCCAACTACGGCTCCCATGTCGCCCTCTCCGCCCCGGGCACCGCTATCCGTAGCACCTATATCGGCGGCGGGTTTGCCACGTGGTCCGGCACGAGCTTTGCGGCACCGTTTGTCTCCGGTGCCGCCGCGCTGGTCCGCGCCGCCAGCCCGAGCCTGCCCGCCGATAAAGTGGGCGATGCCCTCACCAAGAGCGCGCGCTCGGTGGACAGTGTCAACCCCAGCTACGCCGGGCGCATCGGCAAGGGCGTGCTCAATATCCCCGGGGCGCTTGCGGTGAAGCCGTAGACATCCCCAGGAACCGGTGGGTCGGGCCGGGGTAAGGGACGCCCTTGCCCTTGACACTCTCCCAGATCACCTTATTGAGGGTCTGCTCCTCGGCCTGGTCGAGGTGGTCGGGCTCGTCGAGGTCCAGCTCCGCCGACTCCTTGGCCTCGCTCGTGCCGCCGGGGTTCTTGGCATTCAGGTCGATCTTGGGCGGGCGGCAGGTGTAGGGAGTGGTGTCGGGCTTGGTGCCGAAGCTGGCCCAGAGCGGGGTGGCACTGGCATCAAAGACCGAGAGCGGCGGCACGTTCAGGATCAGCTCCATCGAGCGCAAGAACGAGCAGGTGGTGTAGAAAGTCGAGTCCACGCGCCCCAAGCGGGTGTAGGGCGAGACCACCAGCCCCACAGTTCGGTGGGCATCGACATGATCAGGGCCGTTCTGGGCATCGTCCTCGATAATGAAGATCGCCAGCTTGCTCCAGTACTTGCTCTTGCTACACGCCTCCACAATCTTGCCGATTCCTTGGTCGTTGGACGCCACCGAGGCCTTGGGGGTAAACGCACCCGCGGTCGCGCCCCGGGTGTGGTCCTCGGAGAGCGCCATGACCATGAACTTGGGGAGGTTGTTGTTCTTCTCAAACTCGGCCAGCTCACGGATAAAGATATCGGCGGCCTTGGAGTCGCGCTCGCCCTTGGCACGGGCGGCGGCCCACTCCTCGCTCTGGTTCTTCTTGGTGTGGTAGTAGTAGGTCCGGTAGCTCACCCCAGCGCGCTGGCAGGCGTCCCAGATCTTCCCCGACGGTGTCATCGAGAGCGGGTCGCCCGAGTCGCCGCCATTGAGCGGGGGTGCGCCCTTGCCGCCGTACTGCGCGGGCCAGGTGCGCTGCATGAAGTCCGGGACAATCCCCGCGTTGCTCCAGTGGTGGCCGTCCACACTCACCTCGCCAGAGCAGTAGAGGTTGTCCAGCGTGACGTACTCACGGGCCAGCGCGTGGTGGTTGGGGGTGACATCCTCGCCGAACAGACAGAGGCTCTTATCGCCGTTGCCCTTGCCCAGGTCGCCCAGCACCTGGTCGTAGGTGCGGTTCTCCTTGATGATGTAGAGCACGTGCTCAATGGGAGACCTCTCCCCGAGCTTGCTGGGAATCGCGCTACTGCCGGGCTTGGGCTCGCGGACCTTGGGGACATTGGCAAGGCACTTGCGCGTGTGGTCGGCGAGCTGCTTGGCATCGGGGGTCGGGACCGTGGAGACCACGCCACTGAGCAGGCTCAGGATATACGAAAAGCCGCGGGCGTACTCGGGGTCGGGCTTCTCGCTGGGGTTTGCCCCCGTACCGACTCCCTTACTACTGCCGATAAAGAGCTTCTTCCCATCACTGGAGACCGTCACCGTGGTCGGGTAGTGTGCGGTGGGAATGAACCCAGCGACCTTGCTCCCGCCCCGGCGCTCGGTGGCGATCACGGCGACCGCGTTGATATCCGAGCAGGCGACATAGAGGGTCTTTTCGTCGGGGGAGAGCGCCAGCGACGACGGCGTAGCCCCCGGCGAGCTCTGCTGAGGCAGGCGCGTGACAATCTTCTCCAGCTGCGGCGAGTCCTCATCGCGCACCGACGCCGAGACATCGAGGTTGGCAAAGTCAAACACATAGACCGAGTCGTCGTTGCCACACGAGACAAAGAGCCGGCCATCGGAGGCGAGCAGGAGGTCGTTGGGATGCGCCCCCACTTTCAGGGTCCGCTTGGTCTCCAGGGTCGCCGCATCCAGCACCAGCACCTGCGCCTTGCCCCAGAGCGCACAGAGGAGATACTTTCCGTCCGCGGTCGGCCTCAGCGCCCCCGGCCTTGCGCCGTCCTCTAGCTCCCGCTCGATCTTCTCCGTGCCATCGGTATTCAGCGCGACAATCGTATCGCTCGTGAGATCGGCGGCGTAGAGGCGCTTGCCACTGGGAGCCAGGGTAATTCCCCCCAGATAGACCCCGCTCTGGCGCTTTGCCTTCTTTGTCCCCGCCGCAATGGGCTTGGTGTCGAGCACGGTCAGCGGCGCTCCGGGCGCGTAGCTGCCATCGGCCTGCTTGGTCAAGACCTGGATCAGCCCGGAGTTCCCGCCACAGATAAAGAGAGTCCCACCATCGGGCGACCAGACCAGCCCCGCGTGGGTTCGCCCAAACTTCACCTGCTGCTTCAGCGCCCCGGTCGCCGTGTCGATCAGGCTGACCCCGTGTGCCGCGCCGCCGCCATTGGTCACCGCAAGGAGCTGGCCATCGGGCCGAAGCGCCGCAGAGAGCAGCGTGTCCCCCATCGTCGCATGTGCCGACCCCACGGGAGAGATCGTCCAGCCCGTCGCCGCCAGCCGCAGCGAGCCGCCCTTGAGGATATCCAGCCGCTGCCGCGCGACCAGCGCCGTGCTCGTGCCAAGGATCAGGGCTCCACTCAGAGCCAGGGTGCGTTTGCTTATCATGCCCCGATTGTAGCGCAGTTTGCCCGGAGAAAGATTAAATTCTGCCACCACAACCGGGGCCGCTCCCCCAGCGCTATAATAGCGACATGACCATCCGAAGCCAGCGCCGCCTCGGCATGCTTGCGATTTTCAACGGAGCGGCCCTCCTGATCGCGTCGCGTCTGCTGCCCCTCGACGATCCCTTTGGTGACCGAGCACGAATCTTTCAGATCAGCGGCACGGCCCTGACTCTCATCGGGTTGGTCGCCCTCCTCGGAATCGCCGAGTGGGGTAAAGGAATGGAGCCAAAGTGGAGTGGCGTGCTTCGCATCAGCCTCGGGCTTTGTCTAGCGCTCTTTGGCACCTTCCTCAACCTTTCCTCGTTCAGCAAGAGCTGGGGTTTCCTCTCAATTCCACTGACTCTGGTAGCAACGATACTGTTGACTATCGGTTGGTGCCGTCGCTAGCGAGGCAGCTCTAGGGTATCGCTAGAGCGGGCCGTGCGAATCTCTTGGACGATGCGTCCTTGAAAGACCACAAACGCTCCCGCGAGCTGGAACACATCCCCTACCGGCAGGCCGCCGCCGTTGCGTGTGGTCATCGCGATTCCCTTGAGCCAGAAACGCGGTGTGAAGACCTCCCACCAGCGCATCCGCTGCAGACCAAATGCCTTGTAGAGCTGCTGTCTCGGGTCCGCGAAGCGCGGCAGATCGCCCAAGCCGAAGCTGGCGAAGAACGGCGCGGCCTGCGCCTCGCTCGCCATGTGCACCAAGGCAAGCTGGATACCGGTCGCCTCGATCCCCGCACGCCGGGTCGCCAGAATCCGTAGCACCTCGCGGCAGAACGGGCAGCCGAGGTGGCGTGTAAAGACAATCATGGTCGGCTTGCGGGCCGTGAGCGCCTCCAGTGTCTCCCCCGTCTGTGCCTGCGCCCCGAGCACACGGGAATCCAGTTGTGTCTCCTGCATAGAACCTGCCTATAAGTTTACCTGAACGACACTCCCAGGCGATACAGCACTGATGAACCACGACCCGCGCCTGACACGCCTCGATGCCTTCCGGCTCAAAGTGAACAACCCACAGGGCATTGCCACGACTCTCTTTGCCAGCGACGATGTCCCGGTCGAGGCCAATGCGGTCTCCGAGCTGCTTGAGATGCTGACACTCCAGGAGTCCGTGGAGGCCTTCGCCGACGCGCTCCCGGAGAGCTTCGACGAGGCACCGGGCATTGAACAAGTGGCGCTCACGCCGGACTTTCACAAGGCACGCGGCGTCCCCGTGGGCACCGTGCTCGCTACCCGCGGCTTTGTGGTGCCCCAGGCAATCGGCAGCGACATCAACTGCGGCATGCGCCTGCACCTCACGGGGCTCGATGCGGAGACCATTTTGAGCAAGCGCGAGGAGCTGGACACGACCTTTCGGCATCTGTACTTCGAAGGGGGTCGTAATATCCCCATGACCGGCACGCAGCGCCGGGCGCTCTTCACCGAGGGGATCACCGGCCTGCTGAACACGGTTCCCAAGTCTCAGGATGAGGGCACCTGGGCGCTCTTCCACGACCTGCCCATCGCCGACGAGCTAGGGCGGATCGACCACCAGGGAAGCCCCAAGGCGGAGCGTGTCTTCGCCCTCGACGACTTTATCGGCCAGCCGGGCACCCTCAGCCGGGACAACCAGATCGGCAGTATCGGCGGCGGCAACCACTTTGTGGAGGTTCAGCGGGTCGAGAAGATCCTGGACGGGACGACCGCGCACGCTTGGGGGATTAAGCCGGGCATGGTGACCGTCATGGTGCACACGGGCTCGGTGGGGATCGGGCACCTCTGTGGTAATTACTACCGCGATGTCGTGCGCCAGCTCTACCCCGCGACACTCAAGCATCCCGCCAACGGCATCTTCCTCCTCCCCGAGGGCGAGCGCTTTCGTGCCGAGGCAGCGCTCTTCTGGGACGCCTTCCACAACGCGGCCAGCTTCGCCTTTGCCAACCGGATGTTTCTCGCCCTGATCGCCCTACGCGGCCTCTTTACGGTCTGCGGCGAGAGCGAATCGTCGCTGCTCTACGACGCTCCCCACAACTACCTCTGGCGCGAGGCAAGCGGCCAAGTACTCCACCGCAAGGGCGCGTGTCCGGCGCGCGGCTACGAGACAATGGCGGGTACGGAGTTTGCCTACACGGGCGAGCCCGTTCTGGTCCCCGGTTCTATGGGCACGAGCAGCTTTCTCCTTGCCGGGCGCGGCAACCCCGAGTCGCTGAGTAGCGCCAGCCACGGTGCCGGCCGCGCCCTCTCCCGCGGCGATGCGCTCCACGGCCACGAAGCAGAGTTTCAGGCGTTCCTAGAGCGCTTTCGTATCGTCACTCCGACAGACCTGCGCCGGCAGGATGTCAAGAGCCGCCGCGACATTGTGGAGAAAAAGCTCGATGAGATCCGCCAGGAAGCCCCCTACGCCTTCAAAGGAATCGGCCCCATCGTCGAGACCCTCCACGGCGCACAGATCGCCCAGCCCGTCGCCGAGCTCACCCCCCTGATGACGATCAAGGGGTAGTGGGATCAATCCACAGACGCTGAAGAAACTTACCGTCCAGATGATCAAAATCTCTGTCAGTAGTGACAATAGTCGCGCCCGAGGTATGGGCCGCAGCAGCAATCCAGAGATCGTTTTTGCCCATACGAAAACCTTTGCGACGACTGTAACTATCCAATAGGGCATATGAATCGAGATCAAGAGGATCAATTGTGATCATCTCGAAGTAGCCCAACAAGTAGGTAAGCTGTTTGCGGCGTTCTTCTCCCCAGCTACGTTGCTCCGCAAATGAGAGGGACTCGCCATGCGAAACAATATGGACAAGAGGGATTGGTAGAGCAAGCATCGGATCACAGAGAGAAACAATCTGTGCCCAGACATCACTGCGGCGTGCGCCATGAATTAGGATATTGGTATCTAGTAACAAAAGGCTCATGAGAGTTCTTCAAGAGCTGCTAAAATCTCAGTGTCATCATCGTCAATGTCTGCCATACAGCCGACAAAAACATCGGTGAGAGTTTTGCCTTCGGGAAGTGGACGGCCAGGAATAATTTTACTCCGGCGTTCATGGTGCATGGCCTCAATTTCTTCCTGAGGCCGATTCAAGTACTTTTCCAGTCGCTCTTCAAAACTTGCGGGGGCAGGGATCGTCTGTGGCATTGGTGCTTCCTCCTGGTTGGCATTATATCGCCGGCGGAGGTCGCTTCGGGAGCGTTCAGGTAAAATGCACCATGCTTCGCTCTCTCCTCGCTCTCTTGACTCTCTGCCTTGCCCTTCCGACTCTTGCCCGAAACGATGACTCGCTGGCGCGGGTGAAGGCGCGCGGTGTGCTGAAGCTCGCCACCGATGCGACCTACCCGCCCTTTGAGTACATGGAGAACGGGAAAGTGGTGGGATTCGATGCCGAGCTTGCCGCAGAGCTGGGGCGCGAGCTGGGTGTGCAGGTAGAGCTGGTCTCGATGGAGTGGTCGGGGGTCTTTGCGGCGGTCGAGACCCAGAAGTGCGACCTGGTGATCTCGGGGGTGACCATCACGGCGGAGCGCAAGAAAGGCAATGGCTTCACGCGCCCCTACTTCCTCTCGGGGCAGGTGATCGCGCGTAAGAAAGGCACGAGCTTTGCCAAACCCAGCGATATCCTTCCCGAAGGGCGCACGGCGGCGGTGCAGCAAGAGACCACGGGGCAGTTTGCGATGGAGAAAGCAGGAGTCCCCAAGGAGCGCCTGCACCGCTTCGATACCCTGCAAGACGGCCTGATGGACGTCAAAAACGGCAAGTCCGACGTGGCGGTGGGCGATGAGCCCGCGCTGGCAGAGATCATCCGAAAGGGCTACCCCGAGCTGGAGCTGGCTCCCGGCGGGCCGTTTGTCGAGGAGAACCTGGGAATTGTCGCCAAGAAAGACGCGCTCACGCTCTTAGCGGCACTGAACCTGGCGCTGGAGCGTATCGTGGTTGATGGCCGCTACGCTCGCATCTATGAGAAGTGGATGCACAAGCCGTTTACCTTGGCAGGTATCGCCAAGCTGGAGGCGGTCAAGGGCGATGGGACGCCGATTCCCGCAGAGCTCCTGACCACAGCAACCAAAGCGGTCGCGGTGGAGGCAGGTGCTCCTGCCCAAGGCGGGGCGCTGACCATCCGCCCAAAGCTCCTGCTCCAGTCTCTCCCGCTCCTGCTCAAGGGTGCGCTACTGACCCTGGAGCTGACCCTGATCACGCTGGTGCTGGGGGTGCCGCTGGGCCTCGGGATCGCGCTGGTGCGGCTGGGGCGAGTCGCACCGCTACGGACCCTGGCGATTGCCTATGTCGAGGCCGTGCGCGGAACTCCCTTGCTGATGCAGATCTACGTCATCTACTTTGTCTTCCCCGCCGTGGGAATCTCGCTCAATCCGTTTGTGGCGGGCGTGATGGCGCTCTCGCTCAATGCAGCGGCCTATGCCAGTGAGATCTTCCGGGCGGGAATAGAGAGCATCGATACCGGCCAGCGCGAGGCCGCGCGGGCGCTCGGCATGACCAGCGGCCAGGCCATGCGCTTCGTCATCCTGCCCCAGACCTTCCAGCGGGTTCTGCCTCCCCTCACCAACGAGGCAGTCGCGCTGCTGAAGGACTCGTCGCTGGTCTCGGTCGTGGCGCTCACGGAGCTCATGCGTGTCGGAAAAGAGCTCGCCACGACCGCAGGTGCCCCGACCACGATCTATCTGGCGGTCGCCGTGATCTACCTCGCCATGACACTTCCTCTCACGGCGATTGTGCGACGCCTCGAAACCCACCCTCTAAAATGAGGTGCTGGCACGGACACCCATTGTACAAAGAACTGCTATAATTACCTAGCCTTATCCGACCAAGACGTTTCAGATCTCAAGAGGCCCTGAAAGGTAACGATCTCGTGCGCTCCCTCTCTATCACACACCTGACCACCGCACTCGCAACACTAACTCTCCTAGCCCCCACAGCCTATGCGGGCACGGCTGTCGTTCCCAGCGCGTTCACCAATGCAGAGGGCAACAGCAGCTATCTGATCACCCCGACATTCTCTGTTACCTACCAGCAGGTCTATGCGAGTAGCCTCTTGACGAGCCTCGTTCCTGGCACCCAGCTCACGGGGATGCGCTTCCGCGCCGATGGTGGCTGGCACGCCCTTTCGTCGGCGAGCTACAACTTTGCGACCTTTGATGTCCGTATCGGCACCTCAACCCGCACCCCGGGGAGCCTTAGTGCAACCATCGCGGATAACTTAGGGGCAGACACGATCCAGGCACGGTCGGGCTCGCTCTTCTGGGCGGCAGGAAGCTTTCCAAGCGACACCAGCCCTAGCTCCTTTGGTCCTCTGATCGACTTCACGACTCCTTATACCTACCTGGGGGGAGATCTCTTGCTGACTGTCAGCCACAGCGCAGGCGGCGGAGACACCCTCCTCTGGGATGCAGCTCAAGGGTCAGGAAGTGCCATTCCCTCCCGGGCGGAGTACCGCCAGACAGCGGGTGTGGTTGGGAGCACCACCACCACGACAAGCACAAACTCCTACGCACTCGTGGTGCAGTTTGAGACCATCGTCCCCACCGCCTCATCGCCCGAGCCTGGGACACTGGCACTTCTTGGGCTAGGGGGTCTCTTGCTCCCTTATGGCTTGCGCCGCAGACGGTAAAAAAAAGGGCCTGACAGAGACTGTCAGGCCCGACGGAGGAAGTGTTAGAGGCAACTGTAAAACGCGAAGGCTAGTCGTCGCTACCGCCGCGACCACCACGCAGGGAGTCATTTCCCCAGCCGTGGTCGTTGATGGCATCGCCGCCACCGCCACGCTCGGCGGCGTCACGGAAGCTATGGGCCTCCCCGACCTTACCCGGGCCGTCCTTGGTAGGATCGAAGGCACGTGCTTTTGTGGCGGTCAGTGTGTTGGTCGTTGCATCGTAGGTGCCCTCGACTCCAACATTGGGGGTGGTTGCCAGCGCGGTGTAGAAGTCCGCGGCGGCCAGGGTTGCGCCCTTGTCCCCACGGAAGACCGTCGAGGCATTGGTCACCACATTGACCGTGGTCCCCGAGACCGTGAAGCCCCCGGCGCGCTTGATGGTCAGGGTAAAGGTCCCCGCACTCGCATTCAGTGCCGATGCTGTCCCTGCCGCACGGGGCGTCTTGCGGTCATCGGAGCTGCTCCCCGTGCCACGCACCTCAAGCTTGGTGGCAACCAGGGTCTGGGCGGTGGTATCCAGGGTTCCCTCGACCTCGACACGGGCTCCTTCGGTCAGGGCCGCACCATAGAGAGCCGTGGCGGCAGTCGTGGTCACCGCGACTGTCTGGCCGCTCCCCATGGTCAGCGTGAAGGTGTAGTTAGGTGCAGTTCCCGCAAGGCCACTGATGGTCCCGTGGTAGTCGTCTTTCTCATGACGGGCCGGGTCGCTGAGCCCTGCACCGTCGCCCTCGACCACGGAGGGCAGGATCTTGCTCCCTGAGATCACAAAGCGTGCCAGGTCGAAGTCGATACAGACATTGGTTGCGGTGCTGCTAATGGTCTTGGGGGAGCGGAAGGTCACCGGGATCACCGCGTTGCCATTGGCATCACGGGCGACACTCGCATCGACGGTCAGCGATGTCCCCGTGGTCTGGCCGGTCTTGATCAGCTGCATGGTCGAGCCCACGGTGACGCTCACTCCGGTGTAGGTTCCGGCGGGGACACTGGCGCTACTCAGGAAGGAGTAGCGTGCGCCGCTCGCATCTCGGAGGGTGCGCAGGTCGATCAGTACGCCCGCGCTGTTATCGAAGACCACGACCGGAGCCCCGCCGCCCTGGGGAGTCAGCTCCACATGATAGATCGTCGCCCAGACATGGCCGTAGTCCTCGCGGGGGCTATCGGTCAGTAGAATTGTCGCGCGGCTGCCGGTTACGACGGAGCTTCCGGCGCTCCCACCACCGCATCCCGCAAGCGCCACAGCGCCCATCACAAGGCTCAGCGCGGTAATCTTCATGAGTTTCATGTACATCGTTCTCCATTCCGAGGGTTCGGATTCACTGAGAAAGAATACACCATCTTAGTGAAAAATACAGAGCGCCCCAAGTTTTTTCTTTCTGTCGGAAATCGTGTGAGCCCAGCACGGAAATCGTGCGGCTTTGGGGCCTTCGGCCGCGCCTGCGGCGACCAGCTCTACAGCCCTATAAAAAGTACCGACGAGGAACGAGGAGGCGGCACAAAGTGCCCCATAGCCCCGAGGTTTACCGTCGAGGGCAATCACACAAGCCTCTACGGGATCGCCCCGGCGTGCTGGCAGACCTGGGCGGCGGTCTCGTTGGCGGCCTCATTGATCGTGTCGAGCGCCTCGCCCCGGAGCAGGCCCGCGACCAGCGCCGCGGTAAACGCATCCCCTGCCCCGATCGTATCGACCACCTTAACCGAGCGCCCGGTGAACTCCGAGATCGCATCGGGGGTTACCAGTAGGCTTCCCTGGCTACCCCGTGTCAGTGCCACGAGGCGCAGGGCGAAGCGCGCACAGAGCTGGGTGAGGAGCTCGGTCGGGGAGCCGGTCAGCCCCAAGCTCGCCGCGATAATCGGCAGTTCCTCGTGGTTGAGTTTCAGGACCGTCGCCAGCTCCAGCGACTCGCGCAGAAGCTCATCGGTATAGAACTGCTGGCGCAGGTTGATGTCACAGACACGCAGGCACTCCGGGCCGGTCGCGGCCACAAAGCGCTGGATGGTAGTCCGCGAGGCAGGCGAGCGCTGGCCCAGGGTCCCAAAGCAGACCGCCCGCAGGGTCGGGGCGAGCGCGGCGAGGGAGTCGGTCCAGGGCAAGTAATCCCAGGCGACTCCGGTGTGAATCTCATAGCTCGGGACGCCTTTTTCATCCAGAGCGACTGTCACCGTGCCGGTGGGATAGTCAGGTAGGACGGTAAGAAACGCCGTGGACATCCCCCCTGCGGCCACCTGCGCCTGGATGTCCTGCCCGAGCGCATCCGCCCCCACGGCGCTCACGGCAGCCGCAGGGAAGCCCTGGGCATTGGTGTGGTAGGCAAAGTTGGTCGGGGCGCCACCGAGCTGGCGCCCCGCAGGCAGCAGGTCCCAGAGAATCTCCCCGATCCCGACCACCGCAAGTTTTGACTCCTGGGACATACGCCTCCCCTCCTCTAGCCGAGATAGGCCTTCACGGTCTCCGTGGGCACCTGCCAGACAAGCTCCGCGAGGTAGGGCTTGAAGCCAAGCTCGGTGTTGATCTTGAGCATGGCATCGTTGCTATCGGCGTTCTCCGTGCGGACAATGGTCACCTGGGGGCGCTCGGCGATTAGCTTTCGCAGCAGCTCCGCTTTGAGCCAGCGGCCCAGGCGCTTGCCCCGGTACTGCGGCCAGACCGCCGTGATCCCCTGGTGCGCGAATGTCGGCTTGTGCGGGTTCCAGAACAGCTCGGTCAGCCCCGCGATCTTACCCGTCTCGTTGTCGCGCAGGTGCAGGCTCCAGCGCTCCACTCCCCGCTTGGCGCGCGACTCTTCTTGGTGGCGTAGCTGCTCCTCGGTGAGCTTGAAGTCATCCACTTGGAGCGTGCCACGCGGGACGGTGTTGAAGATATCAAAGAGCTCGATCACTTCTTGGATATTCTCCTCCGGGTACGGCCCCTCCCACAGGCAGGGCGTAAATCCATCGGCCAGCTCGCTTGTCCAAGTCTCAAGAAGCCCCTCAGGAATCTCGGCGAGCTTGAGCTGGTTCACGTGCGACTCTAGCCCCACGGTCGCCCCGACACGCTCCAGAAACGCCGCGCCCGCAGGAACGGTGCTCGCCGTGTCGGTCATCAGAAGCGTCCGGTTCTCCGCCTCCGCCACGGCGACAATCTCTCGCAGGAGCTGCCTGCCGATTCCCTGCTGGCGCACTTCAGGAAGGAGCTTGATGGAGAACTGCGCCAGGTGCTGGTTCTCATCGGTGCGCATGACGCCCAGATCGGCGGTTCCCAGGGCCTTGCCGTCTTGCTCCACCGACCACACCCAGACATCCACAAAGGGCGGAATGGTCCTCAGCTGCGCCTCGGTCTCCTCCCACTTGGGCGCGGGATCGTCGGGCGTGCGCTCCGCCGCCATGGCCACACGTAGCTCGTGCGATGCCCTCGCGTCGTCATCGGAGATGTTTCGAATATCAATGGATCGGATGGTAATTTGGCTCATTCGCTAGTCCTCCTGAAAAGGATACTCTAAAGCGCATCAAGGTTACGACTCAAAAATCTTTTTTTGCCTAGACTGAACTTTTCCTCGCCCCCCAAGAGTTTTCCTTACAAGTCGCAATCAGGATTGCGACTCCATCCCTACTAACACGTCTGAAGTCAAGGAAAACAAGATGAACCCAACAAAAACACTAACTATCTCCGCATTTTCTGCCCTGTTTGTGATATTCACGACCCCATCTACAGCCCAGGCTGGAATAATGGATATCACAATAACCATTGAAAATCTTGCTCCCACGAATAGCATTAGTTTTGCACCTCTACGCATTGGTTTTGGCAATGGAACTTTCGATTCGTTCAACAATGGACAAGCAGCAAGTGCAGCAATTATTTCCGTCGCCGAAGGCGGTAGTGGTTCAGCCTGGTTTCCTGCTTTCGCAGCCGCAGAACCAAACTCAGTCCGTGGCTCTGTTGGAGGAGCACTACTACCAGGAGCAACAGCCTCTGCAGTCTTCACTTTTGACACGATGTCTGCCAATACCCGTTTTTTTACGTTTGCCAACATGGTGATTCCTAGCAACGATTTATTTTTAGGAAACGACAGCCCTAACGCATTTCAGCTTTTTAACCCGGATGGGAGCCTGGCAATTACCAGTATCACCCAAACGGCCGGACAGATTTGGGATGCCAACTCCGAAGTGGCGATTGCAGCAAATGCCGCATTTCTAGTCGGAGGGAACAACGATCTCAGAGTTGCCGAGAATGGTCTGATCGGCTTCGACAGGAGTGAGCTGGACATCTACAATGGCTTGCAAACTGCCGCCGGATATACCTTCGACAGCACGCTGTTACCAAGCAGCTCGCAAAATATCTACCGGATCTCTTTCTCATCGACAGCAAGCAGTGCTCCTGAGCCTGGCACTCTTCTTTTGGCAAGCACAGCACTAGGATTATTGGGAATCCACCGTAGACTTACCCGCCTGAGAAAAAAATCCTAAGATACATTTTTGTCTCGATTACAAATCTCTTGAGAGGAGTGAACTTTTCACTCCCCTCAAGGGTTTACTACTGTAGTGAGAGCACTCTTTTCACGCCTAACGAAGCGTCGTACAAAACATGCCCTCCCCCCCGAGGACTTTGCTCAGTGCTGCCATGAGCAAACCTCAAACTTGCTCCGACTCGCCCGACGCCTGACTCGTGGTAATGAAGATCCTGCTCAAGATCTTGTCCAAGACACTCTCATCCGTGCCTTTGAGGCATATCTTCGGGACGGCTATGACGATCGCGGCAACCTGCGAGCCTACCTCATGCGTATCTTAACAAACCGTTTTCTAAGTCAGAGACGGCAGGATCGCTGGGATGCAGGTGTGGATATCGATACCCTTCCCCTTGCCCTCTCCGGCTCCTCGGAAGACTTGCTCCTTGTTGGAGTACTCGATGAGCCACTGGAGCGTGCTCTCGCCGACCTCCCCGACGGGCTCCGGGCAGCGATTTTATTGGTAGACATTGAGGGGCTGGAGTATAGTGAAGCAGCTCTTGCCTTAGGAATCCCCCTCGGCACTGTGCGCTCGCGCCTGTTTCGAGCACGGCAGATGCTACACCAAACGCTCCTCCCTTGTGCGATAGCAAAGAGGTGGATGCCAGTGAAAGAGGAATTATCATGAGCCCTTGCTGGCACATGAAAGCGCTACTCACCGCACGCGCCGACCAGAGGCTCTCTGGTGTTGTTAAGCGCTATGTCGAGCTGCATCTCTCACAGTGCGCCCAGTGCCGCGCGGCCCTAGAGTCGCTGATTGCCTTACGCACCCGCCTGCTCGCCCTACGCAATGCGCCTAGCACACCACTCACTCCAGAGCGCCAAGAGCAAATCAACGCAGCGTTTAGCGAGCTTATCCAGCGCCACAAGCCCCCCCCTAACAAATAACGGGTAAACTCTATCCATGTTGAAGATTGGAATTGCCGGACAGCGCGGACTGGCGTTTCTAAAGGCATTTCGCGCCCTCCCCGGAGTCGAGGTTACGGCGTTTTGCGACATCAACCCAACCACTCTGGAGCAAAAGGCGAGCGAGCACGGGATTGTCGGGCGCTTTACGGAGTTCTCACAGCTACTAGAGCATGTCGATGCAGTCGTGGTCGCGACCCCGATGCAGTGCCACGCGGCGCAGAGTAGCGAGGCACTGGCCGCCGGAAAGCATGTCCTCTCCGAGGTAACCGCCTGCACCACGCTCGACGAGTGCTGGCAGCTCCTGGACGCGGCGGAGAGAAGCAATGCGGTCTATGCGATGGCGGAGAACTACTGCTACCGCAAGGATGTCGTGCTGATCAAGGAGCTCGTGCGCGAAGGGCTCTTTGGAACTCCCTACTTTGGCGAGGGCGAGTACCTCCACGAGATCCGCCACTACCACCACACTCCAGAGGGCTCCCCGACCTGGCGGGCGGTCTACCAGGTGGGGCGGCGCGGGTGCACCTACGGGACGCACTCCCTCGGCCCGGTGATGCAGTGGTTTGCCGCCGCCGACCCAAGCGAGCGGATCGCGACAATCAGCTGCCACGGCACCGGAGTTCACACCGACCCAGGGCACCCACACGACGACACCTGCTTGATGCTGGTCCAGCTTGCCAGTGGGAAGCTCATCAAGATTCGTCTCGACATGCTCTCCAACCGCCCCCATCTTCCCGCCTACTACGCCTTACAGGGAACGCTTGGGGTTTATGAAGGCGCACGCTTTCCCGGTCAGCCAGGGCAGATCTGGCTGGGCGCCAGCGAGGACGGTGCCGACCGAAAGTGGCAGCCCCTCCCCGAGCTCTACGACACGCACCTCCCTGCCGACTGGCGCAACCCGCCCCCGGAGGCGCTTGCCGCAGGCCACGGTGGCGGGGACTACTTTGTCGCCCGGGACTTTGTGCGCGCCTGCCGCGGCGAGGCGCCCCCTAACTGCGGCATCCACGATGCCCTCGCCTGGACCGCCTGCGATATCCTCTCCGAGACCTCCATCACCAACGGCGGCATCCCCCTGCTCGTCCCTAACTTCCGCAACCCGAAAGAGAAACCCATTCGCCATGCCTGACCTCTCCCACCTGCGTATGCGCCGCTCCCGCCTCGACAACCTCCCAGCGCTCGTGCTCCCCGAGGGCTTTGCCCTGCGCTCGCTGACCGCCGCCGAGCTTCCTGAGCTGGCGTGCCTGCTCTCCGCTGCCTTCCCCGAGATGGTCTGGACACCGAAAAAGACCCACGAGGCCCTCTTTGCCGACCTGAGCGTCAAGGAAACCCTGGCACTGGTAGAGGAGAGTACTGGCAACCTGGTCGCCACCGCCTCCGCACGCCTGCTCCCCGAGCGCTTCCCCGAGGCGGGCTACCTCCACTGGGTCGGGGCGCACAAAACCTTCCAGGGCAAGGGCCTCGGGCGGCTTGTCACCCTGGCGGTGCTCCATCGGTTCCGAGAAATGGGCTGCACAAGTGCGGTCTTGGAGACGCAGGACTTTCGCCTTCCCGCACTCCAGACCTACCTCAAGCTAGGCTTTGAGCCGGAGCACGACGACGATACCCACGCCGCGCGGTGGGAGGCGATCTTGAGCCCGCCACTTGGCAAGCAGCCCGTCACACAAGTCGCTTTTGTTGTCAAGGACATGGATCTCGCTCGCGAGGCCTGGGCAAAGGCGCTAAATGTCCCCATCCCCGAGACACGCCTGACCATCCCCGGCCACGAGCGCGACCTTACTTATCTAGGAAAGCCGACCGGTGCGCAGGCAAAGCTCGCCTTCTTCAACCTCGGCCAGGTGCAGATCGAGCTGATCGAGCCGGTCGTCGGCAGTGGCCCCAGTGTCTGGGACAACGCGCCCGAAGGCGTCCACCACCTCGCGTTTCGCACCAAGAACATGGCCGCTACCCGCGATGCCCTCGCCGCCGCCGGAATCCCTCTCGTCTTCCGCGGCGATGGTGCCAACGGGAGCCAGATGGCCTACTTCGACGCTCGCGAGACCCTCGGGCTCTACTTCGAGTTCGCCGAGGCCAAGAAGACGCCGCTCTAGAATCGCTCCCGTTGAGACCGCCCCGATAAACCGGGGCGTCTTGCTGTCGTCGCAAGCTCCGACACGAAGGGCGCTACGCGCCCATATGGCCGAAGGCCTTTGTGTCCGAGGCACGAGGATAGCAAGACGCCCCCCTCCCACGGGGGCGATCAAAAAAGACGCCGCTCTAGAACGCCAGCTCTAGCACGAGGGGCAGGTGGTCCGAGCCGGTTGCGCGCCCCGCACGGCGGCCCAGAACGTGGATTTCTTTCGAGACCAGGCAGTGGTCGATGGGAATGCGGATCGGGAGCTGCTCCGGCCAGGTGAAGGCGATTCCACCGTCGCGCTCCGTGTCCCGCAACCCAGAGTCGTGCTCGAGTTTTCGGAAGAGATAGCTCCAGGGAGTCGCATTGAGATCGCCCAGTACCAGCTTCGGTCCCGGCTCGGTCTGAATCCGCTCAGCCACCGCGGCGAGCTGGCGCTTTTGCTCCGCAACCCACTGGCTCTTCGACGGTGGCCAGGGGTGGGTGTAGAGCACGGTCAAACTCTGCTGTGTGGGCAGGTTCACCCGTGCCAGCACCGAGCAGCGTGCCCCTGCGCCCAGGTAGATCGCCTCGCCGGTCATCGGGTACTTGCTCCAGACTCCCAGCCCAAACCGATCCCCGATATGGTTTCGCACAAAGTAGGGATAGGTCTTCTTCAGCGGCTCCAGCGCCGCAAACCAGCCCGGAGTCAGCTCCGCCAGCGCCACAATATCCGGGTTTTCGTCGGCGATCTGCCTCTGCACGGCAGCATACTCCGTGTTGAGCACCAGCAAGTTGGCATGAAAGACCTTCAGTCGTAGAGACTCGGCAGGCGGCGGCGCGGATTGCGAGCGCACGAGATACGGCCAGAGAGTCGCCAGGTTGACCACGAAGAAGAACAGCGCCACGCCTGCCCAGATGCGCTGCTTGCGCCCACGAAACCACGCCGCCAGCAGCACCAGGCCCCAGGCATAGACGACTCGAAAGTGGGAGAAGAGATCGAGTAGCCAGCTCCAGCGCCCTAAGAAACCAAAGAGAGTCGCCGTACACAGGCCGATGCAGAGTACGGGTAGGAGCCCACGCAGACGTTTATTTTTAGTCATAGGGCCTTCCGAAATGTAGCGATTTCCTCGACAAGCCGTTTTGCCGTGAGGGGGAGCGCCATGCAGTTGATCAAGACCGGAGGGCGTCCGCCCTGAAAGATCAGCTTCAGGAAAGGAAGCCCCAGAATTGTCACCGGACGAATCTCCGCGATCGTTTCCCATGGGATCAAGGCGGGGGTATGTCGGCTACATCCTTCGCTACGAAGCCCCTCATGACTCAAGATTAGCTGAGCCTGTCGATCATATCGGAAGAACACAGAAGAGAATACAGTTCCAAAAAGCAACATCCCAAGCACCTGGATGACAAAAAGCTTGATGGTAAAGGAGGTCACGGGGATCTTCCAAACTAGAGCCATAAAGGACGCTCCCCCCATAAGCCCCAGCCAGGTGACAAGAACCAGCATCCGCCGGTAGCGCCGCGCTTTCGTGCGCCAGTCCCCTTGGTACACCTGTTCCGTGCGGAGAACTCTCGTGCCCTGGCCTTGCATGAAGGGAGCTCTTACCGCCTACTCGCGGCGCCAGTCGCGGGGGAAGAAGTGCTTGATGAACTGCTCCCCGGCGTAGCGGTCGGTCATTCCAGCGATATAGTCCATGACGATCAGCGCACGCGTGGACGCGTCCATGGAGTTGTTCGCACGGTTCTCGGGCATCTGCTCGGGGAACTCCATGTAGAGCCGAAAGAGCTGCTTCAGGAGCGCGGTCCCCTTGGAGAGCTCGGCCTTGGCGGCGTTCTTATGGACATAGACATTGGAGAACATAAAGTCCTTGAGCCGGTTGGTCACCGAGAGAAAGGGCTCGCCCATCGTGACATAGGGCTTGTCCAGCGAGCACTCGACCACGTTCTGCACCATGGTCGTGATACGCTCTCCGTGTGTCCGCCCCAGCACCTCGTAGACCTCGCTGGGCAGGTCTTGGGGACGAAGCACCCCCGCGCGGAAGGCATCGTCGATATCGGCGTTGATGTAGGCGACCCGGTCACAGATACGCACACACATCGCCTCCAGCGGCGGATCGTCTTCACCGGGCGGCTCGGGCGCGGTGTTGTCAAAGAGATCGGCGCGCCCCTTGGAGTGCTTGACAATCCCCATCCGCACCTCGTGGGTGAGGTTGAGCCCTTGCCCGTTCTTCTCCAGGACATCGACCACGCGCAGGCTCTGCTCGTAGTGCCGAAAGTGCATCTCCGGCGCGTACTCCCTCACCACCTCATCGAGTGCCTGCTCGCCTTCATGACCAAAGGGCGGGTGCCCGAGATCGTGGGCCAGCGCGATCGCCTCCGCAAGGTCCTCATTGAGCCGGAGCGCCCGTGCGACCGTGCGGCTGATCTGGGCCACCTCCAGGGTATGGGTCAGGCGCGTGCGGTAGTGGTCCTCTTCGGGGTCGAGAAAGACCTGGGTCTTGTGCTTCAGCCGGCGGAATGCCTTGGAGTGGAGCACGCGATCGCGGTCGCGCTGGAACACCGTTCGGATCGGATCGGGGTCCTCAGGCCGCAGCCGCCCACGCGACTCGGATGACCGTGTCGCAAACTCCGAAAGAAACTCCCGCTCCCACTGCTCTGTCCGCTCGCGAATCGTCATAAGTTAACCTCTTTTTGTATAGTACCGTATAGGTATCGGTCAGAGCGTGCCTCCCTCTACAGCCTGATACACTATTGCATGCCCGTTGCCGAGCCTCTCTCCCTGGCGCTTCTGCTTGCGGAGCTCTATCGGCGCATTGCCTTTACAGAACAAAACCCCTAGGGCAGACGCCCTAGGGGTTTATTTTATTTACTGCACCACGCCGCCCACATCGGTGAAGATGGGCAGGTAGTCGCGCCAGACGGCGTGGCGGGTGCCAGAAACATACTTATTCAGCGCGATGTAGGGCGTGTAGCGCGGACGGCGCGGCTGGCGGTTCAGCTTCATGCCACACTTCTCCAGCGGCTTGTCGCCCTTGCGGGTATTGCAGCGCTTGCAGCAGGTCACCAGGTTCTCCCAGCTCATCGGGCCGCCGTTGTGCTTGGGCACGACATGGTCGATCGTGAGCTCCTTGCCGACCTGCCCACAGTACTGACACGTGTAGTTGTCACGGGCGAAGATACTCCGACGAGAGAGCTTGAGCTCAGGGAGCGGGCGACGCACGTGCTGGCGAAGCTTGACTACCGAGGGACGCGCGATACTCTGACCCTCAGCGGTAAACCAGGCCTCGGCCTCGCGCTTTTCGTCCTCACCATGCGCGTGCAGAATATCTGCCTTTCCCAGGTAGACAAGCACGATTGCGCGACGAATGTTACAGACATTCAGCGGCTCGTAATCGCTATTTAAGACCAGAACCTCTTGACCCATCTCGGTAGAAACTCCTCTCGTGCAAACAAAAAACCCGCTTGCTCACGAAGAAGCAGGCGGGCTTAGAGACAGCAGAAACCGGGGCACGTGTAGACCATTTGCCTATGTAGACAAAGCTCTCCGACGCGCCTCCTCAGCAGCCTCTCAAAGCCGACCTCAAACTGTCGATAAAGATACATGTAAGGGTATGATAGCGTGTGACGATTAATCCGTCAAGGACAGATAATAACGCCATGACTGCAATTCCCTCCTGGAACCTCACCGACCTGTTCCAGAGCCCGGACGATCCGAGGCTCCTGGATACCCTCACCCGGATCGCGCAGGCCGCACAAGACTTCTCGACCCGCTACCAAGGCAAGATTGCCACACTCGATGCCGCTGGCCTCGCGGAGGCCTTGGCCACCTACGAGCGCCTGCAACAAGAAGGAAGCAAGCCCGCAAGCTATGCCAGCCTCCGCTTCGCCGCCGACACCGCCCCGGAAAACGGAGCCCATGTCCAGCAGCTACGCGAGAAGACCACCACCGCGCTCTTGCCCACCCTCTTCTTCCCTATCGAACTGGCACGCCTGGATGGTAAACAGCTCGAGGCACATGCAGCAGCACCGGAGCTGGCAAACTGGCGTCGCTACCTGCTTCAGGCGGCACGCACCGCCTCGCATACCCTCACCGAGGCGGAGGAGAAGATCCTAGCGCAGAAGGCGAATACAGGCAGCCGGGCCTGGGTGCGCCTCTTTCAAGAGCTCACCTCCAGCCTGCGCTTTGCCTACGAGGGTAAGGACCTCAGCCTCTCGGAGCTCTCGGTGCTCCAGTACGACTCGGATCGGGAGACACGCCGCAAGAGTGCCGAGACCCTCACCGAGGGGCTTCGCCCCCACGTGCGCACCCTCGCCTACCTGTACAACACCCTCGTGCAGGACAAGGCCGTTGAGGACCGACTCCGTGGCTACACCTACCCGGAGCAGGCACGCCACCTCCACAACGAGCTCACTCCCGAGATTGTCGCGGCGGTCACCGACACCGCTGAGGCAGGCTATCCGACGGTCGGGCGCTACTACCGCGCCAAGCAGCGGCTCCTCGGGCTCGACTCCCTCACCCACTACGACCGCTACGCTCCCCTCAGCACAGACCAGCCCTCCGTCCCCTTTGAGGCGGCGCGCGATGAGATTCTCTCTGCCTTTGCGGACTTTGATGCGGGCTACGCCGCTGCGGGCAAGGCGTTTTTTGAGGGCGGCTGGATCGATGCCGCTCCCCGGCCGGGTAAGCAAGGCGGGGCCTTCTGCTCCTATGTCACCCCAGACCTGCATCCCTATATCTTCCAGAGCTACCTAGACCGCGCCACGGATAAGAACACCCTCGCCCACGAGTTGGGCCATGGCATCCACTCGTTTCTCTCACGCGGCCAGAGCTACCTCAACTTCCACGGCACCCTCCCCATGGCCGAGGTAGCCTCGACCTTTGCGGAGCTTTTGGTCTTTGAGCGGGAGCAAGCCCAGGTCACGGGGGAGGCACGCCGCGCACTCTTTGGGCGGGTCCTCGAGGACTCTTTCTCCACAATCCACCGCCAGACCGCGATGTATCGTTTTGAGCAGGCCGTCCACGCCGAGCGCAAGCAGGGTGAGCTCTCGGTCGAGCGGCTGAGCGCACTCTGGCAGGAAAAAGTAGGGGCGATGTTTGCCGGGGCAGTGACCTTAGGCGAGGGCCATAGCCTCTGGTGGAGCTACATCCCCCACTTTATCGCCACCCCGTTCTATGTCTATGCCTATAGTTTTGGGAAGATGCTCGCGCTGGCCCTCTACTTCCGCTACCGACAAGAGGGCGCTCCCTTCGCCAAAAAGTATGTCGCGATGCTCTCCCAGGGCGGCTCACAGTTCCCTGCCGAGCTTGTCGCACCGCTGGGAGTCGACCTGAGTGACCCCGAGTTCTGGCAAGGTGCCCTCCTGCTACTTGAGGACTGGGTCACGGAGTTCGAGGCCACCTGCTAGGTTTGCGAGTTTTGCCCCGTGCGGATCACTCTGGCACGGGGCTTGCGAGTCTACCTCACTGCACGAGAAACACCTTGAGATTGCCCGGCACGGCGAAAGCCCGTTGACCGGGCCTTTTTTTGTCTGCCCGTCGCGCTAGGGTGTCCAGCTCTCGTCGGGGGTGATCGAGGCGCAGACCTGAGCCAGGAGCTCGGCACAGGCATCGGCATCCGCGAGGGAGATCACCTCACAGGGAGTGTGCATGTAGCGCAGTGGCACCTCCACGAGCCCTGTGCAGACCCCCGCCAGAGAGACCTGCATCGCATTGGCATCGGTTCCTGTCCCCCCCGGTGTAGCCTGGATCTGCACGGGAATCTTAGCCTGCTCCGCAACCTCGACGATACGGTCTGCGAGCTTACGGTTCGCATTAGCACCACGTAGGACACCGGGGCCACCGCCGAGCTTCATCGGGCTCACCTTGCGCTTGTCCATCGACGGAAAGTCGGTGGCAAAGGTCACATCGACCGCGATCCCGATGTCGGGCTTGACTCCATGGGTTGCGGCATGCGCCCCACGTAGGCCAATCTCTTCCTGCACAGTCGCGACGGCAAAGATCGCAGCCTTGGGGTGGAGCGCCTTCACGCGCCGGAGCGCCTCGGCCACGACCCACGCTCCGACACGGTTGTCCATCGCGCGGCCTGCCACACGATCTCCAATGAGGGGCTGCCAGCCATCGGCATAAACAGCAGGATCCCCAATCTGCACCCCCGCCTCCAGCGCCTCTTGCTTGTTGGTCACGCCCAGATCGATCCAGAGATCTTCCAGCTCAAACTTCTTGCCCCGCTCCTCCGCGGTAAGCAAGTGAACCGGCTTCTTACCGATCACGCCGTGCACCGGCCCCTTTCGGGTCTGCACCACAACACGCTGCCCCACGATGACGACATTATCGTGTCCGCCGATCGGTCGGAAGTAGCAAAACCCCTCATCGTTGATGTAGTGGATCAGGAACCCGATCTCATCGATATGCCCTGCCAGCATAATCCGCGGGCTACCGGTTGGATTGACTGCTGCGATGACACTTCCTAGCGGATCGGTTGTCACTTCATCCGCAAACGTGGAGACATAGTCGCGGAAGTTCTTTGCATTGGGTTCCTCAAACCCTGAGGGCGAGGCGGTGGTAATCATTCGCTCTAAAAACGCGAGCGCAGCTTCAGTTATCATGACGGACTATTCTACCCCAAGTGCTGCCAGGATCGTGTGAATCGCCTCCACAACCTCGGGCTGGGTAACCTCACGTGGTCGCGGGGTTGTCAGCACCAGCTCTTGCTGAATCGTAGCCGGGCGCTCGGAGAGGACTAAGACACGATCGGCAAGCTGGGCGGCCTCTTCGATATCGTGCGTGACCAGGATCGTGGTGCAGGGCCTCTCCGAGAGTAGTCGGGCCAGCTCCGCACGGAGCTTGAGTCGTGTCAGGTAGTCCAGTGCCGAGAAGGGCTCATCAAGCAAGAGCACATCGGTCTCTCCCGCCAAGGCACGAGCCAGCTCCGCGCGCTGCCGCATCCCGCCGGAGAGCTGGCGCGGGAAGTGGCTTGCAAACTCGGTCAGCCCTACGAGGCTCAGAAGTGCTGTCACACGCGGCCCACGCTCCTCCACAGGCAGCTCCCGCACTCCCAAGGCGATATTTTTCTGCACGGTCAACCAAGGCAGGAGCCCGTCGGCCTGGTAGACCATCCGCGTCTTTCCCGCACGACGGATACTGCCGCCACTCGGTTCAATCGCCCCCGAGAACAGGTTGAGCAGGGTGGTCTTTCCCGCCCCACTAGGGCCGACAATGGCAACAAACTCTCCCTTCGTCACCTCAAGCGAGACCTCCGAGAGAACCTCTGTTGTCCCATACCGCAGTGTCACACGCTCTAGCCGGATCATCGCTCGTACCCCCAGCGCACCACAGGGAGGCGCCCCAAGAGCCCCAGGAGTCGATCCGTCAAGATCCCCAGTGCTCCAATGGCGATAATCCCCACGATCGCCAGGTCGAGCATCTGGCCATTGCGGGCATCGTGGATCAAGAATCCCAGCCCTCCCTCACGCGAGACCATCTCCGCCGCGACGATCACGACCCACGCTAGCCCCGCGGTCACGCGCAGGGTTGTAAAAACCTGGGGCAGGATAGCAGGAAGCGTGATAGCGAAGGTACTGAGCCCATAGTCTCGCCCCACGCGAAAGTAGATCTGCGGTACGGCAAGCGTCGCTGCCATCGTCCCTAGTACCAACGGCGGAAAGGTCGCCCCAAAGACCAAGAAGATCACCGGAGGATCCCCCAGACCAAACCACAGAATGGCAAAGGGAATCCAGCTCAGCGGAGAGACCGCTCGCAGGAAGTTCACCACGGGCAAGAGCGCCTCGCGTAGCGGTGTCACCCGCCCCAGCGCCACCCCCAGCGGCATCCCCAGCAGAGCAGCCAGCCCATAGGCAATCACCACCCGCCAGAGCGATGTCCATGTTTCTTTGAGAAGCTCCCCCTGCTGAACACTCTTCACAAATGCTTGCCCAACCTCCAGAGGGGTCGGGAAAGTCGCCCCCCCGGGGAGCCGCCGCGTGATGGTTGCCAAGATCGCATAGAGCACTCCTGCAGTCACGACGGGTAACACCACTGCCCGTAGCCGTGTGATCCAAGACGAGTTTTGCATGCCGGGAAAGTATATCGCCCTCCCCCTGCCTCACCGAGACTTCGCCACCCGAAGGCAGGGGATGGTCAACAATACTCGCCACATCTAGGGCGGTCCCTCCTTACAAAGACCAACGACCCCCTCTTTACGAATCATCCACCAGGCTGTGAAATGCCCACCTCCTTGACCACCCCTAATACTTAACAGGAAGGCATCGCCTTTCACAGAAGGCATGATCAGGACGCTTTCCCCTGAGGCCAGTCTCGATTCACTGTCCACAGCCATTTTGAATGAAGGATTGAATATATTGCCGTAGTCTTCTTTTCGAATAGGTACTGTTTTCCCATCCCATTTGACTTGGAACACTGTAACATATTCCTCAAAGCGACGAAGGTCTTTTACCTCATTAGGTGTATTGTCAATCCCCATCGTAGCCAACCCGTCCATCACAACTTCACCGTCAACATGACTAAACTTATGCTTACGCACATCGATATGCCCAGTTTTAATAATTAACTGAACACTAGATTTTCCCACTTTAAATCTTTGATTTAATTCCATACTTACTCCTTCAAACCGGGCAGGTGTTCAACACCTACCCGGAAACATCACACCAAATTCTTATTTAATACTACAATCTGATTCATCTCCAATCGTATTATTTTTCTTCAGATTCATATCTGGCGTAATAGTAACCTTCATGTTTATACGTCCATGATCTTTAATATAATCCCTAACCCTATCATAGAAGTCACGGAGATCTTTCCCATCACAAACGATACCTATACAACCTTCAGTCCCAGGTTTTCCTCCATCAGGATGGATTCGTATATCAGATCTTCTCGGTGGATCGGAAACATCAAATGTAAAGCCAATATCTCCACGTCTATACCCTCCGCTTCTTCCAGGCCAAGGATGATTTACCGTATAATCGCCTGGCGGAATACTTGTTGTTTTACCCGGAGGAACTAAAGTATCACTATCTCTATAACCGCCAGAGCGAATGGGCCACGATCTATCGTACCAATTGTACTGATCCCACTCACGAACCCAGGTGATTCGACCTTCGCGGTAGCCAACTCCATCACCACCCGTTCCTGGTTTTATCGGGCCAAGCTCCACCTTAAGGTAATCTAGCCCCTCGGGATCGACACCGTTGATGGGGTCGTTGGCGGCGTAGGTGTACCAGTTATCGCCAGCGAGAATGGGATCGCGGCTGATAAAGCGGCCTGTGCTCGCATCGTACATGCGGTGGCCGAGGCGCTTTAGGCCGGTCTCAGGATCGTCGTGGTAGTTGTAGTTTCCTGCCAGACCAAAGGGTGTAGCGGTTGTGCCGGAGCTCGTGGCTGTCATGCCAAAGGCATCGGTGCTACGGGTATCGGTGACAGTGCCACTACTGTTGGTAAGGGCACGGACACTACCTAGAGCATCGGTATGATAGAACTTCTGCACGCCGCTTCGCTTCTCCGAGAGTAACCCTGCGGCTCCACGCACAAAGCTTGCGGCTCCGTCGCTGACCACATTACTGTCAATAGAATCATCGGAGAGAAGGTAGCTCGCACTGGTGCCTCCAGACTTAGCCACTCTCTGCCCAAGACCATTGTAGGTATAGTTTACAATAGAGTTTCCCAAAACGGAAGACTTTAGCCGTGATTCTCCGTCCCAAGTCAGGTTTATGCTCCCACCACTCCAAGAAACACTCGTCATATTCCCTGTGGCGTCGTAGGTATAGGATTTCCCACCTGCAGACAAGAGCTTATTGGCATTGTCGTAGAGGTAGCTCTCTGTTACTCCCGCTTGTGTCTTTGTCAGCCGGTTTCCAGCACCGTCATAGCCATAGCTGATGCTGTAGGCACCTGTCCCCACTCGCACTTCGCTTGTCAGCTGTCCTGCACTATCGTAGCCATAGGAAACTTGATAGTCAGGAGTAGCCTCACTGAGCTTTCGTCCTAGGGCATCATAGGAATAGAGGCTACTGGCGATCACCAGAGCCGATTTCTTTGAGACAATGCTTTTCAGCTCGCCCGTTGTCGTGTCGTAGCTTCGGGTCTCACCACTGCCATCGGGGCGTGTGATGCCTGTCAGGCGGTTGGCGTTATCGTAGCTATAGCTGGTGGTCTGGGTTCCCCCCGCGACTAAGGCGCTCATGCGCCCGGCATCGTCGAAGTTGTAGAAGACCGTTGTCCCCCCTCCCACCTTGCCAATAATCTCGTTGGTGGCATCGTAGCTGTAGCTCACGGCTCCTTGAGGGCTGGTGCGGTTTGTGAGGTTCCCCGCGCCATCGTAGCTATAGGTGGTGGTGCCTGTGCCATCGCCCATGCTCGTGCGCAGACTATCGGCGTTGTAGCTGAAGCTCACACTGGGGGTGCCATCGCTGTAGGTAACCTGGGTGAGTTTCCCCGCCAAATCGTAGCTATTGCTCACCACAACTCCCCGGCCATCCGTGCGGGTTGCGACCCGCCCCTCGGCGTTGTAGGTCGCGCTCAGGCTGGTGTTGTCGGGGAAGGCGATACTGGCCAGCTCTCCCTCACTGTTGTAGCTGTAGGTCGTGAGTTTCTCTCGTCCATCTGTCACACCAGTTCTCTGACCGATTGCATTGTAGCTGTAGGTGACAGCTCGTCCGAGCGAGTCCACTTTCTGAACGAGCGCCCCGGAGTCGTTGTAGCTAAAGTTGCTTACCTGGCCCAGTGCATTGGTCTCAGAGACCAAGTGCCCCTCGCCGTCGTAAGCAAAGCTGGTGGTTCGGTTCCCGGGGGCTGTCACGCTTACCACACGCCCCAGGCTATCGTAGCTCGTGCTCACTGCCTTACCGGTCGGGTCGGTGGTGGTCAGGGGCATGCCCAGGATATTGTAGGTCGTGCTGGTCGTGTGACCGAGGGCATCGGTGGTGCTCGTGGGATTGCCGTAGAGGTCGTAGGTTACCGTCCGCGTCTTGCCCCGAGCATTGGTGAAGCTGATCGGTTGACCGTAGCTATTCAGCGTGTAGCTACTCGAGTGCCCCAAGGGATCGCTCCCGCCAATCAGTCGCCCCCTGCTATCGTAGCTCATGGTCACGAGCTTGCCCATGGGCGTGACCAAGCTGATCAGATCATGACGGCTATCGTAGGCATAGCTCGTGGTATTCCCAAGGGGGTCGGTGCTGGAGAGGACATTGCCTGTCGCATCGTAGGTCACCGACGATGTCGCGCCGGAGGGCGAGGTGACACTGGCCAGGCGATAGCCCGTGTAGGCCAGGGTAGTCGTGCGGTTGCCCGGAGCGACCAGCGAGATAAGCTGCCCGCTGGGATTGTAGTTGTGGCGTGTGACATGGCCTAGAGCATCCGTGACCTCGGTGTAGTCGGGGCCGTAGCTGTAGATGCGCTGGTGGTTCATGGGGTCTTTCTCCCAGGCCAGTGCATTGCCAAGCGCGGTGTAGCCACGGGTCCAGACCTTGCCACGGGCATCGGTGATACTGACGATCCGGTGCTGGCTATCGTAGCCGTAGGCCATACTGCTACTCAGGGGAAAGCCGATAGCAACAAGGTCCTCGTTGGCATCTTGAGTGAAGGTAAAGACCCGTCCGGCAGGATCACTCACGCTCATGAGCTTTCCTCCACTGTAGGTAAATGTCAGGGAGCGGCCACTTGGGTCGGTGACACTACTTACCTGGCCATCTGCTCCATGGGCAATCGTAATCTGGTTATCGCTGCGGTCCTTGATCCAGACAGCCTGTCCGTTCTCAAAGTGGTAGCGCACCTGGTCGCGGGTGGTGAGGGTGTAGCCCGTCCCCTCCTGAGCCAAGGTATCGTCGATTCCCTGAGGCGTGGCAAAGCTTCCGTCGATGTTGCGGGTAAACGTGTAGCCCAGCCCATCGCCCCAGCGGACAGTGAAGTCGCCGAGGAGCGGGTGGACGGTGCCTGCGATCAGGTAGCTATGTCCCCAGTGCGAACCGAGTGGGCTGGCAAGGTCTCCCAGGCTGTTGTGGTAGAGCGTCAGGGAGACATGCATCCCCCCTTGCACCCGCCAGCCGGTCAGATAGAGCTCGGTGAGCTTGTTGCCATTGACTGTGTTGAGCCCCTCCATGCCCCCTTCCCAAGGGAAAGTCGTGCCAGTCTGGCCTTCGACATTCCGATCTACGGCAGCGCCTTGTGAGACGCCCGCGCCGGGTCCGAGACCAGGGCCTTGGGTGCCTTGAATGCGCTGAAGCTCCAGTGGTGTCAAGGCCCGCTGGTGCCCTTTCTTACCTGCCTGTGCACGCCCGAGTGCTGCGGCGCTCCCCACACTAGGGCCGACCGTCAGCCACGCCGTGGATAGCGTCGTCGTGAGCGCAAGGCGTCGCAGTGCGCTCTGGTGAAACCAACTCATGACTAGAGTTCCCTCTCTACATTTATTGACAGGGAGCCACGTGCCGCGGTACAAAGACCCAGCCCGGACTCCGGGTTGACGACTACGGCTCGCCTCTCTTGATTCCGCCAAGAACGAGGGAGAGGCGGGCCGTCTCTCTGCTGGGGCTACCGCATGAGCACCAGCAGGATGCCGCCCGACTGGGCGAGCAGTGTGTCCAGAGGCACGGTGCGCGCCTCCTTCTCATTGGGATCGTGGATGGTCGCAGTCTGGGCAGCGTCCCAGGCACTCTCCTGCACCGTGAGCACCGCGACAAAGTGATTGCCCTGCCACCAGGCCACGGCAGGCGTACGGAGCTGCGCCAGCGCCTCGCGATCCAGCTGTACCCCGCGGGCACGGAGCCCCAGGCTCTCCGCCGCGGTACGGAGCCCCGCAAGGCTTGTTCCCGCGGCAGTGGCATGTGCCGCTCGGCTGAGCTGCACAAGAGAGCCATTTTTGCCCAGTGCACGCGCCGCGAGCTGCAGCGCCCGTGGTCCACAGGCACCACTGCGCGGCGACGACAGAGCGAGTTCTCTCTCCGCTCCCACCCCCGAAACGTCCAGAGGTCGCCTCACACCACAGAGAGCCACTTGCCCTGCAAGATACTCCCGCTCCCCCGTGGAGAGCTCGGGACGGCGAAGAAGTCCCTCAAGGCGATTCTTTGCGGCCGTTTTATCTCCTCGGGCAAAAAATATCCTGGCCTCCTGATACTCAGGCAAGAGGCGTAGCTTTTGCACTTGAGCAACAGAGCTTGCAGCAGCCTTGGGCCTCACAGAGTTTGGCAAACACCCCCATGAAATAAAGCAACAAATTATTGCTACGACTATTTCATGAGCAAACATCTTGTTTTTAGAAATCATACCAATCTGCCTTTCCCTATCCATAATGAGAACCCAACTTTCGCGCATTTTATCAAGCTTAAAACCGCTGTCAATGCCCTTAAATCTTGACAGAACTCACTTTTTAAAAATCTCCCTAGAACCCTCTTATAAGGTATAGGAGGTCTCAAAAAAACTATATCGTTTTGCAATTTTGTCCATGGCTCACCCCTGAAAAAGGCGACAGGAGGAATCTTGGAGAGCTGTACCGTATCAAGCCTGGTGAAGCGATCATTTCTTAGTCTCCTTGCCCTCCCGCTCCTCGTGCTCGGCTCGGGCTGTAACAATGGCCAGGGAGGGGGCTCCTCCAGCGATCCTGGTGCCGCGATCTCTGCGTTCTATATCGGCACCCTGGCCCTTCAGACAGGTGAGCAGAACCACCCCGTTCCCAGCCTGGAGCGAGCGCTGAAGCTCGCCCCCGATGAGCCCGCCATTGCCGCCAATCTCGCACTCGCCTACACACGGAAAAATGATCAGGTCAAGGCAAACGAGTTCCTAGCACTCGCGAAGAAAGGTGCCCCGGATGACACCGGAATCGTCGCTATCGAGGCCCTGATTCTAAAGAACCAGGGAAAGTATGCCGAAGCTATCGCGGCCTACCAGCGGGTGATCGTGAAAGATCCCACCAATATCAAGGTGCTCTTTCGACTCGCGGAGCTCGGGCAACAGCTCAGCGGGCCCGATGGAGATGCTGTTCGGAAGAAAGCACTCGAGGGGATTCTTGCCACGCGACCCGACAACCTACCCACACAGCTCAAGCTTGCCCAGCAGCTAGCACGCGCCCGTGATACCGCAGGGCTTGCCTCGCTACTGACGGCATTTGAGGCACGCAAGAGCCGCTGGAATGCAGCCGCGCAGGCCAAGCTCGCCATCGCAAAGACCAAGGTGGGAATGGATCAGTTTATCCAGCTCGCGCAGCTAGAGAAGATCCTACTGCCTAGCCTAGACTATAAAGCGGGACTCTCTGAGCTACAGACCTCAGAGGTTCTTACCGGTGAGCCTCTCCAGCACTTGCTGAAGCTCCCCACACCACCTGCCACCCCCGCCAAACCAGACACAGGCCTGACCTACTTGGCCCCCACCCCCGCCACAGGGACCCTGGCACTGGCACTCAGCGCGGAGAGTAAGCCCGTTGTCCTCCCCCTGCCTGCCGGAGCCACCGCAGTCGCTCCCTTCGACTTCGACGATATCAAGGGTGCCTGGGAGAGCAATGCGGTGGGGGCAAAGCATCCTGGCAAGGGAAAAGACCGTAACTTTCGGCTGGAGCTCGCTGCGGCGGGTCCGAGTGGGCTAAAGATCTACGAAAATGGGACTCCTCTGGCAACCAAGCTCCCCCCCGGCCCGTGTACGGGAGTGTGGGCTGTGGATATTGAGGTGGATGGAGACCTCGACCTGATTGTCTCGCCCGCCCAAGGCAAGCCCTATGTCCTCCAGAACAACGGCGACCGGACGTTTACGGTCACGCCCCCCAAGTTCGATGCAGTAGCGGCCCCGATCCGCTCGCTCGCCTGGGCGGACTTCGACGGCGATGGCGATAACGACCTCGCGTTTGTGGACGCCAATGGCAAGCTGATCCGCTACACCAACGAGCGCTCGGGAGCCTTTAAGCTCGACACGAGCACCAAGGCAGAGAACCTGGTCGCAGTCGCGGTGGCCGAGGTGACGGGGGACACTACCCTCGACCTGCTCGGCCTAGAGAAAGGTGGCCAGGTAGTCGCTTTTGTCAATAACCAGCGCCTGCCACTCCTCAGCGCAAAGCTCACCAGCCCCCAGCAGCTCCTGGTCGCGGATTTTGACAACAACGGCGCGACCGATCTGCTGATCGTGGGCAAGAACGAGAGTGAGCTCTGGCTCAGTGACGGCCCAGGCAAGTTTGTCAAAGAGCCCATCGCCATCCCCTTTGCCGTGACGAGTAGCGCGGATCTCAACGACGATGGCCTGCTCGATCTGGTGGGCACCAAAGATGGCAAGCCGGTGCAGAGCCTGGCGCAGGGCAAGGAGAAGTACCACTACCTCACGCTCACTCTCATGGCAGACTCCCCTGACAATGTGGGAGATAAGATCAACACGTTCTGTCTGGGCGGCGCGTTTGAGGCACGGGCGGGCTTGCTCTACCAGATTGTCCCCGTGACCGGGCCGCAGATGCACCTCGGACTCGGCACCTACGAGAAGCCCGATGTCGTGCGGATGCTCTGGACCAACGGGCGCGCCCAGAGTGAGTTTGGGGAGAATATCAAGCCCAGCAAGCCGATTGTCGCGGATCAGGCGCTCGGGGGCTCGTGCCCGTTTCTCTTCACCTGGAACGGCAAGGAGTTTGTCTTTGTGACGGACTGTATCTGGCGCTCGCCGCTGGGGCTGAAGATCAATGCCCAAGACACCGCCGGCGCGACCCAGACCGAGGACTGGGTAAAGGTACGCGGCGACCAGCTCGCCGCCCGCAACGGGACCTACGAGCTCTCGATCACCGCCGAACTCAACGAGACCCACTACTTTGACCATCTCTCGCTCCTGACGGTCGATCACCCCGAAAACACGGAGATCTTTATCGACGAGCGCTTCAACCCGACCCAGCCGCCGCTCTTAAAAGTCATCCCCACCGGGCCGACTCAACCCTTCGCGCAGGTGCTGGGCTTCAAGGGTCAGGATGTCAGTGAGGTGGTCGCGGAGCGGGACACGCACTACCTCGATGACTTTGGGCGCGGCAAGTACCAGGGAATCGCGGGAGACCACTGGGTCGAGCTCGCCCTGCCCGAGAGCGCCCCTAAGGGCAAGCCGCTCTATCTGATCGCCTACGGCTGGCTCCACCCCACCAACACATCGCTCAATGTCGCCATGAGCCAGGACAAGAGCCAGGGGCCACCGCAGGGTCTCTCGCTCTGGACGCCCGATAGCAAGGGGGGCTGGGCCAAGCGCCGCGATGCCCTCGGCTTCCCCGCGGGCAAGCTCAAGACCGTGGTGCTGCGCCTCGACGATGTCTTTGCGCCGGGCTCGCCGCGCCGCCTGCGCCTTCGTACCAACCTTGAGGTCTTCTGGGACCAGCTCCAGTGGGCCGAGGCGCGCCCGGATAATCTCCTGAAGGTCCAGCGCCTGAGCGCCTCCGAGGTGACCCTGCGCTACCGCGGCTTCTCCGCCGTGCAGGCCGCCGATGCGTCGTCGCCCGAGCTCCCTCAATCCTACCGCGAGCTCGCCGGTCTCACGCCCCGCTGGCGCGACCTAACGGGCTATGTGACACGCTTTGGGGATGTCAAGCCGCTGCTCACGGGAGTCGATGACCGCTACGCCATCCTCAATGCGGGCGATGAGCTCTTCTTCCGCTTCCCCGCCAAGACCGTGCCACCCGCGGGCTACAAGCGCGACTTTGTGGTGATCAGCGATGGCTGGGAGAAAGATGGCAATATCAACACCACCCACGGCAAGACGGTCGGCCCCTACCCGCTCCACGCGCTCAAGGACTACCCCAAGAGCTACGCCAGCCTCACCGATGATCCCGCCTACCAGAAGCACCCGGACGACTTTGCGACCTACCACACCCGCTGGGTCACCCCGGAGCGCTTCCTAAACGCCTACCTGCCACCCTCCTCCGGGCATTGAAATACCCGGCATAAAAAATAAGGAGCGTCCCGGGGACGCAGAGTTGAAAACGCTCTGCGTCCACGGGACGCTCCCCAAACTCCGAGGCGGGTATTTCAATGCCCGCCTCTTGTCTACCGACTACGCGGCGGCCCCGGTGCGCTGGCCACCACGGCGGCGGCGGCGGCGGCCCCGGCTCTCCTCGCTGCTGGCGGCGGTGCTCACGGGCTCTTTCTCCCGCTCCTTGGGCGCGGAGCGCGGCGGCTCGGGGCGTGGTGCAGCCGGCGGAATATCGCCTCCGCCGCCTCCACCCGGCTTGCCCTGCACCTCGCCAATCGCAAACGAGCGACTGACCGCAGCAAGGCGAACCCGCACGCCGTGTCCGGGCTGGCGACCGGTCGGGGGCACGAAGACAATCATCCCGCCCTCGGTCAGGCCTGAGGCGACGGGCGGCGTGCTGTCGCTGATGGTCAGCACACGGGCCTCGACCATCTGCCCGCGCTTGAGGGTGCCGTAGCGGCGGTCGAAGTCGTCGAGGCGGCCCGTGGTCAGCTCGTACTTCTCGTGGTGGCCCACATCGGTGGCGCGGATGTAGATTCCCCGCTCCAGTGCGTGCTCCAGCTCCTCGAGCTCCGAGCCGTCTTCTCCCACCAGTGCGGCCGCGACCAGCGGGTGGCAGCTCACCAGGAACGCCTCCCCCTTCTCGTTGCGGGCGCTACGGCGCAGGTCGCGCTCGATCTTCATGGCCACGCTCTGCGGCGACGAGACCCGGCCGGTGCCGGCGCAGTAGGGACACATCTCGTCCATCTGCTCATTGACCGTCTCCCCCGTGCGCTTACGGGTCATCTCGATCAGGCCCAGCGGGGAGATATGGCTGACTTTACAGCGGTTCTTATCGGTCTTGAGCGCGCTCTCAAAGGCCATCTCCACCTTGCGGCGGTCGGCCTGGTTGTTCATGTCGATCAGGTCGAGGACAAGAATGCCGCCCATATCGCGTAGCCGGAGCTGGCGGGCGATCTCATTGACCGCCTCCAGGTTCGTCTGGACAATCGTGTCGTTGAGGCCCTCAGTCTTGCCACCAAACTTGCCGGAGTTGACATCGATGGCGGTCAGCGCCTCAGCCTGGTCGATCACGAGGTAGCCACCGGACTTGAGCGGGACACGCCGCTTGAGGAAGCGCTCGATCTCGTTCTCGATCCCGAAGTTCTCAAAGATCGCCTTATCGCCATCATAGAGCACGACCCGGTCCTTGAGGCTCGGGCCAAAGAAGTCGAGGAGCTCGTGGGCCTTGCGGTACTCGGCGGCGGAGTCGAGGTACATCTTCTCCACATCGGAGCCGAACGTATCGCGCAGGATGCGCAGCAGAAGAGTGAGGTCGGCGTGAACCAGGTTCGGGGCGGGGGTTTTACTGGCCTTGCCCTTGATCTCCGCCCAAGTGCGCTCGAGAAACTCCAGGTCCTGGCGCAGCTCGCGCTCGGTCTTGCCCTCGGCCTCAGTGCGGACAATCAGGCCATAGCCCGGCTTGCGGATGCCCTCGATAATCTTCTTGAGCCGGTCCCGCTCCCGGGGATCGTCGATCTTGCGCGAGACCCCGGTGGAGTTTTCCTCGGGCATGAAGACCAGGTAGCGGCCTGGTAGCGAGATGCGCGTGCTGACTCGGCTTCCCTTGGTGCTCCGTGCGCCCTTGGTGACCTGCACCAGCACTTCCTGCCCACGGCGCACGAGATCGCGAATGGGGGTATGGGAGCGCGGTCGGCGCCCGCGGCGGTCGAAGTTACCATCGTCGTCGAGGTCGTCCCCGGCGGGGATGATATCGCCCGCGTACAAAAACGCGTTGCGATCCAGCCCGATATCCACAAAGGCAGCATCGATCCCGGCCACGATATTGTCCACCCGGCCCTTGTAGATGCTCCCCACGACGCGCTCATCGCGCTCGATATGCAACTCGATCAGCTGTCCGTCTTCGCGGACAGCAATGCGGGTTTCCCGCGCATCGCTATTAACGATAATTTCTTTCAAAACACAACTCCCGGGGCTGACACAAAGCGTCCTTGCTCCTGGCAAACCCCGTCACTTTTTCTTACTTATCAACGCTGCGGAATGTCCACAGACGTGCCGCCGTAAAATTCCAGGCAACCACAATCACGGTGGCCACCACTTTTGCCCCCATCAACACGGGCCAGCTAAACTCACTCTTGCCTTGGCCTGTCGCGATTAGCTGGAGAATCTCGCTGGTCGTTCGCTGGGTATGCATCACGCCAAGACGCATCGCCAGTAGGATGGTCAGGGTCATGATGGTCAGGTTGAGCACCCAGCCGACCACATTCGTTGCGAGAAACTTGGGGTATTGCTTCTTACTATCTCCTTGGCGGTCTTGGAATGTCCAGCGACTATTCCAGATATATCCATTGGTTACCGCACAGAGAAAAGAGATAGTCCCGGCGACCGCTACAGGCATTCCCACACGAAAGTGAAGCAAGCTCAGTAAGCTCGCATCAATTATGAAGGAAGAGACCCCCACCAAACAAAACTTGATAAGCTGTCGGAAGCCTGGCCTCTGCAGTAGCTGTCGCACAGGCCATTATAACACGGCTAGCCCCCCACTGCCTCCAGTGCGAGTTTTCGGCTCTGCTCGGCCTGGAGGCGCAGCTCGGTCTCGATTGCCTCTTCTTGCTGGCGGTAGGCACTGGCCCCCTCGGGGTGGAGGGCGGCGAGGCCGTGGAGAATGCGCGGTAGATGACGCCGTGCCCCCGCCGCGGTCGCCCGGGCTAGCGCCTCCTCGAAGGTCGCCCGAGCCTCGGCGGGACGGTCCTGGCGCTGGTAGAAGGCTGCGGCCTGGCAGAGAGTCTCCAGGCGTCGCTCCAGGTCGCCCAGACGCTCGGTACGCTCCAGAGCACGGGTGAAGGCCGCCTCCGCCGCCTCGGGCATCCCCAGCTCATCACAGATCGTCCCCAGGTGCACTAAAAGCGAGAGCTCGACCTGACGATCCGTCCCGGCGCTCGCCAGCGCCAGAGCCTCCTCATTGACCCGAAGCGCCTCCTCGATCCTCCCCTGCTTGAGATAGGCCTCGCAGAGCGCGGCGAGCAAGTGGGGCCGCACGTAGCGATTCCCCAGCGCCTCCGCCAGAGCAAGGCAGGTCCCCAGATCGGCGATCGCCCCCTCTAGGTCTCCCGCCTCGCGCTTGATCCCGGCGATATTGGAGAGGCAGAAGACCTCGTACTCCTGGAACTGGTGCTGGCGCGCAATGGTCAGCCCCTCCAGCAGAAAGGCCATCGCCTGATCGTAGGTGCCGAGCTCCACACAGAGCGCCCCCAGGTTATTGAGGGCCGCGACCTCGCCCCGAAACTCGCCCTGCTGGCGCCGTAGCTGACGTGCCTGAAGGAGCAGTCGCATCGCCTCGGTGTAGTCGGTGGCCTTGCGACGGAGCGTGCTCAGGCCCAGCAGCGACGCCGCCTCGATATCGACCAGCCCAGCGCGGCGGCTCAGCTCCAGCGCATCTTGGTAGTCCTCGTCAGCCCCCTCAAGATCCGCCTGCACCAGCCGGCAGACGGCACGGTGCCGGAGCGCGCCGGCCTCGCCAGCCACATAGCCAATAGCCCGGGCTTCGTCGCAGGCCTGCTCCGCAAGCGCGAGACAGCGTGTCATGTCCGCCTGCACCAGGTACTCCGCGAGCTGATTGGCGGCATCGACCCGCTCCTTGGGTGTCGCCGCCTCCTTCCACTTTTGCTCCAACGCCTCCAACATTACGCGTTCTCCTCTATTTTTTCGTCGTCCCAGAGCCGAGCCAGCCGTGCCTTGATCTTTGCCTCAACCCCATTTTCCGTCGGCTGGTAGTAGTGCTCCCCGTCCGAGGGCAGCCCCTCGGGGAGGTAGTGCTGGTGCACAAATCCCCCCGGGTAGTCGTGGGGGTAGAGATAGCCCACCCCGTGTCCCAGTGCCTTCACTCCCTTGGCATGGCTATCGCGCAGCGGCTTGGGAATCCCCGAGAACGGCGCGTTTCGGACATCGTCTTGGGCGCGCCCTAGTGCCTTGGTGCAGGCATTCGACTTGGGGGCCGCCGCCAGGTAGAGCGTGACATGCGCCAGGTTCAGGCGACACTCGGGCAGACCAATCGTCTCGACCGCTTGAAAGCCCGCCATCGCGAGAGGGAGGGCACTGGGGTCGGCGCACCCGATGTCCTCCGACGCCAGCACCACGAGGCGGCGCGCCAGAAACCGTGGGTCCTCGCCGGCCTCGAGCATCCGTGCTAGGTAGTAGATCGCCGCATCGGGGTCCGAGCCGCGGATACTCTTGATCAGGGCCGAGGCCATGTCGTAGTGGGCATCCCCCGACTTATCGTAGCCAATCGCGCGCTGCCCGACTGCCTCCTCCGCATCGGCGAGGGTGATCTCCGTGCCCTCTGCCAGCGCGGCGGCCAGCTCTAGTGCGCCCAGCGCGGCCCGTGCATCTCCACTGGCCGCCGCCGCCAGATACCCAAGCGCTTGGGGCTCAATCGTCAGTGAGCGAGCACCGAGCCCGCGTTCAGTGTCGGTTAAGGCACGCCGGAGCAAGCCCGCCAGATCCTCCTCGCCGAGGGCTTGAAACGGGTAGAGCCGTGCCCGAGAGAGCAGCGGCGCATTGACCGAGAAGTAGGGATTCTCCGTGGTCGCCCCGATCAGGACAATGGTCCCATCCTCGACATGGGGCAGGAAGGCATCTTGCTGTGACTTATTGAAGCGGTGGATCTCATCGACAAAGAGCAGGGTGCGCTGGCGGTAGGCCTTGCGCCGCTCCCGAGCCGCCTCGATCAGCTTGCGCACCTCCGCCACGCCCCCCGTGACCGCGGAGAAGCTCTCAAAGTGACAGCGTGTGGAGCGCGCGATCAGCGACGCAAGGGTGGACTTCCCACAGCCGGGCGGCCCCCAGAAGATCACCGAGCGCAGCTCATCGCGCTCGATAGCCTGGCGTAGAGCCTTTCCCGTTGCGAGGAGGTGCTGCTGTCCGGCAAGCTCCTCCAGCACCACAGGGCGCATCCGTGCCGCAAGGGGTGCATCGGGGGAGGGAGCTTGAGACTGATTCTCCGGGGAGGGTAGTTTTTCGGTAAAGAGATCCATCACGACGTCGTCTTAAGTATGCCCCTCTGTTTGCCTAGCCAAACTAGTTTAGCATATACTGTAAAGAATGCGTCGTTTTGTTCGCTTCACGCTTCCGCTCCTTTTGATGCTGGGAATGATGTTCTATGTCTCGGGAGACTGGGGCTCCACCAAGCACACACGCCCCGCCCTCCGAAGCATCCTCTGGCGAGTCGCCCCCGCCCTAGCCGCCCGGCTCCACCCCGAGCAGGTCAATCGTATCGACTACGATATCCGCAAGACCGCCCATGTCACGGAGTACTGCCTCCTCGCCGTGCTGGCCTACCGTGCCGTTCGTCGCGATAGCCTGCAGTTCAAGAGCCGCCAGATCCTCTTTCCGATTCTTCTTGGCGTGGGCTACGCTGCGGGCGATGAGTGGCACCAGAGCTTTGTGCCGTCGCGCACCAGCTCGGTGGAGGACATTCTCTACGATAGCCTGGGCGTGATGATCGGCAGTGTGCTGTGCCAGTGGCGCTCCCAGCTCCAGCTGCTGAAACAAAACAGGCCCCACCCTCAGGGAGTGGAGCCTGTCGAGCGACCAGAGGTCTAGGCAGCTAGTGCTTGCGCCGTCGTAGCGCCAGCCCCGCCAGTCCGAGCGCGGCCAAGGCGAGAGTTCCTGGCTCCGGGACGGAGTTCGGGAGCGAGCCACTGCGCTGGGTTGCGGTTCCGGTGGCAACCGGGGCATTGGGGTCGATTAGCTTCAGATCCGCGGGGGACTCCGGCTGCTTGACCGAGCGGACAATCGCACCCGCCACCCCGGCGAGGGGGAGCAGAGGAAGCCCGGTCCGCGCGATGGAGCTCAATGGCTTCACCGGAGGCGGAGTCGGCTTGGGCTCGATAATGTTCGTGATTGGCTTCTCCGGCTCAGGGACCTTCGCGACCTTGATGGGGGTCTTGGGGGTAGCGAGGTCGAGCTCGCCGCCCTCGATCGCCTCTAGGCCGGCGGGCGCGACAATATTCGAGGCCACTTGCTGCAGCCCGCTCGGGGAGGCCAGGGGCTTGGGAATGCTCGCCGTGGGCTTCTTGGGCAGGACAGGGATCTTGGTCAGGAGCGGGTTAGAGCAGATCCACTTGAGGATCGGGCTTCCCTCACGGGTGGCCCAGACACGGGTTCCCTTCTTGAGGCTCATCTTCTTGCCGTAGATCAGCCCTGTCTTTGTCACCCCAAAGTTGGTCACGGGGGTGTCCTTGGGCAGGATATAGGGCACCAGGGCATCCTGAACAAACTCCACCACGCGCTCCTCGGGCAGGCCGAAGTGCTTGGCGATATTGACACGGAAGGTCCGGTTGGTCTTGAGCGACTCCACGAGCGCATCGGTTGTCAGAGCGGGGTCGTTGAGGAAGCGATCGCGGCCGGGGGCAACACGCTGCGGCTGAAAGGCGGGTAGGACGATACCTGCCGGCGAGAGGTCTGACTGCTGTGCATGGGCAGTATTTATCAGACCGGTGCCCACCAAAGTTGCTAAAGTTAGAATAGTGCAGGTTTTAGTTGGAGTTTTCATCTCGTTTTCTTCCGTTGCTGCTGGAGAGTATCACAAAAAGCCTGCCACAAAATTATCTAAACCCCAAAACCAGTATTTGTACTAAGCCAAACCCGTATTTTTAACACTGAAGCTACAGAACCTGGTGCACGAGAGCTGGCTCGTCTCGTGGCTCGCCCCCCACTTCCAGCGCCCCACGCACCGCGTCTTGAGCAAGGCGCGCCGCCTCTTGGGTCTCGGCATGGACCCGCACGACCGGCTGGCCCTCGACAAATTCTCCCAGGCGCACGAGGAGCTCCAGCCCCACGGCGGGGTTGATCGTGTCGTCTTTGCGGACGCGCCCGCCGCCCAGCCGCACAACCACCTCACCGAGCGCCTGGGTGTCGATCCGCTGGAGGTAGCCGGTCTCCGTGAGGGTGAGCTCCTCGACCATGAGAGCCTGGGGCAGAGTGGCCTCGGGGTCGCCGCCCTGTGCCCGCACCAGCCCGTCCCAGGCCCGTCGCCCCGCCCCAGACTCCAGAGCTTTCTGTGCGCGCCGCCGACCGTCGTCCAGAGCGCCCCCCTGCGCCAGCGCGATCCCCTGCCCCGCGAGCTCCAGGCAGAGTGCCTTGAGCCGAGGCTCGGCATCCCCCGGGCTCGTCAGGAGCGCGACCGCCTCCGCAACCTCCAGCGCATTGCCAATCGTCCGACCGAGCGGCTGGCTCATGTCGGTCACCAGCGCCCGTGCGCGCCGTCCACTGGCCTCGGCACCCGCGACCAGAGCCTCCGCCAGTGCGACAGCCTCGCTCTGGGTCTTCATCAGGGCACCGCTTCCCACCTTGACATCGAAGAGAAACGCGGGCGCGCCTCCCGCCAGCTTCTTGGAGAGGATCGAGGCGACAATCAGCGGGAGGCAGGCGACAGTCGCCGTGGCATCGCGCAGGGCATAGAGCTTCTTGTCGGCGGGGGCGAGCTGCGTGGTCTGCCCGACGATGCAGGCTCCGACCGCGCGCACCTGCGCCAGCATCTGCTCGACACTGCGCTCCACGGAGAGCCCTGGAATTGCCTCCAGCTTGTCGAGGGTTCCCCCCGTATGACCTAGCCCCCGCCCGCTCATCTTGCAGACCGGGACGCCCGCCGCAGCCAGAATCGGCACGACAATCAGGCTGGTCTTGTCCCCCACCCCACCCGTGGAGTGCTTGTCCAGCGCCCCGGGAAACCCTGAGAGGTCGAGCTGCTGGCCGGAGCGTGCCATCGCCAGGGTCAGGGCTACGGTCTCATCGGTGTTCATGCCACGCAGGTAGATCGCCATCAGGAGCGCGGCGGCCTGGTAGTCGGGGATCGTGCCGTGGGTGTAGGCGTCGATAAAGAACCCGATCTCCGCCTCGCTCAGTGCGGCACCATCGCGCTTCTTGGCCAGGATCTCTAGGATGTTCATGCCCTCAAGGATACCCTGCCCTCGCCCGTTGCTTCCCCTGCCTTCGCCCTCCCAGCACTGGAGTGGGAAGTCACGAGCCGGTATCATGCGTCACGTTTACCTTAGGAATCTTTCTTTGATGAAAAAAGCATTTACGCTCATTGAGCTCTTGGTAGTGATCGCCATTATCGCGATTCTCGCCGCCATTCTCTTCCCCGTCTTTGGCAAGGCCCGCGAGAAAGCCCGCCAGACCAGCTGCGTCTCCAATGTCCGCCAGATGGGAACCGCCTGGATGATGTATGTCCAGGACTACGACGAGACCTTTCCGCCCAATAACTCCCCCGCCGCCGCCAACTCCGAGTGGGCTCTTCGACCCGGTGGAGCGTTCCCCTGCAAGCCGTGCCGCCCGATCAATAAGGTCACCGGCAAGCCCTACGATCCCCGTGTCTTTGCCATGCCCTATGTCAAGAACGACCAGATGTTCCGCTGCCCCAGCGATGTGGGCATCCCCACCAGTATCGTGGACGAGCCCAGCAAGGGCCAGCCGGTCTGGAAGTCCGAGGGCTCCAGCTACTGCCTGAACACCGTGGTCAACCGCCTCGGGACCCTGGCTGCGATCCCCGAGCCCGCCGACACCTACATGGGCGCCGAGATTTATGGCTGGCACGGGGACGATGCCGCCAAGCGCTGGTCGACGGCAACGGGCCATCCCAACCGGGTCGCGTACTTTGTCGATGGCCATGCCCGGACGGTGGGTGAGGCATTTATCGCCAAGCAGTGTGCTCCTCCTGCAGCCCCCGGAGTCGGTCTTGTTCCCTAAGTCGCTGGCCGCACTCGTGCTCTTGGGCGCGCTGGTGCAGGGCTGTCAGCAAGCGGGCTCCCGCCTGCTCGGAAGCAAGCAGGCGGAGGCCAAGCCGTCGACGGTAGCGGCGCTCAAGACCGCCACCGCCCCCATCGCCCTCAAGGGAACCATGACCGATAAGTGCCCCACAGCGGCGTGCTGGTTCCACCTCAAAGACGCCACCGGGGTGGTCAAGGTCGATGTCAAGGCAGCAGGCTTCACGGTGACCGAGATCCCCAATGGCGCGGCCCTTCAGGTCTCCGGGCGCTACAACAAAGAGACCGACGAGGTCGAGGCCACCGGCGTCCGCTGGTGAAAAAGAGTGTCGTTGGTATTGTCGTGATTGGCCTGCTGGGCACCGCACTGGGCCTGGCCTACCTCCTCCACGACGATAGCGGCTCGGTGAAGACCACCTACGCCCGCGCCGATGCGTTCTCCCAGAAGGGCCAAGCGATGGTGCCCTGGCGCACGCCCCAGGCCGACATGGCAGCCTTCTTCCCCGGTGCGCCCCTCCCCGACTCCGCCGCCCCCAAGGTTGTCTCCCTCGCCGCACGCCGCGCTGAGATCATCCAGCGCCTCGGGAAAGAGACCCCGCTCGACTCCAATGCGCTCTATGTCTACCCCGTGCCCGGCCACGGCGCGGTTCTTCTGCGGCGCACCGCAGGCGAGTTTGGCGGTATCGAGATCGTGGTGGGTATCGGGAAGACCGGCGCGGTGGTCGGGGTGCGGCTCCAGCGCCACCGTGAGCCCCCCGAGATCGAGCGCGTCCTGGCCGCACCTAGCTTTCTGGGGGGCTTTGTGGGTAAAACGGCCCAGAGCGACTTCTCCCTCCCCGCCGCCACCCCCCCCGCCGCCCAAAAATCGGCGCGGGCGGTTCAGAGCGCGGTCCGAGCGCTCTTGATCGAATACGATGCTGGCACTCGCTCTTAAGAACCTGACACGCCGCCCCGTGCGCTCGCTGCTGACCCTCAGCGGGCTCGCCAGTGCGGTCGCTTTTCTTGTCTGCCTGCTGGCGTTCTCCGAGAGCTACCGGAGCGGGCTACGGCGGGAGCTCGATGGCATGGGGATGCAGCTCATGCTGGTTCCCCTGGGCTGCCCCTTCGATGCCGCAGCCCAGGTCCTCAAGGGTCGCGCCCTGGAGACATCGCTTCCCCAGAGCGCACTCACCCAGGCCCGCCGCGACCCCGCCGTGGCGCTGGCGTCCCCGGTCTTTGCCGCCGCCCTTCCCCGCCCGACTCTGGGCCGCACCGATCTCTGGGTGGGTGTGGACGATACCGCGCGGCAGCTGCGCTCCTGGTGGAGGCTCGCCGGGGGGCGCTGGCCCGAGAAGCCCGACGATGTCCTGCTCGGGGCGGAGGCAGCCCAGACCGAGCTGCGTGAGCCCGGCGACCGTCTCTACAGCCCCGAGACCGGGCGCACCTTCACGGTCTGTGGGGTCCTCACCCGAAGCGGCACCAGCGACGATAGCCAGTTCTTTGTGCCTCTGGCGACGGCGCAGGCGATGTTCCACCAGCCGGAGCGCCTCACCGCAGTCGCCGTGCGCCTCACCGATCCCGCACAGCTCGGGGCGGCGTCCAAGCGCCTCCAAGAGATTCCCGGTGCACAAGTAGTCACCCTCACCGAGATGATGGGGACCTTTCTCAACCTCATGGGAGCGGCTCGTGCCCTGATGCTCGGGGTGGCGCTGGTCGCGGTGGCCATTGGGGCGCTCACGGTCTTCAACACGCTCCTGGCCTCGACCCTGGAGCGTACCCGCGAGCTCGGTGTCCTTCGTGCGCTTGGGGTCTCGCGCGGCGCAGTCTTTGGCCTGGTCGCCCAAGAGGCCCTGCTTTTGGCTCTCCTGGGGACACTCGCGGGTTTTGCCCTCGCCACTCTGCTTGGGCCGGCAATCGAGCGCCTTGTCCGTCCGTTCCTCCCTCTCTCCCCCACGACTCCCCTGCCCGCGCTCACCCCCACCACCGTGGCGCAGTGCTTGGCGCTCATGCTCGGCGTGGGGCTGCTCGCGGGGCTCTTTCCGGCGTGGCGCGCCTGCCGTGTCCCGCCCGCGGAGGCACTGAGGCAGCGATGATCCACCTGGCTCTGATCAACCTCCTGCGTCAGCGGGTGCGCTCCCTGGTGACGGCGCTTGGGGTGGCGGTGGCGGTTGGGATGCTCTTCTTGCTCCTGGCCTTCCAGCGTGGCTACCAGAGCGGCCTGCGCACCGAGCTCGACCGGCTGGGAGCCCACCTGATTGTCGTCCCCAAGGGCTGCCCCTACGACTCTGCCTCCATCGCGCTCCATGGGGCGAGCTGGCCCTGCTACCTCAAGTCGGCCTACCTGACCGAGGTCGAGCACACGCCGGGGGTCCGTGTGGCCGCTCCCGTGCTGATGAACGCCTTCTTCGACCCCAAGACCGGTGGGCAGAGTGTCTACTGCGGGGTCACCGAGCGGATTCTGGCCCTGCGCCCTGGCTGGCGCTTTGCGGCGGGAGGCTTTCCCAAAGCGCCGGGCGGGCTGCTGATTGGCTCGGAGCTGGCCAAGACACGGGGCTGGTGGCTCGGGCAGCGTGTCGCGCTCCCCGGGATCGACAAGGGATCGGGAACGGTTGCCGGAATCCTGGAGCCAACACAAGGCCCCGACGATCTCTTTGTCTACCTGCCCCTCCCCGATGCCCAGCGGCTCTTTGGCCGCCCGGGCGCACTGACCCATATCCTCGTCCGCCTCGACAACCCGGATACCCTCGACTCCGTGGTCTCGGCGCTCCGGGGCTGTGAGGCGGGGCTGGAGATGACGGTCGTCCCGCTGGCGCATCTCTTTGAGACGATTCAGGGGCTGGTGCGGGCGACGCGGCTCCTGCTGGGTTGTATCGCGCTGGCGGCTCTGCTCTCCGCAGGCGCCGGGGTCGCCAACACGATCCTGATGGCGGTCTCGGAGCGCACCCGCGAGATCGGGGTCCTGCGTGCTGTGGGGGTTTCGAAGCAGGCGGTCTTTGGCATGATCTGGGTGGAGACACTCGCTCTCTGCCTCGCCGGGAGTGTCCTGGGAATCGGGCTCGCCCTGCTCGCGGCCACAGCGACCGAGAGCTGGCTCCGCGGCCTCTTGCCCTATGTCCCCACCGACCGCCTGATCGCCCCCGAGCTTGGGACAGGGCTACTCTGCCTTGCGGTTGGACCGGTCCTAGGGAGCCTCGCGGCGCTCCTGCCCGCCCTGCGCGCCGCGGCGCTCTCCCCCGCACTGGCCCTGAAGGAGGTTGTATGAGCCTGATCGAGGCACGGGAGCTCACCCGCCTCTACACCCGTGGCACGGAGACCGTCCGCGCCCTCGATAGCGTCACCTTCACGATCCACCCCGGCGAGTTTGTGGCGGTGGTCGGCCCAAGCGGCTCGGGCAAGTCCACGCTTCTCCAGCTCCTCGGGGGCATGGACCTGCCGTCGTCGGGGAGCCTGACCATCGCGGGCAAGGAGCTCTCCCGCCTCTCCGACACCGAGCGCACGACACTCCGCCGGGACACGCTCGGGTTTGTCTTCCAGGACTTTGGGCTCCTGCCCGTGCTGACCGTCGCGGAGAACATCGCGCTCCCGGCGGGCCTCGGCAAGGTCTCCCAGGCACCGTCGGTAGACTCCTTGCTAGAGCGGGTCGGGCTGAGCCACCGCAAGAACCACCGCCCCCACCAGCTCTCGGGTGGGGAGATGCAGCGGGTGGCGATTGCCCGAGCGCTGGTCCGTCGCCCAAAGATTCTCCTGGCCGACGAGCCCACGGGCAACCTCGACTCCGCGAGCGGCGCACGGATCCTCGAGCTGCTGCAAGAGCTCAACCAGCAAGAGGGAATCACCCTGGTCGTGGTCACCCACAACGACACCCTCGCCGCCGCTGCGGGCCGCGCGCTGGCGCTGAAAGATGGCAAGCTGGTCTAGACGCGATTCCGAGATGATTGGGTACAATCGGGCTCGTGCTCTTTCGCCGTCGTTTCGGGTTTAGCCCACCAGAGAAAGCCACTGCCGAGGGAATTGTCGGCATTGGTGGACCGCTCGATGTGCCGACCCTCCAGTGCGCCTACCGCCAAGGAATCTTTCCGTGGCCGCACACGGGCCTGCCCCTGCTCTGGTTCAACCCCGACCCCCGCGCGGTCCTGGACTTCGACGACCTCCACATCCCTGAGCGCCTCGCCCGCCGCCGCAAGAAGCTCCCCCTGCACTTCACGGTAGACACGGCCTTCGCGACGATCATCGCCTCCTGCCGCACCGCGCCCCGCCCCGGCCAGGAGGGAACCTGGATCACCCCCAAGATGGTCGCCGCGTTCCTGGCCCTACACGAGGTCGGCGATGCCCACAGTGTCGAGGCCTGGGACACCGAAGGAAACTTGGTGGCGGGTCTCTACGGCGTGACCGCGGGCGGTGTCTTCTCGGGCGAGAGCATGTTCCACACGGTCAGCGATGCCTCCAAGCTCTGTGTCTTGTTTCTGGTGGAGTACCTCAAGGAGCGCGGCGCCACCTGGATCGATATCCAGACCATGACCCCTCACTTTGAGATGCTCGGTGCTAAGGAGATCTCCCGCGATGACTACCTAGCACGCCTCGCCGCCGCCCAAGCCGCGCCGCTGGTGCTCTTTGATAAGGAACCAAAGCCCCCCATCGAGCGTTAGGGAGAGCACCATGCAAACCCCGACACCTCTGACTTTCCCCACGGTCCAAGCCGACAACCTGGAGGGCAAGACCCTGCGCTTCCCCCAGGACTTTGCGGGGACACACAACCTGGTCTTTGTGGCCTTCCAGCGCAACCAGCAGCGCGAGGTCGACACCTGGGTCCCCCTCGCCAAGGAGCTGATGCGGAAGCACCCCACCCTGCGCACCTACGAGTTCCCCGTGATCGGCAAAATGATCGGCATGATGCGCAGCTTTGTCAACAATGGCATGCGCCGCGGCATCCCCGACCCTGCCACCCGCGCGACCACCATCACGATCTACTCCGACAAGGGCGCGTTCATGCGGCCTCTTGGCCTCAAAGACCAGAAGAAAATCTACGCCTTCCTTGTCACCCCCAAAGGCGAGATTCTCTGGCAGACCGAAGGCCCCCGCACCGAGAGCGGCGAGAAGAGCCTCCGCGAGTTTCTGGACAAGGCAAGCAAACCTGGCGGATAATAAAGCGCCATGTCCTACGCCCTCAAGCTCCCCGAGCCAGCCGCTGAGCCCGCGACCCTCGAAGAGTACCTCGCCCGTGAGAAAGACGCAGAGCACAAAAGTGAGTTCTTCGGAGATCGCATCGTCGCCATGGCGGGTGCCTCGCCCGCCCACAATACCCTCGCCAGTAACTTTCTTATTGAGACGGGCCGCCAGCTTCTAGAAACCGAGTGCCAGTCTTATAACTCAGATCAGAAAGTCCGAGTGTTTGACGCAGGCCGCATTTTCTACCCCGACGCCAGCGTGGTATGCGAGGACGCGCACTTCGACGACGATGGGAGCCTCCGCAACCCCTTGGTGGTTGTCGAGGTACTCTCAGACTCTACAGAACATAAAGATCGCGTCGAAAAATGGCTTCACTACCAGCAGCTTGCCTCCCTCCGCGCCTATATTCTCATCGCACAAGATCAGATACTCGTCGAGGTCTTTGAGCGCCCCAACCCCGAGACCGACTGGACCTACCGCAGCTTCTCCCGCAAAGACGACCACTTCCCGCTCCACTGCCTCGGCATCACCCTCTCCGTCGCCGCCCTCTACCGCCGCGTCCCCGCCCCCGAGCCCCCTGACCCGCGTGCGGGGTAAATCAGCGCGTGTCGGAGGAAGATCAGAGCGTACCACAGGAAAATCAGACGGTGGATAAAGCATATCAGCGTATGTGAAACGTGAATCAGACTATGGAAACTCAAGATCAGCGTCTGCGGATAGCACATCAGACAGCGCGGCTAGTAGATCAGCACGTGCGGGAGCGCGATCAGCACGTGCGAATCCGTCCTCGCCTACCTCTACCCACACTGCATCTAAGCCACACCAGCAACACTTTTACGAAAATGGCCCCCTGGTGTTTGGACAGCACAATTAAAACAGCCACGGTATAATCTTTCCTGAGGAGCAAACGACTGTGCCAACGCTTACTTTGACGGTTTCGGAAGAGATCATTCGCCAGCTTGAGACCGAGGCGAAGGCCGCCGGTCGTGCAGCCGATGACTACGCCAGTGAGCGTTTCGCCACGGCGCTCCAGCTCCCCCAAAAACGACTTGCTCCCCATACCGTCTGGATTGAGAATACACCTGTCTACAACCCGCCTGCCTCACCCCCTAGCTGGCTTGAGACGATCAAACCGGAAAACGCAGACGGGGTAGAAGCCGCTGTGGGGCGGTGGCCAGGTGACGAAACCGACGAGGAAATCTCCCAGGCTCTGGAGCGTCTCTCCTGAATGGCTGCGCTCTACCTGCTGGACACCAACATCCTTGTCCACTATGTCCGAGGGGGCGCACTCCAGCAGCAGATTGAGCAGTCCTACCAGCTCTACCTCACACCGGAAGTGCCGCTCATCAGCTACGTCACCGAGGCTGAGCTACGCTCCCTCGCGATCCAGTTTGGCTGGGGGCCGGCCAAGCGCACGCAGCTTTCTTATCTCCTGGGCACTTTCCGCCGCATCCCGATTGAGGAACCTCAGATACTGGAAGCCTACGCCGAGATAGATGCCTACAGCGTGGCACAAGGCTTCGAGCTGGGCAAGAACGATGTCTGGATCGCCGCCACCGCACACGTCACCGGGGCCGTCCTCCTCACCACCGATAAAGACTTCAACCACCTCGACGGCAAGTTTCTCCAGCGCATCTGGATTGATCCTTCTCTTCCCATAAGCACCCCATGACTCCCGAAGACGCCCTCCTCGCCTACCTCTACCCGCGCCTCGTCGAGGCCCTCCAGACCTGGAAAGGCTTTGACGACATCTACGGAATCTGGATCATCCTTGCTCTCTATGAAGACGATCCAGCAAAACCTTCGTTGTCTCACCTGATGCCGCTTCGGCACTCCGTCGCGACTCCTGAGCGCATAGAGTCTTATTTTGGCTTTCCCTATGCGCCTGGTGTCGCAGACTACACAGTAAGTGCCTCCCTTGAACTGTGTGCCGATCCTTGGCCCCCCTTGAATGAACGGGAGCACTATTATGACGAGGATGGGTTCCACGATGGCGATCCCGACGGACTCCAACTCCGTGAGCAGTTCTTCGTCTGGCGACGTGCGCAACCCGATTATGTACCAATCTCAGATGCAGGGGCACAGATGGGAAATCCAGAGCTTACCAGCTTTCTAGAAATCTGTGGGACACTCATCCGGCGGCTGCATAGCGACGGCATACTGGAAAACCTTTTTGGACAGCCTGTCCCTGTCGGAATCAGCTTTAGTAATGATGTCAACGAGACAATCGCCTTGCCTGCCACAAGGGATAACAATCCCGACAGACTCTCCAAAGGTATGGAAGAGTTCATGCTTGGCAAGACCTACGAACAGATTGAGGGTGAGGCTGCATTTCGTACTGCGCTCCGTACACGTCCCGTGGAAGAGCAGGCTCAGTGGTGGTTTGAGGCTCTGCGTGGGCTACGAGGCTGGATGCAGGGCAAAGAAACAACCACTGAGTGGGAGCAAGCACAGGCAGCAGGGTTTATCGGGTTGCACCCCGATTGGAATGGCCCCGTAGCGAGTTCGCTAGCCGAGCGACTTGTGTCACAAGCAGAGCGACACCTCACTATCTTGTACACACCAGAACCCTCTTCTGAGCAAGACCTTGCTGAATATCTCATGATGGAGTTCTTCGGTCACGAAGGCTATCCAGAGCAACAGCAAAACATTGATGAGACCACCATCGAAAGACTTTACTCACTACTCAAACGCCTCTATGAAGAAAGCAAAAACGAGGAGCGTATCAGTTCAGCCCTCCAGCTTACTGCCCGCGCCCTCCACGCTCTGCGCCCTGAGCGTTTCCCGGTGGTGAAGTTTGGGGGGCGGAGAGAGAACGCGAATCGGCTATTGGAGCCGGAGCGTTTTGGCTTGGTCTGAGTCCTTGCGGAGCGTGTTGAGTTTCTCCAAGAGCTTCTGCGCATTGGGGGTGAGGTTGGGGTCTTTGGTGGCGATCACGCGCTCCGCATAGACCCGGGCTTCGTCGTTGCGCTGAGCAAACCGTAGATCCAATGCGGTGTCGAGGAGAAGCTGAGGGTTCTCGGGCTCGCGGAGCAGGGCGAGCTTGCGCTCCTCAATTGCCTTAGTAAAGTCCTTGCGCTGGCTGGCTTTCTCGGCGAGGTTGTAGTGGGCGATGGGATCGCCGGGGTCTTTCGCCAGCCGCGCCGCGACCTCGCTCTCGGAGAGCATTCCTGCGGCGGCAAACTGGGCGGCGCGGGCGGTCTCAAAAGGGGTCTTGCCATTCTTGATGGTGAAGAAAACCAGCGAGCCCCCAATAAAGATCAGCGGGAGGGCGACCACTCCGAGCAAAAAGCGACGCTTCATGGCACTCTCAACGCAAAACCAGCCCGCTTGGTTACGGGGGCTATAATGGCATGATGCGTCTCTCGGTGATTATTGTCCACTGGAACACAGCTCCTGATCTGCGGGAGTGTTTGACGGCGCTTCGGGAGTTTTCGTGGCGTGGCGGGGAGACGGAGATTGTTGTCGTGGACAATGCGTCGCGCGATGGCGCGGTGGCGATGCTGGCGGCGGAGTTTCCCGAGGTGCGGGTGATCGCAAACGCAGAAAATCTGATCTATGCCGCGGCGACGAACCAGGCGCTTCGTGCGGCGACGGGCGATTATTTTCTGTTGCTGAATCCCGATGCGTGTGTCACAGAAGGCGCGATTGACAAACTAATCGGGGCGCAAAAGGCGATTGTGGCAGCGAAATTAGTTTCGGATGATGGCTCGGTGCAGAAGTCCGTGCGGGCGTTTCCGACACCGCTGGCGACGATCACGGGAAGCTGGACGCGGCTGGCGTTTGACTATGAGAAGGCGGGGCCTGCGCCACAGCCGATGATGTCGTGCTTGCTGTTCACGCGAGCGGTCTACGAGAAGCTCGGGGGGCTGGATGAGCGCTTTCCGCTGTTCTTCAACGATGTGGACTGGAGCCTACGGACGGAACGGGCGGGGCTGGAAACGTGGTATATCCCGGAGGCAGTGGTGCGGCACGGGCACGGGGGAACTACCAAGCGCGTTCGGCGGTCTGCTGTCTGGGAGTCGCGGCGGGCCTGGCTGCGTTTCTTACATAAACACTTTGCGCGTGACCCGCTACGGCCTCTGGCGACAGTGGCGGTCACGCTGGACGCCTGGCGACGAACCGGGCGCTGGGGGAAATCGCTTGGAAAGAACGGGGGCGAGACCACGCCTGAGAGTCTGCGTCGTGAGCTGGAGAGCGAAGGACGACCTTCGTGAGTGCCTAAAAAGTGTCCGCGGCTGGGAGACCGTCGTGGTGGACAACGCGTCGGGCGATGGCAGTGCCGAAATGGTCGCGAGCGAGTTCCCCGAGGTCAAGCTTATCGCGCTCTCCGAGAACACCGGCTTCTCGGGCGGCAACAATCTCGCGCTGGAGGGCCTCGATGCCGACTACGCCCTACTCCTCAACTCCGATGCGACAGTCGAGCCGGGCGGGCTGGAGCGGCTTTTAGCCTTCGCCGATGCCACGCCCGATGCGGGCATTATCGGCCCCAAGGTCATCAACCCTGATGGCTCGATCCAGTACTCCTGTCGCCGCTGGCCCACGTTTGCTGCGGGGATGTTCCGCAATGTCTGGCTCGGGCGGCTCTTTCCGGGCAATAAGCCCGCGTCGGACTACCTGATGCAGGACTTCGACCATGCCAGTGTCCGCGATGTCAACTGGGTCTCGGGGTGTGCCCTGCTCATCCGAAAAACCTGCCTGGAGCAGATCGGCCTGCTTGATGCCGAGACATTCTTCATGTACTGTGAGGACATGGACTGGTCTCTCCGCGCGCACCAAGGCAACTGGCGCGTCGTCTTTTTCCCTGGCTGCGTCGTCACGCACGCCATCGGGAAGTCCTCGGACAACGCCGCCGAGCGCATGATCCGCGAGCACTCCCGCTCGATGTGGCGCTTCTGGAAAAAGCACCGTGCCTTCTTCGCCGATAAAGTCCCCGCGCTCCTACAGCCCTTTGTCTGGTCGGGGATCTGGCTCCGTGCCTACGTCCGCATCGCCAAGCGCCGCCTGACCGGGGTGGGCAAGCGAGACTGGAGACCCAAGAAGTGATCCAGAAAGTCGGACTCTACGCCCTCCTGCTCGCCTTGGCGCTCGCCCCTTTTCTAGGAGGCAACCCTGCCGGCGAGCAGTATGGCAGCGATGCGGGCCTCGGGGCGCTACGGATTCTGGTGCTGATCGCGGCGCTTTTGGCCCCATCCCCTAGCCCCACGACGACCTCCCCCGACCGCTCTACCTCCCCCGGCTCGCTTAGGCTCGCCACCCCCTCCGGCTTCGCGAAGGGGGGCTTGGGTTTGTGGCTGGCGGTGGGCTGGGCGGCGCTGTCGCTGCTGGTGCACTCCAAGTTTTTCACCTCGCAGACGCTCCTCTTTGCGCAGATTCCGGCGGTGCTGGACCTGCTCTGCGGCGCGCTGGTCTTCTCGCTGGCCGCAAAGTCCGACGAGGGCCAGCGGCAGAAGCTTGGCATTGCGCTGGTGATAGGGCTGGGGATTCACTCCCTGATGGCGGCGCAGCAGTACGGAGACCATAAGAGGGTCGGTGAGGACTGGTTCCGCGCCACAGGGCTGTTTTTCTCCGCGAACTTCTCGGCGGGCTTTCTGGCTCTGCTCCTCCCGCTCGCCTTTGCGCTCTGCCTACGTGCCACGCACCGGCTCGCCGCACTCGGCTTCGGAGTCGCCAGTGTGCTAGGCTTTGGCGCCCTGATCGCCAGCGGCAGCCGTGTGGGAATAGTGGCGGCTCTCCTGGGGCTTGTCATCGCGTTGATTATCGCCAACCCGCTTGCCCCTGCCCAGCGGGGAAATCTCCCCCGCTTGGGCGTGCTCCTGCTCGCCTGTCTCGTGCTGGGCTTTGGGTTCAAGGGGGCGCTGACCTCGCGCGCCACCAAGACCGGCGGGCAGACCGACACGGCACGCAAGTCCCCGCTCGACGATCCCTTCCGCACGTGGACATGGCGAGGAACGGGAAAAATGGCGCTGGCGAACCCGGTCTTTGGCACCGGCCCGGGGACGTTCTCCGCGGTCTACCCACGCTACGCCGAGGTCAAGCTCACCGGCCATGCCCACCAGTCCTACCTGCAGCTCGCCGCTGAGAGCGGCATCCCCGCTCTACTTGGAGCCCTCGCCACGGTACTTCTCACGATTCTGGCCGCCCTTCGAGGAGCTCGTGAGAGGCTGCTCACTGGTGCCCTGCTCGGCGGTGTTATCGCCGCACTCCTCCGTGGCTTCTTCGACTCCGAGTGGAGCATCCTCGGCAACGCCCTCCCGTTCTGGACCGTCCTCGGCCTTATCATTGCCCAAGCCCCTCTTCCCGCGACGAAGGCGCAAACAGGGGAAGAGGGGCAGCGCTCTAAGGCGCGGGGAGATGGCGCGCAGCGGGCTGGCATTCGGGTTCCTGCCGCCCTAGGCCTGCTCTTTGCGCTCCTCAACCAAGCCAGCATCTACCCGCCTACACCGGGGCCGTTGGCGGCCGCGGGGAAGCTCGCCGAGGCGGCGGAGCTGGAGCCGACTCCGCGCTGGCACTTCCGCATGGCCCGCATCGCCGAGCAGCAAGGGGATCTCGCAAAAGCGGTCGCCGAGTTTGAGCGCGCACGTCAAGCCGATCCCAACGACCTATCGACCCTACGCGCCCTCGCCGAGACCAAAGAGAAAGCGGGCGATAATGAGGGTGCCAAGACCACCTGGCAGCAGCTCATCGCGGTCTCCGAGGGGCCGGCGGGGAAGTACCGCGCCATCAGCGAGATCACCGAGCTCGCTCCGGCCTACGCCTACGCCGCTCTGGGAGACTGGGGCAAGTGCGCCGATATTATTGTCGCCCACTCCTACACGGAACCAATCTACCAGCTCCAGGCATACAATGTCGTGGAGACCGATCCGGCCAAAGCCTTGGAGCGGGGGCGCACGCGGCACGCCAGCTTGCTCGCCCTTTTTGAGACCGCGATGAGCCATCTTCCCGAGCGCAGCCAAGAAAAAACAGAAACTCTGGCACGCTTAGAGAAGTTCTTCCCTTGACCTGTATCTATCGAGAACATCGACGCGGTACAATAATAAATCGGTAAACGAATGAAGACACTGCTGGATTTCCATGGCCCCAACGCCGGGTACGCCCTTGATCTGTACGAACAATATCAGCGCGACCCTGCCTCCGTCGATGCAGAGACACGCGCTTTCTTTAGCCAGGGTTTCTCCCCGGATAGCCCCCCGAGTGCGCCACCAAGCACGGGGAGCCCCGCCCCCGAGCCCCTGACTGCCAACCAGGTCGAGGTGATCGTCCGGGTGGGTAGGATCGCACGGCTCGTCCGAGAGATGGGCCACTCCGAAGCGACCCTCGACCCGCTCGGCATCCACCCTCCCCCCGGCGACCCCGAGCTCTCCCTGAGCTACCACGGGCTCACCGAGGCCGATATCGCGTCCCTACCGGCCAGCGTGGTCGGTGGTCCTTGTGCGGAGGGCGCGGCCAACGCGCTCGAAGCGCTCAACCGGCTCCGGGCAGTCTACTCCGGCACGGTGGGCTACGAAGACGACCACATCCAGATCCCGGAGGAGCGCAACTGGTTCCGCGAGGCGGTCGAGAGCCAGCGCTACTTTGCGACCATCACCGACGAGGACCGTAAGACGCTTCTGGAGCAGCTCACGGCGGTCGATAGCTTCGAGCAGTTTCTGGAGCGCGTCCAGCCCTACAAGGGACAGAAGCGCTTCTCCATCGAGGGGATCGACATGCTGGTTCCCGTGCTCAACACCCTCATCCACGAGGCCGCGAAGGCGGGAACCCGTGAGCTGGTGATGGGCATGGCGCACCGCGGGCGTCTCAATGTCCTCACCCATGTGCTGGGCAAGCCCTACGCCCAGATCCTGGCCGAGTTCCCCACCGACCCCCGCGCCATCGATGCGCTCGAGGGCTCCGGCGGCGAGACCCATGCCTACACGGGCGATGTGAAGTACCACAAGGGCTTCCGGCTGACCTACAAGAACGGCGGCTCGGTCTCGATGCCCGTGACACTGGCTCCCAACCCCAGCCACCTGGAGTTTGTCAACCCCGCCGTGGTCGGGCGGGCGCGTGCGGCGCAAGAGAGCCGCGACAGTGCCGGTCAGCCCAAGCGCGATATCCTGGCATCGCTTGCCGTACAGGTCCATGGCGATGCGGCCTTCCCCGGCCAGGGCGTGGTCGCCGAGACCCTGAACCTCTCCCAGCTCTCGGGCTACCGGGTGGGGGGGACGATCCATATCATCGCCAACAACCAGATCGGCTTCACCACCAACCCCACCGATGGCCGCTCGACCATGTACGCCAGCGACCTGGCCAAGGGCTTTGAGATCCCCATTATCCACGTGAACGCCGACGATCCCGAGGCGTGTCTGGCGGTGACCCGACTGGCCGTGGCGTACCGGCAGAAGTTCGGAAAAGACTTCCTGATCGACCTGGTCGGCTACCGGCGGCTCGGGCATAACGAGCAGGAAGAGCCCGCCTTCACCCAGCCCCGGATGTACGAGAAGATTCGCTCGTTCTCGCGCCTCTACGCCAAGTGGGGCCAGGAGCTGGTGAAGCGTGGTCTGCTCACCGAGGCGGAGGTCAAGGCGCTCAGCGATGCGGCGTGGCAGCGGCTGGAAGAGGCCAAGGCGATCGCGCTGGAGACCGGCTACCCCAAGCACGAGGACCACCCCCACACCGAGGGCGATCCCTGGCAGGTGGCCACGGCGGTTCCCGCCGAGCGCCTCGCCGCAACCAATGCCTTCCTGAATGCGGTCCCCGAGAGCTTCACGATCGACAGCAAGCTGGAGAAGGCATTTTTGGGCGGCCGGCGCACGGCCCTGGATGGCGAGCGTAAGATTGTCTGGGCCCACGCCGAGGCGCTGGCCTACGCATCAATTCTGGAAGAAGGCACGCCGATCCGCCTGACCGGCCAGGACACGCAGCGCGGTACCTTCACCCAGCGCCAGCTTGTCTGGCACGATATCCAAAGCGGCAAGACCTACTGCGCCCACCAGCACCTTCCCGGCGCGACAGCATCCCTGGCGGTCTACAACTCACCCCTCTCTGAGACCGCGGCACTGGGCTTTGAGTACGGCTACTCCGTGCACGCCGAGGGGACCCTCGTGCTCTGGGAGGCGCAGTTTGGCGACTTTGTCAATGGCGCGCAGGTGATTATCGACCAGTTCATTGTCAGCGGCAAGGCCAAGTGGGAACAAAACCCGACCGTGGTCCTGCTCCTGCCCCACGGCTACGAAGGCGCCGGCCCCGAGCACTCATCGGCGCGCCTGGAGCGCTTCCTGCTCCAGTGTGCGGGCGACAACCTGCGGGTGGCGAACTGCTCGACCGCCGCGCAGTACTTCCACCTGCTCCGCCGCCAGGCCGCGACCCTCAAGACCGACCCGCGCCCCCTCGTGGTGATGACCCCCAAGAGCCTCCTGCGCCACGCCCGCGCCGCCGCGACCGTCACCGAGCTTGCCGAGGGCGGCTTCCAGGCGGTCCTCGACGATACCCGGGACCCAGGGCGCAAGAAAAACGTGACACGCCTGGTGCTCTGCTCAGGGAAGGTCTACTACGACCTGGTCTATGGTGCGGCCCCGCAGTACACCGAGCGGCCGGACTATCTCGCGGCGGAGGGCGTGGCGATTGCCCGTGTGGAGCAGCTCTACCCCTTCCCCAGCGAAGACCTAGAGGCACTTGTCGCCAGCTACCCGTCGGTGCAGGAAGTGGTCTGGCTGCAAGAGGAGCCGCAGAACATGGGCGCCTGGACCTTTGTCGCGCCTCGCCTGGAGAAGCTCCTGGGCTTCAAGCCACGCTACATCGGGCGGCCTGAGGAAGCGAGCCCCGCCGAGGGCTCCCAGACCACCCACAACACCGAACAGCACCGGATCGCCACTGAGGCGTTCCTCAATGTCCCTGCAAGAAAGAGAGCAAAGTAGAATGCCGCTTGAAATAGTGGTCCCCCAGATGGGCGAGTCTATCGTCGAGGCGACGGTGGCACAGTGGCTGAAGAAGCCGGGTGAGGCCGTGAAGGCGCGCGAGGCACTGGTTGAGCTGGAGACGGATAAAGTCAACCAGGTGATCGAGGCCGACGCCGACGGGGTCCTGACCCAGATCCTCGCCGAGGTCGGAGCCACGGTCGCCGTGGGCCAAGCAATCGGCGTTCTGGAAGCCGGCGCGACCGCCGCCCCCGCCCCCACAAGTGGGGGAGCCTCAGCCGTAGCTAGCCCTGCTCCTCCAAGTGCGGGAGCAGACGCCACACCGGTTGCGGCAGCGATGGCAGCGGCCAACAATGTCCCCCTCGACGGTGTCGCAGGCACTGGCCCTGCAGGCAAGATTGGCAAGGCCGATGTCGAGGCGAAGATTGCGACGCCCAAGGCAGTCGCGCCGCCCGTTGCCGCTCCCGCTCCAGCTCCCCCGTCGGACGGGGGCGGGGGGGGCCGCCCGATCGAGCGTATCCCGATGGCACGCAAGCGCAAGACCATCGCGGCCAACCTGAAGCACGCTCAGAACACCGCCGCTATTCTCACGACCTTCAACGAAGTGGACATGAGCAAGGTCATGGAGCTACGCGCACGCCGCAAGACCGACTTCGAGGGCCGCTTTGGCGTGGGGCTGGGCTTCATGAGCTTCTTCACCAAGGCGACTATCGGCGCTCTGAAGCAGTTCCCGATGGTCAACGCCGAGATCGACGATGCCCGCGGAGAGATTATCCTCAAGAAGTACTACGATATCGGGATCGCGGTCGGGCTGGAAGATGGCCTCGTCGTCCCGATCATCCGCGATGCCGACAAGCTCAGCTTCGCCGCAATTGAGAAGAAAATTAAAGAATTGGCGGGCAAGGCAAAAGAGGGCAAGCTTGGCCTCTCCGACCTGACCGGTGGCTCGTTCTCGATCACCAACGGCGGAACCTTCGGCTCCATGCTCTCCACCCCGATCCTAAACTACCCGCAGGTCGGGATTCTGGGGATGCACAATATCGTCAAGCGCCCCGTCGTGGTCGGCGATGAGATCGTCATCCGCCCGATCATGTATCTGGCGCTCAGCTACGACCACCGCATCATCGACGGCAGCACCGCGGTCCGGTTCCTGGTGAAGATCAAAGAGCTGATCGAGGACCCAGAGACCCTTCTCCTGGAAGGCTAGTCTCCCGACCTTGGCCCCTCTTCCGCACCAGGAAGGGGGGCTTTGTTTTTATGTCCATGGCCTGGCAACCCCCGCTTTTCGATCCCACCGATGTCGAGCGCCTCTGCTTTCGTGAGTCGTTTGGTCACCACGGGCCTCTGACAGAATATGTGGCGACTCTGGAGTGGCAAGGCGACTTTGTGGGCGTGGCGATCGGTTCGCAGCACCTAGGTGGGCCAGAAGTCGAGCTTACCTGGCCGGTTCGCATCTCGGAAGTCTTCAGTACCACCTGCCTGCAAGCGCTGGCCAGTGTCGCGATGCACCCGCTAGACTACCGGCCACCCCACCCGGGGCCTATGTGCTTTGGCGCTTGGGTGGAACTGGAGCTCGTCACGTCCACCGAGATACTCTTCTTCCGGCACCAATCCAGGCAGGGTTGGTATGTCCAGCACGACGAAACCTACTGCTTTTGCCGCGCACAAAAGCTGGTCTCCGCCGTGATGTACACGATTGAGGCGGCTCTCAACACCGAGCAACATACAGACGAGCTAGATGCGGCGTGGGAGGAGTACCAGCAGCGCCGCAAGGCTCCCAAACGCAAGACTCAGAGAAGCAAGTAGAGCCCCTTGCCCTCGGCGGTGGCGGCGTGGAGCATGGCGAGAACGGGGTCGATGATAGCGGCTTTGAGCGGGAAGTCGGCGCGGAGCTGCTCTAGGATCACGGCGCTCTCGGCGACATAGCTGGCGGACTGAAATGCGCCTGGCACGACCGGAAGGGCCCCGCCGCCCACAAAGACACGCCCCTCGGGGTAGAGGTCGATCAGCCCAAAGCGGCACTTTGAGGCGGCGCTGCCTAGGCCAATGTTCTTGGTCGCATCGTAGTAAGCAGACAGTGCCCACGCGGCGCGTGCAGCGAAGTGCTCTTTATCGGGCTCTGGGGCGGAGAGCTGCGCGCGATGGTCGTGGAGAAAGCTCTCCAGGGCGGTGGTGTCTTGGCGATCCAAAATCGGGGCGAGGTCGCGGCGAAAGGCGGCCTCATCGAAAACAAACGCCTGGTGTAGGTTGCTCATGGCTGATTCTATCCGATCCGCATGGCCACACCGCTCCCGTTTAGATCGCCCCATGGCCGGAACGGCCTTCGCAGCACGAAGCGCTCTCCAGTCCCCCCGTTCTGATCGGGGGGAGCTTCCGGTTTCCCCCCGTACACCATAGTATAATTTCATCATGACCTCTACCCCGTCTGAGCGCGCCGCGTGGCTGCGCACCGAGCTTGCCCGTCACAATGTTCTGTACTACATCCACGACTCCCCGGAGGTCAGCGATGCCGAGTACGATAAGCTCTACCATGAGCTGGTGAAGCTCGAGACCGAGAACCCTGAGCTAGTGACCCCCGACTCCCCTACCCAGCGGGTCGGCACCGCGCCCGCAAGCGCCTTTGGCTCCGTGACCCACAAGAAGCCCATGCTCTCGCTGGGAAATGCCTTCTCCGCCGACGAGCTGCGCGAGTTCGATGCCCGCGCCAAGCGGCACCTCGGGCTCCCCGAGGACACACAAGAGAAGATTGCCTATCTCTGTGAGCTCAAGCTCGACGGCCTCTCGGTCTCACTCACCTACGAGAACGGGCTCTTGGTGCGCGGTGCCACCCGCGGCGACGGGGCGACCGGGGAGGACATCACCGCGAACCTCAAGACCATCCCCTCCATTCCCCTACGCTTGGTTGGAGAGAACGTCCCCGCCCTGATTGAGATTCGCGGCGAGGCTTTTCTTACCCACGGCGAGTTTGCGAGAATCAACAGCGAGCGCGAGGCCAGCGGGGAGCCGACCTTTGCCAACCCACGCAACGCGGCGGCGGGAAGCCTGCGCCAGCTCGACCATAGGATCACGGCCGGACGCAAGCTCAAGGTCTGGTTCTATGCGGTCGGGGAGGCATCGGGCTGGGAGCCGGAGAGCCAGCGGGGGTGGCTGGAGCAGCTAAAAGCCTGGGGCCTACCCACCGCCCCCGAGCGCCAGCTCTGCGCGGATATCGACGAGGTGGTCGCGACGGTCGCTGCCTGGTCGGAGAAGAAGAACACGCTGGACTACGACACGGATGGAGTCGTGGTGAAGGTCAACGACTTCACGCTCCAGCGGGAGCTCGGACAGGTCAGCCGCGCACCGCGCTGGGCGATTGCGTATAAGTATCCTGCCTTACAAGTGGAGACCGTGGTCGAGGAGATTCTGGTGCAGGTGGGTCGCACCGGCGCGATCACGCCGCTCGCCAAGCTCGCTCCGGTCTCCGTGGCCGGGGTGATTGTGGGCCGCGCGACCCTGCACAACCAAGACGAGATCGACCGAAAAGATGTCCGTGTGGGCGACACCGTGGTGATCCAGCGCGCCGGTGAGGTCATCCCCGAGGTCGTGCAGGTGGTCACCGCCAAGCGCCCCGAGGGGACCGTTCCCTTCAAGCTCCCCGCGACATGCCCTTCCTGTGGGACTGCCACGGTCCGCGCGGAGGGCGAGGCGGTGACACGCTGCCCCAATGCGGAGAGCTGCCCCGCGCAGCTCCAGACCCGCCTGGAGTACTTTGTTAGCCGCAACGCGCTCAATATCGACGGCCTCGGTGGCGAGCGGCTGGCGCAGTTTATCGACGCAGGCTTGGTGCGCGATCCAGCCGATCTGTTCACACTCACCAAGGAGCAGCTTCTCCCCCTAGAGCGCATGGGCGAGAAGCTCGCTGACAACTTGATCGGGGAGCTAGAGCGCAAGAAGAACACCACCCTGGCGCGGCTCCTCGTGGCGCTGGGGATTCGGCATGTGGGGGAGGGTGGGGCGTCGCGGCTGGCGCAGGGCTTTGGGACGCTCGAAAAGCTCCGCGAAGCCACGGTCGAGCAGCTTGCCCAGGTCCCCGATGTGGGGCTGACCACCGCGCAGAGTGTCCGCACCTGGCTCGACAACAACACGGCGTTTCTGGACAAGCTTAGCTCTGTGGGCGTCGTGGCCCAAGGCGACGAGGCCGCGCCCGTCTCGGACCACTTCGCCGGTAAGAGCTTTGTCTTTACAGGAGCGCTCACCCTCTTCACGCGAGAAGACGCCGAGGCCACGGTCAAGCGCCTCGGAGGACGCGCGGCAGGCAGTGTGAGCAAGCAGACCAGCTACGTGGTCGCAGGACCGGGTGCAGGCAGCAAGCTGGCCAAGGCAGAGCAACTGGGCATCACCGTCCTCACCGAGGACGAGTTCGCGGCGATGCTTCCCGTAAGTGCCGAAGAATAACGCCCCTAGGAACGAGTCTTCGGGCTTAAGAGGGTGATCCACCCACAAGCGGGTACCCGGCCTTCGCAGCCAAGAGGATCTATGGGCACGCAGGTGCCCGTCGCCCTCTTAAGCCGGAAGCCTCGTGCTTCCGGTAGAATATTCCCATGGCCCTGATCTCGCTTGTCTTTCCGATCTTCAATGAAGAGGCAGTTCTCCCCGTGCTGGTGGCGCGGCTGGAGGCACTCCTGCCTATCCTAGAAAAAGACGGCGACACGGTCGAGGTACTCTTTGTCAACGATGGCTCGCGCGACAGCTCGCTCTTGCAACTACGGGAGCTGGCGCAGAAGCACTCCTGGGCGCGTGTGCTCTCGCTCTCGCGTAACTTTGGGCACCAGATCGCGGTCACCGCAGGGATGCACCACGCAACAGGGGATGCCGTTGTCCTCCTCGATGCTGACCTGCAAGACCCCCCCGAGCTCCTCCCGGAGATGATCCGCCTCTGGCGCGACGACGGCTGGGAGGTGGTCTACGGCAAGCGCCGCTCGCGCGAGGGGGAGACAGCCTTTAAGCTGCTCACGGCGTCGCTTTTCTACAAGCTCCTCCACCGGCTCACCAGTGTCGCCATCCCGGAGAACACGGGGGACTTTCGCCTGATGGACCGGAAAGTGGTGGATGCACTCAACGCCATGGGCGAGCAGCACCGGTTTCTACGGGGTATGGCGGCCTGGGTGGGCTTCAAGCAATACGCCTTAGAGTACGACCGCCCCGCCCGCGCCGCAGGAGAGACCAAGTACCCATTTCGGAAGATGTTCAAGCTCGCCATGGATGCCGTGACGGGATTTTCCTACGCGCCCCTCAAGCTCTCCCGCGATCTGGGGGCCTTTATCGCTCTGGGCGCGATTGTCTATGGCGTAATCCAGGCCGTGCGCTATGCTCTGGCCCCCCGCAGCTTCGAGCCCGGCTGGACTAGTATTATCGTCGTGCTCTCCCTGCTCTCCGGGGTACAGCTGGTGACCCTGGGACTCATTGGGGAGTACATCGGGCGCATCTACGACGAAGTAAAAGGCCGACCGCTCTATCTTCTCTCGGAAAAACTAGGCTTTCAGAACGACGCTCAGAGTACAAACTCTAAGCCATCGTAGGCGACCGAGATTCCGTGCGGGGCGCAGTGCTCTTCTAGTTCCTCGTGGAGCAGAAGGCCCGTGTGACAGAGATGTGTCAGGTAGACCGGAGCGCCCGGCTTTAGTGCAAGCTTCTCCTTAAAGGCAATACACTCCTCTAGGGTTAGGTGGCCTGTGTAGCCATTTGTCGAGATTCCCTTGCCGCACTCCACAATCACCGCATTCAGAGAGATATCAGCCAAAAAATCCCAGGTCTCCGCTGAGTACCAGCCTGTATCCGAGGCATAGAGCAGGCGAGTATCCCCGTCACGGAAGAGAAAGTTAAAGCACAGCTCATCGACCTTGTGGTTCGCCACTAGCGGTGTCACCCACAAGTGCCCTACTGCGATCTCACGAAAAGGCTCCAGCGCACGATAGCGCAGAGGGGGCTCCTCAAAAAAGTGCGGTGTCTCCCCACAGAGCTTGACAAGCACTTGGTGGCTCCCCCAGATATCCAGTGGCAGCTCCCGATCCGGAGCGAAGTTTCGGGAGAGATACTGCAGCTCCCGCACCGCAAAGTGATCGTCGTGGGAGTGTGTAAAAAGAAGGTGCTCAATCGCCGCGAGATCAAGGTGGGGGTACTTATGCACCTGTGCCAGAGCATCAGGACAAAGATCAACCCGAACCACCTCGTCCAACAAGATCCCCGAGCGTAGCCGGAGATTCTTTCCTCCACGGCGTAGCGCTTCTAAATTAATGGGGGTTCGGCTGAAGACCGCAGGAAATCCTTCAGCGGCCCCTGTGCCAAGAAAAAAAATTCTCACCCACCGCTCCCACTCTCGATTATAACCTCTTCAGGGCTACCTAGCAGTATTATCGGCAAGAGTGTCAAAAAATTCTCACCACATTTTCACACACCATAGATCTCGGGTTCGTCTCATCCGTGCGCTGAGATAACTCCCTCTAAATCATTCACCATAAATTGATCGCCAAATAACTGCACATTTTGTGCCAAACGGGTATACTGTATGCAAGAGTGCCCTCGTAACGTTCGTGACTTTGTGAGGAGATACGGAAGGTTTAAGTGTATGAAAATGTCCCAGGTTTTAGGATTCCAAGGAAAAATTAAAGTCGCCATCCTAGTCGGGCTACTTAGTGTTGCCCAGGGTCAAGCTCTCGCCCAGACTCTGTACGTCACCAACTTTTTCGATGATTCCATTAAAAGAGTTTCATCGTCGGGTGTCGTTACCAACTTCGTTAGTAGTGGTCTCAGTAGTCCGGTAGGTCTTGCGTTTGATTTGGCCGGCAACCTTTACACGCCAAACCAAGGTTTAGACACAATTAGCAAGATTACACCAGCAGGTGTAGTAAGCACTTTCGCTACAAGTGTATCATCAGGCTATGCAATTGCGTTTGATACCAGTGGTAACCTCTATGCTTCTAGCCAAAGTACAGATAAGATTATAAAGATCACCCCTGGTGGCGTCAAATCTGACTTTGCAACAGGTATTACTAATCCTACAGGACTCGCGTTTGACAGCAGTGGCAATTTATATGTTTCAAGTCAAGGTACTAGCTCGATTAAGAAAGTAGATACTGGTGGGGTAGTAACTACATTTGTCAATAGCGGCCTGTCTAACAATATTAATGACCTTGCATTTGATAGCAGTGGCAACCTCTTCGTTGTCGATACAGCAAATAACGCGATTAAGAAAATTACTTCGGGTGGCGTCGTCAGTACCTTTGCATCCGGTTTCTCTTCACCCTTTGGCCTAGGTATCGACACTAGTAACAACCTTTTCGTTGGTAACTTTGGCGACAACACCATTAAAAAGATTACCTCCGGGGGAACCGTCAGCACATTTGCCTCTGGGCTCAATGGGCCTGTGGGGGTAGTGGTCGCTCCGACGATCCTTATCCCAGAACCGGGGACGCTGGCCCTTCTTTGCCTTGGGCTGGCCGGTGGAGCCGTGGTGCGGCGGCGGCGTAAGTAGTCCTCCATCGTCTAAACAATTTCTACACTAAATCTTCCCCCCTGTGAGCGCCACGCTTGCAGGGGGTTTTCTTTTGCACGGTACAATGGGGCTACCGAATGACGCTTCGTGAGATCATGGTGGGCTACCCGGCCTCCAAGGACATCAATCAGCACCCGTACTACCAGGGGAAGGCTGGCCAGTGGGTCTGGCGCTTCTACCACTTTCGCTTTACCCGCACTGGGCGCTGGTTTCTCGGGCTGTCGGCGGTCGTTTTTTTTACCATTGCTCTCTTCTGGAACCTCGACACGCAGACCGTCCCCTTGACCCTCTATGTGGTGGGACTCTGGCTTGTCTCCAGTGTTGCGTTTCTCCCCCTCCGCGCCCATGCCCAGCTACGCCATGCGGAGCGAATCACGGCGGGCGAGACACTTCGAGCCGAGGTCACGATTCAAAATAGAGGCAGGCTCCCGATTCCAGATCTCCTGGTGCAGGGCTGGGGCCTGCCCTTGGTGGTCGATGCCCAGCCTGAAGAAGGCATCTCAGTGGGCTATCTGCGCTCGGGGGAGAGCGTTCAGGTGGAGCTTCCCCTGCACTGCTGGGGACGAGGTGCCTTTGTTTTAGGCGGGTGCCGTCTTCTCACCGACTTTCCTTTCGGGCTGCTCCAGGCCTATCGCATCGTGCAGCAGCCCACACGGCTGATTGTCCATCCTGCCTTCCGCCCCCTCTCGCGCTTTAACCTTCCCAGTGGACGGCGTTTTCAGCCGGGTGGAATCGCGATGGCCTCCCAAGTCGGCGATTCTTTTGAGTATCTGGGTAACCGGGAGTGGCGCGATGGAGACAGTCCACGGGATATCGACTGGCGGGCGACCGCGCGTCTCGCAGGGGCAGCAAACTCACCGCTCGTGGTGCGAGAGTGGCGGGAGGAGTACTTTCTGCGAGTCGGGGTAGTTCTGGACACCCATGTCCCCGCAGAGCCCGCGCGCTCGGCACGCCTCTTTCTACGTGAGATGCAGGAGCGCCTCCCCGGTCAGCCGTCGCGCGCAGGACGTCAGGCAGCGCTGGAGCGGGCGGTCTCGCTTTGTGCCGCGGTCAGCGATGCGCTTGCGCGTCAGGAGTACATTGTCGATCTGTTTGCAGCGGGGCCGAATGTCTACCACCTCATGGCGGGTCGGAGCCTAGCCTACCGTGAGCAGATCCTGGATATCCTTGCCTGTGTCGAGGGCTCACCCGAGGAGCCTCTCTCGCAGATCGCCCCACGCCTAACTCTAGAGCTCGATCGGCTCACGACGGTGATCTGCATCGTCCTTGATTGGGACGAAGCCCGGCGGAGCTTTGTGGAGACTCTGCGTCAGAGTGGCGTGGGGGTGAAGGTGCTCTGGGTCTCGGAGACGGAGGAGGCGCAAGAGACCGAGGGGGACATGCAGGTCCTGCCGCCCTCCGCATTTGCTTCGGGAGGAGTGGATATCCTATGACCCCGTCGTCGATCACGCTCCCTCCCTTTGTGCTCCTCTTTGCCTTGGTGAGCCTGCTAAGCCTCTTCCTAATCTCGGGGGGGAGTCTCTGGATCTTGGTCGCGCTGGGGCTTCTCATCCTGGCCTCGTATGTCCTTCGGCTACGCCTGCCCACGGTTTGGCTCCCCAGCCTGCTCTTTGGCGGGACGCTTCTTGGGCTTGCGATCCTCAGCACTCCCAACGAGCCCACAACGACCTCGACCATGATTGGTCCGGCGCGCGGGATGTACCTCTTTGGTCAGACGATGGCCATTTTTATGACCATCCAGTTCTACCGCCCGACCCCCCATGACCCCAAGCGTGCGAGCCTCCTTGCGCTCCTGGGAGGCTTTCTCACCCTCGCCACGTCGTGCAACGCCCTGGAGGAGCGGCTCTTGCGGGAGATCATCCCCGCCGCGGCTCTGACACTCGGGCTGGCGCTGCGCACCATGCGGCCCCGGACACGCGCGCAAAGAGCACTTCCCCTGCTAGTTGGACTCGCTCTGTGCCTTGCCCTAGGCAGTGGCTGGCTGGGGATCAAGACGGTCCAGACCTACCGAGAGCGCCTCACGGAGTGGGGAAACCGCTTCATGAATGAGAAACCCCAAAACGACCTCCTGGGGATGTCCCAGCAGCCGGTTCTGGGGCCGATGTTCAACGCCCGTGGCTCCAACGCCCGTATTCTGCGGCTCTCGGGGCGGCTACACTCCCAGCACCTGCGAGGCGCGGCCTTCGAGACCTACAATGAGAACCGCTGGTGGCCCCCACTCACGGGCCGCTCTTTTCATATCCTAGAGCCGCACGAGCTTGCGCTCACTCCCCCCCCCGGTGAGCCATCGGCCCGTGTCCAGGTCACCCGCATTCAGAGCGGCAACCCCCTCCTCTTTTCGCCACTTGAGACCTATAACTTGGAGCCCGGTGAGGTCGAGGCAGTCGAGTGGGCGACAGACTCCAGTGGGCCGCTCAAGGTCACGGCCGCAGCTCCCTATACCTACCACTACCAGGAAGGCCCGGAGCACTTTCAGGGACTCATGGCCTTTCCCAAGGCAGGTAGCGGTCCCGAGCGCAAGCGCCACCTGCAGCTCCCCGATGAGCTGCGCGATGCCCTCACCCCCCTTGCACGCTCCGTCACACAAGACTGCAAGACCTCCGCGGAGAAAGTCGCGGCGATCACCAGCTACCTCCTCGACAACTACACCTATAGCCTGACCTTCAACGCCAGCTTTCTCCCCGACCTCCAGCTCCGTAGAGAGGGAGACACCGGCGCTGAGCCCGTCCGCCGCCTCATGGATGCCAAGCGCACCGACATGGTCCTACGCTTCCTGTATGCCCAGCCCCGTCAAGGCGCACACTGTGAGTTTTTTGCATCGTCGGCGGCGCTCCTGCTGCGGAGCATCGGGGTGCCTACCCGCTATGTCACTGGCTACTTTGCCCATGAGGAAGAGGGCCCCGATACGATCATCGTCCGCCAGCGCGATGCCCATGCCTGGTGTGAGGCCTGGGTGGAGGGTAAGGGTTGGGTCACGGTCGAGGCAACTCCCCCCAGTGGCATGCCGGATCAAATCAAAGAGGGGATCGAGCCTTGGCGCAAGGCCTGGGAGTGGCTGGAGGATCAGTGGCAGGGGCTCGTTCTCTGGCTTGCGTTGCGCGAGCCCCTCCAGCTTGGGATGCTCCTGATGGTTCCTTTTGTGGGGATTGCGCTCACCCTGCTCTGGCAGCGACGTCGTCAACGCGCTACGGTCTCCCCTCTGACGGCTCTTCTCCCGCCCCCAGAGCTGGCCGCACTTGCCAAGCGCTTCGAGGCACAGGTTCCCTCCCTCGGGCCCACGGAGCCTTGGTCGGAGCGCCTTAGCGCCCTCCCCGACACCGCGCAGCCCGCCGCTAAGGCATTTATCGCGCTCTACCAGCAGGCTCGCTTTGGTGGTCAGACGGTCCCCCTAGACCAGCTAGAGGCAGCCCTCAAGGCCTTGGAGACCGCCCTGAGTCGTAGGGGCTAGGCGCGCTGGACAATCCCCTGGGCGATCCGTCCCACATCGGCGCCACGGTTCGCCAGGACAATCACCGAGCGGTCACCATCGAGCTCACGCCAGAAGTGGGTCGCAAAGCCGGGCCGGCTCCCGCCGTGCTCCGCGATGCGCTTTCCTGGCTCTCCGACAAGGTTCCAGCCGAGGCCATAGGGGTAGGTCTTTTTGTTGTTGAGCACCACGGGCTCAAAGAGCCGCGCCCGGGACTCGGGCTTGAGGATCGTCCCCTGGCGGAGCATCTCGTCCCACTTGGCTAGGTCCCCCACGGTGGTTAGCAAGCCGCCACTGGCAAAGTCCCGGGTCCACGACGGCACATTGACCAATGCCTCCCCCTCCAGTGCGTAGCCGGCGGCGCGCCCGGTGACCACGGTGCGCAGGTTGTGACGCCGGGTGGTGCTCATGTTGAGGGGGCGAAAGAAGCGCGTCTGCAGGAACTCGTCCCAGCGCTGCCCGGTTCGCTGACGGATCACCTCGCCCAGGAGCACAAAGCCGAAGTTGCAGTAGCTATGGCGCTCGCCGGGGGCAAAGCGCAGGGGCAGGGGCTTGACTGCCGCCACCGCATCGGCCTCGGTGTAGCTCTTGGCGAGGTCCAGCGGCTCATCGGTGACCAGCCCCGACGTGTGCGTGAGCAGGTTCAGGAGGGTGATCTTCTCCCAGCTGGCGGGGGTGCCGGGCAGGTGCTTGGCGACCGGATCGGTGAGCGTGAGCTGCCCCTCCTGCTCCAGAAGAACGACCGCCGCCGCGATCACCTGCTTGGTCACCGAGGCGAGCTGGTAGACCGTCTCCGCGGTCGCGGGGGTTCCGGTCTCCACATTGAGCTGGCCGTAGCCCGCGGCCTTGCGTAGCTTTCCCCCACTCACCAGCGCGATGGAGAGCCCGGGAATGCGCTGGTTGGCACGCTCCTGCTCCACAAAGCTATCGATTGCATCTTTAAAAACCTGCGGCATCGCCTCTGTCTCCTCTGGCCTATAATACAGCCATGCAACAACAGCGGCACGCCCCTCTCGTCATCGCGCCCACCGCAGGTAACCTGCGCTTTCGCCGGGGCTACAGCTGGGTACTCTTTCTGGTGATTGGCTTTCTGGGGCTGACTGCCTGTGTCGCCTGGAAGCAAGGGGTTGCTGTCATTGCCTACGCCATGCTAGCGGACATGTTCCTGATGGTGGGGTTGCTCTGGTGGTTTAAGCAACAGGGGAAAAAGCGCCAGCTGGGAAGCGCCACGGAGGCGGTGGCGCGCCCTGCGTACTACCTAAGCGAAGAGGGCCTCACCATTGTCGGCACCCCCACCTTCGGCCCCATCCCCTGGAGTGAGATTCGCGCGCTCCAAGACACCCACTTTCTGGGGATTCCCATCCTCAAGATCGAAGGCGACTTTCGCCGCATCCGGCGGGGTCTGGGCAAGCAAGGTCGGCTTCTCTGGCTGGCGTGGATTCCGGGCGGGATCGGGCTCAATGCGGTCCCATTTCAGCAGAAGGGCGTCTCGCTTGCCGCCCAGATACTTGCCTACCGCGATAGCCTAGCGCCCCTCGCGGACGACCCAAGCCAGGAGCCCTACTAGCTCGTCCCAGGCGAGAGCCGCCGCGCCCGGTGCATTGCGCTGGCAGAGGTCCACGCGCTCGCGGGCGGTGCCGTTGCCAAACTCGGCGTAGAACGGGTGCGCGCCAGTCATCCCCACCCAGTAGCGGGTATTGCCCCAGTCGCCCTCACGCCGGTGGACCAGCTGGTGGATGTAGTTGGCCGTGCTGTCCTCCTCGTGCACCTGGACCAGCTTGTGTGCCGCCTCCAGGTCATCGTTGAGGAGGTGCAGCAGTGCCCGGAGATTGTACGAGCCGGCGGTCATGCCTGTCAGCAAGCCGGGCTGCCAGGGCGCTTTCGGGCAGAGTGGTGCCTCGGCGCGGGCGAGCAAGACGGCGGCAGGGGCGTGGAGTGGGTGGTTCTCAGGGAGCGGGTTCATCGTTTTCCTTTAGCGATCGAAGTATTGTTTGGCGGCATAACTCAGTATATAATCGTGGCTTTTCTTACCGTGAGTCTGGCTCACGTACTCACAAATCGCCTCTATAGTTTCTTCTCGGTGGTCTACTGCCAGAAGCAGTTTTGTCTTCTCAAAAGGGCTCTTATCTATCGAGACAATACGGCGCAAGCAGCTCATCATCACAACATCGATATTGCGACAAGTGAAATCGATATCAGGACGGTGCAGCTCTTCGTTGAAGCCCATACCCGATTCTGCATTCCTGAGATTCATGTAGATCAACGTCAGGCATCTGTAGTCATTTTCTTTATTTAGGGTACTCTGAATGTCAGAGCTCCGTAGATCGCTCTCAACATGACATTTCCTGAGCAGCTCGCCAACGATCTTGTTTGCGCGAAGAATGTTTGCATAATTTACCGCTAAGTTGCGACTCCCCATCTCTAGACCTCCGTTTGTTTCGTGTGTCAGGGTAAGTATCCAAAGAGGCGCACGGAGCCGTGGGCCAGGGAGTTATCGGGAAGCGTTGTGTCGCCGTCTTGCCGCACGACCGCGAGCTCTAGCTCCAGGCTGAGCTCAGGGGAGCGGAGCACCTGCGCTCGGTAGACCACCAAGGGGAGCTCTCCCCAGAGCGCCTCGCGCTGGCTCAGGAGGCGGCAGATCACGACATAGTCGTTCTCCAGCTCGCCCTCGCGCACCAGGAGGACGCTATCGGCGGGGACTTTATCGGCATCGCGAATCTGCTCCTTCATGGCCTCGATACCCCCCGGAGCCAGGGTCGCCAGGCCATAGAGCGCAAGGGTGGTAGGCTTGCCAACCGCGGTCTTGTAGCGCTCTCCCTCGGTGGCAAGGTCGGTGGCGCAGAACGGCAGGTTTCTCCCCGCCAGCCCCAGCTCTGCCAAGGGAAGCCCTTGCTTGGGATCGCGCCAGAGCCGCCGGAGTGTCCCCGTCACGCGCTGGTCGGTTACCAGATCAGGTAGCTCTGCCTCGCCCAGCAGCGGCGACGTCAGAAAGTCCTTACGGCGCTTGACACTCCGTGCCACAAGGGCACCGAAGCCACCAAGAACCAGCAGGAGCACAACCGGCAGTACGACTTCCATACTGCCTATTGTACCTGGAGCCGCTCCAAGCCGCGAAACGTGAAGCTTGGCTTCCAGACAGGCTCGCCGGCAAGCCGAAGTGCGGGAAAGCGGCTCAGAACCGCCGAGAGCGCGAGCTGTGCCTCCAGCCGTGCCAGTGCGGCCCCCAAGCAGTAGTGTGGCCCGTAACCAAAGGCGAGGTGCTTGTTGTCGGGGCGTGTGATGTCGAGTAGCTCGGGGGCAGGAAACATCAGGGAGTCGCGATTGGCGGCCGCGAGCTCGAGCAAGACCCAGTCGCCCGTTGCAACACTCTCGCCGGCTAGTATCAGGGGCTCCTTGGCGATCCGGCTGGTCCACTGCACAGGGGGCTCGTAGCGCAGAAACTCCTCAACCGCTAGAGGCCAGAGGCTTGGGTAAGCCACGAGTTTCTCACGCTGCTCGGGGTGGGTAAGCAAGAGCCACAGCCCACTTCCGATCAGGCTCGTCGTGGTCTCGTGGCCCGCCGCGAGCAAGAGTAGCGTGTTGGCCAGGAGCTCGTCGTCGCTGAGGCGGTCGTCTTCGTGGCGGGCGCGGACCAGCGCGGAGAGCAGGTCTAGGCGTGGCTGACGGCGCAGAGGCTCGATCCGAGCACGAATATAGGCCGTAAACTCCGCCAAGCTCCGTGCCAGCCCGACCTCGCCTAAGTTCGGTAGCCCCCCATCGAGGAGCGTGAAGAAGTCGTCGGACCAGCGCTTGAACTGTGCCCGGTCGCTCGCGGGAATCCCGAGCATCTCCGCGATGACACTCACGGGCAGAGGGTACGCCACTGTCGCGACCGCATCCCAAGGTTGCCCAGGTGTGACCGTATCGAGCAGGCTCCCCGTGATCCCCTCGATGGTCTCACGCAGGCCCTCGATCACCCGTGGGGTAAATGCCTTAGTCACCAGTCCCCGGAGCCGCGTATGCGCGGGCGGATCGGTGAAGACCATCTGGAGCCCAAGGAGTGCATAGGCCCGCTCCAAGGCATTGGCTCCCTGCGGCGACCAGCCCTGAAACCGCGCCGCCGAGAGCCCCGGATGGCGAAGCGCCTCGCTGCAGGCGGCGTGGGTGCGAAAGACCAGCTCGCTCATTGCGCTGCGCTTCGGACAAGCTCTTGCGCTCGGGCTTGCAAAACACCATCCTCGCCGGGCTCTAAAGAGAGCTGAGGGTCACGCACACAGGCGGCGAAGTGCTCCACTTCGAGCTGGAACTGATCGACATGCTCGAAGAAGAAGACCTCTTCTGTGTCGGAGTTGTTGGCCTTGACGATCACCCGGACGCCGCTCTCCCCAACTTGAAAGGCGCGCTCGGCGACGATGCTCCCTTCCCGCCCGATGAGCTCGTAGCGACTGGTGAAGGCTTGGTCGAAGCCGGCAACCAGGCTCGCCGTGCGCCCTCCGGGGAAGGCGAGGAGCGCCGCGGTGTGGATGTCTACGCCCGTGGCGGTATCGCGGACGGCCAGCGCCTTGGCCTCAGTGGGCTCGTTGCCAAAGAGCCAGCGGGCGGCGTTGAGCGGGTAGACCCCGACATCCAAAAACGCCCCGCCACCCTGCGCGGGGTTCCAGCGGATACCGGCGTGGTCCGCTGTGGCAGGGTAGGTGAAGACTCCACGGAAGTGCACGGGCTCGCCAATCGCACCGCTCCGCAGGACCTCGAAGACCTTCTGGTGCTGGGGGTGGTGACGGTACATAAAGCCCTCCATCAGCCGCAGCCCCGATGCCGATGCCGCACCCGCCATCCACTCCGCCTCCGCAACCGAGAGCGCGAGGGGCTTGTCGCACAGGACATGCTTTCCTGCCGCCAAGGCTTTTACGGTCCACTCCGCGTGCTGGTCGTTGGGCAGGGGAATGTAGACCGCCTCGATCTCCGAATCGGCGAGGAGGGCCTCGTAGCTACCGTAGGCCTTGGCCGCACCGTGTCTCTGGGCTGTGGCAGTCGCTTTCTCCGGGGAGCGTGAGGCGACCGCATGGAGCACCGCATTTCCCGCACGCTTCAGCGCCGGTGCCATGCGGCGCTCAAACACGCGGGCACACCCTAAAACCCCAAACCGAACGGCTTCCATCGCTACCGTCCCCCGCCGCGACGGGGCCGCTGGGCGAGCTTCTTCGCCTTCGCGATCTCCGTCGCGTAGGCTTTATCGTCCCATACATCCAGAACCGTGGCGATCGCGGCGCAGTTGGAGTAGGTCTCCTTCTCCGTGAGCAGCCCGATCAAGAGCTTGGCATCGGCTGGGTCGTGCTTGAGCTTGCCGAGGGCACGGATGGCATCGCCGCGCCGGGCATCGCTGACGTGGGTGAGCAGGCCACGCCACAAGGGACGAAGGTCCTCACGCTCCAGCCGACCGAGACCGTCCAGGCTCGCCAGTGCGGGGAAGCGCTCTGCATCTGCCTTGCCGAGGGCTGCGATCGCGGCGACGGCGGCCTCCGATGGGGTGTCGGTGAGGAGGCCCTGCATCGCGATGGTCTTATCCAGCCCAACCGGTGCGTACTTGAGGATCGGTAGCAGCTCGTCGGGGGCGAAGTCGTGCTTGAGCTCACGGAGGAAGTCATGATCCGGGTCGAGGATCACCGCGGCAGGCTTCGAGGTGGCCTTGATCCGAAAGACCTGCTCAGCGGCACTGAGGGTTACCGGGACGCGGTTGAGACTATCTCGGATCAGCCCCACCTTGGTAGGAATCGTGTAGATCGGGGTGCCATCGGCGGTGTCCTGGGTCTGCTTGACCGAGAGCACCACCTCGCTCGTGGCCTCGTCCCACTTCCAGTCGTACTCCAGCACGGGGTGGCCGGGCTTGAGGAGCCACTGCTGGAAGAACGGCTCGCAGTTGATCCCACTGTAGTCCGTAAAGGCGCGGCAGAGGTCCTCCCACTCCACCGGGGTGTGGCGGTGCTCGGTGAGGTATTTCTTGATCCCCCCAAAGAACACTGCATCCCCGAGCTGACGCCGCAGGGTGTGGAGGATGACGCCGCCCTTGGGGTAGGTGTGGCTATCGAACATCACATCGGGGTCGCGGTAGAGGTTGGTGGAGACGGGGCGCTTGTAGCGGCGGGACTCGCCAAAGTAGGCGCGCATGTTGCCCTCGATCTCCCGGTCGTAGGCGTGCTTGCCCCGGCTATGCTCCATGTAGAGTGTCTCGAAGAAAGTCGCAAAGCTCTCGTTGAGCCAGGCCTCGCCCCAGTCCTTACAGGTCACCAGATCCCCAAACCACTGGTGGGCCAGCTCGTGGGAGTTGAGGCTGGCCATGCCTCGGAAGCCGGAGCGGAAGTCGGTGAGGGCGCCCATTCCTAGGGTCGTGGACGAGACATTCTCCATGCCACCGCCGAAGTCGTACATGGCGTTCTGGGCGTACTTGGGCCAGGCGTACTTGACTCCGGTGATGGTGGAGAAGAACTCCAGCATGTCCGGGGTGTCGCCAAAGCTGGCATCGATCATGTCGCCGTAGCCCTTGGGAACGACATACCACAGTGGCACATCGCGCCACTTGTCTTTCTTAATGTCAAAGGGCCCCGCGACCAGTGCCATGAGGTAGGTGGCATGGGGCTGGGTCATCTTCCAGCGCACCGTCCGGCGGCCGTTCTTGACCGTGTCGCTCAGGGGGAGGCCATTGCCCACGACACTCCACTCCGCCGGAACCGTCGTGATGGTCTCGGTGGTGGTGAAGTCGTTGGGGTAGTCCCAGGTCACCGCCCACTCGCGGTTCCCCGACGTCTCCCCCTGGGTCCAGAAGCCCTGTTTGTCCTTGTTGTTCTCGGTGGGGTTCATCCAGTGGAAGCCATCGCCCTGACCAAATCCCCCGCCCTGAATCCCGCCGCCTTTATACGTAAAACGCACGAGGAGCGGCTTGTCCTTTGCCAAAGGCGCCGGAAAGGTCACGGCGAGAAGCTCGCCGTCGCGCTTAAAGGTCAGTGGCTTTCCCTCAGTATCGGCGGTCGCCACCTCGATATTCTTCCCTGCGTGAAAGTGCAGCACCGTGAGCCCCGCTCGCAAGGGCGCGACTGTGTTGGTGGACGCCCCCGTGAACTTGCGATTGGGCCAGTCGATATCGAGCTCCACCTTCAGGTGCTGAAGGTCAAAGTCCCGGTCGGGGGCGTACTGGAGCTTGGCCGCGGGCGGTGCAAAGGGATTCCCCCCACCTCGCTGTGCCAGGGTGGGCACGGCGGCGATTCCGAGGGCAAGAAGGGTTAAGAAAAGGCGGTGACGATACATGCGGGCATTATACCTGCTCAGGAAATGGCCCGAGATTAGCCCGAGGAACACGTTGCCGGAACCACGAGTTGCCCCAGGAACGAGTCCTTGGGCTTAAAAGGGCGACGCTCGCCTTCGCGAGCACTAAGCTCGGTTGGCTGCGAAGGCAGCCGTAGCCCTCTCAAGCCCGGACACTCGTTGTCTGGTTTTTTAACCCCACGCCGCTTTTGCGAATGCCTCTAGCTGGCTGTAGTTATTGGCCCAGGTCGTGTACATCACCCCCGTGACCCGTGCGCCGCCCAGGGCCTTGGCGGTGGCGAGCCAGCCCTTGATCGCGCTGGGGTTGCTGTCGTAGTAGCCCGCTAAAATCTGCGAGTGGCCGCGCTTGGCGAAGAAGTCCAGGCTCTCCTTGGCCTTCCCCGAGTTCCAGTTCATGATCTGCACGTCTTTGGCCAAGCCTTCCCAGCTTCCCGCGAGGCTGCCGCGCACGAGGTAGTAGTTGTCCACGGCGTTGTGGAACGGATCGAACATATCCGACCAGGCGACCAGCTCGGCGCGGGGTGCGGTCTGGCGGGCGTAGGCGATACAGGTCTTGACATTCTCGGCGAGCAGTGCTCCGGGAGTCTTGCCCGTGGCCTGAGAGTCGGCGCTCCAGCCCGCGGTGCGCAGCTCATCGTGGGAGAGGAAGAAGCCCTGCGGTGTGAGGAGCTTCTGCACCCGCTGGAGCTGGTCTTTATGGAGCGCAAAGACCGCGGGATCGACCAGCGAGGCGCTCACCTGGCCGTCGTAGATCGTGATCGCGTGGTAGTACGAGACCCGCAGCCGCTGGCCGTCCCTGATGCGCGAGCCGGCGGGAATCGCAATGCTCGGCGGCGCGTGCCAGACCTCGAACTCACCGGGCCAGGGGACATTGCCCATGCGCGGATCGACGATTTTTTCAAAGTCACGTCCCTCCGTGTAGACCGTGCCATCGTCGCTGCGAACCGTCAGAGGGCACCCGGCGCGGCGCACGACATTGAGCAGGCCCACTTCTTCCAGGCGCACATCATCGAGCCACAGAGTCCCGCCCACCGCGCCCCAGCCGCCCAGGTAGAGAGTCACCGACGGACTATCCAGCGTGTTGAAGACAAAGTGGTGCTGGGTCCAGTCTTGGGTCGGCTTGACACCCGCGTTGGAGTGGCACAGGTTGGCCTTCGCGCCCCCCGGAAGCACGGTGCAGTGAATCTCTCCCGCGCTCTTGAAGCCCTCGGTCTTGATCCACACCGAGAGGTGGTACTGGCGAAACGGCGGCAGCGCGAGCCGCTTGCTCACCCGCAGGTTCCCCGAAGTGGCCGTGAAGCGTAGCGCCGCAGCCCCACTCTTCTTCACGCTCGTGTCGAGCGCCGCGGCGTCGTTGAAGTCCCAGCCCGTAAAGTTCCCGCTGCGTGCCTCGTCGAGCGCACCGCCCGGCAGCAGGTTCACCCCCGCACTCTCCAGGGTCGCGGTCTTGCCCTTCACCACAAACACGGCATCCTTCACCGGCAGCCCCTCGGCCAGGTTGGGATCGTGCGCGAGCAAGCCACTATCATAGCCCCCCGAGCAGACTGTCGGGTAGATTCCCAGCCCCAGCTCAGTGGCAGCTTGCTTGACCGTTGCGGCGTTCTTGAAGTAGTGATCCGGGACACGGTCGAGGATATTGAGCTTGTAGTCGGCCAGCACCAGCCCGTTGTAGCCCGCGGCCTTGGCGCGCCTCAGCAGCTCGATCACTTTGGGCACGTTCTCGGTCACTTGAAGGTTCTGCGCCACGTAGAGCCAGCGGTGTCGCAACAGCGCGTCTTGATGTTTCATGGGGGCATTTTACCGGGGATTGGAAGCCCCGGCATCAAAGAAAGGGAGCGCCCCGTGGGCGCGGCAAACCAAGCTCTCGGCGCGTCCTCGGGACGCTCCCCAAAACGCAGACGGGGATTTCCAATCCCTGGATACGATAAAATCGGAGGCATGGCGACACAGATGGAACGTCCCCGGCTCCGGCTCACACAGGCCCACGTCAAGCTCATGCTCGATGCGAACCTCATCACGCCCCACGACTACGAACTCATCGACGGAGACCTTATCGAAAAAATGCCCCAGAACCAGCCCCACTCCGCCGCAAACGACAACGGCTACGACACACTGACTGCGCTCTTTGGCCGCGGCTTTGTCCAGCACTCTGCTCCCATCTACATCAACAATAGCACATCCCCTGAGCCCGACCTAGCCGTACTAAAGCAACATCGCCGCACCTATACAGACAACCCTGCGGCCTCGGAGTGCTCGCTCGTCGTGGAAGTATCAGACTCCACGCTTGCCTACGACCGTACCACCAAAGCCGAGCTCTATGCCCGCGCGGGGATTCCTGAGTACTGGATCGTCAACCTCAACGCCCGGACGCTCATTGTCCACCGTTCCCCCACCGACGAAGGCTACGGCGAGCTTCGCACCCTCACGGAGACCGACTCTGTCACGCCGCTGGGACAATCCAGCTCGGTAGCCGTTGCGGATCTTTTTTGACGGGGATTGAAAGCCCCGTCTCGGGAAGGGAGCGCCCCGTGGGCGCGGGGAGTTATGCCTTCTGCGCGTCCTCGGGACGCTCCTCATCCTATGCCGGGGCTTTCAATCCCCGGTAAAATGCCCCCATGTCCGATCTGACTCAGCGTGTCCAAGAGGCCTCCCAGAAACGATTCGGTGTCTTCAAGTTGGCAGAATCTCTTCGCACGAAAAGCAACCAGAAATCTACCTACCTAGAGCTGGTCGCACTCACGGACTCTTCCGATGAAGCCTTGCGCCGGGCTGCTGAGGAGTGCCTAGAGTGGTTTGACTCCAGCCAAGAAAACAGCACAGGTTGGGGGAGTGGCTTTTCCGTAGGGGGTGTTGGTATCGGAGGAGCCCCGTCGTGGCAGTACTGTGCCTTCCTCCGTACGCTGAAACAACCTGATGCAGGCCGTCGTTTCCAGCGTGACTTGGGAAGTAAGGACAAAGTGTTCCAGCTCTATGGGTTACTCGGACTCTCGGAAGTAGACAGACTTCAGCTCCAAAAGGCTCTCTCCCACTTTCTGGGCGACTACTCCCCGGTCGGATATCAGAGCGGGTGTTGCATAATGAATCGCCCGGTCCGCGAGCTCGCTTCGGAGATTTCTCAGGGACGCTGGCATGAAACAGTGATGCGGTATAAAAAGCGCCAGACCTATTGGGAGCTAAAAACGAAGAAACTATGATTCTCGCAATTGATAGTGGTACGACGTCGTGCCGGACACTGGCCTTTGATGCCTCGGGGCGCTGTGTGGCGCTGGCACAGCAGGAGTTTCCGCAGTACTACCCCCAGCCCGGCTGGGTGGAGCACGACCCTGAGGAGATCTGGCGGGCACAGAAAGCGACACTCGATGCGGTCGTGGCGCAGGTGGGGAAGCAAAATATCCAGGCCATTGGGATCACCAACCAGCGCGAGACGGTGGTGGCGTGGGACAAGCACACCGGCGAGCCGCTGGCAAACGCGATTGTCTGGCAGTGCCGCCGCACCACGGAGCTCTGCCACCAGCTCAAAGACGCCGGCCATGAGCCGGGGGTGCGCGCCAAGACCGGCTTACTCCTCGACCCCTACTTCTCCGGCACCAAGATCCAGTGGCTGAGTGAGCGGGTCGAGACGAAAGACGCCTATTTTGGCACGGTGGACACCTGGCTGCTCTGGAAGCTCACGGGCGGCCAGAGCTACGCCACCGACCCCAGCAATGCGTCGCGGACCCTGCTCTACAACCTACAGACCAATAACTGGGACGACGAGCTTCTGGCGCTGTTTGGGGTGGCACGCGCCTCGCTTCCCACGATTCAGCCGTCGGGGAGCGTGTTTGGACACTGGGAGGGCATCCCCATCTGCGGCATCCTCGGCGACCAGCAAGCCGCGCTCTACGGCCAGCAGTGCATTACGCCAGGCATGGCAAAGTGCACCTACGGCACGGGCTGTTTTCTGCTGAAGACGGAGAACCCACCCACCGAACGCGACCAGTGGGTTCCCGGCATCTTGCAGACAGTCGCGTGGGAGAAAAACGGGGAGCTCACCTACGCCAGTGAGGGCGCGGTCTTTATCGCGGGCGCTGCGGTTCAGTGGCTCCGCGATGGGCTCGGGCTAATCGCGACCGCCGCCGAGACCGAGGCGCTCGCGCGCTCCGTGCCCGATAGCGGTGGCGTGGTCTTCGTGCCCGCGTTCACTGGGCTCGGTGCCCCCTACTGGAACCCGGAGGCGCGCGGCCTGATCTGCGGCCTGACCCGTGGGACCACTAAAGCGCACTTGGTCTACGCCACTTTAGAGGCTATCGCTCAGCAAAACGCCGATCTGTTAGAGGCCATGTCCTTGGCGGGAATACTGCGGGTGGATGGCGGCGCGTCTCGCAATGACTTTCTCATGCAGCTCCAGGCCGATCTGCTCGGAATTCCGGTCGAGCGCCCCGCCCAGACTGAGACCACCGCGTTTGGAGTCGCCGTGCTAGCGGGACAGACTGCAGGCATCTTCGATATCGCTCCCTGGCGCGCGGAGCGGGTCTTTGAGCCGGCGCTCTCCCAAGACGAAAGAGCCCACCGCCGGGAGTCCTGGCGGCGGGCGGTAGCACGAGCGCTGTAACCTTGCAGTTCCCCCACGCGTGGGGGTTAGGGGCCAGTGGGGATTAGGGGGCCAGCGGAATCCCCAGCTTCGCCAGCGCAGGCTCAACACCGGCGGGAATGTCTCGGGAGCCCACAAAGCTCGCGGCGATCTTCCCCTCTTTGTCGATGATGTAGGTGGTCGGAATGCCGCTGACACTGTAGAGCTTCTTGGCGATGGAGTTTGCTGTGTCCCGAGCCGCAGTATCGAAGACCAGTGGGAAGGTGAACTTATCCTGGTTCTTGGGCACCCACTCGTCGTACTTCTCCTTGGTATCCCAGACACAGACCCCCAGCACAGTAATGTCGTTGCGGCCCTTGAGCTTCTGCCAGGTCTTCTCGATATGGGGCATGGTCACCATACAGGGGCCACACCAGGTCGCCCAGAAGTCCATCACCACCACTTTCCCCCGGAAGTCCGAGAGCTTGACCGGCTTGCCATCGAGTGTCATCACGGTGAAGTCGGGCGCAGGGGTTCCGACCGCGAGCAGGGGTGGGCGTGGTGCGGCAGGCTTGGGGGTCGGCGCTTTGAAGGGCTCGATCCCCGGCCCCGGAACGTAGGCAAAGGCCGTGGGCTCGGGCAGGGGAGCGTTCTTTTGTAGGTTACGGATCGTCGCCGTGCTGGTGGACTTAGGCCCCTCTCCCACCTGGATCGTCTGCACCTTGCGACGCGCGAGGCTGTCTTGGCCGAAGTAGAGCTTTCCTTCGTACTTGATCGTATTGGTTCCCAGTGACATCGTGTAGCGGTAGCTGACAACCGAGCACTTCTCACCCTCGACCACCTCCGGCTCCCCGAGGGCGAGCGCAGCCAGGGTCTTTTGTTGTTTGTAGCCCGCAAAGACGGTCTGGAAGGTGCGCTTCTCGCTGAAGAAACCGTCCCAGGGCTCCGCTCCAAGGCTCATCGTGGCGGGGTTTGCGGTCAGGGTGGTGTAGGTCTTGCCGCTCTGGCGGACATACTGCTTGCCATCGCTCAGCAGCAGCGAGATGGGTTGCTCGCTCTTCTTCCCGGCGTCATCGACCGTCCAGAGCTCGTAGCGCAAGAAACTGGGGCGGCCTGCGAGCACCTGCGAGACCGTGTGGCGCGTGTTGGTGCCGCTCTGGGTGACGATATCGCCCTCGGCCTTGAACGACTTGAGCGCCGCGATGGCCTTGGCATTGCTCTCCAAGAGTGCCTCGGCACGTGGATCAATGGTGTCCTGAATAAGATAGACAAGTGCAGGTAAAAACATGGTTGCTTCCTCCTGCACAAAGTATAGCGGAAAAAGGGGCAGGAGAACGGTTCCGGCGTGCCGAAAGGGAGAGATATGAGACCGATTGTACAGATTTCGCTGGATATTGTGGACCTCGACGAGGCCCTGGAGACCGCTCACCTGGCCATGCGCGCCGGGGTGGACTGGCTGGAGGCAGGGACGCCGATGCTGATGGCGCACGGGGCCAATGGGGTCAAGGTGCTGCGCGAGGCCTTCCCCGACGTGCCGATTGTGGCGGACCTGAAGATCATGGACGGTGGCTACCGCGAGGTGGAGATTGTCGCCAAGGTCGGGGCCACCCACGTGGTCGTGATGGAGCGCGCCCACCCGCACACCGTCCGCGAGGTCGTCAAGGCCGGCCGCGACTTTGGGGTCGAGGTGATGGGCGACAACATGATCTCCGAGAACCTGATCGACTCCGCCAAGCGCCTGGAGGACCTGGGCTGCGGCTACGTCATCCACCACATCGGCTTCGACGAGCGCCGGGGGATCGCGGCCAGCGGCCAGCGCATGCCCAGCCCGCTCGATCAATTGCGCGAGGTCTGCGAGGCGGTGAGTGTTCCCGTGCAAGCGGTCGGGGGGCTCACGACCGAGCAGGCAATCGCCTGCCCCAGCTACGGCGCGCCCCTTGTCGTGCTGGGTGCCCCGCTCACGGTCGATGACTACGCCTTCAAGAGCGCCAGCAACAACCTGGAGGAGATCGTCCGCCACATCTGCGAGCGCATCCACGCCCAAGGCTAACCCCTCCGCAGCCGGTACGAGAAGCGTGTTTAGAAACATTCCTCTTCACGAAGCCCTCCAAGCCTTGCAAGCGCGGATGCACCACGACGGCTTTAGTACCGGCTGGCCTGAGCTGGCACAGCGCCTTTTCTTCACTCAGCAAGCGGGCTTCTGGTTTGTGGACTACTTTGGCGACAGCGAGGAGTTTTTCCCAGAGCTGCTGACACTCCTAGCCGCCCCTGAGCTCGCCGAGACACTACGATGGCTCAGCCTACGCAGTCCAGACGAGGGCGCAAATGGCACCCGTGAGTGGGACTTTACGCCGCTTCTCGAGACCAAGACACAGTTTCCGTGCTTACAGTCGCTCCAGATCGCACGGACGCCCCCGGAGAACCACAATCATTTCATCGTCGGTAGGGGCTACGAAGAGAGTGGCCAGCTTGGTGCGCTTCTGGACCGCATGCCCGCGCTCATTGAGCTCTGGAGTCCGTCGGCTCCCGATGCCACGTTCTGCGAGCGCGCTAGTCACCCCCTCCGGCTCCTGCACCTAGACTGCGGCTACGACCACCAGGATTTTATCGCCCAGCTCGCACAGTCGCGTTGCTTTTCTCAGCTACTGCACGTTGAGTTCAGCGACTACGCACAGTTTTATATGCCGAACTGGGAAGCCAGCTGTGTGCCCTTCGAGCACTACGAGCAGCTCCTCAGCTCAAACACCCTGCCTGCCCTTTCGCGCTTTTTCCTTCGTAGCGCTGGCCTTAGCGAGGCGCAGGTAGCCCACTTGAAAACGCAGCGACCGGGGCTTCGCTTTACCTACCAAAACCCAAGGATTATCTAAATGACTCAAAAAATAGCGCTGGTCACCGGCAGTGTTCGGGGAATCGGGCGGGTGATCGCCGAGCGGCTGGAGGCGAAGGGCTGGACGGTGGTCCGGCACGCGCAGACGGCGGCGGAGCTGGAGGGCTTGGCCGGGGTTGCGGGCGATCTGGCGGAGGCAAGCGTCCCGGAGGCGCTGATCGCGAAGGTGGTGGAGCGCTACGGGCGGCTGGATGCGCTGGTGAACAATGCGGCGCTGACGACACGCTCGAACCTAGAGACCACGGATGCGGGGCTCTTTGATCGATTGATGGCAGTGAACCTGCGTGCGCCGCTGCTGCTGATCCAGGCCGCGCTCCCCCATTTTCGGGCGCAGGGCGGCGGACGCGTCGTCAATATCGGCTCGTCGAATGCCTACTGTGGGGAGCGCAACTTGCTCGCGTACTCGATGACCAAGGCGGGGCTGATGGTGCTGACACGCAACTTAGGCGATGCGCACGGAGCTGAGGGGGTGCGGGTGAACCAGCTCAACCTGGGCTGGACGCTCTCAGACAGCGAGTACGCGCTCAAGATCTCCGAGGGGCTGCCGCCCGACTGGCCCGAGCGGCTCCCCAAGTCGGTCGCGCCCTCCGGGGGGTTGCAGACCCCGGAGGATGTCGCCGCCATGGTGGACTGGCTCCTCTCCGACGATGCCCCGCGGGTCAATGGGCAGGTCTGGGACTTTGAGCAGTACCCGCTGATCGGGCGCAATCCCCCCAAGGATGTCGCGTAGGGCCTACTTCCGGTAGGCGGCGGCGGCGTGCCAGCTCTGCCAGGTCGGGGCGGGGTAGCGGTGACTCGCAATCCACTCGTCGAGCCGCTGGCGTGAGCCGCCCGCAGGGAGCTTTTCGGCAAGGGGCATCAGAGGCGCGACAGCATCATCGGAGAGGACAATCAGCGCCTCGACATCCAGCTTACCGGTCTGCTCCCAGCGCAGGACATTGCGCCGTGCCACCAGCGCATCCGGGTTGAGCAGGTTCAGGCTCGCGGCAAAGCCCAGTGCGCAGCAGAGCCCTCCGATGGCAAAGCGCGACGACCACCGGCGCGACCAGAGGGTCACGACCAGCCAGAGCAGAGCGGCCCCCAGCCAGAGGATAAAGACATCCACATGCAGCCGGGTCTGGGTCGCGCCATAGGCGGCTTCGTAGGCGGCCATGCGGCTCCAGGCCGAGCTCAGGAGCACCAGTGTCTCGGCGACAATCCCGGTCGCGAGAGTAGCAAAGCCCACGCCCTGCTTCCCCGTGCGCTTTGTCACCGCCGAGAGGCCCAGCACCAAGGCCAGGGTCAGCAAGGCGACCGTCACCAGCTCCGCAAAGCCGCGGCGGGCGTACTCGGCGTAGGTCAGGCCGGGGACAGCAAGAACCCGCGCGGCTCCCCCGAAGAGATAGGTGAGCTGGATCGAGAGAAAGGCCCCAAAGACCAGCGCCACGCTCGAGAGGACGGTCATCGCCTCGACAAAGCCCAGCGGCAGCTCCTCAAGCTCGGGGCGCACCGGGCAGGACCGTTTTGCGGTGAGTGCGAGGGTGAGGCCTCCTGCGGTCAGCCACGCGGTCAGCAGCACCAGAAAGAGCCGTCCAAGCTGCTCCGAGAAGCGCTCGGGCTGGAGCCAGTGTGCCAGCGACGAGACATAGCCGGCAAAGACCGCATCCGCCGAGGCGAGGAGTGGAACAAGAACCAAGAGAACAGGGACACTGAGGAGGAGCCCCCGCAGGAGGGGCCCCGCACTGCGGCGGCTCTCCGTGCTCTTGAGCGCCAGAAAGACAGCCGCAACGGCGGGGGCAGCCCGGTGTAGGCTTGCTCCTAAGAGCACAAGCGGTGCCTTCAGTAGCTCTCCCAGGCGTAGCTCACGGAGCTGCCCTGGCACGGTGAAGCAGGCGATCAGGCCCAAGAGAAAGACACAGGCCAGCACGTTGAGCTCGGTGACAAAGACGCTGGCGCGCACGGTGAGCATGATTGCAAAGAACGCGTAGGCCCCCAGCAGCGGCCAGAGACTACTCCCCTGCGGTCGAATCCCGTGGTGGCGTAGTAGCGCTCCCAGTGCCACGGGGAGCGCCAGCAAGAACAGAGTCCCCCCAAGCCCCTGCCCCTGCTTGTAGAGCAGCAGATCCGCCAGTGTTCCCAAGACAAGCGCCGCTACCAGGAGCGCGCCCGGCCGCAGCCTCTCTCTCTCGTCTTCCATCATCATATCCTCCATAAAAAGAACTTTGCCAAACAAAGTTATTACGAAAGAAGAAGCAGCTCTGTTCCCGATAGGAGAAAAAAGAAGCGGCTAGCAGAGGTGGCGGAGGCGCTCGGGGTTGAGGATAACCAGCGCCATGCCGTCGCGCCCCACAATCCCCATCTGCTTGAGGCGTGCGAGGCGCCGGTTGACAGTCTCACGGGTCGCGCCAATCCGCTGTGCAAGCCGGCTATCAGAGAGGCCGGAGAGGCGCACGTGGCCGTTGTGGTCGGGCAGGGATGCCTCAGCACTCTCCAGCAAGTACGACGCCAGGCGGGCGAGTACATCGCGGGTCTCACTGCTGACCATGCGGTCCGATGCCTCCCGCAGGCGAAGCGAGAGCGTGCGGATGATCTCCCACGAGACCTGAGGGTGGGTCTCCAAAAAAAAGAGAAGCTCACGACGGTCGAGCATGAGCAGGTCGCAGGCAGTGTCGGTGATGGCATCGGCGGAGCGCGGCATGTCATCGAAGAGGGAGAGCTCGCCAAAGTGCTCCCCAGGGCCACGCCGCGCCACATGGACAATGGTCCCCTCGGGAGTCTCCCGCTGGATATTGACATGCCCTGTAAGGATCAGATAGAGCGTCTGGCCCGCGTCTCCCTCGTGAAAGAGCGCCTCACGCGGCGGAAAGAGCCGCCGTCGGCAGCGCAGCGCCAGCGGAGCAAGCTCGGTCTCCCCCAGCTCGGAGAAGAGGGGGATGCGCCGTAGCATCCCTTCGATCACCCCAGACACAGCAGGCTACTCGTTGCCGCTATCGCCTGAAGAAGACGCGCCGCCCTCTTTCTCCCCACCCGTGTCCGGCTTGACCTCTTCGCCGCCATTGCTATCGCCCCCGCCGGTCTCGCCGCCTTCATGGGTGTTGTCCTCCACCCCCTTCGAGACCCAGATCTTGACGGTCGCACCGGGCGCGAGCTTGCTCCCGGAGCTGGGAGACTGCTTCACGACTTGGTCCGCGGGCATCTTGCTGGAGACAGGCTGTCGGGAGACATTGAAGCCCGAGTCAGAGAGGGCCTGCTCCGCCACCGAGGCATCGTCACCCACCACCTTCGGGACAGTGATCTTCCTATTGCCACCGCCGCCACCGCCACCGCTGCTCGCCACCACTCCACCCGAGGGCCGTGCGCTCGTGGTCTTTCCCTTGCCCGGCTTGCTCGGCTTACCATTGTTCTTCTTGGAGTCACTGCCCGGCTTGGGCGCCAGCGATGCTTTGAGCTCGTCGAACTTCTTCACCAGGCCCCCATTGGTGCTCTGGTTGTAGGCATAGCCACCGTAGCCCAGGCCTCCCAGGAGCACCATGGCGATAATCGGCTTCTTGTAGGGCAGGAGCAGGTCTCCCAGACCAGGGCGCTGTGCACGCGCCTCCTTCGCCCGGTTCTTGGAGTCCTCTGCGACACCACGGGGCCGCGACGGGTTCCCGCAGAAGGGACCATCCAGGCGTCCGTAGAGGTTGTAGACATGCACCACGACCTTGTGCTTGACCCGCACCTCTCCCAGGTCCGTGAGGTAGTTGGCCCAGGGCTCGATCCCCTTGAGGACTTTGGCCACCTCCGACGAGAGCAAGATATGGTCCTCATCCCCGAGGTCCATGACGCGCTGTGCCGTGATAATCCCCTCACCGGCTGCGTCCATGTTGCGGTTCATGTCCTCGACCAGCGTGACCTCACCGGCATGGATGCCCATGCGCATCTTAAACTCCGCCCCCACCGTCTGTTTGATCTCGGCGGCGTTGTACTTGAGGTGCTGGTGGATCTGGAGCGCACAGCGCAGGGGGGAGAGCAGGTCCTTGAAGAAGAGGAGCGCCATCCCATCGCCGGTAGGACGTGCGATAAAGTTATCTCGATCTGAGCGGGCCGCCACCACCTCAGGGATCTCCTGCACCATGCGTGAGAGCTCTTTCTGCGCCGCGACCTGCTGTGCAGTCTTAAGCCGACTGAAGCCAATGATATCCATAAACAGGACATAGGCTCGTCGTAGGGACGGTGTCCGCTCGACGACATCGGTCAGCGGGGCATCTAGTGGTGCATTTTCCAGACTCATAGTTAGCGATGATCCCTCAGAACTACCCTGGTAAGTATGATAGGTTATACCATAGTCGGCTGGGTGACTTCACAGGTTTTCTCTCTGTTATCGGTAGTTACTGCCTGACAATATACCTGCTAGACGTACCAGGGATACCAGAGTTCAGGTAGAATGGAGGGATCTATGCGCTGTCCGTACTGTGGAACTCTCGACAAAGACCATGTCCTCGACTCTCGTCCCATCCGTGAAGGAGCGGCCATTCGGCGGCGGCGTGAGTGTGAGTCCTGCCTGGGTCGCTTCACCACGTTCGAGGAGGTGGAGGAGCTGCGCCTGATGGTGCTCAAGAACAACGGTGCCCGCGAGCCCTTCGAGCGGGGCAAGCTCCGCCGCGCCATCGAGCTCGCCTGCAAGAAGCGCCCCGTCCCCGATGCCGCCCTCTCCCAGCTAGTCGATGAGCTAGAGCGCGCCCTCTACGCCCGCGCCGAGCGCGAGGTATCGTCGCAGGCGATTGGCGAGCTCTTGATGGAAAAGCTCCGCCTGCTCGACACGGTCGCCTATGTTCGCTTCGCCTCGGTCTACCGCCAGTTCGAGGATGTCCGCGAGTTCCGCGAGCTAGTCGAGCGCCTCCCCAAATAGAGAGCAGGGTATACTGAAAAGCGCATGAAGAAGTCTCTGTGTTTTCTGGCGCTCGCCGCCGTCGCACTTAGTGGTGCAAAGTGTCCCTCGCGAACCCAATCCAGTGCTCCTCCCACGGAGACCCCGGCTACGCCCGAGCGCCCCGCGACTCCCGGACCGTTCGACCCGACCATCTTTGGGGGAATCTCGCCCCGGGCACAGGGCCGGCGCATCCCGGTGATCATGTACCACGACATTGTCGCCACCAAGAAGCAAAAGACAGTCTTCTTCGACTGCACCGCCGATGAGTTTAAGGACCAGATCGCCTATCTGGAGAAGCAGGGCGCGCAGTTTATCAGTGTCGAGCAGCTCCAGCGCCACCTCGTGCGCGGCGACGAGGTCCCTGAAAAAGCCGTCCTGCTCACCTTCGACGATAACTACCTGGGCTTCTACAAGAACGCCTACCCCCTGCTCAAAGAGAAGAAAATCCCCAGCGTGATGTTTGTCCACACCGCTTTTGTGGGCAATACCAAGGGGCCCCACCCCAAGATGAGCTGGGAGACCCTCAAGCAGCTCGATAGCGAGAAGCTAGTCACCATCGGCTCGCACACGGTCACCCACCCCGGCGAGTTTGAGAAGCTCCCCCTCGATGTCCAGCAGACCGAGCTGGCCGATGCCAAGCAGCTCCTAGAGGCGCAGCTGGGCCATCCGGTCACGCAGATCGCCTACCCCGAGGGCCGCGGCGATGCCCAGACCTTCGCCCTCGCGCAGCAGATCGGCTACACGCTGGGCTTCACGGTCGAGAACGGCCCCGCGGAGCAGTCGCCCAGCATCCTGGCGGTCAATCGCTACATCCACACACGCCTGCAAAAGGCCTGGGAGGAGTGCCAGCGGATCACGGTCGAGGCACCGGCCGCCGTGTTTGAGCGGGACCTCGCCGAGACCCCCGTGCGCCTAGAGACCGGCACCTACGACGGCATCAAGCTCGTGCTGGTCAAGGGCGGCAGGCCGCTCACCGTCCGCGCCACCGACACGGGCCGCAAGTCCGTGGGCGAGTTTATCCGCGACACACCCAACACAGTCGCGGGGATGAACGGGACGTTTTTCGTGAATGCGGACCTGCGCTCGGTGGACAATGCCCTGATCGGCCCCTGTCGCACCCAGATCGAGAACGCCTTCTTCGCCGATGAAGACAAGCTGCGCATGCCGCGCATCTGGAACCGCCCCCTCGTGGTCTGGGGCCCCAAGAAGATCGCAATTGTTCCGTTCAACCCCTACGCCAACAACGACGAGGTCAGCCTGCTCTCCCTCATGCCCAACATGAGCGATGTCTTTCTGGGCGGCGCGTGGATCGTCCACGATGGGGTTGCCCGCACGAAGAAAGAGATCGGCCCCTACGCCGCGCGGGACTTCAACGACCCGAGAAAGCGCGCGTTCTTCGGGGTCACCGACAAGGGCGAGCCCGTGCTGGGCGCGACCATGGAGGTGATCACCACGGAGATGATGGCCAAGGGCGCGGCAGCCGCAGGGGTCCACGAGGCGGTCTTGATGGACTCGGGCTTCTCCACCAGCATTGTCTACGACGGCAAGATTATCGCGACCGGCCACACCGCCAAGGACCTGCCATCGCGGCCCGTGCCCCACGCGATCTTGCTCAGTGGCACGCTCCAGCAGCCCACCGACCCGGACACCCTCACGATTCTTCAGGGTGCGGACGCCTCGGTCGGGTCAGCCCCCTCCACCGACGTCATGCGCGACTTGCCTGTCACCGGCGCACGTCCTGAGGGCGACCCAGACCGTGGCAAGCTTGGGCGACGGCGGCGGCGCTAGCCGCCGCCTCCCCGGCAAACCAGCCTAGCGGCCCATCTTCAGGCGGTTGTTGACCTCGTCCCAGTTCACGACATTCCACCACGCCTTGAGGTAGTCGGCGCGCTTGTTCTGGTACTTCAGGTAGTAGGCATGCTCCCAGACATCGTTGCCCAGCACGGGGACGCCGCCCTCTAGGATCGGGGTGTCCTGGTAGGGATAGGAGGCTAGCTCCAGCTTACCCTTCTTCACCGAGAGCCAGACCCAGCCGCTCCCAAAGCGCTTCAGGCCCGCGTCCTCGAACGCCGCCTTGAACTTGTCAAAGTCCCCAAACGTCCCCTTGATCGCATCCGCAATCGCGCCGGTCGGGGCGCCGCCGCCACCCGGCTTCATCAGGGTCCAGAAGATCGTATGGTTGACATGGCCCCCAGCGTTGTTGCGAACCGCGGCGCGGCTGTCCTCGGGGATGCGCTCTAGGTTCTTAAGCAGCGCCTCGGCGGACATCACCCGGCTGTTCGGTCCGTAGACCTTGGCAACCGCGTTGTTGAGGTTGGTGATGTAGGTCTGGTGGTGCTTATCGTGGTGGATCTGCATGGTCTGGGCATCGATATGCGGCTCCAGGGCGGCGGGCGGGTAGGCCAGCGCGGGCAGCGAGAAGGGTCCGGTGGGTGCAGGTTGTTGGTTGTTAGGTGTCATTTGGTTATTTTCCAGTGATCGAGTTCTTTGCCGTCGGCCCCGACTTGCCGGGCGTCCAGCGTCTTATCGGTGAGATCCACCACGGTCAGTGAGTGGGTATCGTCGATATACTTCGCAGTGAAGTCCTGTAGTTTTCCCTTTTCGAGGTTCTTGTAGAGCCCCGCACCGCCCGCACCGGAGACAATATAGATCGGCGCGTTGGGCTTGGTGTTCTTGACCCCATCGTAGGTCTTGTTGAGCGTGAGTTTCCCCTCCACCGCGCCCTTGGTATCGCGCGGCTTCGTGGGAAGAAAGGTCAGTGGGTAGCTGCGCTGGTAGTCGTGGACATGCCCCGCCCAGACCACGGAGACCCCGTACTTCTCAAAGAGCGGCGCGAGCACCCGCATCCACTGGTCGTTGAAGTGCTCGGCGTTGGAGTTAAACGGCGGGTGGTGGAACGCGACAAAGCGCCAGGTGGCCTTCTGCGCCGCCTTCAGGTCCGCCTCCACCCACTGCATCAGGGCCGGATCGCTCCAGTCCATGTAGGCATTGGCATCTAAAACCGTCCAGTGAGCGTTGCCATAGTCGTAGGAGAAGCTCGCCATGCGGGGGTAGCGCTCGCCTGCGGCGGTCAGAAACGCCTTGGTATCCGTGCTCCCCAGCGGCGAGGCGAACTTCGTGCTCGCCACCGCAGGCCCATTGAGCGGCTGGCTCCAGTAGTAGAAGTAGGCAAAACCGTCAGCGGTCTTCTCCAGAGTCGTGGAGCGGATATCGTGGTTGCCCGGCGCGGCCACCGTCAGGGTTGAGCGCAGCAGCGGGACGCCATCGGCACCGGCGGTCTCGGCATTATAGACCGGCCAGTAGTTCTTCACGTACTCGCTCGCCAGCCCCTTGCCGTAGACAATATCCCCGGTGATAAAGACATAGTCGGGCTTGGCCGCCAGGGTCTGCGCCGCCACTTTCTTCTGGCCGTCGGTGCCCTGCGCGCAGTCTCCAAAGAGCACGAAGCGCTGCGGCTCCTTGGCGGTCTTGCGGGCACGCGCACGGGCGGCAAAGACCGGCTTGTCGCCCCGCAGGATACGGTAGTCAAAGAGCTTCCCCGGTGCCAGCCCCTCCAGCGGCGCGCTCACGACCAGCTCCGGCTTGATCACCCCGACTGCGACCGGCTTGGCGCTCAGCTTCCCCTTGATCTTTGTCCAGGAGGTCGTGGCCGCCGCCGCCCCCGGTAGGCGCGTCTCAACGCTCCACTCGTCGAGCTTGGTATCGGCGGGGACGATCCAGAGTAGCTCCAGGCCCTCGGTCTTTCCCCCGAGAGTCGGGCGGTTGCCCAGCTGGAGGTAGGGAGGCTGCACAAAGGTCTTCTCGGGAGTCGCGACAGTCTCCAGGGGCGCAAGGGACGCCTCCGCTGTGGCACCCGGCGCAGGGGAGGCAACCGAGCGTGCCCCCAGCCCCCCGCCTAAGGAGGGCGTCTGCATCTGCGGTGTCGAGAGATTCGGGCTCGTTCCCGCACAGCCTGCCCCTAAAAATGCCCCGCTCACCAACACCAGTTTCTTGATTTTTCTCACCGTGACTCTCTCCTCTGCCATTGTACACCATGCCCCTTGGGGAAGTTTCACAAAATGTTAACCCATACTCTATAATGCGCACAGTAGATTATTCGATGTTACGACGATAGGACAAGAAATGCGACGTCCCCCCTCTTCCCCTGCCACGGCCCTGCTCCTGCTCACCCTGGGCTACGCGGGCTACTACTTCTGCCGCGCCAGCTTCTCGGTTGCCAAGCCCCAGCTCATTGAGTTCCTGGTCGCAGGAGGCACGATGGACAAGGCGGCGGCCAAGATCGCGCTGGGGGGAGTGGCCTCCGCCGCAACCCTCGCCTACGCCTGCGGCAAGTTCGCCTCGGGCGCTCTCGCGGACTTCTGGAGCGGGCGGCGCAACTTCCTCATGGGCATGATCGGCGCGATTGTCTTTAGCCTGATGTTTGCTTTCTCGGGGACCCTGCCTCTCTTCACGCTCGCTTGGGTGCTCAACCGCCTGATCCAGGCCCTGGGCTGGCCCGGTGCCCTCAAGGTCACGGGGAGCTGGTACCCGGCCAGCAGCTACGGCACTGCGGTGGGGGTTCTGAGCCTCTCCTACCTCTTCGGCGACTTTGCCGCGCGCCAGTTCCACGGGGCACTGATCAATAATGGAGTCGGCTGGCAAGGGCTCTTTATCGGGGGCGCGATCGTCCTGGCCGTCCTACTCGTGCTCAACGCGCTCTTTCTGCGCGAGAATAGCACAACCACCCCCACCGAGGCCGGGGAGAGCACCGCGCCAGACGAAACACCGGAGCCCGATGCAAAGGCGTTCCTGCGCTCCCCGAGCTTCTGGTGTGTCTGCATCATCTCGCTGGCCTTCACGCTCGCCCGCGAGACCTTCAATGAGTGGACTCCCACCTACCTCGTGGAGTTTGGGAAGCTCTCCAAGGGCACTGCCGCGACCCAGAGCTCGTTTTTCCCTCTCTTTGGAGGCTTTGCTGTGATCCTAGCGGGCAAGCTCTCCGATGGCCTAGGCCGCTCAGGGCGGGCGTTTATCCTGCTGCTCAGCCTCCCGGTGATCGCGCTCCTGCTCTCGACCCTGGCGCTCCTGCCCGCCGGAAGCCCTCTGCTGATCTTTGCGATCTCGGCCACGGGCTTCTTCCTGATCGGGCCGTACTCGTTTCTCGCCGGCGCGCTCTCGCTGGACTTTGGGGGGAAGAAAGCCGGCGCGACGGCAAGCGGCATTATCGACGGAATCGGCTACCTGGGCGGGGTCCTGGCCGGGGAGAGCATGGCGCGCCTCTCGGTGGCGCTTGGCTGGAAGGGGGCGTTCTTCACCCTGGGCGGGGTCTTGCTGGTGTCGCTGATCCCCGCGGCGTACTTCTGGAAGGAACAAAAAAAGCGCGATGTTTGATGTAGCGATTGTCGGAGCGGGTGTCCTGGGGCTGGCGCATGCCTACCACCTGGCACGGGCGGGAAAGCGGGTGGCGGTCTTTGAGCGCAGCGCCCGCGCCGAGGGGGCGAGCATCCGCAACTTTGGGATGCTCTGGCTGATCGGACAGCCGGTGGGGGAGCGCTACGAGACTGCGCTTCGGAGCCGTGCGCACTGGCTGACCGTGCTCCAAGAGGCCAACCTCTGGCACGAGCAGACTGGCTCGCTCCACCTGGCCTACGCCGACGACGAAGCGGCGGTCTTGCAGGAGCTCTCGTTTCCCCAGACCCAGTGGCTGAGCGCCGCGCAGGTCCACGAGAAGGCCCGGGGGATTCGGGCGGAGAGCCTGCGCGGCGCGCTCTGGAGCCCCACCGAGGTCTGTGTCGATCCGCGCGAGGTAATCGCCAAGCTCCCTGCCTTTCTCTCGGAGCGCTACGGGGTGACCTTCCACTTTGGGACCACGGTCTGGGGCTACAGCGCCCCCCAGCTCGCCACCACGGCGGGCACGTTTGCCGCCGAGCGCCTGGTTGTCTGCAGCGGCCACGACCTGACAACGCTCTACCCCCAAGCCCTCGCCGAGCAGGCGCTCACGGTCTGCAAGCTCCAGATGATGCGCACAGTGCCCCAGCCCGGTGCCTGGCGGCTCGGCCCGATGCTTGCCGCGGGGCTCACCCTCGCCCACTACGAGTCGTTCAAGAGCTGCCCTACCCTGCCCGCGCTCAAGGCGCGCCTCCACGCCGAGTACGCCGAGCACGAGCGCTACGGCATCCATGTACTGGTGTCGCAAAACGGCCTCGGGGAGCTCACTCTGGGAGATAGCCACGAGTACGATGACGAGATCACGATCTTCAACAACGAGCGGATCGACACGCTTGTCTTGGAGTACCTGGCGACCTTCTTAGACACCCCCGACTGCCAGCTCGCCTCGCGCTGGCAAGGGTTCTATCTGAAGCACAAGACCCAGCCATGGCTCATCGCCCACCCCGAGCCCGCAGTGACTCTGGTCACGGGTGTCGGTGGGGCGGGGATGACCCTGAGCTTTGGCCTGGCCGCGCGGGTTGCCCAGGAGTTAATCGAGGCTTAAACCAGGGTTTACCGACCCATAATTTTCTACGTCCGTTTGCCTGCTACGATTGCCCGGAAGGAAACATTTACATGCGTTCACCACTTGTTCTCTTGCTCGCTCTCACTCTCTCCGTTACGTCGGGGGCGGCCTATGCCCAGCTGAAAGGCGCGAGTACCACCACCGCCGCCTATATTCTACCGACCGCCTCAGATGTGAAGACCATCTCGATCCTAACGGTGGGTGACTCCATTGGCGGCTACAACCTTGTCGGTACCCCCGATGGGCAAGGTGCCTACAGCAACGGCGATGGCACCTTTACGCTCCTGGTCAACCACGAGCTCTCCGCATCAGCGGGGGTCACCCGTGCCCACGGAAGCGCGGGGGCCTTTGTCTCACAGTGGAATATCTCGGCCAATAACAACACGCTCACAGTCAACTCGGGGCGCGACCTCGCGACCTCGGTCACGGTCTCAACCGGAACCAGCACGGTCTCTCGGCTCTGCTCGGCCGACCTGCCCGTGACCAGTGCGTTCTACAACGCTGCAACCGGCCTTGGCACCCAGAATCGCATCTTTATGAACGGGGAGGAGAACGGAACAGCAGGCCGTGCCTTCGCCTGGATCGCCACCGGCCCCGATGCACGCAAGACGTTCGAGCTGCCCCATCTCGGTAAGTTTAGCTGGGAGAACTCGGTGGCCAACCCCTTCGCCCAAGACAAGACCCTGGTGATGGGCACCGACGACAGCACGCCCGGCCAGACCTATCTCTATGTCGGCACCAAGACCAGCACGGGCACGGATATCGAAAAAGCGGGCCTGACCAACGGGAGCCTCTACGGCATCAAAGTGGGCAACTTTGCCACCGAGGACCGCACCACGCCCTTTGGCGGACTTGGCAAGGGTGGCTCGACAGGCTTCTCGCTCTTTAGCTTTGGGGATGTCTCGGGGACAACGGGGGCAACACTCCAGACCACCAGTGTCACCAATGGGGTCACCGAGTTCCTGCGGCCGGAAGACGGTGCCTGGGACCCGAGCAACCCCAATGACTTCTACTTTGTCACCACCGACCGCTTCAACACGGGTGCAACCGTGGGCCGGAGCCGCCTGTGGCGCATGCGCTACACCGACCTGACCAACCCCACGCTAGGTGGCAACCTGACCATGGTCCTCGATGGCACCGAGGGTCAGCAGATGTTCGACAATATCACTATCGACCGCGTGGGCAATATTCTCCTGCAAGAGGATCCCGGTAACAACGCCCATCTTGCCAAGATCTGGAACTACAATATCTCCAGCGGAAACCTGCGCGCGATCGCGGAGTTCAATAGCTCTCTGTTTGCGGCGGGCGGGCTCACCCAGGACGAAGAGTCGTCGGGTATTATCGACGCAACCGATATCCTGGGAAGTGGCTGGTACTTGCTCACCGCGCAGGTGCACACCTCCGTGGGCGTGACCACCGAGCAGGTGGAGCGTGGGCAGCTCCTGGCCATGTATGTTGGTGCGAATGCGGCTCCTGAGCCCGGGACAGTGCTTCTGGTCGGCCTGGGAGCCAGTGTGCTGGGCCTGCGCCTACGCCGTCGAAAGTAAGAAGGTAAGAAGGTAAGAAAGACACACAAATGACACGACCAGAGCTGGTGATCTTTGACATGGCCGGAACCACGGTGCACGACGAAGGGAGCCCGGTCCACCGCTGCCTGCGCGAGGCGCTAGCAGGCGCGGGCGTGGCGGTCACTCATGAGCAAGTCAATGCTGTGATGGGCCTGCCCAAGCCCGAGGCGATCCGCCAGCTCCTGGTCTGCGGCAGCGAGGGCCGGGTCGCGGAGATCCACCAGAGCTTTGTGGAGCGCATGATCGCCCACTACCAGACCCACCCCGCCGTGCGCGAGATCGAGGGCACATCACTGGTCTTTGTGACGCTCCGCGAGGCCGGGATTAAAGTGGCACTCGACACCGGGTTCTCGCGGGATATCGCCGATGTGGTGATCTCCCGCCTGGGCTGGCGCTTGCTGATCGATGGCTCGGTCACCAGCGACGAAGTGCCTCGTGGCCGTCCCCACCCCGACATGGCGCTGAGCCTGATGAGCCGCTTTGGGATTCTCTCATCGGCCCGTGTCGCAAAAGTGGGAGATACCCCCTCGGACCTCCAGGAAGGAACCGGGGCGGGCTGTGGCTGGGTGATCGGGGTCTGGGAGGGCTCGCACACCCGCGAGGAGCTAGCGGCCCACCCCCACACCCAGCTCCTCCCCAACATCACACACCTGCGGCAGCTCTGGGGAATTTAACGTCGTCTTGATACATCAAAGTGCGAGGGTTGGTATCTTGTTCTTGAATGAAAATACTAACCCTCATTAACGTGAGGAGCTGTGGATACAATATCCACAGCTTTTTCTTTTTTGGGTCGCATTTAAACCCGTAGAATAAACATTTAATCTTCTCTTGATAGAGAAGTGCTTATTTGCTCGTATCCTAAGCCACGTATCGGGAAAACCTCTACCGTCGTGGCGGCCCGCGTAGTCTACGACTCCTACGCCCTCACCGGACCAAGGCACCAGAGACGCTCCCCCTACACTGTATGAGACATGACTACCCTCGCGATTTTGTGAGGAGCTGCGGGCCCCTAGCCCGCAGCTTTTTTTATCGTCCCCAGCCCACCATCCACTCTGCGGTGCAATGGTACAATCAGCTGAGGAGGTGAGCCAATATGACGATTGCTGTGATTTCAGAAACGCCTGAGAAGGATACTCAGCGGGTACACGTCTTCACAAAAAATAAAGAGGCATCTGGGGAGACCCTTGGTGCGGCCCTTGATGCCCTCCAGCTCACCGATTCTCTCTGGGAGGGCAGTGAGGAGCCCTACCTCCTCCTACGCCGCTTCCAGGCAGATCGTTTCTTTCCCACCCCACAACGAGAGCGGCTCCGTGCACTGATGGCACAGTGGCGCGAGGCGCAAGAGAGTGCTCAGCCCTTTGCGACCGAGCTACAGAGTGAGCTGGAAAGCCTCATTCAAGCCGAAGAAGAGGCCACCATAGCACGCTCCCAGGCACTTCTCGAGGCGACTCGCAAGTAAGCCGAGCATGAACCCTCTCCACCCCAGTGTCGCGGCCCGTGCTCTCCACCACTGTGAGTACTGCCACGCCCCAGAGCTCGTCTCGAACCTGGAATTTGAGATAGAGCATATTGAGCCTGTCTCTCAGGGTGGCTCCGATGACCCCGAGAATCTAGCGCTTGCCTGTCGCTCTTGTAATCTGCACAAGGCCAGTCGTCAGACCTGCCTTGATCCACAGACACAGACAATGGTCCCCCTCTTTCACCCCCGACGAGATCGCTGGGAAGAACACTTTCACTACGACGAAGCCTCTGGGGAGCTCCATGGGCTGACTGCGACGGGGCGAGCGACTGTGGCGTGCCTTCAGTTAAACCGCCCCACGCAACGCAATGCACGCCGCTTTTGGGTACTGCTCAGCCTCTTCCCCTAGCCCGCAGCTTTTTTTATCGCTCCCAGCGCCCAGCAGAGCAGCGATGCCCCGAGCCCCACGTAGATTGCCTCGATACCAAACGGGTAGTGTGCCGCGTCCATGCCGCCCTTGCTCTGCCCTAGCGCCATCCAGACCAGCGGTAGGCCGCTACCCAGCGCCATTCCCACGAGCGTGAACCCAGGGTGGACACGAAAGCTCTCTGGGGCGTAGGCAGTGAGCAAGGGCACCAGCAGGCCGGGGACAAAGGCGGTGCCAATTGTGTACCAGAGCCCCACCACGGAGGGGAGCGCGAGGGCGGCGACAATCGCGAGGACCGCGGCGATCCCCACCCCGATCCGTGTCCAGCGCACTTCATCGCCCTTGCCCGTACGCCACGCCAGGTCCCGCCCGATTGTCGTCGCGGCGAGGAAGGCATAGGAGATCAGGGTGCTCATCACGGTCGCCAGCATTCCCACCCAGAAGATCCCCTTGGCCACGGGGGGAAGGATCGCCTCCGAGAGCGCGGGGTAGGCATCGATGGGAGCCCCCAGCTTTGGGAGGAGCACGCGGGCGTAGCAGCCCGCGCTCACGGTGAGAAAGTCAAAGAGCGCCCAGCAGAGAATCGAGAGCAGAATCCCCCGCTGCGCGACCTTAGGCGACTGTGCCGCGCTGCAGCGCTGGTGAAACCCCGGATCGGCGAGGGTCCAGAGCGCGATACAGTACCAGACCAAGATATACGGCAGGGGGTTGCCGCCCGAGAGGCTCTTGTGGGTCGCCGGAAGCTGCGCCGCAAGGGTCGGCAGCCCCCCAACCTTGGCGAAGCAAAACGCGACCAGCAGGCCAAAGCCCAGAAACATCAAGAGAAACTGGACACTATTGGTGCGGACGTCGGTCTCCAGCCCCCCACGGGCCACAAAGACCACCGAGAGCAGTGTCCCGACCGTCACAGCGAGCCAGAGCGGGCCGCCAAAGAGCCCCTGGAGCAGAGTCCCTGTCATCAGGGCATAGGGTGCGGGCGCGACCAGAAAGAACACGAGCGCCGCCCCGAGCAGCGCCACCGGCCGCCCATGCGCGGCCTCCAGGGTGTCGGGGATGGTGAAGCGCGCCGCCGTTCGGACCTTGGGCGCGAGCCAGAGCGCGTAGACCAGAGCAAAGAGGTAGTAGGGCAGGCCAAAGACCGTCCACGCCCCCAGCCCCGTCGTGTAGGAGAGCTCCCCCACACCCAAGATGCCGCCGTACCAAGTGGCGACAAGGGTGGCGACAAAGGCGGGAACCGTGAGCCCCCGCCCCGCCACCAGAAACGCACTCGCCTCGCTACTCACCAGCTTGCGCTGGCGCAGCCCGACAAAGACCAGCGCCAGGACATAGAGCGCCAGCACGACGTAGTCCGCGAGAGCGAAGTGTAGTTGTTTCATAGGATTACTCGGGGCACTCCCCGCGTACCAGCACTCCCCCCGGCCTCCGCTCGTTCCTCGCTCTGGCCGACCCCCTCTCCCTCTGGTTCCGCGTTCCGCGGGAGGAGAGGGGGTGCCGAGGGATGAGTCGGGGGAGTGCCCCCCCCTCTGACTCCCCCTCCCTTCCCCCCACGGAACGTGGGTTTCAGGGGAAGGGAGGGGGCCGGGGGGAGGGATGCCTAATGCGGCTAGTCGCAGGCCCAGAGGGCAGTCGCGAAGTTCTGGGTCGCGGAGGGGGAGCAGAAGAGCTTATCGAACTGCCCGGCGCTCACCACAAACTTGGCGTGGCCGTCGGCGAAGACAAAGCTCCCCCCGCGCGGATGCCACTGCAGGTAGTAGTCGGGGAAGTAGCCGTACTTGGAGCCACCGGTGTCTTTGTCGCCGCCAAACCAGGGGAGCATCTCCTCGCGCATCAGGTAGGTGTCGGCGGGGGCTTGGAAGGCCGCATCGGTCACCGGCCCCGATGGCAGGCAGTAGTCGTTGCTGGGCGTGCAGAGGACATTGTTCTGCATCGAGACCCCCGAGATCACCGAGAGCGCCCCACGTGTAAAGCGATACGAGCTCCCGTAGCAATCACGATAGGAGCGCCCCTTGCCCGCCAGGTCCGAGCAACCGCCGTAGTCCACCGTGCTCGGAACACCCTGGGGCACCGGCCCGCCCGAGTCATCGGGGCAGCGGAAGATATCCTTGCTCTTGGTGTAGGGCTGGAGCAGCACCTCCACCCCAAGATGCCCCGTGATATCGGCCGCCGGCTGGGTATTGTAGGCATAGAAGATGGGAAGGGTCTCGTCGTAGTCCTGCGTGTACATCCGCACCGCAAGGCCGATCTGGCGCATGTTCGACAGACACGTGGTCTGCCGGGCGCTCTCGCGTGCCTGCGCAAAGACAGGAAAGAGGATCGCGGCCAGAATCGCAATGATCGCGATCACGACCAGGAGCTCAATGAGGGTAAAGGCGTGTTTCATCGGTTGCTTACCTGTGGCCTTTCCTAGTACGGAACCTGTGCAGCGGGGTCTTTGAAGAGGGTCCGCATCTGTCCTGCCCCCACCAAGAACTTGGCGTGGCCATCGGCGAAGATCGCGCTTCCCCCCTGCGCGTGCCAGGCCTGGTAGAAGCCGCTGTAGCCCCAGTAGCCTGCAGTATCCACCGCGGGGTTGAACCACGGGAACATCTCATCGCGCATCAAGACACTCTCGGCGGGGCGCTCGTACTGGGGGTCGATGACAATCGCCGTGGTGCGGGTTGTGGGGAAGTTGTTGGAGATCGAGAACCCATTGACCACGGAGAAGCAGCGCCGCTCAAAATAGTACGACGAGCCATAGGCGGCGAAGTAGGAAGTCGTTCCAGGGACATCGCTGCGCTGAAACGGCCCCCCCGCATCGTCGGGGCACTTAAAGAGCGGCAAGTTCTTGACATAGGGCTGGAGATCTACCTCGATTCCGTAGTGGACCGCCGCCGTTTTCTTGGAGTAGGCGTGCCAGATCGGGAATGTCTCGTCGTAGTCCTGCACATACATCCGCACCCCCAGGCCAATCTGCTTGGCATTGGAGAGACAGGCGGTCTGTCGTGCTTTCTCCCGGGCTTGGGCAAAGACGGGAAAGAGAATCGCTGCCAGAATCGCAATGATCGCGATGACAACGAGGAGCTCGATGAGCGTGAACGCGTGCTTCATAACTTTCTCCTCGGCATCGAGAAGAGAGAGGCGCAAGCAAACCAACCCCCTGCGCGTCCGCTTCCCTACGCCGGTACGAACCGGATCAGGTTCTGGGGTCGGCACGTGCTGCCCTCTCAGCCTGAGACGAATCAGGCTCCCCCAGCGGTTAACGCAGGCAGTATACCCGATTCACTTGCGCCCGCAAGCCCATCACAGCACACACGATCACATGTAAACTTTATGTTAAATCTTTTAACAAATCCTTGCTTTTTTTTCGTGTGGCATTAATACTGAGGACGAATCAAACCCACGTTTTGGAGGAACTCACCCTTGTCATCTAAAGACACTCTCTCGGAGACCGGCGCGGCGCTTACCCGTGCAGGTGGAACCCTCTCGGTGCTGAGCGGAGTCGCCCCGGAGCTTCTGGCCGCCGCACAGGTCGAGCTGGATGCCTACCGGGATGCCGCCGCCACCCTGGAGGCCAAGGCCAAGTCTCTGGAAGAGCACCTGACCGCGATCGCAACCCTCCTGCCCGAGGTGCGTAAAGAGACCCGTCAGCTCAAGCAGCGCAATAAGAAGGCCTACACGGTCCTCCAGAAAGTGCTCCACGGCAAGACAATCGCCCCCCGCCCCGCGCCCAAGGCCAAGCCCATCCCTCCCGCCCCCACCGAGGCCGAGGCCACAGCAGCGATCACGGTCACCGAAGAGCCAACCGAGAAACCCGCCGCCCCCGCCAAGCCCACCGCGCGCAGCAAGCGCAGCGCCTCGTCTTCGTCGGCGAAAACTTCGTAAACCCTTAATCTGCGACTGCTCCCCTACCGCTAAGATCGAAGCAGTTCTTTGCGGTAGGAGTTTTAGCTATGAAATCTCTCTCGTCTCGCTCGGCGTTCACGCTGATCGAGCTTTTGGTTGTGATTGCCATTATCGCCATCCTTGCAGCGATCCTCTTTCCTGTCTTTGCCCAAGCCCGTGAAAAAGCACGCCAGGCGAGCTGTCTCTCCAATGTGAAGCAGCTTGGCCTGGGCGCGATGATGTACGCGCAGGACTACGATGAGATCCTCCCGGAGACGGGCTGGCAAGGGCCCTGTACCCCTCCCGGCGAGGCCCCGCAGACCGCCACCGATAACTTCTTCTCCGGGGTCTACGCCTTCCCCCTGGCCGTGATGCCCTACCAGAAAAACTACGGCATCCTGGTCTGCCCAAGCGACCCCGATAAGGGCGGCTGGGGCAAGCTCAACTCGGTGTGCTACGAGCAGCAGCTTCTTCTGATGAATGTCCCCGGAGCCTACGCCGGGATGCGCAGTGTCGCCAGCGCCATGACCAAGGTGCTCCCGCTCAGCTACGCCGGCAACTACTTCCTGAGCTCGGCCTACAGCACCCTGGTTCCCCCGGCCTACACCACGGTCGCGACCGCAGGAATCCCCGGCGGGAAGATGCGCCCGATGGCAACCTATGCCTCCCCGGCAAACCTGATCTATGTCTCGGATGTGGGCTCCGCACAGCTTGCCGCGGGCGGGACCTTTGCGGGCTGGTATATCGCGCCGGGCTACGGGGTCGTGGGCAATGGCACGGGACGCTGGGAAAAGGGCCAGCGCCACGCAGGGGGCCGCAACTGGATCTTCTGCGATGGCCACGCGAAGTGGAGCAAGGACCCCAGCTGGCTCACGGCGACCGGGACGGTGAAGAGCCAGAACCAGATTACCGAGGAGTACCGCAACAAGGGGATCTACACCTTCCCGGAGACCGAGACCAGCAACTAATGTCACACTGTCCCCAAACGATGCGTTAACAGCGTACAATGGGACAGATGCGACAGACAGCGGCGAGCGGATTTTTCTGGCGGGTGTGGCGACGGCCGCAAGGCCTGTCGTCGCGTCCCCGTACGGAAGAGGAGCTGCTCCATCTCCTCCACGACCCGTCTCTGCGTGAGGCGGAGCGTCAGGCAGTGGAGGAGCAGCTCTTTTTGCTTGTCAAGGAGCGAATCGGGGCCGCGGTGGATGGGTTCTGCGGTGCGCTGGCGGGGATGGAGCGCGATGATATCATCACGGAGGTCTGGCTCAAGCTAAGGCGGTCGTCGGCACCGGACCTACGCACCAGCTGTGTGCGGCGGGTGGCGCGCCAGATTGTCCAGAGCAAGCTGCGCCTCAAGAGCACCCAGAGCTACCGCCAAGAGCCCCTCACCGAGCGCGGGGACCGGATCACCCACGCTATCGAGAGCCTCACCGAAGACGCCCCCTCGCCCGTAGAGCAGCTCTGCGGCAACGAGCTCATGCACCGGGTTCGTCAGCAGCTCGGCAAGGAAAACGCCGCTCCTCTGATCCTCAGCTCGGTCTACGGCTGGGAGCATCAGGAGATCGCGGCGTGGCTAGGGATTCACGAGGAGGCCTCAAAGAAGCGCGCCCAGCGGGCGGTCGCCCGCCTCCGCAACCTGGCGGAGACGGACGAGACCTTCAAAGCCCTCCTCGACGAGTAGTTTCCTACTTCTTCTTGGCAGGCGCCTTGGGCTTGGCAGCCGGCTTGACCTTGTTAAAGCCCGCGCAGCACTCGCCCTTCTTCTGATCCTTGCTGTGGCAGTGCTTGTTGCACGTATGGTGCTTGTCTTCACCCGTCGCGTGCTTACACTTCATTCCCTTACAGCACTTGGGCTCTTCCAGCTTCTTGGTCGTTCCCTGTGCAAACGCAAATGCCGTGCAGCTTACGAGCGCGACGGCAGCAATCATGAAATTTCTCATTTCAACCTCCGTCTGACATTTTACACAACTTATGTGAAAATCCCTATGCGCAGTGGCAGATTTATCCCGGAAGCTGTCCTAAGCACTCCTTCGCCGCCTCGCGCACCCGAGGCAGAAAACTGGTCGTCAGCTTCTGTGCCACCGGCCGTACGCGCCCCTCCCCCATCGTACCCAGAGTAAGGAGAGCGGCAATCCCCATATCGACCTCATCCTCAGCATTCTGCGCCAGTCGCCGCAAGACCACCCGATTGTTCTCCGTGAGCCCCAGCGCCTCTTCGGGAGCCAGGCGGTTCAATAAGCGAATCAACGTCTTTTTTGTCGTCAGAATAAGAGTATTATGACTTTCCTGATTTGCCGTAGACAGTGGTGGTGTCAGTGCAAATCCTCCAAACCATCCAAATATGTCGATCAGTGCTGAGGCAGCCTCACTACCTAGAGGCGAGATAAGGCGTGTGGTGAACAAGGGATAGGCACTTGCCCAAAGTCGGGCGAGCCGCTTAGACCTTACAATCGCGAAGAGCCAAAGGACAAAGAGTACACCAATCAGGACTGCCATGACGATGTACAGTGTGGGTGTCAATAAGTGTGGATAGAAGTCCTTCAGAAAGCTTCGTACAAAACGAGCCGTCATCGCAGAAAACACCAAGACAAGTAGGGTGATGTTACGCACGGCAAGAGCACTACCCTGGCTTTGCACCTCGGGAAGGAGAGTATCTCTCAGACAAGTGAGAGCTTCCTCGGTGGAGAGCTCGCTTAGAATGGCTTCCGCCCCCTCGCCATTTTTTGTCAGCAGACGCTCCCGAAGACGCACCTGCCACTCGGGGAGCTCAGATTGCTCTCTCTGCGCCTGCATCGCGGCTACGCGATGATCTCTTTGATGGGCTCGGCGCCCTCCACCCCGACCAGCTTCTGGCTCAGGCCGCCGTAGAAGTAGGTCAGGTTGTTGGGATCGAGGCCTAGCTGATGCAAGATTGTGGCGTGGACACGCTTGACGGGCGTTGGGTTGACCGCGGCCGCGTAGCCCAGCTCGTCGCTCTCGCCGTAGCTGACCCCGCCCTTGATGCCACCGCCCGCCATCCACATCGTGAAGCCGTAGGAGTTGTGGTCGCGGCCATCGCCGGTCGCGTGGGCGGTGCGCCCGAACTCGCCGCCCCAGACCACCAGCGTGTCGTCCAAGAGCCCGCGCTGCTTGAGGTCCTTAAGCAGCCCCGCGATTGGCTTGTCCACGCGCCCGGCGTTGCGGTTGTGGTTGGGGACGATATTGCCGTGCGCGTCCCAGAAGTTCAGAAAGTCCGTGTTCCCACCGCCGGCGTAGAGCTGGATAAACGGAACCCCCCGCTCGACCATGCGCCGCGCCAGCAGGCACCGGAAGCCAAAGTCCTTGGTCGCGGCATCGTTGAGGCCATACAGCTCCTTGATGTGCTCGGGCTCCTTGCTAATGTCCACGGCCTCGGGGGCGGTGCGCTGCATCTGGAAGGCGAGCTCGTAGCTGGCGACACGGGCCGCAAGATTTGAGTTGTCCTCACGGGGCTTGCGGTGCGCCTGGTTGAGGTCGCCGATCGCATCGAGCAGCTCGCGCTGGAGCTCGGGGGCCATGCCCTGCGGCCGGGAGAGGTCGAGAATGGGGTCGCCCGCGGAGCGCAAGACCGTCCCCTGGAACTTAGCGGGCATGTAGCCGCTGGACCAGTTCTTCGCACCGGAGATCGGGCCGCCGGTGGTATCGAGCATCACCACAAAGCCAGGGAGCTCCTTGGCATCGAAGCCCAGGCCGTAGTTGACCCAGGTTCCCAAGCTGGGCGAGCCCGAGAGGATCTTGCCCGAGTTCATCTGCAGCATCGCGGAGCCATGGATCGGCGAGTCGGAGTAGACCGAGTGGAGGTAGGCAATGTCGTCGGAGAGCGCCCCGACATGGGGGAAGAGATCGGAGACATACTTGCCGCACTGGCCGTACTGCTTGAACTTCCACTTAGGCCCCATGAGGGTCAGGGGAATGGTCTTGCCGGCCTGGCGGAAGCTCTTAATATTGACGGTCTTGCCATCGCCTTTTACGAGCTCGGGCTTGTAGTCGAAGGTATCGACCTGGCTGGGACCGCCGTACATGAATAAAAAGATGACAGACTTCGCTTTCTTTTTGCCGCCCGTGTTGGCCTCGGCACGCTTGGGAAGGAAGCCGTCCATGCCCAGCATCCCGCTGAGCGCGAGCCCCGTGAAGCCTGCCCCGGCCTCCCACAGAAACTCTCGTCGTGTCCGCTTACAGAAATTACCGCTCATTTATCTTGCCTTATTGGTTGCGACGTATCTGCCGCAGTTGTTCTTCCTCGATAGGCTCAGCCATTGCAGGCCAAAAAAATAAAATCGTCACCAGTGGCCCGTCTGGCCCCTCGCTGTCTACAGAATAGTAAAGATGCCATCGCCGCACGAGAATCCGCCGTACCGGAACACCCCACCGCGCCGATTCCCGCTCTTGGACCATGTAACGGTCTGGTAGTGTAGAGAGTTTTCCCGCCTCATTATAGAAAAGCGAATGCAGAGTTCGCGCAGCTTCAGGCGACTCGGAAAACTCCAGAAGAGAGTGTGCAATCTCGACAGCATCCTGGCCTGCTTGAACCGAGAAGCGGATTCGGTAGCGAGGCAGTTCCTCCATAGCCACTATTTTGCCTGCCAGGCTGCGATCCGACGCTCTAGCTCTGCTGCGCCCTTTGCAAACGAGTCTTCTAGGGGTAGTGTCTCTCCCGCAGCAACCTGTGCAAGTGCCTGTGCTCCCCGCGCGATCATGGCAGAGTCCATCGTCTCTTCCGACTCCGCCTGCTCCAGTGCCTGTGTGATTGCGACCGTGGCGAAGTGATTCGGGTCAACCGCGCGCCGCGCCGAGACCCGCAAAAGCCGCTCTTCCAGCTCACGAGGCAGAGTAACAGACATAATGGCTATTTTATCTCACACAGAGGTACAATGGGCACGCTATGCGCAAGAAAGTTTCGATTATCGGTGCGGGTTTTGTCGGCTCAACCTGCGCCCACTGGATCGCCTCCAAAGAGTTAGCCGACGTCGTTTTAATTGACATCTTCGGGGGTGTCGCGAAGGGTAAGGCTCTGGACCTGCTCCAGGCGGGACCGGTCGAGGGCTACGATCTCGATATCACCGGCGGCGATGACTTCGCCGCGATGGAGGGCTCCGACATCGTGATTCTCACGTCGGGCGCGCCTCGCAAGCCCGGCATGACCCGTGAGGACCTGGTTGCGGTCAATGCGGAGATCACGGCCAGCAATGTCGAGAAGATCAAGCAGTACGCCCCCAACTCGATCATCTTGATCGTCAACAACCCCATGGACACCATGGCCACTCTGGCGTGGAAGGTCTCGGGCTTCCCCAAGAACCGCGTGATCGGCCAGGGCGGCGTCTTGGACACCGCGCGCTATCGGACATTCCTCGCCAAGGAGATCGGCTGCTCGGTGGAAGATATCCAGGCCATGCTGCTCGGCGGCCACGGCGACGAGATGGTTCCCCTGCCCTCCTACACCACGGTGGCAGGCATCCCCGTGACCCACTTCATCCCCGAGGACAAGCTCAGCGCCATTGTTGAGCGTGCCAAGAAAGGCGGCGCGGAGATTGTCGCGCTGCTGGAGAAGGGCTCGGCCTACTACGCCCCCGCCGCCGCGACCGTCGAGATGGTCGAGGCGATCCTCAAGGACAAGAAGCGTATTCTTCCCTGCTCGTGCCTCCTCGAGGGTGAGTACGGTGTCTCCGGCACGTTCTTCGGCGTCCCGACACTGCTGGGCGCGGGTGGCATCGAGAAGATCATCGAAGTGCCCCTGACCGACGAGGAGAAGGCCGGGGTCGCCAAGTCCGCCGCCCTCGTGCGCTCGTCGTGCGATGTGCTGCAAGAGAAGTATAATATCTTCGGATAAACTAAGGTTAAAGCCCGCTCGAAGCCATTCGAGCGGGCTTTGTTCTTTTTTTGAGCCAGACTAGGCGCTTTTAATGCAGATATAAACAAAACTATGCTATAATCCAACGTCGTTTACTTAATAAGCTTTATCAAAGAGGAAAAATCGCGAATGCGCTCATGGCATCTCTGGGGGCCGCCGCTGAGCCTCTCCCTTCTCGTCAGCATGGCAGGGTTGCCGACCTTGGGGAACCAAACCACCAAAACCGCGCCGGCTCCGTCGCTGGAGCAGGCAGTGGGGCCGTACTTTGCCAAGCACTGCGTAACCTGCCACGACACGGCCAACAAGGCGGGGGGGCTCGATCTCAAGGCGCTCCAGAAACCCAACTCCACGCAGCACGCGCGGGAGGCCTGGGAGAGCGTTCTCCAGAAAGTCCAGACGGGAGAGATGCCTCCCAAGGGGCTGCCAAGACCGACGCCAACCGAGAACGCGGCGGTGATCCGGCGGATTCAGAGTGCTCTGGAGCAGGCGGACAAGGCTCTGCCCAGCAACTCTGGGCGCGTGACAGCCCACCGGCTCAATCGCGCGGAGTACAACAACACGGTTCAGGAGCTCCTCGGCGTGGAGTTTCGCCCCGCAGATGACTTCCCTCAGGACGACTCGGGCTACGGTTTTGATAATATCGGAGATGTCCTCTCGCTCTCGTCGTCGCAGATGGAGAAGTATGTCGCCGCCGCCGAGAAGATCGCGCGGACGGCTGTCTTTGGCCCCGAGCGGCTCGCCCCGACGCTAGCGCGCCACGAAGCGGGGGGCAGGGATATCCCCCTTCGCACAGACGTCCCCGCCCGCTACGATGAGACGGGTCTCAACCTGCCCAATGCCCTGCACACCACCCATCGCTTCCCCGTGAATGGCGAGTATCTCTTCAAGCTGGGGCTCAACGGGACACGTCCCCTGGGCTCCGAGCCGCTTGCCTTTACGCTCTGGCTCGACGGTAAAAAAGTCCAGACCCTCACGATTGATGCAGAAGGCGGCTCGGGCTTTACCTTTGACCGGCAAGACCTCGCCGGCAGAACCCTGGAGTGTCGCCTCAAGGTGAGCGCGGGCGACCACTGGCTCGCGGCGACCATAGAGCGGCTCTATGAAGGGCTCCCCCCCAGCTGTGGGGGCCCGAATCCCTCCAAGCGCAAGGTCACGCCACGGGAGTTCAAGCTCCCTCCCGGCTTTCCCCCGGAGCGGGTCGCCGAGTTCCGCAAGCGCTTCGAGGAGCGCCAGAAAGAAAAGCCCCAGCTCAACGATGCCCGTGTCAACTCTCTGGAGATCGGTGGCCCCTACGCACAGGCTGTCGGACCACGTGACACCAGCCTGCGCAAGGTCTTTGTCTGTGGCCACCCACGCGGTGGGCACACGGCAGCCTGCACCCCCAAGATCCTCAAGAGCCTCGCCAGCCGCGCGTTCCGTCGCCCCGCAACCCCAAAAGAGCTGGACCGCCTCGCCCAGCTTGTCGCACTGGCCCAGAAAAGTGGCGACTCCTACGAAGAGGGGATCTCCCTGGCGCTCCAGGCGGTCCTGGTCTCTCCGCATTTTCTCTTTCGCATCGAGCGGGACCAGCCCACGGCAAAGCCCAGCACCGCCCACCCGATCACCCAGCACGAGCTGGCCAGCCGCCTCTCGTACTTTCTCTGGAGCAGCATGCCCGACGATACCCTGCGGGCGTGCGCCGACTCCCAGACCCTGCGCAAGCCCGAGGTTCTTCAGGCACAGATCAAGCGCATGCTCCAGTCTCCCAAGGCCCATGCGCTCGCGGAGAACTTCGCCGGGCAGTGGCTCCAGTTCCGGGCGCTGGAGTCCGTCAAGCCCGACCGTGAGCGCTTCCCGGGCTTCGACAACTACCTGCGGATGTCCATGCGCCAGGAGACCGAGCTGTTCTTCGATAGCATTGTCAAGGACGACCAGAGTATTCTGACGCTCTTGCTGGGCAAGTACACCTTTCTCAATGAGCGCCTAGCGGGCTTCTACGGGATTCCCGGAGTCACCGGCCCCACATTTCGGCGCGTGGACCTCACCGGGACCAAGCGCGGGGGAATCTTGACCCAGGCCAGCGTCCTCACCGTCACGTCGTATCCCAACCGAACATCGCCGGTGCTCCGCGGCAAGTGGATCCTGGAGAACATTCTCAATGCGCCGCCCCCCAACCCACCACCGGGCGTGCCCAATTTGGATGTCTCCGCCGTGGGCTCCTCCCTCTCGCTCCGCCAGCAGCTAGAAGAGCACCGCAAGAACCCCACCTGCGCATCGTGCCACGCCCGCATGGACCCGCTGGGCTTCGGGCTGGAGAACTTCGATGCGATCGGTGCGTGGCGCAAGAGCGATGGTACGGTCGCGATCGACGCGTCGGGCTCGCTCCCCGATGGGCGTCGCTTCGACGGTGCCGAGGGCCTCAAGACGATCTTACAGGCGGACCGCGCCAAGTTTGTCGATTGCTTCACCACGAAGCTGCTCACCTACGCACTGGGTCGTGGCCTAGAGCGCTACGACCGCCCGACGGTCCAAGAGATCGTCCGCCGCAGTGCAGCCCAAAACTACAAATTCTCAAGCCTGGTGGAGGAGATTGTCACCAGCAAGCCATTTCAGCTACGACAAGGAAAGGGTACTCCGTGATGTATCTCTCACGTAACCATCTCTCGCGGCGGACACTGCTCAGAGGCGCGGGTGCCGCACTGGCGTTGCCGCTACTCGATGCCATGACCCCGGCGCTGGCCTCGCCGCAGCAGCGCAAGAAAGCCCCGCTTCGGCTGGTGTTTTGCTATGTCCCCAACGGGATTATCATGCCGGACTGGACTCCCAAACAGCTTGGGAGCAACTTCGAGCTGCCCCGGATTCTCAAGCCACTGGAGGCGCATCGGGAGAGCCTGCTCCTCCTCTCCGGGCTGGCGGACCACAACGGCAACGAGCTAGGCGATGGTGCGGGTGACCACGCACGCGCAGGGGCGTCGTTCTTGACCGGGGTTCACTGCAAGAAGACCAGCGGCGCGGATATTCAGGGGGGAGTCTCGGCGGACCAGATCGCGGCGCGCGCCTTTGCATCGCAGACCCGCTTTGCATCGCTGGAGCTGGGCTGTGAGGACTCGCGCACCGTGGGCAACTGCGACTCGGGGTACTCGTGCGCCTACACCAACAGCATCTCCTGGCGCAGCCCCACCACCCCCATGCCGCCCGAGGTCAATCCACGCGCCGTCTTTGAGCGCCTCTTTGGCACGGAGGACTTCCGGCTCGATCCCGCCACCCGGGCCCGCCGCCTGAGCTACCGCAAGAGCATCTTGGACCTAGTGCGCGAGGACACCCAGAGCCTGCTAGGGACGCTTGGGCAGGCCGACCGGCGCAAGATCGACGAGTATCTGACATCGGTGCGGGAGATCGAGGTACGCATCCAGAATGTGGAGCGCAACAACAAGATCGAGGCTCCGGGAATCGACAAGCCCAATGGGATTCCGGTGCTCTTTGCGGACTACGTCACCCTGATGTTCGACCTACAGGTAGCCGCGTTCAAGACCGACTCCACCCGCGTCTCGACCCTGATGCTGGGGCGCGAGGGGAGCATGCGCACCTACCCCGAGCTCAATATCGCCGATAGCCACCACCCGCTGACCCACCACCGCAACAACCCCCAGTTTATCGAGAGGGTTGCCCAGATCAACACGCACCACACGACCCTCTTTGCACGCTATCTCGATCAGCTCAAGGCCACTCCCGATGGCGAGGGCAGCCTGCTCGATAACTGCATGATTGTCTACGGAAGCGGGATCAGCGACGGTAACCGTCACACCCATGAGAACCTCCCGATCCTGGTCGCGGGTCGGGGTGGCGGGAGCATCAAGACCGGGCGCCATCTCGCCTACGAGCAGGAGACTCCGGTGGCGAACCTCTACATGACCCTTCTAGATCGCGCCGGAGTCCGCCCCGACTCCATCGGCGATAGCACGGGTACCCTCACCCAACTGGGGCAGATATAACCTCTATGAAGAAAAATGCACTCTATGCGCTGGGTCTGGCACTGACTGCCGGAACCACCTTCGCCATCGCGCGCCAGACCGCGCCCAAGGCCAACCCGGACTCACAGTACCGACTTGGCCCCGATTCTCTGCCCCAAGAGGGCGTCCCCAAGGGCGAGATTCGTGGGCCGTTCACGCTGGAGAACTGCAAGTCCTACCCGGGGACGCTCCACACCTACTGGGTCTATGTCCCCGCCCAGTACGACCCCAAGGTGCCCACCGCGCTCATGGTCTTCCAGGACGGCCAGGCCTTCAAGAACGAGACCGGCGATATCCGCGCCCAGAATGTCCTAGACAACCTGATCTACCGCCGTGAGATTCCCACGATGCTTGCGGTCTTTATCAACCCCGGCCGCACCCCTGAGCAGCCCGAGGCCAACCCACGCGAGTGGGGTGACCGCACGACCAACCGCCCGACGGAGTACAACTCGCTCGACGACCGCTACGCCCGGGTCATCACCGACGAGCTCCTGCCCGCGCTGGAGAAGGACTACAATGTCTCCAAGGACCCCGAGATGCGCGGGATCGGCGGCTCCAGCTCCGGCGCGATTGCGGCGTTCACGGTGGCGTGGGAGCGGCCCAATGCGTTTCGCAAGGTGCTGAGCAATGTCGGGAGCTTCACCAATATCCGTGGCGGCCACAAGTACCCCGATATCATCCTCAAGGAGAAGAAGAAACCGATCCGGGTCTACCTCTGCGACGGTCGCAACGACAACCGGGGCTTCCGTGGGGGCAAGTACGACGAGACCTGGGACTGGTTCTTGCAGAACGTGCGGATGCAGAAAGCGCTGGAAAAGAAGGGCTATGACCTGAACTACACCTGGGGGATGAACAACCACGGGCAGAAGTTCGGCGGCGCGGTCTTCCCCGACATGATGCGCTGGCTCTGGCGCGACGGCCCCGTCTCCACCGATCCCAACGACCAAGTCGAGCGCGACTTCCGCCAGCCTGTGGTCAAGAAGAACTAGAAAACGTCCCAAAAGCCAGGATGGAAATCATCCGGCTATGGGGCGTTCCGCCGCCTCCGTCGTTCCTCCGTCGGTAAATTCCGCCGAAGGCGCGGCCGCAGGCCCCATAGCCGGACGATCTCCGTCCAAGGCGGTAGAATAGTCGTGCGCCACTTGGGGCGCTCTGACCTTCGATTCCCCTCGGCGGGTGGGGAGCGTCTACCCGCAGAAAGGAGCCATGCAAAAATGCAAACGTCTTCCTTCCACGACTTCTTCGTCTTCGTCAACTCTAGCTCTCACCGAGCTGCGGAGGCTTCTCACTAGCCGCGATGAGCGGGAGCGCACGGGGCGCTTCTTTGCCGATGGGCTCCGGCCCGTGGTGCAGGCGCTGGCCGCACCCGGCACCCGTATCGAGCAGCTGGTTCTCGCACCAGAACTGCTCACCAACCCCTTGGGCGAGTCGCTACGTGAGCGGCTTCGTCATCAGCGCATCCCGGAAGTGACCCTTTCGGCGTCGCAGTACCGCCAGCTTTCCCAGCTAGAGGAACCACAGGGCGTCGGCGTGATTGTCCAGCGGCGACCACAGAGGCTCAGCTGGCTCTCCCCCACCGACAGAGAGTTCTTTGTCGCCTTGGACACGATCCGCTCACCGGGCAACTTAGGGACGATTCTCCGAACGATGGACGCCGTGGGCGCGGCGGGGCTAATCTTGATCGGCGGCGAGATCGACCCGTTCGATCCTCGTGTGGTGCGCGCGACCATGGGCTCGCTCTTTTCCCAGCGCATTGTTCGGACCACGGAGCCTGAGTTTGCCGCGTGGCGGGCACAGCACGGGGTCGCGCTGGTGGGAACGTCGCCCCACGCCGCCACGTCCTACCGCGAGCTTGCCTGGCCGCAGCGCACGGCCTTGTGGCTGGGCGGCGAGCGGGCGGGCCTCTCACAGGACCAGCAAGCAGCGTGCGATACGGTCGTCCGCATCCCCATGGTCGGCACCTGCGACTCGCTCAATGTCGCCACCGCCGCCGCCGTGCTCCTCTACGAGGTATCATTTAGCCGGGGATAGACAGCCGGGGGCTGAAAGTCCCCGGCTAGAGTTTTTGGGAGCGTCCCGAGGACGCGGGAGACGCGATTGCCTCAGCGCGTCCTTGGGACGCTCCTAATTCGGGAGGCGGGTAATTCATTGCCCGACAGACAATTATGAGTAACCCAACCCTGCGCTACCATGCCCCGGCCACCCGCTGGGAGTTCGAGGCGCTTCCTATCGGCAACGGGCGCCTTGGCGCGATGCTCTTTGGCGGTATCGGTGAGGAGCACATCCAGTTCAACGAGCAGAGCCTCTGGAGCGGCGACAACAACTGGGACGGCGAGTACCAGACCGGCGACCATGGCTTCGGTGCCTACCGGACCTTTGGCGATGTGTTCGTCCACTTCGATGGTGGCACGGCCATGGCAAAAGTGTCGTCGCCGACCGGCCACGAGGCGGGCGATGGCTACAGCAACCCGATCGACGCCACCTGGGACGGCGACTCCAACACCAAGTGGTGCATCGCCAATCCGGGAGCACGGGTGCAGTGGCAAGTGGCCTTGCCGAAGGCGCAGGCTGTGCGCTCGTATGCCCTCACCAGCGCCAACGATGTCCCTGCCCGCGACCCACAGGACTGGGTTCTAGAGGGCTCGGTGGATGGCAAGAGCTGGGTGGAGCTGGACAAGCAGAGCCTCGGCAAGCCCTTTGAGCAGCGCTTCCAGACCCGCACGTTTGCGATTGCACAGCCGAGGGCCTTTGCCTTCTATCGCTTCACCTTCGCGTCGAAAAACGCCCCGCACTTCCAGGTCGCCGGAGTCGCACTGGAGGGGGTGAGCCTCGGAGCAAGCCAGGAAACCCTCCCCGACTACCGGCGCGAGCTGGACTTGATCACGGGGATTCACACCACAAGCTTCACCCGCGACGGCGTAACTTTCGTCCGCGCGGCCTTTGCCAGCCGCCCCGCACAGGTCGTGGTGTTTCGCTACACGGCCTCGAAAAAGAGCGCGCTCACGGGGAGCCTGCGCCTGAAATCGGGCCAGGGCGCGGCGGTGACCGCACGCGGCAACGAGCTGCTCTTTGACGGCGTCATGGCCAATGGGCTCAAGCATGCCGCTGTGGTGCGCGTGCTCACTACGGGCGGGAAGCTTGGCACGGAGGGCGATGCACTGACCTTCTCCGGCTGCGACTCGCTCACGCTCCTGCTCAATGCCCGCACGAGCTACAAGCCCGACTTTGCCAGTAACTGGCGCGGAGACGCCCCCCTGCCGCGCCTGCTAAACGAGCTCGCGGCGGCGCAGGGCAAGTCCTACACGGTGCTCAAGAACGCGCATACCAAAGACCTCACCGGCCTGCTGGGACGCGCGAGCCTGGAGCTGGGAGTGACCGATGCCGCGGTGCGCACCAAGCCCACCGACGAGCGCCTGAAGCTCTATGCCAAGGGCGGCAGCGACCCAGAACTCGAGGTCACGCTCTTCCAGTACGGGCGCTATCTGCTGGCGAGCTGCTCGCGGCCCGGCGGCCTGCCCGCGAACTTGCAAGGACTCTGGAACGAGAGCAACAACCCGGCGTGGGCATCGGACTACCACAACAATATCAATGTCCAGATGAACTACTGGGCCGCCGAGACCACCAACCTCTCCGAGTGCCACACGCCGCTCATGGACTACATTGTCGCACAGGCCGAGCCCTGCCGAATCGCGACCCGCCGGGCCTTTGGGGAGAAGACCCGCGGCTGGACCGCACGCACGAGCCAGAATATCTTCGGCGGCAATGGCTGGGAGTGGAACATCCCCGCGAGCGCCTGGTACGCCCAGCACGCCTGGGAGCACTACGCCTTCACGCTGGACAAAGCCTATCTCAAAAAGACCGCTTACCCGATTCTTAAGGAGGTCTGTCAGTACTGGGAGGACCACCTCAAGCGCCTCCCCGATGGCACGCTGGTCGCGCCCAATGGCTGGTCACCGGAGCACGGGCCGCACGAGGACGGCGTGATGATGGACCAGCAGCTGATCTGGGACCTCTTCCAGAACTACCTCGATGCCGCCAAGGCGCTGGGAGCCGACACCGACTACCAGGCGCGGATCGCCGAGATGCAGAGCAAACTGGCCCCCAATAAGATCGGAAGGTGGGGACAGCTCCAGGAGTGGCAGGCGGACCGCGACGATCCCAAGGACACGCACCGGCACACGTCGCACCTGTTTGCGGTCTACCCCGGGCGGCAGATCTCCCAGGAGAAGACTCCTGAGCTGGCAAGAGCGGCGATTAAGTCGCTTAGGGCGCGCTGCAACGACTACTCAGCCAGTGGAGATGAGACTGGTAAGCCCTTTGCCGTGGAGACGACCATTGGCGATAGCCGCCGCTCCTGGACCTGGCCGTGGCGCGCGTGCCTGTGGGCACGACTGGGCGAGAGCGAGCGTGCCTATATCTCCGTGCGCGGGCTGCTGACCTACAACACACTCCCCAACCTCTTTGCCAACCACCCGCCGTTTCAGCTCGATGGGAACTTCGGGATCTCGGCGGCGTTCGCGGAGATTCTCCTCCAGTCCCATGCCGGGGTGATCGAGCTGCTTCCCGCACTCCCCAAGGCCTGGGCCAAGAACGGCTCGTTCACCGGGCTGAAGGCGCGAGGGAATCTCACGGTGGACTGCACCTGGAAAGACGGCAAGGTGACGGCGTTTACGGTCTCCTCGCCCACACCCGCCTCGGTGCGGGTCGCGGTCAATGGGAAGGTGCAGGAGCTCAAGGCGCAGGTGCGGCACAAATGACCGAGCCGGCGCACCGGTTTGAGGGCGACTACTGGACCCGCTCGGAGTGGCGCGAGATGCCCGACACCGCGCGGCGGGTGCGCCTCGCGCTCGGCACAGAACCACTAGGCGTACTCCCGCACCTCATGCCGACAGTTGCGCTGCCGCCCGCGCCAAAGCCCCTGCCGCCCGGCCCACACCCTGGCACCAGCCTCCTCGCGGACCTTGCGGACACGCAGCCCATTACCCGTGAGGCGCTAGCACTCGCCTTGCAAGGCCAAGACCTGCTCGGGGGGGCACTCTGGGGCTTCCAGCACGGCGAGTGGCTCCGCCTGAGCGCAGCGACTGTCGGCCAGCGCCCGGTCTACCAGGCGCTGACCGTGGCGTGGGACCTGCTGGAGCTCCCCGGCGGCTCCCTTACCGAGCTAGCCGCCTACGCCACGCACGCCCTCCACGCCGCCCACACCCTCGCCGAGCGCCTAGGCATTGCAGTCACCCGCGAAGAGCCCCCCGCCGACGCCGCCCGGCGCGCCGCGAGCCTGGTGCTCCTGAAGGCACGCTTCGCCCGCTCGGTGGAGCTGCGCCTGCTCGCCCAAGGCACCCCGTTTCCGTCGCGGCGGCTCTGGCGGGCGGCCTATGGGCTGGGCTTTGGCTGGGGGCACCTCGATCTCTTGCACTGGCCCGCCGCCCCGAAGCGCGCCCTCTTCACGCTCACCAGCGCGGGCAAGCCCGGCTACTTCCTCCCCGAGCGCGCCGCCGAAGGCGAGAGTGTCCCCGGCCTGATTCTCAGCTTTGAGCTACCGTCGTGCCCCGCTCCCCTAGAGACCTTCGATGCCATGGCCCTCGCCCTCGCCCACTTCCGCGAACAGCTCGGCGGTCGCCCGGTCGATAGTGCGGGCAGGGAGCTGGACACAGAGCGCCTGGAGGCAGAGCGGGAGAGTGTCGCGGCGGCGGTGGCGCAGCTCGAAGCGGCCGGGATTGCACCGGGAAGCCGCGAGGCACTGGCGCTGTTCTGACATTTCTGTTGACATCCCTCCCCTGGTTTGCATCCCTCCAGACATCCCTCCCCCGGCCCCTCCCTTCGCTCTTTTTCCCGCTTCGCGGGGACGAAGGGAGGGGTGTAGGCTAATCTTCCTGCACCGCCGATAATTCCCCTATGATCGACTTTCAAACCGGCACCCTCACCACCGACGATGGCCTGACCTTGGGGCGAGGAGTCCACGAGCCGGAGTTTCTGGTGCTGGTCGGGGAGCGGGCACGCAAGACCTTCGACTTCGACCGCTGGCACGACTACGAGCTGCTCCTCACGCTGGGTGGCGAGCCGTTTTTTGCGACCCTAAAGTTCGAGCTCGGGTATCCCAAGAAGCTGCGACTGGTCGCGGCGGACACGGGGATTCAGGCCAATGTGCGCGATCTGGCCAACAAGCCCGTGCAGGCGCACTTCGACACCTGGCACCGCAACTTCCTCAAGCGGCAGTACGGCGCGAGCCTGCCCAAGAAAAAGAGCTTTCCCTGGGGCCAAGTCCGCCGCGACATCGACCTGCTGGGCTCCTTTATCGAGCTGCGCTTCTACGTCAGTCTGCGCGGCTAGTCTGTGGCGGCACTCCCCCCGCTTCGTTCGTTCCTCACTCCGCGACCCCCTCTCCCTCTTTTTCCACGTTCCGTGGGAGGAGAGGGGGTGCCGAGGGACGAGGCGGGGGAGTGCCCAAGGGGAACCCACCCCCTCTGACTCCCCCTCCCTTCCCCCCGACGAAGTCGGGTCTCAGGGGAAGGGAGGGGGCCGGGGGGAGGGATGCCTAGTCCGTCCGTACGTCCCGGAGCCACTTGGCGTGGCCATCGAGGAAGAGCCGGTTGCGCCCGCCTAGATGGACCGCCTTTCCCTTGAGCGTAGCAGGGACCGTGGGGATGGTCTTGGGGAAGTAGGGATCGACCGCCAGCTCCACCTCCGCGACCCCATCGGGGAGCCCGGCCTGTGGGTTGTTGGCCTGGCGTAGCTCGTCCACCGCCTGATCGGGGGTCTTGCCCCAGAAGTTATCCAGTGGCACGGGGTTGTCGGGGCGATCGAAGCGCCAGAGCCAGTAGCGCGCGCCGCTCTGCTCCACCTGCACGACACCCGCCATCTTCCCCGCCACGCTGGGGCAGGAGAGAATCTCCCGGTTCTTGAGGTAGGGATCGAGCACGGGCACCACCCAGCCCCCACGGGGATCGCTGGTCGGCCAGGCCGCGCCCCAGGGCTTGTACCCCAGGGAGGTCTTCAGATCGCGCCGGTCCGGCAGGCGCTCGTCGTAGTCCTGCGTGTACATCCCAAACCCCAGCCCTAGCTGGCGCAGGTTGGAGAGGCAGGCGGCCTGGCGCGCTTTCTCACGGGCTTGGGAGAACACGGGAAAGAGGATCGCCGCCAGAATCGCGATAATGGCGATCACAACGAGAAGCTCGATGAGGGTAAAGAATCGTCGCATAACGGGGCTCTTTCTGAGGCATCCCTCATGGAGATCATGGGGCCTAACCAGAGGGTACCCAGGCGTCGCCCCTCCGCCGCCTCGCTTCGCTCGGAATAAGCCTGTACCGCCGAGGAACGAGGAGGCGGCCAAAGGCCCTATAGCCGCACGATTTCCCTGCAGGCTAGCCCGACGTTTACCGTCTTGATCGTGATGCCCGGAGCGGGACTCGAACCCGCACGCCCTTACGGACCGCAGATTTTAAGTCTGCTGCGTCTGCCATTTCGCCACCCAGGCAAGTGTCGGCACATTTTACGGTGTTCTTAGAGCGAACGCCACTGGCACCGCTAGAAAACCGGTTTATTCTATGGTATTCTAGGGGCCGTAGGGAAACAATGAGGAAACCAACAACACTCAAGGATGTGGCCGGCGCACTGGGGATGCACAAGTCCACGGTCTCGCTCGCGCTCTCGGGCAAGGGGACGATCTCCGCAGAAACACGCCGACGGGTGCGGCAAGTGGCGCAAGAGCTGGGCTACGAGCCCAATCTCCTGGCACAGCGGCTCGCGGGCAGTGTCGAGGCAGCGACCGTCTACGTGCTCAGCGGGGTGCTCGATGTGGGAATCGCCACGGAGAAGATCCTGCTCATCCAGCAAGAGCTCAGCGCCCGTGGTTTTGAGGTCCCTCTCTACACCTGGCACTCCCACAGCGCCTCGGCTGAGAATAGCGAGCGCCAGGCCGCGCAGGTGCGGAGCCTCTGTCGCCAGCGCCCCCGCGCGATTGTCTGTGCGGTCCAGCGCCTCCCCGATGCCATCCTCCAGGAGCTTGATGCCTACCAAGCACGCGGCGGGATCGTCATCAGCTACGATATCCAAGTGCCCTACGAGTGGGATCAGGTGGTCTTTGACCGTGAGGAGAACGCCTACCGCGCCGCCAAGTACCTACTGGAGAAGGGGCACCGCAAGATCGGGCTGGGCATGTCCCACCTGCGCGAGCCCGTGAGCCCCACCGACCCCCAAGCGCACCGGCTCCGGGGCTTCCAGCGGGCCCTCGCGGAGTACGGGGTGGCGTTTCGCCCCGAGTGGCTCTTCCACACCAGCACCTACGAGCGGGGTGGTGCCGAGCTTGCCAAGCAGTTCCTCGCCCTGAGTGAGCGCCCCACGGCCCTCTCCATTGTCAATGACTACATGGCCATGGCCCTCATGAACGAGCTCACCCGCGCCGGAGTCCGCCTCCCCGAGGAGCTGAGCCTGATCGGCCACGACAACCAGCCCATCGCCGCCTACTGCCCCGTCCCGCTCACCACCCTCACGCAGCCTATCGAGGCAATCGCCGATGCCGTGATCGCGCAGCTCCTCAAGCGCCTCGACGACCACGAGGCCCCGCCGGAGCGCCTGGCTATCGAGAGCCTGCTGGTCGAGCGCCAGAGTGTGGCACTGCATAAAGAGTAACGGAGAAGACAATGCGCCAAACTGTCACGTGGAAGACGATCCTCAACCAGCCGGCAGGCTGGTACAAGACCCCGGAGGCACAGAAAATCGCCAAGAATGTCCTCCTCTACCAGCACGCCAATGGGGGCTGGGAGAAGAACCTGGACATGCTCCTGCCCCCCAAGACCCCGCCCAAAGAGACCACGATCGACAACGGGGCCACGACCACCCAGCTGACTTTCCTCGCCCGTGTGGGCACGCCCGAGTGCCGCACCGCCGCCCTCAAGGCCCTGGATTTCTTACTGGCGGCGCAGTACCCCAACGGTGGATGGCCCCAGTTCTTCCCCCTGAAAAAGGGCTACTACACGCATATCACCTTCAACGACGATGCCATGGTGCATGTGCTGACCGTGCTCCGGGAGCTCGCTCAGAACAAGCCTGACTATGCCTTTGTCGATGCCGCACAGCGGCAAAAGAGCGCCCAGGCCGTCACCAAGGGAATCGCCTGTATCCTCAAGTGCCAGGTCGTTCAGGGGGGAAAGAAGACTGTCTGGTGCGCCCAGCACGATGAAGTCACGTTTGCGCCCGCCAAGGCGCGCGCCTACGAGCTTCCCAGCCTCTCGGGGAGCGAGTCCGTGGATATCCTGCGCTTCCTGATGGGAGAGAAGCCCACCCCCGCCCTTGTCGAGGCAATCGAGGGCGGAGTCGCCTGGCTCAAGGCCAACGCGATCCAAGGCATCCGTATCGAGAAGCAAGGCGACGATAAAGTGGTTGTTCGCGATCCCAGTGCCCCCCCGCTCTGGGCACGCTTCTACGACCTAGAGACCGGAAAGCCCTTCTTCTGTGGGCGCGATGGGATCAAGAAAGCGACGCTCGCCGAGATCGAGAAAGAGCGGCGCACGGGCTATGCCTGGTACACCAACCGCGGGGAGAAGCTCCTCAGCGACGACTACCCAGCCTGGAAAGAAAAGAGAAAACACCCCTAACCTACCACCGAAGGTATTTTTAAAGATGAAAAACCGAGCCTTTACCCTGATTGAGCTCCTCGTCGTTATTGCTATTATCGCTATCTTGGCCGCCATTCTCTTTCCTGTCTTTGCCCAAGCACGCGCCAAGGCACGCCAGATCGCCTGTCTCTCCAACCAAAAAGAGATCGGGACCGCCTTTATGATGTACGTGCAGGACTACGATGAGACCTTCCCCTTCTCTGACTACGGTCCCAGCGGCGGGGCGGACTACATGGTCTGGCCGTTTCTGGTCGAGCCCTACATCAAAGGCGGTGTCCAAGGCACCACCAACAAGAACCAGAAGAAGTCCATCTTTGTCTGCCCCGACAATGGCGCGGCGACACCCGACTCCTTCTTTACCGGGTTCGCGGCCGCCCGTGGTCTGCTCAACTACAATGTCAACCGCTACCTCATGGAGGCCAACCGCAACAACCAGGGGCTCAATGCGGGGCTAACCGTGCAGTCGATGGCGGCAATCGAGGCCCCAGCAAGCCTGGTGATGGTCTGCGAGGCCCTCGGAACCCTCCCCGAGATCCAGGGCCGCGACAACCGCTACACCACGGCATCCGACCAGCACAACGCCGGCTACATGAACGCCCGCACACGCCACAGCGGCGGGGCGAACTTCACCTTCGCCGACGGCCACTCCAAGTGGTTTAAGGCCCCGCAGAACTACCAGGCGCGGAGCCTCAATGGCGTGATCTGGACCAAGTGCGATGGCCCGCTGGGTGCCAATGGTGCCGGGTGGTTCCAGCCGCTCTCGGGGACACTTCCCACCACCAACGCCGCCTGTCAGTGAGCCTCGGGGAGCCGCCAGCTCTCCGGAGCGGGCGGCTTCGTGGGATCAAACGACGAGAGACCTGCCGCAAGAAAGCGCTTGAGCGGCAGGTCGCTCTTTTGAAGCCCTGCCACCACGCAGCGGGCCAGCAAGTAGGCACCGTAGCTCGAGAAGTGGGTATCGTCCTTGATGGTCTCGGTGTGGACAAAGGCGCGCTTGGAGGGCTCCGGCCCCAGTGCCTCAAAGACAAGCTTGCTCTGGGCATGGAGGTCGATCAGGGTCAGGCTCTCCGCCTTTGCCAGCTGGCGCATCGCCTCGGGGTAGTCCCCCAGCGTGTCGGTCAGCTTACCTTGCCCATCAAAGCGGCGGCGGTACATCGAGGTCACTAGCACCGGAGTCGCGCCTGCTTTCTTCGCCACGGCGATAAAGCGCCGAAGCTCGTCTTGGTAGGTCGTGAAGGGCTCGACAAAGTTTGCGCCCGGCTTCTGGTCGTTGTGGGTGAACTGGATAAATAGATAGTCCCCCTTACGGATCGTGCTCTCGATCTTGGCGAGGCGCCGCTCCCCCACAAAGCTCTTCAAGGACTCCCCCGACTCCGCATGGTTGGCGACTGCGAGCCCCGGTCCAAAGAAGCGCGGCAGGAGCTGGCCCCACGCGGCAAACGGCGCACCGGGCTGGTCGGTCACCGTGGAGTCGCCCGCGATATAGAGAGTCGGTGCGCTTGTGTTGGGGGTCACCCGTAGCTCGGTGAGGCAGCTCATAGGGCAGTGAAACTCCAGCGAGAGTAGCTCGTCCCAGTCCAAGTGCCCTTGCTCGTCTTTCTTGAGCCGCACGCTCGCGCCGCTGGGCAGCTGGGGCCGCCGCACGTTCACGGTCCACGCCAGCCGCTTTGTCTCCCCTGCCCGAAGCCGCGTCGGCTCCAAGAGCAAGCGCCGCATCTCCGCCTTGACTGTCACCTCGCCCGGCCCGGTGAGAGTCAGCGCGATATCGTAGTTGCCCTCGGGGACACGCAGGGCGAAGCTGGGGGGCTCTGGGTAGACAAACCCAAAGCCCCGCTGCGCGTCAAAGCGATCCGTAAGAGCAAGCTCCGTTGTTGTCCCGCCAAAGTGAAAAATCATGAAGGCTCCTAGATAAACCGGTTGATTAAGAAAGAATCTTATGTTATTATAGCTTCGTCAACCGGTTTGTACCGGAGGGCGCACTCATTGTCAGGAGTAATTTTATCTATGAAGACCCGAGCCTTCACGCTCATCGAGCTCTTGGTGGTTATCGCGATTATTGCCATTCTTGCGGCGATTCTCTTCCCTGTCTTTGCCCAAGCCCGTGAAAAAGCACGCCAGACGGCCTGCCTGGCCAACTGCAAGCAGATCGGTACTGCGGTGATGATGTATGTTCAGGACTACGACGAGACCCTGCCGCTCATCAACATGGCCGATCCTCAGACCGGGAGTGTCAACTGCTACGCCAACTACAAGTGGCAAGACGAGCTCTACCCCTACATCAAGAATGCGGGTATCTTCTCCTGCCCCAGCGACTCCGATCCCAATAAAGTCTGGCGCACCCAGCCCGAGCGCCTGGCACTCTCGCCTGCTTGTAACACGGGCCGTAGTCCCGGAGGAAGCTACTCCGCCAATGCTTGGTACGACCATGTCCCAGTGACCAGCGGGGCCAGCGCTCCCTTCCGTGCCAGCATGGCCGCTATCGAGGCCCCCGCCGACACGATCTTCATCTCAGAGACCAACCCCAATGTCAATGGGCAGCTCTGGACCACCGCTCCCGTTCTCGCCGGAGCGCCCACCGCCGTCACCACCACTCTCCGCCAGATGATTATCGCCCCAGCAGCGGTTCCGCCGGTCTTTGGCTACACCGACGGTGCGGGGCGCAAGTTCTGGGTTCTGGGACGGCATAGCGAGTTTGCCAACCAGGTCTTTGTGGACGGCCATGCCAAGGCTATGAAGATCGGACAGCTGGCAACCCGACGTACCAACTCTGCCGGTGTGGTAGTCTATCCCTACTGGACCAACGAACAGGACTAGGAACCTATGCTTAACCGTCGCGAACTCTTACTTGCTTCAGGAGCCTTGCTCCTCCCTCCCTCCGAGGAGCCCTCGACCCTCTGGCTAATCGGGGACTCGACGGTTAAGAACAACACCAAGGGGCAGCAGGGCTGGGGAACCGCCCTGCCGCCTCTGGTGGACTCCCCCACGCTAAAAGTGGTCAACAAGGCTCTCGGGGGCCGCAGTAGCCGCAGCTTCCTGACCGAGGGGCTCTGGGACGCGGTCGCTAAGGAGCTCAAAAAGGGCGATATCGTCGTGATGCAGTTCGGGCACAACGACGGTGGCGATAAGTTCAAGGGCACCCGCCCCCGGGCCTCGATCAAGGGCAACGGCGAGGAGACCGAGACGGGAACTGTGGAGGCAACGGGGAAAGAGGAGACTGTCCATAGCTACGGCTGGTACCTGCGCAAGTACACCACCGATGCCAAGGCCAAGGGCGCGACCGTTGTCATCTGCTCCCCGATTCCCCGCAATATCTGGAAAGACGGCAAGGTCGGGCGCGCCTCGGGCGACTACGGCAAGTGGGCCAAAGAGGCTGCGGCGCAAGAGAAGGTCCACTTCCTCGACCTCAACACCCTGATCGCCGACCGCTACGACCAGCTGGGCGAGGAGAAAGTGGCCCCCCTCTTCTTTGGCGACCACACCCACACCAGCCCTGAGGGTGCGGCTCTCAACGCCCAGGTTGTCGCGGAGGGGCTCAAGAAACTCAAGCTCTTGGCCTAGTGATCCGGCTCTTCGTTGGGGTCGCCGTACTCTAGCTCCGTGGTGGAGACAAACTTGGCGACCTTGATCTGCCGCCGAAACGGTACCCCACGGTTCATCCCCTCGATACTCACGTCAAAGACAAAGGTCTGGAGCGGTACGAGCGCCACACCCCCTAGGGTCACAGAGCGGTTGACCGTATAGATCGCGGCCCAAGGGGTACAGAAGAAGTGCCCCAAGCGGCTCCCATCGGCCTTCTTAGCGATACTGATATCCCCACGGGTGTAGGCAGCCTCGATCTCCGCCTGGATCGCCAGGGTCTTCTCGGGAGCGGGGTCGTGCACCCAGAGGAGACGAATCGCCTCCCGGGCCTCGGGGTCGCGCTGGAACTTCTCGCGGCTGAGCGGGTCGGTGAGAACCCATGGGTTGAAGCCCGGCTGACCGGGAAGCGGCTGCGCCTTGGGAAGCGCGGCCGGCGGAGCCACCACCGCCGCTTTCTCCGCCCGCTCCGGCATCGCCACGAGCTGTCCCACGAGATAGAACTGCTCGATCGCCGCCTTTAGGTGCTCCTCGACTCGCTCATGGACATCGCGGCTAGGATCGATCCCGTGCATATCGTCGGCATAGCGCGCCTGAGTGGTCGCGGCGGCGTAGTGCTGGCGGATCGTATCGAGCTGCTTCTGCTGGCGCGTCTCCGTGGGAGCGCTTGCCTCGATATACGCCATCGCGGCTTGGGCATGGTCCCGGACGGCACGCATGGCATGGAGCATTCCCTTCAGGTGAGTGTTCGGGCAGGGCTCGACCTCGCTCCAGGCAGGCAGTGCGGCGGGAACGGTCACATCCAGCACAAACTGCGGGTTGGCCTGGGCCTGTCGCGCCCGCCGCAGCCACGGCTCCACGGGCTCGTAGAAGCGCATGACCTGATCGGCGGTAATGGGAGGCACAAACCCAACCGTCCCCGGGTGGGTCTGGTAGTCGGCATCGAGAAAGGCATTGCCCAGGGTCTGGAGGACAAAGGCATTCCACGCACACACCCCCGTTGCCTGCTCGCCCGGAGCGAGTGTCCAAGGTGTTTTCCCCTCGGCGCGCGCGGTCAAGCGCTCTCGCTCAAGGTGATCTAGTAGCTCAAAAACCGATAAACTGGCACGTCGATACGCTTCAAGCGTCTCTGCACTCACTTCGCCACACATAGCAGCGTAGATTTTCGTTAAAAGGGAAGGTTTTTCTGGCATCGTTGGGGATAAGAACCATAAAATGCCAAAAAGTTGCATTTTTATTTGGATCGCCCCCATTTTATACCGCCCCGATGAACCGGGGCGTCTTGCTGTCCTCGTGCCTCGGACACAAAGGCCTCCGGCCATAATCCCGAGTAAACTCGGGATGGCCGGAACGGCCTTCGTAGCGCCGCGCTCTCCAGTCCGGCCGTTCCAATCGGCCGGACAAACAGCTAGTAACCGTCTTGGTGTTTTTTCGGGTCGTAGCCCTTGAAGTCTCGGCAGAGGTAGATGTACCAGCGCTTGACGGGCTTGTTGTAGCCAGGGCGGGTGAGCAAGATCGGAGGCAGTGCCTCGATGGAAGAGAAGTACTGTCGGGCGAGCTCCATGCTCCCCTTCTCATCCTCGACATCGTTGACCATGACGAGACTCTTGCCCACCAGCGCTTTGTCGTCGGTCCAGAGCTTGTAGTTGTCCCAGCGCACATTGAAGTAGAGGCCATTGGTCTCGGGCTGGCCGGGGAGATAGAACGCCATCGCCGAGTTGACACGGTACGTCACGCTCCCGTAGGCCACCTCTCGCCCCTCGGCCTTGAGCCTCTCGCCCGCCGCCGCGGTCTGGGTCATCAGCTCGGGCCAGCCGTAGGGCTCGTTGAGCTTGGTGAAGGGCTCGGCAGGGAGGGTAAGCCCCAGAGCGCCGGGCGCGCCGGGGAAAAAGGCCAGCAGGCAGAGAAAGCCATTGATTCCCAAGGTGATGCGAGGCAGTGTGCGCTTGCCCTCGCGCCAGAGCCGGTCAAAGAGCACCGCAACCGGCAGCATGCTCGCCAGGTGCATGGTCGTGGGCCAGTTGATCTCCAGCTTGGAGCGCAGCGAGGTCCAGACACAGACTGCAAGCAGCGGGAGCGTGAAGGCCAGCACAAAAGCGCGGGATTTTTCGTCGCGGACAATGGTCTTGAGCTTCACCAGGCACCACAGCGAGAGAACCCAGACCACTGGCCCTACAAAGAGTGCCTGCCCGGCCAGAAAGTCCCCGAACCAGCGGCCAAAGGCGGCATCGGTGTGGCGCTGGGAGAGGGTCTTGATGTGGAGCGAGAACATCTGCTCGTGCTGCTTGTCCCAGAGCGCATAGGGCAAGAGCCCCAGCACGGCGATCCCAAAGGCAAGATAGGGGTGGGGCGTACGCAGCCACTTGCGGTAGTCGGGGACCAGTGCCAGGAGCAGGAGGACGCCGGGGGCGATCATGAGGGTGGTCAGCTTCGACGCAATCCCCAGCGCCACAACCGGGCCCACGGCGTACCAGAGCGCGGGCTTGTCCTCTTGGAGGAGCTTGGTCAGCAGCCAGAGCGCGACAATCCAGCAGATCACCAGCGGGCTGTCGTAGGTGGCCAGCAGGCTACCGGCAGCATAGAGTGGAGCGAGCGAGAGCAGCAGGAGCATCCACCACGCCACGGCCTCGCCCAGCCAGCGCCGGGTGGTGAGGAAGGTCAGCCAGCCGCCCAGCGCGGCAAAGATAATTGGGACAAGCCGAATCCCCAGGTGCGTGTGGCCGGCCACCAGGGTCCCGAGCCGTAGGCAGTAGGCGATCCCCGGCCCTTGGTCGTAGTAGGAGAGGTCGAGGTGCCGGCTCCACTGCCAGTAGTACGCCTCGTCCCACGCCAGCCCAAGCTGTGCGCCGTAGAAGAGCCGAAAGAGAGTCAGCGCACCGATTAAAAACAGCGCCGAGCGAGCCGTCCGTGTCATCGGCCTATTCTACCGCTTCAGCACAGGCAACAAAAATATAGACAGCGAGCAAGCCCGGACAACGAGTCCTCGGGCGAAATTCGTTCGTCGGGCCTTGCTCGGCGCGGGGTTTCTACTACTCGGTGATGAGCTTGATCTGGTCGGGCTTTGTCAGGACGAGCTCGGCGCTCCCCTTGTAGTCCTCGAACTTGCCCGTGACGAGCACGTGCTTGCCCTTGAGGGTCTGCATGTCCGGGAACTCGGCGTAGTTCTTGGAGCGCAGCACGGCCGTGAGGGCGTTGCGGTAGTTCTTATCGAAGTTGAGGATCAGCAGGCCATTGCCCTTGGGGGTGTAGACCGTAGCCACAGTTCCTTCAAAGGCCGCCTCTTTGCCGATCAGCTTCTTGGCTCCCGCCAGATCAGTCGCCTTGAGCGCCTTGGTCACGGAGCCATCCCCCAGCTTCACCGAGCCATCGCCCAGCTTCACGGTGCCAAACTTGGCGGTCTTGGACGCCACACTCGCCTGGGGCTTGGCGGCCTCACGCGCGGCGGGCTTGGTATCGTCTTGGGCATGAACCAAGGAGAAACTCAGGGCGCACAGGGCAGCCACCAGGGAAAGAGAGCGCTTTAACATGCCCCCATTGTACCGAGTTCGTCGGGGATTGGAAATCCCCGCCTCCCGGATCAAGAGCGCCCCGGGGGCACGAAGAGCAGAAGAGATTATGCGTCCTCGGGACGCTCCCAAAAATCGGAGGCGGGTAATTGATTGCCCTGCCAATCCCCGCCCCTCGTGTTTACAATGATCTCGCGCAGCGAAATCCGGTGTCGTCTCACGTGGCCTTTGCGCCCTCGATCCCCCGCTCGTAGCTCCGGCAGCCACGCTCGCTGTAGCCGACCGCGCCGCCCTTGAGGATCCTCTGCTCGGGGTTTCCGTTGGGGTGTCCCTGTACCCACTCCCAGGCATTTCCCGCCATGTCCAAGCAGCCGAAGGGACTGGCACCGGCGGGTACCGAGCCAACGGGGCGGACGCGGGAGGGCTTGCCACACGCGAGGCGCTGGGTGGGCTTGGGAGCGCGCGCCGCGACCTTGCTCTTGTCCCAGCGGTTGCCCCAGGGATAGGCGCGGCCATCGGTGCCCCGTGCCGCCTTCTCCCACTCGTCCTCTGTGGGGAGCCGCTTGCCCACCCAGCGCGCGTAGGCCGCCGCGTCGTCGTAGGTGACTCCGGTAGCGGGGAGCTTCTCCTGGCCGGGCGCGAACGTGTGGCCGGGCCGAAAGCGAGCAAACTCCGCATTGGTCACCTCGGTACGGTCGATCCAAAAAGCGGGTAGGGAGACGCGGTGCAGTGGGCGACGCTCGTCGTCGCTATCGGGGTCATCGGTGCCCACGAGGGCGTCCCCGGCGGGAATCAGCACCATTCCATTGGGCGTGGGTGGCAGGCTCTTGGGCGTCTGGGCACACCCGGCCAGAAACAACAGCGCCGCACTGGCTCGTAGAAGGGCTTTCATAGACACTCTACAAACCAGCGCGGCGATTCGTTCCCTGGCGATCTATGGCGGGGGTTGAAAATCCCCGCCTACGGGTGAGGGAGCGTCCTGAGGACGCAGGAGATGCATCGGTTCTCCGCGCCCACGGGGCGCTCTTGATCCGGGAGGCGGGGATTTCCAATCCCCGACGAACTCGCTCACTACTTGCGACGGCGGGCCAAAGGCAGCAGGCCCAGGAGCGCCAGGCTTAGGGTGGCGGGCTCGGGGACGCAGTTGGGGGTCGTCGGTGTCCCCGGCTTGGGAGTGGGATTGCAGTTAGGAACCGGGTTACAGTTCGGAACCGGGTTACAGATCGGGGCCGGGGTGGGCTTGCAAAAGGGGATGCTATCGCCCGCATGCGCAGGAGCAAGCGAGATCGTTCCAAGGATCAGGGTGAGTAATACGGTTTGAAGGTTCATTTTTGTCAGGCTCCAGAAAATTAAGGTTTGTTCTGAAGCCAGACATTAGCGAGTTTCGTGCCAGGACGAACACAAGTCACTAAAAACTGCAAAAAGCACTAAATCCTGGTCATTTTCAGGGCCACGCTCTGGTCCAGCGGGGTGAGGTAGGTCAGGAGCACCCGCACCAGCCCGGGAGCCGGCTCGGAGTCGCGCATGGCCCACATCTGGTGGGCACAGGCTCCGGGCGAGACCTCGATGATGTCGCGGCCGTAGCGCATCCGCCCCGCGCCCCTCTTGAGAAAGACCACCTGCCCTGCCTGAGGCTGGAAAGCCGTGTCGTCGGTCTCCCAGACCCCACCCGGTGCAAAGTCCAGCGCGAGCTGCGCCGGGACACGGTCCATGCCATCCAGGGTGACATAGCGGAGAGTCAGCCCCTCGTCGCTCTCCGTGACCACGAGCTCACTGGTGCAATAAGGCACCCGGCGCAGCTCGCGCTCAGCACGCATCGCGGTGTAGCTCTCAACCGGCACCGGGCGCCCCAGCGGCAGCTCGTAGCCGGGCCGGTACGGGCTGAGCTTGCCCTCAGAGCGCAGAGTCACCGCGCCATCGTCCTCCCAAATGCGATCCCCCACAAAGCGCCCGACCCCGAAGTAGGACTGGCTGACCTTGACACTCACCAGCTCCGCCTGACCGTAGACCACGTGCAGCAAGCGGGTCGTGCCGCCAAAGACAGTCGCGCTGAGGCTCCCCCGGCGAATCCGGTGCGCCTCCAAGACGGGAAAGTGCGCCGCGTAGCTCTCCGGCAAGGCGGGCGTGAGCGCCTCGGGCTCGCCGTACTGTCGTAAGAACTGGGTGAGGGAGTAGCCATCGGCGGGAGCCTTGATCTGCAGGTAGGCTGCGGCCTGCAGAAAGCGTGGTTCTTTGAGCAGGGTCCCCGCCCAGAGGAACGGGACGATCAGCGACGACGGCACGGCGCGGGTGCCGTGGTCCTGCCGCCTAGAGAGCCCCGTCTCGATCGTGCCATCCGCGTGGAAGAGCTGCAGGTTGAGCTCCAGGTTGCGCCGCACGGTCTCTAGGCTCACGTCGCGCTGGTAGCCGCACTCTGCCAGAATCAGCAGAGACTTGGCGCAGATCGCATCGTAGACCCCGGCACTGCGCTCGATCCAGGCACCATCGGCATTGAGGTCGTAGCCCTCGGCCAGGTAGCTCTCGATCACGGGCCTGATCTGTTCCGAGAGGTCGGGAAAGCACCGCTCCGCCAGCGCGAGCCCCGCGCTCATCACCCAGCGGTGGTTGGGCGTGTGAAAGCCCCCGGTCAGCGCCCCTGCGACCATGCGGCGCAAGAAGGCTTCGGTGCGCTCATGGCGCACGGCAAGGATCGCGGGGCACAGGGCCTGTAGGATAAAGCCGGCATCGGGGCTGGAGTCGAAGTTGCAGTCGCGCAGGTCGGTGAGGCCGCTGGCGCGCTGGTAGGCTTCCAGGTAGTCCAGGGCGCGCTCCGCGGCGTCTACATGCCTACCGGTGTAGAGGCAGAGGGCGACCAGAGAGCACGTCCCCCCGGGATCGTCGAGGCCCCAGTCGGCGCGGTGGAGCGAGCCATCGGGCTGCTGGAGGGCGACCAAGGAGTCGCACTGGGCAATCAGCGCTTTCTGCGCGGCATCGAGAGAAAACATGCCCGCAGGTTCGCCGCGGCGCAGGAGAAACCCTTTTCCACAGGGAAACTGCCTCCATGTCAAGAACCTCTTTTGCGCTCCCCGAAGAGCTGCATGCCTACCTCCTCGCGGTCGGCACCCGCCCCGACTCTGTCCGCCTGGCCCTGCGCGAGGCCACCAACGCCCTCCCCAACTCCGGGATGCAGATCAGTGTCGAGCAGGGCGAGTTCATGGACCTGCTCCTCAAGCTCATTGGCGCTAAGAAGTGCCTGGAGATCGGCACCTTCACCGGCTACTCCGCACTCGTCACCGCGCAGGCGCTCCCCGACGATGGCAAAGTCATCTGCTGTGATGTCTCCGATGACTACACCAAGGTCGGTAAGCCGTTCTGGGCCGAGGCGGGCGTGGCTCACAAGATCGACCTGCGGATCGCGCCGGCAGTCGAGACACTCGATGCGCTCCTCGAAGGCGGCCACGCGGGGACGTTTGACTTTCTCTTTATCGATGCCGACAAGCACAACTACGACCACTACTACGAGCGTGGCTTGAAGCTGCTCAAGCAAGGCGGCCTGATCGGGATCGATAACACGCTCTGGAGCGGGAAAGTAATCGACGACGAGGTCCAGGACCCGGACACCGTGGCCCTGCGCGCCCTCAACGCCAAGATCCACGCCGACCCCCGGGTGCAGGTCTCGATGATCCCCATCGGCGATGGCCTGACCCTCTGCCGAAAAAATTAATAACAACTGGAACTATTTTCTCTTGAGGCTGTCTTTGCAGTGGGAGCCGCCCCGGAGGGCAGCTCAGGAGAAAAAGAGATGTCTAATGTTCGCTTAGAGGACCTGCTCGGCTATATCGCACAGGGCCGGATCATGGATGCCATGAATGAGTTCTACGCCGACTCGGTCGTGATGGAAGAGCCGATGTACGGCCGCACCGAAGGCCTCGCCGCCAACCTGACCCGCGAAGAGGGTTTTGTGAATTCGATCAAGGAGTTCAAGGGCTTCGAGGTCCTGCGACAAGGCACCAGCGAGACCAGCGCGTTCTACGAGAGCACGATGGACTGGGTTGGGGTCGACGATGTCACCTACCATATCGAGCAGGTGGCGGTTCAGGAGTGGCAGGACGGCAAGATCGTCTATGAGCGCTTCTACTACAACATGGGCTAATTGTTTTTGCATGGGCTAAAATTGCCCTAAGATGAGCAGCACCCGCGCCGTGGGAACTCTGGGAGAGGAGGCGGCAGTCGCCTTTCTAGAGCGGCGCGGGCTGCGGCTCGTGGACACCAATGTCCAGTTTGGTCCCAAGTCCGGCCTCAAGGGAGAGCTCGATATCATCGCCTGGGACGACGACACGCTCGCCTTTATCGAGGTCAAGACCCGCCACGGACGCCCGGGCCGTGTCGCGCCCTCCGAGAACATCACCCCCGCCAAGCGCCGCCAGCTTGCCCTCCTCGCCCACACCTACGCCGCCCGCCATGGGCTCTTAGAGAGCGACGATCTCTCCCTCCGCTTCGATGTGGTGAGTGTCTTTTTGGGCGACGACAACACCGTGCTCGCAGTGCATCACACCAAGGGTGCCTTTATCGACGGGGATTGAAATCCCCGTCTCCCAGGGAGAGCGTCCCGAGGACGCGGGGAATACAAGCCCTTCTTCGCGTCCACGGGACGCTCCCAAAAATCGGAGGCGGGTATTTTAATGCCTGCCTTGACGAAGTGCAACAACCACGATAGAATATCTCCCGCAACGGACGGTTGGCGCAGTGGTAGCGCGTCTCCTTGACACGGAGAAGGTCACAGGTTCGAACCCTGTACCGTCCACTCTTACATTAAGTGCTATGGGACTTTAGTCTCATGGCATTTTTTATTTTTACGGGCATAATGGGAACCAGTTTGATTTAAGATAGGTTGAAAAAGATTTGTCAGCTCCCACCCCCCCCCTGCCAACGCCCTCCGCGCCCACACGGCGTCAGCCCCTTCCCGACTGGTACCGCAAGCTCTCCGACTACGAAAAACCCAGTACCTACCGCGCGACTCGTCAGCTTCTCAACACCTTGATTCCCTACGCCGGGCTCTGGTTCGCGATGGCCTGGATGCTCACGCATGGGGTGAGCTACTGGGGTGGTGTCTTCCCAACTGCAATCCTGGCCGGGTGTCTGCTGATCCGGGTCTTTATCTTCTTCCACGACTGCGGCCACGAGTCGTTCTTCGCATCGGCGAAGGCCAATAAGTTCTTTGGCTACCTCTGCGGCATTCTCGTCTTCACGTCGTTTGAGGACTGGCGCCGCCCGCACGCGCGCCACCACGCCACCGCCGGCGACCAAGATCGACGTGGAGTGGGCGATGTGTGGACCATGACGGTCGAGGAGTTCAAGGCGGCGACCCCGCTCAACCGGACGCTCTACCAGCTCTACCGCATCCCGATCTTCATGTTCACCTTCGGTCCCGGTTTTATGTTCCTGATCGGCAACCGCTTCCCGCACCGTGGCACGAGCCTGCGAGAGAAGCTGAGCACGCTCTACACCAATATCGGCCTGATCGCGGTCGCCACCGTGATGAGCTTTGCCATGGGCGGGTTCATGAACTACCTCTCCGTCCAGCTCCCCGTGATGCTCACCGCCGCCACCCTTGGGGTCTGGATGTTCTATGTCCAGCACCAGTTCGAGGGCACCTACTGGAAGCACCACGACGAGTGGAGCCCGATCGACGCGGCGCTTCAGGGCAGCTCGTACTACAAGCTCCCCAAGCTGATGCAGTGGTTCACCGGCAATATCGGCCTGCACCACATCCACCACCTGCGCCCCCGCATCCCCAACTACAACCTCCAGCGCTGCTACGACGAGGTCCCGGCGATGCAGAATGTCAAGCCACTCACGATCCTAGAGAGCTTCAAGTCCCTCAACATGCACCTCTGGGACGAGCAGAGCGAGAAGCTCATCAGCTTCGTCGAGTTCTACCGCCGACAAAAAGCCGCCAAGGCATAATCACTCCGTCTCCGTGGGCGGGTTTACCTGCCCACGGAGACGGATTTAGCGATTTATTGCGGGTATACTGAGGCCGACCCGACGATGTGTCCGATACTCTAGATTGGATTCATACATCGAAAGGACTTTTTCGTGCCCCGAACACTGCATACCTACACCGTCACCCCCCGCCTCCCCGAGCGCCTCGCGCCGCTTCGTGAGCTGGCCTACAACCTCCGCTGGGCCTGGCACCCCGATACCCGCGCCCTCTTTGTCACGCTAGCTGGCGAGCCGCTCTGGAAAGAGTGTGAGCACAACCCCGCGAAAGTGCTCGGCCGCGTGTCGCAGGCCACCTACGATGCCCTCTCCCAGAGCCCGGAGTTCCTCGCGCAGCTCGATGCGGTCTGGGCCGACTTCAGCGCCTATAAAAACGCCCCCGCCGACCCGCGCTGGGAGGGCCTAGGGACAGTCGCGTACTTCTCCGCCGAGTTTGGCCTTACCGAGAGCCTGCCGATCTACTCCGGCGGCCTAGGCGTGCTGGCGGGCGACCACCTCAAGGCAGCGTCGGACATCAACCTGCCCCTCGTGGCGATAGGCTTTCTCTACCAGAACGGCTACTTCCGCCAGAGCCTCAACGCCGATGGGTGGCAGGTGGAGCACTACCCTGCCAACGACTTCTACACCCTCCCCATCGAGCCCACGGGTAAGAAGATCGCGGTCCAGTTCCCCGGACGGCTCGTCCACGCGGCGATCTGGAAGGCGCAGGTGGGGCGCATCCCGCTCTATCTCCTCGACACCAATATCCCGGAGAACGCCGACGCCGACCGGCATATCGCGGGCAACCTCTACGGCGGCGACCAAGAGACCCGCATCCAGCAGGAGCTCGTGCTGGGAATCGGCGGTGTCCAAGCGCTGACGGAACTTGGGATCACCCCGACGGTCTGCCACATGAACGAGGGTCACTCGGCGTTTCTGGCGCTGGAGCGCGCCCGCCAGCTCCAGCTCAAGACCGGCCTCCCCTTCGCCGAGGCGACCAATGCCACCGCGGCGGCCCACCTCTTCACGACCCACACGCCCGTTCCCGCCGGCTTTGATATCTTCCCGGGCGAGCTGATGTGGAAGTACTTCGGAGAGTTTGCGCCCAAGTTGGGGATTAGCTTCGACGAGCTCCTGGACCGGGGCCGTGCGCCTTTGATGGAGCCCGGGAAGTTCAACATGGCGGTCCTAGCGTTCCGCCACGCGCGCTACATTAACGGGGTCAGCAAGCTCCACGGACACGTGAGCCGCGAGATGGCCCACCCGGTCTGGAGCGAGTTTCCGCTCGACGAGGTGCCGATCGGTAGCGTCACCAATGGCATTCATACGCCCAGCTTCCTCTCGCGCCAGATGGGTGAGCTCCTGGAAGCGCACGACAACGACCCGCTCCAGCTCCCTGATGAGGCTCTCTGGAACATCAAGAACGAGCGCCGCGCGACCCTGGTGAAGTGGGCACGTACCTACCAGCGCAAGCGCGCCGAGCGCCGCGGAGCGTCGGACAGCGAGGTAGACGAGGCCGACAATATCCTCAACCCCGATGTGCTGACCATTGGCTTTGCCCGGCGCTTCGCCACCTACAAGCGCGGGGATCTCTTGCTACGGGAGATCGACCGCGTGCGGCACCTGGTCAACCACGCCGACCGCCCGATCCAGTTTGTCTTCGCGGGCAAGGCACACCCGCGCGACGATGGCGGCAAGGAGCTGATCCGCCGAATTGTGCAGTTCAGCCGCGACCCCAGTGTCAAGGGCAAGGTGGTCTTTCTGGAGGACTACGACATGGCGATGGCGCGGCGCTTGGTACAGGGAGTGGATGTCTGGCTCAACAACCCGCGCCGCCCCTACGAGGCATCCGGCACCAGCGGCATGAAGGTCGTGATGAACGGAGGACTCAACTGCTCCATCCTCGATGGCTGGTGGGCCGAGGCCTACGCCGACAATGGCTCCAGTGTGGGCTGGGCAATCGGGCAGGGCGAGGACTACGACGATCCCGGCTACCAGGACCATGTGGAGGCGCAGTCGATCTACCACCTCTTGGAGAACGAGATCGCGCCGCTGTTCTATGCCCGCGATGAGCACGGCGTCCCGCGCGGCTGGGTCGCCAAGATGAAGCAGTCGATGCACCTGCTCGGCCCGGTCTACGACACCCGCCGCATGGTGACCGAGTACGCCCAGACCTACTACCTCCCCGCCGCCCAGCGCGCCGCACACCTCGCCGCCAGCGACTACGCCCTCACCCGAGAGCTGGTTGCCTGGAAGCTCAAGGTGCGCGAGCAGTGGTCCCAAGTGCGGATCGAGGCGGTGACCTCGCCGTCCGACCACCTTGAAGCGGGCCAGCAAGCCCAGGTACGCGCGGTTGTCTGGCTCGGGGACGTGCTCACGTCGGGCGATGTCCAGGTACAGCTCTACACCGGCCCGGTGGACACGGATCGCAACTTTGTCCACGCTGCGGGAGTCCCCCTCACCTGCGAGGGCCGCGACGGCGGCGCGTGGGTCTACACGGGTACCCTGCCCACCAACCACTCCGGGCAGCAGGGCTTCTCCGTGCGGGTTCTCCCCCACCACCCCGAGGCGATCTTGCCGCAAGAGCTCCCGCTGATCGTCTGGGAGTAGGGGCATCCCTCCGGCATCCCTCCCCCCTGCCCCCTCCCTTCCCCTGAGACCCTCGTTCCGAGGGGGGAAGGGAGGGGGTGACTAGCTCAACCCACCCCTCTGACTCCCCTCCCTTCGTCCCCGCGAAGCGGGATAAAGAGCGAAGGGAGGGGCCGGGGGAGGGATGTCCGAGGAGCCGGGGGAGGGATGCCAGGGAATCTGCGGTACACTGCATCCCGTGAGTTTTGAGCATTCCGAAGTGGCCGTCTTAGGGGCGGGCTCGTGGGGGACGGCGCTGGCGCTCTTGCTGGCGCAAGATGGCGGGGTCGTGCGCCTCTGGGACCGCACGCCCGAGCAGATCGCCGCCCTGATCGCCGCGCGGGAGAACAAGCGCTACCTGCCTGGCCATCCCCTTCCCGCCAACCTCCAACCCACCGAGAGCCTGAGCGAGGCGCTCCTCGGCGCAAGCTGTGTCGTGGTCGCGGTGCCGTCGGCGGCGGTAGACATGGTGCTGGGACGGGCCACCCTCACGCCTAGCGCGGATATCGTCCTCGCGTCCAAGGGCCTCGACCCCGAGACCCTGGAGCTCCCCGCCGATGTGGCGCTGCGCTGCGCACCCGGCCACCCTGTGATCGCCCTCTCCGGCCCCAACCTCGCGCGGGAAGTGGCGGCGGGGGTTCCCACGGCAGCGGTCGCGGCCAGCGACGATGCCGCAGCGGCGCGGCGGATCGCGGAGCGCTTCAACCGGCCGACCTTTCGAACGTATGTCAGCGACGATAGAACCGGGGTCGAGCTGGGCGGAGCGGTGAAGAATGTCCTGGCGATCGCGGGCGGGGTCGCGGATGGCCTCGGCTACGGCGACAACACCAAGGCGGCGCTCATGACCCGTGGGCTCGGCGAGATGGCGCGGCTCGGGGTGGCGCTGGGCGGCAAGCGGGAGACCTTCTATGGCCTCGCCGGAGTCGGGGATCTGATGGCGACCGCCGCATCCCGCCTCTCCCGCAACTGGCGGGTGGGCCATGGGCTAGGCCAGGGCAAGACGCTCGCGGCGATCCTGGCGGAGCTGGGGCAGGTGGCCGAGGGAGTGCCCACCGCGCAGGCGGTAGCCCGCCTCGCAGAGAAGCTCAGCCTGAGCCTGCCGGTCTGCTGCACGGTCGCCGATCTGCTCGCGGGCCGCATCTCCCCCCACGATGGCGTCGCACGCCTCACCGAGAACCGCAGCGCCAAGACGGAATAACCCCGCCGGGGAGTAAAATACTCCGGCCTGAAGGCCGGAGCTTTTTATTAAAAGCGGACACCGCAGAAGCCTCAAGAGTTCCCACTTTCTCATAGACCGAGCATCAGAGACAGTGGCTCAAATACAGCAGATACAGAGGCTCAGTTTTGGCTTGGCTTGCCCTGATCCTGGATGTAGCGACGAATCACGCCCTCTTCTGTCTGACCAAC